>JACRFZ010000093.1 GCA_016212515.1 Candidatus Melainabacteria bacterium
CGAGCCGGCGGCTTCCGGACACTCTACCCCCAGCGCTTCGCGCTGGAGGTAATCGTGCCGGTTCACATCGCCCGACAAAGACCTGTAAGATCAGTTATGAGTGACCAATAAACCTAATGACACAGTTTGATTGACAGATCCTGCCTCCATGCAGTCTGATACTGAGCGAACGAGTCCGAAGTTTTTCCTTTCAGCTTTGCTGAGAGAGCGTTCCAACCGCCTGAGTTCGCTAACCGACTCCTTGAGTAAGCGCCACTTCTCGTCAAAGATTGAGACACCGCTCTTCGACTTCGCCTCCTGAAGACTAGGAATACTGCCAATAGCTTCATTGAGAGAGGCCTTGACTCGCTCAGCTGACAACATGTATTTGACCAACAAACTAGGACCGTCCTTATCACTTTAAGGGTCGACTTCAGCGAATTGAGCAACTGACATTCAAAAGCTTATCACCGGCCTCCAAAATTCAATAGGGCATTCTTGTTTTTGAAATCGTCTTCTTCAAGAACCTAACCGCAATCCGGGCAGTCAAAGCGGAGTCCTGCGTTACGAACCAGCAGGACAAATGACACACGCCGACGGTCTCACTGAGACCTGCCATCATGATGGTTCGACCCTATTCGCAGCCTCTTCAGCAAATCATTTAATGCCGGACGAGCGGTCGGTTCCTCCGGAAGCTTGCTCAGGCTTGATGCATTCTCCAGTTCAGTGCGAAGTCGCTCATATTCGGATTGATAAAATGATATGTCTGCGGCACTAAGGCGTTGACGTTCGCCACCGTTTAACTTACGTTCTACTAACTCTGGAATGTAGGGCAGCTTGAATTCGAGGTTCAGCGTTACAAGGTTAGCCTCTATAATACCGGTCCGCATAAAGTAGATTCCAGTGAGAAGCACGCGGAACAGGTAAAGCAGGGGCTTTACCCGCGGCGGTTCTTCCTTTAGAAACAGTTTCCACTGTGTTTCGGCAAAGCCAAGGTAGTGGTGGCTGTGATGTCTTGTGATGCAGTCTCTGGCTATGAACTTAAGTTCGTCGTGTTCCGGACCGCCCTGAACAATCAGTGGTGAAAACAACTGCTCGAGAACATAGCCATTTCTCTTAAGCAACAGGAGAAAGAACTTCTTTATGTCGTGGGTAACAAGGTCAAGCTCAATTTCCTGCCTCATCTCTGCGACTTCGATTGTCTCCTCTAACTGCTCCAGCCCGATTACCTTCTCAACTGGCAAGATGTGCACGCCCCTGAGGTCCCAATCAGAGTCCGGCGAAGGAAAGCCATAAAGATGAGCGCCGCTCACAGTCGCGAAGAGTAATGGGTAGGGATGCCTGTCTATGGCTGCCTGTAGTTGCGGAGGAAAATTCATTTTTGCTGCGTTATCAGAAGGGGGTATTCGACGCTAGGCGGTACTAGAATTCTGGCATGCCTGAACAAACCCCAGTGCCCCTATGCCGGCTCTGCTGCACCGTGCCCAAAGGGAGAGGATAGAAGATCACAACTCAAGCGCCAAAGTCCTCAATATACAAAAGTAGCACTATGCTGGCCAACTGGACACCATCCATTTCTCAATCAAACGATTGGCATCTTCCTCGGATATCTCGCCTTGTGCTTCATTAAAGTGCCCACCAATGGCTTGCACCATTAGATACATTTTCTCATCCCCTGACCAGGTGCCGCCCTTTAGACACTTGTATACATCACAGTCATCCTGGTCCAAGAGGTCTTTGCCGTTTGCCGGGAAACGAAAGAGCTCGTAGGCTTCTCCGCACTC
The DNA here is from genome assembly GCA_016212515.1 of Candidatus Melainabacteria bacterium. Classification (GTDB taxonomy): domain Bacteria; phylum Cyanobacteriota; class Vampirovibrionia; order Obscuribacterales; family Obscuribacteraceae; genus Obscuribacter. The sequence goes on from JACRFZ010000093.1 coordinate 1,764, forward strand.
ATCAACATGTATAAAGTATCTCCAAATCATCTTCTAATCCACCCGAGTTCTTACTTTCTTCGATCGACGTTTGTTACGGACGAGATATTGTCAGGCATAACCATCGAAGCATAGTTTTTGATTTGTTGTTGCGTGGCTCTTAGCAAAATATGCGAAGCCAGTGAACGAATGTCTTTTTCGGCAATGGTACCAGTTGCCGACAGAAAATTATTACTCATTTCTGCCAGGTTAGGATACTTCTCCAGAACTGCCATGTGCTTGTTCAATACTTCATCGATTTGAGGCTTCTCCTTAAGGGCGTTCTTTCCGTCCTCATCCTTGTGAAGCATTTCTCGTGTCACTTCATAGAGCTTATGATTGTCACCATTTTTTATATCGAAGCTCTGTGGGGTATGAAACTGCAACTCAAACTTCTGCCCATCTTTTTCATAGGCTGCATTTATACCTTTATAGAATCGACTATCCTCATAAGAATTATTAAGTTTGATCTCATTGTAGCCATCTGTTTGCATGCCACCTCTCACGCTTTGAACTCCGTCTGCAAGTGCCTCGGGCGGAAACACCATGGTATATCTCAAGGCATCCACGACTTTCTCAGCAGGGTAGCCATCAGAGATTTTTCTTGTCATTGATTCTTCAGACTTGAGCCGATGTTCCAAGCCAACCATCTGGCCACCATTCTCTCCAGCGAGTTTCTGCAGATCCTCTGTGACTCTCGGCTCAGCAGTTCTAGCAGCCTCAATTAGTTCTTTGGCCTTGTCTCCAGGCCCCTTGATTGCGCTTGCATCGCCAGCATCTGCCTCCGCAGACCTTTGAGGTTCAACCGCATCACCAGGAGTTGATTTGAGTGCACCCTCACTGGGTTGAGCGACAGAACCCGACCAGCTCTGAAAATTCCTTTCTCTGGGGCTCATCGTCCCTTCAGCATTGCCACCCGATAAAGACGGCAGTAACGCCCCAGCGGGCTGAACATCCTGTGCATCGCCTCTCTGCCCATCCCCAGCTCGCCTGGCGAAGTGCTCGGCACTGGCAACTCCCGATTGTCCGTCAAGCGCATTACCAGAGTGCGCTGCCGAATGCATTACTCCAGGCTCCGCCTGCCCGGCAGCGAAAGGGGAGCCAGGAATAGCTCCGACATCCTGGGCTCCGCTAAGATCTGGACTGCCAGCAGACGCAGGAGAACCAAAGCCAGAATGCTGAAGATCCGCCCCAGCCATTGGAGGCAGCGAAGAGTCTTGCTGATTCCCCGCAGCTTTGCCTCGCATCTCCGCCCCAGCCATTGGAGGCAGCGAAGAGTCTTGCTGACTCCCCGCAGCTTCGCCTTGCCTCTCCGCCCCAGCCATTGGAGGCAGCGAAGAGTCTTGCTGATTCCCCGCTACCTCGCTCTGCCCATGCGCGCCACTGACTGGTGGCGGGCTAAAATCTATCGATCCGGAGCCGGCGCTATCTTTTTGGTAGCCAGAATCAAGACCCTTATATAGTTCATTGGTATTGAAATTTAGCGCTCCGGATTCGCCTGCCTTATCTTGCAGTCCGTTCTCGCTGCTGGGGCTCAATGCACTCATGCCTTCGTATAGCTGAGTACGATCAAAGCTGTCATTCTGCTGTGGCTGACTGCTAATCTGGGAATCCAGAGCAGAATCGCCTTCCGGCTTAGACATAGAAAACACTCGGGAAGTAGTAAGTGGTACTAACGTAAACTGCCCGCCGTGAAAAAAGCGTGACTGCAATGCAAAAGGAGGAAGGAGGCGGTTCGAAGGCTACTGCCCGACATTTCGGCCGTTCTCAAGGACGTTGTATCTGAACTCTCGGGGAGCGTGAGGCTTGGATCCAAACATGAACATTGGACGCCTCGGCAGTTCTCGAACAGTCAGGCTGATATTCTGCATATCTTCAGAATAGGTAAAGTCCATCATTAATGAGGAATCGTTTGGACTGTTGGCGCTGATTCGATTGCGGTTAATTTCCGTCAGTCTCTGCAGAAAGGCTATTCGCTCAGACGGACTAAAGTCTTGCAGCAAATCGCCCAGTTCTCTCGTCTCACCTAACTGCGCGGCCCGTTCGAAACTAGAGGCAGGAGCCTCAGTCCATGACCGACGATCCCTGCTGTAAACGCGATAAAGCTCTTCGCCGGAACCTACACTATCGTTTCTCTCTTGCCTTGTCTCCGGCTGTTGGCCAAACAGGTCGGGTGCTTTAGTAAAGTCGATGACACCGTTTTCCACTGGACTCGTGGGTGTCGACTTCTCCCTTACTAAGAATGCCTGCATATCCTGCCTGCTCACAGCTTCGGTGACGGCAGTTGAGGGTTGGTGGCGATCTACAGGCGAGAAACTTTCGTAAGTCATGGGGGGCTCTCCAGCAAGTTCAGCTCTTGCTTGAACTTAACAGCCCTGGCTGACATCTAGTTGACATGGCAAAAAAATTGACGGCAAGGTAAATCTTGCCGTCAACTAGCTTACAGGGCAGAACAGGTCTGGCTGAAAACGCTATTTAACAAAAATCCGAGATTGAACGCGGATAAACCGCTTAACGACAAACTCAGGATTTGTGAATGAGGCGTTACCGGCAGGATTGCCGCCGCTGACATGGAAGTCGGAGAAGCCGGCATTCTGATTTACATAAATGCCGCCGGTCAGATTGAAGGATACTGCCGTGCCGGCTTCGGCCATGGTCAAGGCAATTTTCTGCATCAGCTCGGAGTCTTGCGTATAGGCGCTGCAAGAAATAGCACCATGCTCACGAGCGGCTTGTGATGCTAATTCCAGACTCTCATTTGTATCCTTGGTAGGAATAATGAAAACGATAGGGCCGAACATCTCGCCTTTAACCAGATCACGCTTGTCTCTGCTCAACTCGATGATTATCGGACTTTGCGTCTGAGCTTCAGGAAATTCCGGATTGCTGATTGCCTTGTTCTCAAGCAAGACCTTGCCGCCAAGATCTTTAGCCTTCAAAACACGCTCCATCGTCGCCTTGCTTTGAATAGCTCCGGCTACTGCATGACCGGCTTTAGGATGCTCTACAAGACCACGAGTCTGTTCGACAATAGCTTTCTGCACGTCTTCAAGCGAGGCATGCCCATCTTTCACCGCAATGCCTGACTCGGGCACATAAATATTCTGCGGAGCCGTGCACATCTGACCGCTGTAGAGACTGATACTGAAGGCAATATTCTTAGCCATGGCATCGAGGTCGTCAACGCTATCGATGATAATGCTATTGACTCCGGCTTTTTCAGTGAAAACGGTTTTGCCCGGCAAACCTTCAATGTAATTTCCGAATGCATTGCTGCCGGTAAAATCGATTATGCGGACAGCCGGATGTTCAGCCAGTTTCTTGGTGATCTGGTTATTCGCCTTGTCACAAGCGAGAACCACAAGGTTCGGGTCAAAGCCGTTTTCTTTCAGAACGCTCTGAATTACTCCCACCACGATTGCAATTGGATAAATTGCTTTTGGATGTGGTTTAACGATTACCGGATTACCTGTCACTAAACTGGCATACAAGCCAGGAAGAGTGTTCCAGGTTGGGAATGTGCTGCAGCCGATAGCCAGAGACAAGCCGCGACCAACGTTCATCCCGAACTTTTCCATCTTGAGAGTGTACTTACCGGCAGGCTTCTCCCATGAAATCTTATCGGCAAATCTGGTCAACTCGGCGTATCCAAGAGCAATAGCTTCCAGAGCCCTGTCGGCGGCATGGGGGCCGCTGGCTTGAAAACTCATCATGTAGGACTGGCCTGTCGTGTGCATTGTGGCAAAAGCCAGCTCGTAGAAATGAGCCTTCAGTTGATGCAATGTCTCAACCAATAGACCGGCGCGCTCCTTTGCATCGGCAAGTTTCCACTTCTCACCGGCCTTCTGCGTAGCCTTGATATAGTCTTCAACATCGGAAAAAACCGGATAGCTTATCTTCAGCGACTTGCCGGTGTAGGGGCTCTCTTCATCGCTTTCCAACCAAGAGTTCGAGCTTTGCAGTAGTTGTTCAAACTTGGCACCCAGTTGTGCCTCGAAGGCTGCTTTCTGGGCAGCTTCCGCACCCTCGCCGTAGTCCGCAGGAGAAGGCATCTCTGGAAATGGCGTGTAGTGCTCGCGCTTGTGAACGGCATCAATCGCTTCATTTATGAGAGCTTCGTACTTCTCGAAGGCGGTGTTGGACTTGACAGGGGTAAAAATTTGCATAGTACACTCCAGCTTGACTGCAACGACTCGTTGCCCCACGATGTGCAATTCTTGCACGGCCGGTAATTGTACTACTTTTGACCAGGCGGCAGAAACTATCTGCTGGAGGCTTACAAAGAGGGCTTGGCTGTACCGATGACAGTATGATTTAGGTAATCCCTGGTTCAAATTTTTTGAATGTTCCTCGGCTCGTTCGTTCCGGCGTTGCTAGGGGGCGAGCGCCCTCTCACGGGGTAACCTGCGGAACCAAACTACTCGATGTTCGCTGCAACCATCCGCTCTTGCTAAAGCGTCTTCTGAGAACTTTATCAGTATTGCTCAAGTGTTTGCCGCGCACTAGATAAACCGCAGTCAAAGCAACTTCTTTCGGTCTGAGCGAAGCAATACGGCGAGTCTTGCGCCGAAAGCCAGCTCCAGCCTATGGCTAGGCAACTACTCCGACAGTTTACTCTTTATCCGGTCTTTGATAGTTTTTATCCGCTTCAATACCGAAGCAGACTTCGCATGGTCTCTTCGTGCCATGGCTAGAAACTGCATAGCTCTATCAGTTTTGCCCATCTCAATATAGATGTCACAAATAATCTCCAGCAGTTCCGTCTCGCCCCTCTTGAAGCGAGGAATGAGGACGGACAACCGCCTTGTACCGCTATGTTCCTGCCTGATTAACCTACGGCAGGGGGCACATTCATTAGGCACTGACGCCATGTAAAAGTTCAACTCTTCATACCAGTACCTTTGCTCTTCTTTAGTAAAGACAAATGACTCCGAGCAGCGTGCGCACTTTCGCGCCTGGTCATAATAGGAAAGGATCCAGGATGGGCAGCCACAACGGCCCAGATGGTGGCAATCAGATTTGGCCATTACGGCCAGCCCTGCAGACAAACAGTGATCGCAGCCCCATTCTGTCCCTCTGAGGAGGTCTACGGGCTCCTCGTCGTCACGCACACGGGGAGCCACCTGCGCCAAAACCATCGAGACCTCACGCAGACTTCTGCTAGTTTTACAACAGGGGCATACAATCCTGAACCCCATTCCGGCCGACTCCTTGGTTTTCATCGCGCCCTCTCATTTTTGTTGGTGTTTCCACAGTGGCTCGCAGTATTCTCCCGAGCAATGTTCCACATCTCAAGGAGATTTCGCTAACCCTGTGTTTAAGGTAGGACAAATATAAACACTCAAGATTGTTGTTTATATTTAGATAGCGGGGCCATAGATGAAACCACCTCAGGCATGCCCAACAATAGAATCAACCATCCTATTGGCGATCGTCAGGCGCTAGGCGGAAACTCCGTGCTCCTGTATCCATATCCAACGTCTCTACATACGGTGCACGAGGATTATTCCAAAAATTGGAAGTCGTTATGCCTCCAGGCGCGTATCGATAGACCGACATATTGTTGCCGGACCATTTCGGACCGGAAAGATCCATGCTAAGGCGCACTCCAGTCTTTTGTGCGGCGACATCAATTCCATTGAGATCCTCGACCGCCTGCAAGAAGCGAGCGCGTTCTTCTATAAACTTACCATCGAGGGCTAATTTCAAGGATTCCGGTCTACCGGCTTCCAGGTCGCTAGTTACCCGACGTGCCAGTTCCAGATCAAGAGGCTTGCGGTCTGGAGGCACAGCATCAGCAAGCATATTGTGCTGCATTTTATCGAGGTCTAGAGTATCGGCGTAAAGCGTTTCACCCGACTTCTCAATGCGAATCTGCGGATTATAATAGGCATCTGCCTTAAAACTCAGCCCAGGTTTTGCTAGCCCGGATTGCACATCTTCCGCATAGAGAGCCTGCATTTGCCGCAAGGACTCCAGGCGCTCCTCCTGAAACTTTCCAGCAAAGAGGTCAGGCACATGGCTGCCATCGCCGTTTTCCAGCTCGGTAGTAACTTGCCGTTCAGTCAATTTATCCACGGTGCCTTCTTGCTCCCCATCGGAAGGTCAAAGGGTATCTTAAGCTCGGAAATAACAAACACCAATGGGGAATTCACGAAAGACATGCTTGCTAACGCTGGTAAACTCATGCTTTTCAAGGTTGAAGATACCATTAAATTAAGTTCGCCGTGGTACAAGAAAATTCCAGGGCGAGTGGACGCGCCCCGCATAGAAACATCGTCAACCAGGAGACCAATTTGACAAGTTGCGTACTTGCAGAAAGGCAAGTGACAATAGAAAACGACTATCCCGCAGTCAAGTTCGTGAGGAACCTTGCGGAGGATTGGCCAATTGGCTGGTACCGCCATTTATTAGTGCATGACAAACCGGCATACTTTCTGGGGAATGTATGCGGAAGTTGCTCTTTCCTATTTCAAAAAGAAGGCAGCGACATTCCCAGAATTGACACAGCTAGAATCACCGAAGAACTCAATTCAGGACTGTCTTCAATTTCGGACACAGTAATCGAAGCAGCGAGGCAGATTCTGCCCTCAGGCGAATACCAGGTGTATCTGCTTGAAGTTTCACCGAAGCTTGTTGAGAGCGGATCAGAAGAAGACTATTTCTCTATGGAACAACCTGTGCTTTGGGAAGACGAGCCAGAATCAACAGAAACCGAGTACTACCGATGCCGCGATCGAAAATTCGCTAAACGTGCTGCGCTTTACGAGTTCATAGCTCCATCTTTCCGGCATGACAAACTAAATCAAAGCACCATAACGGACTACAGACGTCGCATAGCGGCGGGCGAAAAACCAACGGCACTTGCCATCTCGGTACTGGACACTAAACAACCGGCACTCTGGGACGAGAAGCTGGAAGTTACCGACCCGAGATGCTTGGTGCATTTTCTTCTAGATGGACACCATAAAACTTATGCAGCAGCCATAGAGAGAAAGCCAATTACGATATTATCCTTTCTGCATAAGCAGGAGTGTGTGGCTACAAAGGAACTACTGGAAGAATCGCTCAGGAGCCTGTAAATTTCATGTCCATCGCAGATATAGTTGAGATGAACAATTATCCATGGGAGCGCAAAGCTGGGGCGTCGGAAGAGGCTGTGACGGCTCTCAAGCTATCGGCAGGCGGCACCCTGCCAAAGCCATATCTGGACTTTTTGCAGGTAAGCAATGGCGGCGAAGGTGAACTGCCCGTGCTCCCATTTTACGCCGTACTATGGTCGGCGGAAGAAGTAATTGAAAACAACCAGGGCTACGAGGTCGCTACATACGCACCCGGCTTTTTTGGCATCGGTAGTAGCGGCGGGGGAGAAATGCTGGCCTTTGACTTAGCCTTGGAAGACTCATCCGCCCTATTCGCATTGCCGTTTATGGGCATGGATAGAGAAGAGGCAATCTTGGTAGCATCTGATTTTGAGCAGTTTGTCTCCATCCTGGGCAGGAAAGAACACTCCGAAGATTCAGGCTAGGACAGTACTCTGGCCAAGAAGACAATTACGATGTCGGCAACTTCGCTCACAGCTCACTCTCGGTCTTGGCTATAGGCACTGAGAAGTCTGCAGCCAACCGGAATCCGCTCTGAGAAACTTGCGCACTTTCGCTCCTGGTCAGTAATCAAGTCTTACTTTCGCAAGTGTTCACGAAGTGCATCGTTGCGAAGCTGGAACATGTAACTCAGTGGAGGGAATTTATACTGCACATCTTTTTCGTACTGATGATAAAGCTTGTCAAATACTGATTCAGCCTTCAGATTAGATGCCATGGCTTCTCGAAACTTACCTAAATTGGTTTGAGCAGTACCAAGGTTGGTCAAGGTAATGGCATAAAAATAGTTGGTATCATTCTGTTTCTCAAGGAGCTCAACTGCTTCAGACAACTTTCTGACAGCAGACAGATCATCACCGGCCTTTATCAACTTGAGACCCTCGTATGATATGGCTTCCGCCCGAGACGAATTCGGAGTTGACTGAATCCAGGGTATGACCCTGAGCGAGTCCCATTCCGAAACAGGATATGCGCTGCTCTGCATCAGTAGAAACTCCTCATACTGGTTCATGAGTTCTTTATCTCTGCGAGCGAATGGCATTCTTTCTTGAGACCACTGGTAATCTGTCCACGATACTGGCTTCCGAGATAAATTAAATGCGATCTGAAAAAACGTCAAACACATGAACAGCGAACCGACCAGGATAACCATTTGTTTTTTTGTTAGGTTTGGTATCGCCATATGCTGATTTCATATTTTTTTGGCTAGAAAGAGCCGGAAGGTCAGGACAGTTGCATCGCACCAGCTTGCAAAGAGATAAAATCGTATGGTAACACATCTTACTAACGACGCAAAACAATTCAAACAATTCTCGACTGGGAGGAAAGATAGGCAGGGCAATATCAATGTCTGCTTGACCAAGACTAAGGCTCTCAACCACCAAATAAAATCACACAGTAATAGGAGCCGAAGATATCAGGTCCCTGCGCCGGAAAGTGTTTCCTTCGCGCTTTCACTGCGCCTATCTCCAGAAGAGATCGCAAGGCCTTGCCTCAGTAATAGCACTGTCAGCTGTAATTAAGGGTAACCCCAGCCTGATCGATGTGGCAACAATAAGTCTGTCGAAAGGATCATGGTTAAAATCCAGCGAATGTCCGATTACAAGGTCATCAGGCTGCAACTCTGTTATGGCAAGGTTTTTGAAAAGAAAGGCAGTTATAAAAACCTTTTCGCTCAAAGCTCACTCGCTGTCTTGAGTATTTATGCGTCGAAGTCTGCCGAAAGTTCTTCGCTGGCAGTATTCATCGCGCTATCATCGCAGAGTGATATGATGCCACGAGCGTCTCATTTCGGAGCTCCGACCTTCTTTGAACAGGCACATAGCCATTCGTAGTCCTTTCCGCTCAGAAGAACAGCGGCCACCCTGTCGTTATCAGTGATTTCTACGGCACCACCACCTGTGTTGATTGCTTCAATGAGTGCCGAAAGCTCTTCTCGGGCCCGAGTTTCTTCGACTCGCTTCTGAAACTTTTTGATCACCATGACGGCCACTCCTCCCTTCCAGCAAACCGCGCAAGCCCTACTGAAGCGTATCCAAAAGCTTTTTAGCCTGACGGTTGCCGCTATTTAGATTCAAGGCTTCCTTCAAGCTTTCACGAGCCTGTTCTTTGCGCCCCATACCGGCCGCCACCAGACCCAGTTGATAGCGATAGCGGTCGTCATCGGGAACCAGGCGCACCAGCGCTTCCATATCCGCCAGCGACAACTCCTTCATGCCCAGACCGAGGTAACACAGCGCCCGGTTGGAATAAACCTCCGGTACACTTCGATCAAAACGCAGTGAGGCGGTGTAAGCCCCCACAGCACCGTTCAAGTCGCCGTCCTTTTGCAGGCAATTACCCAGCACTTCGTGGGCTTTGGCACATTCGGGGCTGATACTGAGGGCCTCGCGGGCAAGACTCTGTGCTTGCGGGAATTTGCCCTGGGCACAATTCACAAGAGCCTTTCCGGCCACACCGCTAGATTTTACGGCTACGTCTTTGCTCCCAGCCAGTTGCTCGTAATCACTCAGGGCCAGACTAAAAGCCTGGTCCTGACAATAAGCAGCGGCGCGGTCTTTCAAAACTTCGACATCCCCGGGGCTCAAGCTCAGGGCTTCGGTCAGGTTGGCAAACCCCTCAGAGCGCTTGCCTTTGCGGAAATTGAGCTTAGCCTTGAGCCGCAAGAGGTTGGGGTCCCGTTTTATGGTCAGGGCTTCGTCAAGCACGTCCATAGCGGCTGATATTCTGCCGTCAGCCATGGCTTTCTCATATGAGCGCCGCAACTCCTCAAGCCTGATATCGGCTTTGACGCCGGTCAGTTTACCGGCCTGGGTCAGGCTCTGGCTAAATCCGACGATCTGAGGCCAGGCGGCCAGGCAGAGGCACAAAATAAACAGTAGAATGCCTGTGGAAATAAGCCAGGGGCGTCCGCCGGCGGACTTGGCAACTTCTTTGGCATCGGGTTGCTTATTCAAAATTTTTCCTTACAAACTTTTGCGTTGGCAGACTTGGCCAGTGAGAGCCGATAACCAGGTCAATATAATGAAACTTGGTCCAATTATCCAGCATTAGACTAATGTCGAGAGCAATTATGAGGTCCAATGAGGTCACAGATGTCCTACCAGAAAATGTCTTACCAGAAAATGTATTACAGAAGTGCCAGAGGAAAAATCGAAAGCGGTTCTCTAGTCATCGGTCTCCTGGTGGGTGTAGCCATTTCCGGAGCCTTCCTGGCAGGAAAAATGAGTGGTGGTACGACCAGCCAGCCCAAGCCAGAGACGGCGGCGGTAGCCAGCGTCAATCCAAGCCCCCTGGCCGGGGCTCTTGGTCTTGAAACCGTAGCCGATATTGCAGCGGAAGCCGGCAAGGCGGTGGTCAATATTGATACTATGACTGTGGTGCAGATGCCTTTCTTCACTGAGTCTTTCACTCCCATGGATCTCTTTGGCTTTGGCGAAGTGACAGCCCAGCCTATGATTCAGAAGCGGCGGGGTGTGGGCTCGGGGGTGATTTTCAGAAAAGACGGCTATATCCTCACCAACAACCACGTGGTGGGTAACGCTCAACAAATCAAGGTAACGCTCACTGACAAGCGGGTCTTCGACGGCAAGGTGATAGGGCGAGACCCCTATACCGACCTGGCGGTGGTCAAAATTGAAGCCAAAGACCTGCCCACTGCCAGGGTGGGTTCCAGCAAGGAACTGCGCCCGGGCGATTTTGCCATCGCCATCGGCAGCCCCCTGGGCTTCGATCACACGGTGACCATGGGTATCGTCAGCGCCCTGGGGCGCTCCATCGATGCCGAAAACAAGCCTATCTCCAACCTGATTCAGACCGATGCCGCCATCAACCCGGGCAATTCCGGCGGTCCCCTGCTCAACATTAAAGGGGAAGTGGTGGGGGTGAATGTAGCCATCCGCGGTGACGGTCAGAACATAGGCTTTGCCATTCCCTCAGAAGTCTTTGACGATGTGGCCAAGCAGCTAATTTCTTCCGGACACGTTAAGCGCCCTTACCTGGGCATCAAAATGCAAGCGGTCGACCCGCAACTGGCCCAGGCTCTCGGTCTGGCGGCCGACACCCAGGGAGCGGTGGTGGCCCAGGTGGGACAGGGCAGCCCCGCTGAAGCCGGCGGCATCAAGGTGGAAGATGTGATTACCGCCATTGACGGCACAACTATAAAAGCGCCGGAAGATGTGAGGGAGATTGTGAAGAGTCACAAAGTTGGTGAGACGCTCAAGATAGCAGTGCTCAGACAGGGCGAATTGAAAGCTCTCACGGTTACTCTTGGGGACTTCAAGGACACCAAATAGCCAAGATTAAGTACCTTCTCGCCCAATCTGGGTATGTCATTAGGCGAGAGGTACTGTGGCCAAAACGAAGAAGATTAAGTTCGATTATCGAAGCGCCCTGTCTGATATGACCGTGGGCTGGCAGTCATGCTTCCTTTTTCCATTCTGGGCCCAGGTAGCGATGTTGCCCATCGGCGCTCTCATGCAAAATGAAGAGCCGGTCAGGAAAATTGCCGTGCTCGTTTTTCTGATGAGTCTGGCATTTATTAAATTCCTGGCTGAGCTTAAATCAAGACAGATTACCATTGGTGAGAAATATCTGGAATTTGGTCTCAGGCGTTATGAAATAGCCGACCTCAAGCAGATTCTTCTGCCTCCCGGCACCTTTGGTCTGCCCGGTCAGCAGATCAGGCTCTATTTCAATAAAGACGGCATCGAAAAAACGCTTTCGCTCTCGCTCATGATTCTAAAGCCCGAAGACACCGAACGTCTTCTGGAGATTCTCAATCGCCGGGTTTCAGGACTGGTCATTGACAGTCAGATAGAAGGAAGGCTCAAGTCGCTGAAACCGCTGGTGGTAGATCGCATTCCCGACCCGAATGAATTGGTACTGCCATACAGACTCTTTGGTTTTGCCAAAGACCTGCCTGAGACATTGGAGAGTACCTATCGCTACTGGACAAATCAAGTCGGACCGATTGGCACCTTTATTGTCATGACGCCCCTCTGGCTAGCCAGTAGCATGACGCTTTTTACCATGCTGCACGACTACGAGGATACCGTCAAGAATCAGCAGTTTTATGCGTTTTTAGCATCCTGCCTGCGTTTCCTGGATACTTATCCGCAGATGATCTGGCAGACTTTCAATAGTTCCCAACTACTCTTTGCCTCCGCAATCGGACTTGTGGGCATTATGGCCATCTGGGTGCTGGCAGTCTTTTTCCTTTTCCTGGCACTCAAGATTATGATCAGCCCCAATCGACTCACCATTAATAGAGAAGGCATTGAGCTTGATTTCTGGACCGATATTATGTCCACTGAAACAGACCGGGTTAATTTCAGTGATGTGGAGAAGGTAGAACTCGTAGGGGCAAGTGATTCGGCCAACCCGGAAAAGCTGGAGATTCTTGTGACCACAAAACCGAGGGAAACTCCCCTGGGACCTCTGGCGAGCGTCCTGACCTTGAAACTGTCTGCTATTAGAAAAGCTGACCGGGAAAAATTTCTCAAGGCACTGGAGGAATTTGCTCCGGCCAGGGCGACCTCAAGCGAGGTGGTGGAAGCCCTGAAAGAAGGAGCTGAGAATTCTTACACCGAGCTCTGGTTGCAGAGCCTGAACGATTCTTCCATAAGAAAGAACATCCAGCCTCTATGTGAGGGAGATCTGCTTCAGGATGGGCGTTATCAAATTGTCAGACGTCTTGGCATAGGCGGTGAAGGCACTGCCTACGAAGCATTTGATCGCAGAAACCTGGCGCACGGGAAGGTGGAAAGGATTGTCTTGAAAGAGACCATCATGCCGCCGTATATGGACCGCCCGCAAGAGCAGGAATCACTCAGTCGCATTAAGAAGGAATCGGAAATTCTCAGTAGCTTAAACAGCCCGCTGGTGGTGGCTTGCCATGGTTTCTTCCTGGAAGACCGGCGCTCTTATCTGGTGCTCGAATACATAGATGGCGAAAACCTGCGCGAGTTAGTGAGGAAGCAACTAGCTAACGAGCAGGGTGCGATGAAGCAAGAGCAGGTCATAGAACTGGCTCTCATCATGTGCGACATTTTGACGGTTTTGCACGACAAACAGATTATTCACCGGGATTTCACACCCGATAATCTCATCTACAAAGCCGACAGATCTGACAAAACTGACAAAACTGAAGACAGTTCGGTAGGTCAGCTCAAGTTGATCGACTTCGCTGTAGCCACCGAAGACAAGGGCGGCACCACCGGCACTATCGTGGGCAAACACTCCTATGTGCCACCGGAGCAATTCCGCGGCCATGCGCAGTATCGAAGCGACATTTATTCCATGGCCGCCACCATGTATTATCTGCTTACCGGTCAAGACCCGGAACCCATCACACAGGCAAAACTAGACCACAGGAAAGACCTCTGTCCGGCGCTGGTTGAGCTAATAAAAGCAGCCACCAGTCAAAATCCTGAAGAGAGGCCGGAGAGCGCTCGGCAGTTTAAGGAAATGCTCTTGAATATCAAAACGCAGATTGCAACGGAAGACCAAAACTCCACTTCGGAAGTAGACCAGGAGCCCCTCAAAATAAAGATCGGCGAAAGAGAGAAAGAAGAATTACGATGGCAGAACTCTGCATAAAAGTCGACTACCAAGATCCTGTCAGAGACGGTATCGTCACCACCTTTAAACTGCTCTTTCCCTTCTGGGGCATCCTGCCCTTTGTCTTCGCCCTCATGGGACTTTCCATGGGCTTAGTGTCACTGGGCGCGGCGCTGACTCATGTTATGCTCTGGCTACTGATCCCGCTTCTTTCATTGATCTTTCTGCGCCTCATCTCGTCTCACCAGATTCTCATGGATAAACGCGGCATTGAGATTCCCGGTGATTTCACCCAGGGTATTGTCAAAAGCCGCTACATACCTTGGGCGGAAGTCTCCAAAGTTTTTGTCAGCGGCGACAACCAGAAAACCGTGGTGCTCATGACCAGGAAGGACAATCTGGCGGTGAAGTTGCCGACAGGCAGAATGGACGTGGCCGAGCTGGAAAAGCTCCTGGTCACCATTGACCTTCTTCTAGAAAAAGGAAAAGACGAGAGTCTGAAAGAACTGGCCCTGACTCTCAAGCAGAACACCGACGAAAACCTCGGTCTCAGTTATACGGATATCTGGGAAGACGAATTGAAGAGACGGTTCAGACCTGCTTCTTTTATGCCCCTGGAAAAAGATGTGCTGGTGCGCAACGGCAGTTTGAGAATTGTCAGACCTCTGGCATCGGGCGGTTTATCGGCAGTTTATCTGGCGTCTACCCAGAGTGGTAGCCTGGTGGTTTTGAAAGAATCGGTTATACCGGAAGGCTACGATTCACAGTTGCAAGAGAAAGCCAGAGAAATGTTTGCCCGTGAAGCAAAGATATTGATGCAGCTGTCTTGCGATTCTGTTGTGAAAGTACTGGATTACTTTACTGAGGGCGGTCGTTCTTATCTGATGCTGGAGAGCGTGACCGGACCCGATTTGAGACAATACGTCAAACAACACGGGAAAGTGCGAGAGTCTCTAGTGCTCGACCTGGCCCTGCAAATGGCGGATATTCTCATTTTCTTGCACAGCCAAAATCCAGCTGTTATACACCGCGACTTCACTCCCGACAACCTGGTTCTAAAAAATGACGGCAAACTAATTGCCATCGACTTTGGTGCCGCCAATGAATTCATTGGCACCGCCACCGGTACCTTTGTTGGCAAGCATGCCTATATCGCCCCCGAGCAGTTTCGTGGAAAAGCCACACCCCAGAGCGATCTTTATGCCATGGGCGGCACCCTCTACTATCTGCTAACAGGCGAGGAGCCGGAAGCGCTTTCCGCCTCTGACCCTTCCGGCAAAGTACCGGTCAGCAGTGAGTGGAGTAGCCTCATTTTAGACATGACCAATCCTGACGCCGCTGCCCGCATCACCACCGCCGAGGTTGTGAAGGCCAGACTAACCTTAATCAAGGAAGGAGAAGCTGCCAAGATGCACTGAAGCCAGACCGCTACCGCGGGCTCAGGCGCAGCCGCTGCCATTTTTCAGCCCGTGTGTAACAAGTGCAAGGCAAACCTCTATAATTAAGCTTTCAGAGGTAAATTGTCTTGAGCAAAATTCAAAAAAGCGACGATGAATGGCGTGAGCAACTGTCCGATGAAGAGTTTCATGTAGCAAGAAAGAAAGGTACAGAAAGAGCCTTTACCGGTCGCTACCATGACTGCCACGAAAAGGGAACTTACAAATGCGTGTGCTGCGGCGCCGCCCTTTTCAGCTCTGAACACAAATATGACTCGGGCAGCGGCTGGCCTAGTTTTTATCAAACCGTCGATAACGCGCCGGTGGGCGAGGTTGAAGACAACAGCTACGGCATGCGAAGGGTAGAAGTGGTCTGCAGCGAGTGCGGCGCTCATCTGGGGCATCTCTTTCCGGACGGACCCAAGCCCACCCATATGCGCTACTGCATCAATTCTCTCTCTCTCAAGCTGGAGAAGGCAGATTAGGGCTTATGGCTAGAAGCATCCTGCATATTGAAAAGGAAGAGTCGGTAAAAGCCCTGCTCAGCGCCCTGCTAAAGGCGCGCGGTCACCATGTGGAAGCCACTGAGTCGGGCAAGGAAGCCCTGGAAATTGCCGGAAGAGTGAAGCCCGATCTAATCATAGTCGGGGAAGAACTGGCGGATATAGACGGCATCGGTTTGATAGTCAAGATTCGTTCTGAACTGCCGCCCTGCCCCCTCATTTTCATCTCGAAGGAATGGCGCGACGGGGCTATCTACCAGCAGCTAAAGAAGGATTTCAAAGTCGATCTGGTCATTCACCGACCGCTCAAAGCCGGGCTTCTGGGTGCACAGATCGAAGGTATCTTTCAGGAACAGAAGAAGATTCACACCTATGTACAAGTAGAGCAGGAAGAAGCCACGTTTAAGACGCTGCAGGCCAACTATCTGAAAGTTTTGCCTGAACGAGTGGATAAACTGGAAGGGGCCATCAAACTGGCCATGACCAACCCCGAAGATTTATTCTGCCTGATCGAAGCGATTCGACTGGCGCACAATCTCAAGGGCACGGCGGCTTCTTGCGGCTTCGGCGTGCTGGGAGAGTCAGCCGGCTCGCTGGAAAAAGCCCTTAGCAGCATCAAAGAAAACAGCTTGTCGAAGAACGAAGCCGCCTGGGAAGAAATAGAGCTGATGGTCAGCCTGGTGCGCAGTAATGCCACCGCCCTTAGCGGCAATCCCAGTGCCCAGGTAGATAAACGCGCCTTTGCCACCATCGAAGGGGGCAGTGATGAAGAGCGCAGCTTGCCGCCGGCAAGCGGTCCGGCTATTCCGGAAGATAACTTCGACACCTATGATGATTCCTCGGCGGTGAGAGTGCTGGTGGTAGCTAAAGGCGGCGCCGAAAGTCGCGTATTGACTTCTAAGAACGGCATGAAAGTGCAGGTTATCTTCGCCGAAGATAAAGACCGGGCTCTTTCTCGCGCCAAGAGACTGAGTCTGGATGCGGTGCTTATAGATATTGATGTGGAAAGTCCGGCTCCATCTCTCAATCTGGCCCGCGAACTGCGTTCCCTGGCCGGCTATGAAACCTTACCGGTAGCCTTCCTATCCACATCGCGCCAGCCCAGAGATATTGAAGCTTCAACCCATGCCGGTGCTTCCATGGTGCTCGCCAAGAAAGCCGAACACGAAAACGGCGCAGGGCCGCAGGAATTTGACCAGGAATCGCTTCTTGATGCCATTGAATATCTAATTGCGGCCAGGCAGGGCGGACGTCCCCGCATCTTGATCGTGGACGAGGACGACGACTTCGTCAAGATCGTTTCCTCCGTGCTCGGGCAGGAAGGCATGCTGGTGAAAGTTTTGCCTAATGCCAATCGTATCCTGGAAGAGATGCGCGATTTCCATCCCGATCTGATCTTGCTTGACGTAAGCGTACCGGCAGTGAGCGGTTATGATGTCTGTCGCTTGATTCGCAGTAAAGAGCAGTACCAAGATCTGCCGGTGCTCTTTCTCACCGCCGCCACCGGTCTGGAAACACGCCTGGCTGCCTTTGAAGCCGGTGCCGATGATTACCTGCCCAAACCGGTGGCCAAAGTAGAGTTGCTCACCAGGGTAAAAGTCAGGCTGGATCGTTCCCGCCTCATGAAGGAACGCTCCAACACTGATGTCTTGACCGGTCTATTGATCAGGCGCGCCTTTATGGAAGAACTACAGACCATGGTCATTGAAAGCGAACGCAATGGACTGATCTTCAGCCTGGCTCTTATCGATGTGGATCATTTCAAGAACGTCAACGACACCTACGGGCATATGGCCGGCGACCGGGTCCTGACCAGCCTCGGTCAGCTTCTGCGTAAGCGCTTCCGAGTGGAAGACGTGCGCGGACGATGGGGTGGGGAGGAATTTATAGTAGCCTTCCGTCACATCAGAAAGGAAACCGCCCAGGGCGCCCTGCAAAGAGCCCTGGAAGAACTACGGCTGATGGAATTTCAGGGCGACCACGGCGAGACTTTCTCCATTAGTTTTTCCGCCGGCATAGCCAACTACCCTGATGAGAATACAAATATTGACGACTTGCTCAAAATTGCCGATGAAAAACTGTACAAAGCCAAGCAAGCCGGTCGCAACTGCATCATTGCCTGAATCCGATTTATTTCGCCACAGACGGGAATAGATTCAAAAGAATCATAGTGAAAGGCCGCGCGGCAGTGTCCACGATACTTTTAGTCGAAGACGATGAAAACTTGAGAGAGACTGTGCATGACTGGCTCTGTTTCGAAAAATATCGTGTGGAGACGGCCGCCGACGGTCTGGAAGCCATGGAGCAGTTGAGCGTCAACAGCTTCGATTTGATTGTGCTTGATTGGCACTTGCCACACCTGGACGGCATTGACGTATTGAAGCGCTACCGAGAAAGCGGCGGCGCCACACCGGTGCTCTTGTTGACCGGTATGACCGACGCAGCCCAGAGAGACAAGGGTATCTCTGCCGGGGCTAACAGCTACGTGAGAAAGCCATTTCAGCTCTCGGAGCTCTCTAAGGAAATCAAGAAACTAATAGGCAAGAGTGGAGGTTAATAGGAAGAATAGATGAGTTCATTTATACACCTTGTTTGCGACTATGCCCAGGGAGATCTGGCCTGGGCAGAGGTAGTTGCCGCCCTGTCCTGCAAGCTTCATGACGACACTCGTATTCATACAACTTCGGTACATCCCTTCGACACGGTCTCAACCGGTTTTGTAGTAGCACAACTGGCCCTTGCCGCAAGAGAATTGAGACCCAAGAACATGCTGGTCTTTGCCAACTGCGCCCCTCGCAAAGACAAGAAAGACGCCCGTCCCGGCAACGAAGGGGAAGGCTTACTCTTTGCCACGCTCAAGAACGGCGTGCAGGTGCTGGCCGTCAATTCAGGCTATTCTCTCGCTTTTGTTCGGGATCAAGTACAAGAAATCTGGAGCACGAATGTGGAGGAAACCGGAAGCCAGTTCCGCTCTCGCGATTTTTTTCCGTTGGCTGTCTCCAAGGCTTCGAGAGGCGACTTCTCGTTTATCAGCCACAAGCTGCATGTGAAAGACATCGTACCGGAGGAACCAAAGGATGTGGTCGGGTATATCGATTCTTTCGGAAATATCAAGACCACTTTGCGCAGCGGCGATGCCAAGCTTGAGGGTCTCACTCCCGGTACACGTCTAAAAGTTACCGTGGGCACACATATGAGCACGGCAACGGTGGCCACGGGCAGCTTCAACATCATGGAAGGGGATCTGGCTCTGGCCCCCGGCAGTTCCGGTCATGATAAACGCTACTGGGAACTGTTCAAGCGGGGAGGCAGTGCCTCCGACGAATTCGCACATCCTACCGCCGGCACACCCATAAAGATTCAACAGGCATAAATTAGCGCAATTGCCTCTCAAAAACGGTCTTGGCAATTATGACAATTTGGATACAGCGAGCCGTTGACTGCTGATAATGCGTTACACATCATCTCTAAATTGGTACAGTAGAAGTACCCAACCTATTTAGATAGACGACTAACACCCGGCAACCCAGCGAAAGACATTCAATGCTCGATAAACAGGCTACGGCTGACGCCCTCCCTACATTACTGCTCGGGGCGAGCATCATCTCACAGCAAAAGCTGGAAGAGGCGATGAGTACCGCGAAAAGTTTAAACGTGCCTCTGGCACGCGCTCTCACCATGCTCAATATGGTCGGTGAAGGCACTCTCAAGATTGTGCTGGAAGCTGATGAGCTGGTAAGAAGCAATCAAGCTACGGTTGATCTGGCGCTGAAAGCTTTGCGTCTGGCCAGGCAAAACAATATGACCATGGAAGACGCCATCGGCGTTATCACATCGGTGCATAAGAAGACCCAGACTGTTCAATCCATTACCAATCCGCTCACAGAATTATTGATGAAGGCTGAGCTCATCACCAACGAACAGTTGGGACGCTCAATCATTCAAGCCAAAGATACCGGCATGCAAATGGGCCGCATCATGGTATTGAACCGTGATTTGTCAGGCTGGATGATGACGGCAGCCCTGACGGCACAGCTTCTGGTGCGAGACGAAAAGATTACGAAAGATCAGGCTGTGCAGGCCCTCTTAATTGTGGCGCGCCGAAGAGTCAGTTTAGAACAGGCCCTTTTTGAACTGGGTCTCTTTTCTGAAAAGTCCGGCCAGACTGTGAGAATAGGCGAACTGGTCTTGATGGCTGGTTTTCTTTCGGAAGGCGACATGCTGGAATGTCTGGAAATCGAGCTTATCAAAGAAAAGCAGTTTGGTCAGATACTTCTGGAACAAGGTCTGGTTACCCATGACTTGCTTGAAGCAGCCATTATTTTGCAAGATATGGTCTCCAACAATACGGTCAAGGCCTATCAGGCAGCCGATGCCCTCAAGCAGGTGAAAGCCAGAAGTATCTCTGTTTATCAGGCCGTAGCCGAGCTTTACCCGGCCACCCAGGCTGAACCAAAAGAGTTTCTGCCGGCGAAACTACTCACAGAAGCCGGTCTCATCTCTCAAGCCGACATTGAAAAAGTAGTAGACGTAACTGAAAAGAGCTCCATCAAAGTCGGCAAGAAAGTGCTTGCCACCGGCGCCATCTCGGAAACCATACTCTATACGGCCCTGAGAACTTATTCCCTCTACAAGCAAGGCTTCATTTCCTCCGAGCAGGCAGTTACGGCCCTCAAGAAAACTAAGAGCGAAAACTTGACTCTCGACGAAGCGCTTTCCAAATTGGGCTGGATTGTCCCTTCCAGAATGCAATGGATCTGGTCCTGAAGTCACTGCTCTCCCTAAGTCTATTGGCCGGTCTGGCTTTCGCCCCGCTGCCGGTTTGCGCGCAAAGCCTGGCGGCTAACGGCGAAACCATGCAAGGTCATATCAAAGGACCGGAAGACGATTCGCAAAAGACAGGCAAGCGACCCAAGGTGGCCATCGTCCTTGGTGGCGGCGGCTTGCGCTCTGCCAGCGGCATCGGGGTCTTGAAAGCACTCGAGGACGAGGGTGTGCCGGTAGACATGGTGCTGGGCACGGGTATGGGTGCGGTGGTGGGCGGACTGTACTGCGCCGGTATGACACCGGAGCACATAGAAGAGCAGTTCACCAGGAAGAAGTTGATGCATGCCTATCTGACCATACCTCTTTCACTGCGCATTCTCGTCATTCCACTTTTCTATACTCCCAGACTGGTGGGTATCGAGCCCTATGACGGTCTCTACCGGGGCAAGAAATTCGCCGCCTATCTCGATAAACAAGTGCCGGAAACTCAGCACCAGATAGAAGAACTGAAACTACCCTTTGCCGCCGTTGCCGTCAATTTGTTGGACGGACAGAGCAAGCTTTTGAGAAGCGGCAGCTTGAGCAAAGTATTACAGGCCAGTTGTGCTATTCCAGCCCTGAGAAAACCGGTCAAGCTGGAGGACGGACTGTACGTGGACGGGGCCGTCTTGAACAACCTGCCGGTGAAAGAAGCCAGACAACTGGGCGCCGACATTGTGGTGGCCGTAGACGTGACAGAGAAAATTGAAGACACCGTGGACAGCGACTACCACAAGGTGGGCAGTGTCAGCCATAGAGTGGTAAACCTCTGCCTGGCTCAGTCAAACAAGCAAGCCCGACAACTGGCCGACTATGTGATCATCCCGCAGACCGGGCATATCGGTCTTATCTCCACCAGTGCCGCCGACGCCAAGACTTGCATCGAAGCCGGACTGAGAGCCGGGCATCAGGCTGCCCCGGCTATTAGAGAGCTAATTGAAAGACATTAGGTGAAGCTGGGTGTTTTTTCCAGGTTAACACTGTCGTTGCCTGTCAGGGCAGCTTCCGTGTAAGCGGCCATGTGCACATAGTTCTCCAGACCGCCTTCCAGAAGCTTCTTCACATCGGACATGAAGCGAGCGGCTGGAGCGCCGTCGATGATGCGATGGTCAAAGTTCAAGATGATGGTGAGCATGGGGCGAATTTCAATCTGCCCACCTCTTACCACGGCTCTTTCTTCTACTTCTCCCACTCCGAAGGTGGAAGTTGAGACACAGGGCGGAATCAGCCCCTTCATACCCCATTTACCGAGGGAGGAAAGTCCGAAGGTGGCACCCATGAAATGCAGTCTGACACGCGGATAACGCATCCCGGCCCAGAGGATAAAGCGACGGAACCACCAGGGCATGCCGTTAAAGCGGTTTTGTAAATTCAAATGCGGCACCGACTCCATGCTGGATTCGGCATACTGTCTCAGTTCTCCGGCGATCTCTTCTACCGACTTGGTGTCTGGATTGTCTATAGCACCGAAAAATACAGCCGGCTGCTGCCCTATAACTCTTTCAACGGTGAAGCCTGCCACAATATCGTTGAAGGTCACGGTCTTACCCCAGGGAAGTAATGCCGTGCGGCTTTCGGGATGGGCTCTCTGGGCAATACCGATAGCCTTGAGCAGGATGGCGGTGACGGTTACCTTCTGCCCGTATGCTTTCAGGGTCTTCCTCAAGTTCTCCGCCCAGGTCATATCTACATCGCAGAACATATAGGTCGGCACTGAATCGCGTCCGATGATCTGAATCATGTCTAGAACATTCCAGCGCGGGCGAGGCAGCGACCCGAGTGAAAAGTTGCAAGTCTTCTTCTGATTTTCCATTTTTCCTAAACGCCCTCTAGTGCTTCTTTGACAGTTATTAATCGGCTACCGACGAGAAGATGAGCCTATATATCAATATAGAGTATCTCTATTATAGGCTACCTCTTGGCTTTCCAGAAGACGGAAAAGCAAAGGTTACAAAGCTTACCGGGATCTTCCCTGGAATTTTTCATACTCTTCGGTATTTTACTCCTCGTTTTAGCCGCGGGCAGTCCACAATTGCAGCCGCTCCAAGGGGTATCTACCGGCGCTGCGACCGAACTTAGGGGTATAGAAAAAATTTTAATGCGACGGCGGTTACCGCTGGGTGTCCTCTTCCAGAGGCGAGAGTCCTTCCTGATCGGTCATCTGCCCTTCTTCCTTGTCCATGACCGGCTCATTAGCCCCAGGAACACTTCCCACACCCATGCCCTGAGGGTACGGGGAACTACTGGCGTAGGTGTTCAGCCCCATGGAGCCGCTGCCCTGTCTCAGATTTCCCGTTGGGGCAAGGCCTGTACCGGTAGTGAAGGGCAATTTGAAATTTCCGGTATTACCGGTGGTGTTAGAGGCGCCGGCACCGCCCGTGCGCTTGCTCATCTCGCGGAAGAGCGAACCGATAGACATATCATTGCCGGAAGTGGGAGCCGGAGCGACTTGGCTGCCATGGGCCAGCGGTGTCGAGCCCACCGGGTCAAAGCCCGGAATGTTGAGAGAATCAGGACTGAGACTGGAGCCCCGGGAGGACTCCCTCATCATTTTTTCGATTTTGGCTTCATTAGCCCGCTTGAGACTCTCTTCCCGCCGTCTCACCTCGGCCAGACTTTTCTCCAGGTTACTGTAGTGGGTCTTCTGCACTTCGGCATCGGCCTTCATTTCCACAAACTTGCTGTAGGCAAACCAGGCCCCCACCGATAGAAAAGTGACCAGCACACCCACCACCAGTTCCAGCCAGCGAAAGCCCGGCTTGGTCTCTTCTTCGCCCTGGAAAACATAGTCGAGCTCTTCCTTCATGTCTTGAGCCGACTGATAACGCAAGTAAACGTCTTGCTGAGTGGCTCTTTGAACAATCAGGTCGGTGCCTTCGGAAATGTCTTCATTGGCTTTGGCCGGCGAACAGACCGTGAGAGCGAGAGGCTCCTCACCGGTGAGGAGGAAATGCATGGTAGCGCCCAGGGCGTAAATATCGGAACGGGGATCAGCGCCGCCCCAGTACTGTTCAGGCGGTGAATAGCCCTGGGAAACCACATGGGTGTTATCCCCTTCATCCTGGTAGAGGCGAGCGATACCGAAATCGACCAGTTTGACCCGGTCTTTTGTGTCGATCATGATGTTGGAAGGCTTCAGATCGCGGTAAATAACGGGCGGGTCGTTGGAATGCAAATAGCTCAAGACGTCGCAAATTTGCCTGGCCCAAATGAGCACTTGCTCTTCCGAAAAGGGCTCTTCCCGCTCTTTCAGCATGTCGTGAAGGTTGTGACCCTCCACATACTCCATGACCAGATAGTAGTCGTCTTGATCTTGGAAGCTATCCAGAACCAGAACAA
>JACRFZ010000092.1 GCA_016212515.1 Candidatus Melainabacteria bacterium
TGTTTAGACTGTGACATACAAAAGCTCCGTTTTTTTGGTTGAGTCTGGGTCTTGGTAAACACAGATTGTGAGCCAACTGACAGGGCTTTTGTGCCTTTTAGAACATTACTTTGGTATCACTCCTGTGAATAATGCGGGTTGATCTGTTATACGCTGCTTTATAGTAATAAAGCAAACCCATGAACAGCGGAAGCACTATTGGGATTTCTCAAAGCCGCAGAAAGTCCGCGCCAACCGGGCAGATTCGCTCAGTCCCGCCAGTTCAAAGCTAGCGCAAGCAAAACTGGTGCTCTCATGAACATCAACACCAGCGCCCAAGGGTCGGTTCGACTGCCTGCGCTAGCTAGGTTAACCCGGCCTAAGAAAAACGGCTATTTTTCTTCCACGCTCTATTTCAGAATCCAGAACCGAAACCAGGCTCATAGCACCATTCAAAGTCTTAAGAGCCAGTACAGACAGAGATTTCCCATTCGTAATCACTTGACATCCTGGGCTTAAGTAGGCGAGATTCTGGTTACCATTTGTCCCTCATACTCTAAAACCGCTTCCAAGCCAACTAAAACTCTTCCCTCCATCCGTTCAGAACACGAGGTCTTGCTCGCGAGCAAGCCGTGGTAATCCGAACAGTGCATGTTGCACGCCGGAGAGGAAGTAGCGCCGGTGGGCGAGGGTTTGGTTTATGAGTCCGGGACGAATCCGACCAGGTTGGTCGGCATCCATGCTTCTTCAGCACCTACCGGTCTGAAGGTCGCGGATGGGTCAAATGCGGCATGGCCGCGACGTTAAGTCTGTTTTGTTCAACCACTGGCAGGTAGGCAGCGCCCGTTGGCGCTCGCTTTGCCCTGCCGCAATTCTCAACCCGAAAGGAAATGACTATGTCAAAGCTCAATCTCACTCTCAATCTCGGCAAGCGCAAGACCGCTGTTTCCACCATGGGCGACGGCCACACCACCCAGACCGTGCGCGGTGAGGGCAAGGAAGATTTCCCCTTCCCGGAAATCGACGTGCTCGTCGCTCGCTCGGTCAAGCGTGCCGCCGGCAAGAAGCGCCGCAGCAAGAAGACCAAGGGCAGCACTGCAACCGGCCAGATCAACACCGACGTGACCGGCGGCAAGACGAGCGACTCCGGCGCAAGTTCCCTCCTGCTCGGCGACCTGGACAAGCTCACCAAGGTGCATCAGGTGGTGCCCGGCGGTGTGTCTCGCGACCAGTACACGGACGGGCAGGTCATGCTCCAGGGGGCCGACGGCCTGCAGGAACTCATGATCCAGCGCCAGTTCGACGCCCTCTATGAGTCGCGCTTCGGCGAGATGCATGCGGCGGTCAACTGGGCCAAAGCCAACATGGCCGACAAGTACCAGAAGGCCATCCTCAGCCTGGAAGCACAGCTCATCAAGCTCGAGGACAGCTACCGCAAGGCGCTGCCTCAGGTCATCGACGAGCTGAAGAAGCAGAACCCCGGTGCCCCCATCAACGCCGTGGTGCAGAAGGCCATCGAGGTGCTCGACGAGGAGCTGGCGCAGATCATCTACATCCTGCGCGTCTACACGGACTGCTTCCAGCAGCTTCGCGACGGCAAGCACACCCGTCTGCTCAAGGCGGTCACCTTCTTCTTCGAGCAGTCGCACAAGCTCTACTGGGGCGGCGACCTGCACACCCAGGGCGGCACCTCGCCGGTGAAGGCTGGAACCGAGCGCATCGGTGACATCTTCGTCGGTCGCATCACCGAGATGGGTCTGGCCACCATCCCGGGCTCACGTGGACCTGTCGGCGCGCACGCCGTGCAGATCCCCTACGAGATGCTGGACTTCATCCCCATCAACCTGCCCCTCTTCGGTCACGAAGCGCGCCACAACGTCTACCACGACGTTGTCGGCCTGGAGCAGGAGCTGGTGGCGGCAGTGGGCAAGGCGGTTCTCGCCGAGTTCAAGGCCGGCAACCTGAAGTTCAGCACCGCCACCATCAAGCTCGGCAAGCAGGAAGTGCCCACCGAGCAGCTCATGGCCAAGCTCTACACCGACTGGATCTCCGAGATCGACGCGGATCTCGTGGGTGGCGTTCTCTTCGACGGCCCCGCCTTCGGCGAGAACATGGTGATGAGCTTCCCGGCCATGATGATCCGTGACGGGCGCGTCTCGGAGAAGGTGAACCTGCTGCGCACCAACTCCGCTTACGAGCTTTCCAAGCTCAAGAACGGTAGCGTCGCGCTCACCTTCGAGGAGCACCCTGTCGACTACGTGCGGGTGCACATCGTGGCGGCGGCCCTTGCGGAGATCGGCTTCGCCGATGCCGCCAAGAAGCTGCGGGAACTGGCCGACTTCGCCGTCGGGGAAGACCTGCCGACCAGCATCACCTTCCGTCAGTCTGGCGCCAAGCCGGGCACGGGCATGGTCATCGAGATTCCGGTGGCGGATGCGATCGCGGTGGCACCGGTGGTGGCGAAGGCCATCATCCGTACGCCTCTCAAGGCGCACGGCGGCAAGAGCTGCGGTGACCTGGTGATGTGGACCCAGAAGCGTCAGGACAAGGTGAACATCCTCGCCGATATCCTGGCTGCCGACAAGTCCGACGTTCCCACCGACAAGGGCGATTTCCACGCCCCCTACGTTGGTGCCGCAGCCACCCTGGCCTATCTGAAGCTCGTGCGCGAGAAGAAGATGGAACCGGCGGCGGCAGCCGTGATGGTGAGCAAGAACGCGCTCATCATGCTGGAAACGCTGGCCGAACAGGCAGCCAAGGCTGTCTAAAGCCGGCGCGGCTTCAAGAAATGGGGCCGGCAGGTTGCTCGGAGAAGCACTCCCAAAGTGCTCTACAGGGCGCCTGCCGGTCCCGGCTCTTCCTCAAAAACCTGATTCGAAAGCACAAAGCATCGAGAACGAAAGGAAACCAACATGTACAGCATTCAACTACTCGCCTTGATCGGCGCCATCGTCGGGCTGTTCCTGGCCATCCGCAGCGAAGGCAAGAAACTGGGCGCCATGGCCTTCGGTCTGGGTATCGGTACCGTCGTCGGCGGCGTGGTCGGGATGATTCTCGCCCTGGCCGTGATTGCGCCCCTGACACCGCGAGTGGAAACGGTCTACGGACCGGCCAAGCTCGTGAGCATGCGCAGCGCCGATGGCGTCTCCGGTACTTTCATCTGGGGCTCCGGCAGCATCGGCAACTCGGTCAGCTACAACTTCATGACCGTGGCCGCCGACGGCAGCATGGTACCGAATTCGGTGAGCGCCAGCACCCTGGTGCACATCACCGAAGACCCGAGCCTCAAGAACACCGGCACCTGGACCACCACCATGCTGGAATCCGATCGCAACTCCCCCCTCTTCAAGTGGGGCTTCGGACACCGGGACCACACCAGAACCCTGCGCCACGACTTCCGCGTACCGGTCGGAACGGTGGTGCAACAATTCAACATCAAATGAGAACACACATCGCCAACGTCATCGACCTCGAACTCTCCTGCTACCCCGGCGGAATCTTTCCCGCCGACGAAAGGCAGGAGATAATCGAGGTCGGACTCACCGTCGTAGACCTGATGAGCATGCGCGTGCTGAAAACGCACTGCATGCCCGTCATTCCAACCATGTCCAGCATCAGCCCCTTTTGCACGGAGCTGACCGGCTGGACGGAAGAGGCTCTGAAGAAACAAGGCATGCCCTTCGAAGAGGCTGTGCGTCGCCTGACGGAGAAGTACGGAAGCAAAAATCGGCTTCTCGTTTCAGACTCCGCCGGCGACCGCAAATTCGTCGACTGGCAATGCTCCATGTTCGGCTTGTCGAGCCCCTTCGGCGACGATGAGCTGAACGTCTCGGTGCTCTACTCCATCGCCAAAGGCGACTTCCGCAACGTCAAGCTGGAAGAAAAGCTGGAGAAGGTGGGGCTGTCCTTCGAAGGCAGACCGCACCGCGCCGCCGACGATTCCCTGAACATGGCCAGACTGCTCATCGAGCTCTACAAGGGCAAGATCGAGTTCGGCGGCTTCAGGCAGTAGCGATGGAAGCCCCTACCCGCAAGGGTGACAGGCAAGACTCGCTTCCTCCGTCAACACTTAAGACAGGGGTGGGGCCAGCCCTCACCCTTGTCTTTTTCTAAACTTCTATTATGCTTTATAGTATTCCAAGCGCGAAAAACAAGAGAAAAATTACCTTGTCGACAAGAGAGAAAGTGAAGACAAAGGCGGAAGCAAGCGCGATTTCCCTATCGCGCTCACAAAAACTTACCAGCCTGACGGCTGCAAACCGTTTTAAATAGACAATCTAAATTGAGCTGTCTTCATTGAAAACGACATCCGGCGAAACTTCCAGCACGGCTTCAGCAAGCGGCAGAAACTGCCCCTCTTCCGGCTGGTAGACAAAGACTCTGCCGGTCTCAAAGTTGTAGAGCCAGCCGTGCAGATTCAACGTGCCGGCAGTCAGACGCTCCGCCACACAGGGATGACTGCGCAGGTTCTCCAACTGCGCCAACACATTCTCTTGAATAGCCACATTGAGAGCCTGCCCTTCATCAAGACCAGGATAGTTCTCCACCACATTACGACGAACCGCCTCGGCATGTTTGAGCCAGGCCGTGGTGGCGGGCAGAGCACCGAGGGAACTTGGGTTCATAAGCCCTTTAACGGCTCCACAGTGAGAGTGCCCGCAAACGATGATATCCCTCACGCCCAGAGCCACCACGGCAAATTCAATGGTGGCAGCCTCACCGCCACAAGCTTCACAGCCGCAAGCCGGATGGGGAGGAATAATATTGCCGGCGTTGCGCAAGATGAACAGATCTCCTGGTTTGGTCTGGGTCAACAAACTGGGGCTGATGCGGGAGTCGGAACAAGTAATAAAAAGAGCATCGGGCGTCTGTCCCTGAGCCAGTCTTTCAAAGAGTGTCTTATGGGATAAGAAAACGGAAGATTGAAAGTGATGAAGCCCTCTGATGAGCTTTATCATGGACGATCATCTCGGCGCACATTTCTGGACGGGGATTGCAAGCGAGCTCTGCGCCTCCGACCTTGCTTTGCGATGTCGGATTCAATCAGGGCAGCGATGAGAAAGTAACCGACGAAGAATAACAAAAGGACGACGGGAAACGCCTCAGCCGCACTTTTAGCAGCGAATAAATGCTCCATTGAGCACCTCCAGGTTGAGTGAAAAGTTGAATTTGTCTTTCTGCCGACCCGCCGCCAACTGCGAGGATAGAGCCGAGACCACGCCGACTGCTCATGGATAAAAGAGCAGCATGGCAAGAGGGGGCTGTAGCGGAATTGCTGTTGAGGCTGACGACTGCGGTGAAGGAAGGGAGAAAGGACATTTACAACTAGCCGAAACAACCCGGCTGCTGCAAGGCGCACCGCTGCCGGTAGACCCGACTTTGGCTGGTTTTGCGCATTACTCAGGAGTTATGGCGGCAACTGAGAGGCTTCTAAGTTAACCGCCCTGTCTCAGGCTACAAGTGTCCGGAGCAGCGCCCCCAAAGCGTCCCATCGGGAAGTAAACGCCGAATGGTCAAAAACCTGCCGGAGCTAGAAACTGCAGCGACAAGAAAGTGAGGGGTCTGCTCTCAGGCCGATTGCTGCTGCCGGTCAAGCCTGGAGCGCCCTGCAACCGAACGACAGGCGGCCTCGCCGGCCCCCTGAGGCGGCGGTCCCACCAGGGCGTTTATGGCCCGATGCAAAGCCTTCAAATTAGCCTCGATGCGCTCTTCCAAACGTTGATCATGCACACGACAGGCCTTATGGCGAGCCACCATCAAACCAATAATTAGTTTGTTCACAGAAGCTAAATGCCTGTCGGTCAGCCCATAGGTAATAGCCAAAATGATGTGACGGGAAGTGGTGGAGGCCTGATTGATACGCCTCAGCTTCTCGATGGAAGCCCCAGGAAAAGCAGAAAGCCAGATGAAGAGGCTCGCTTCCACCCGACGAGACTCCGGTTGACTCCCCAAATCCTTAGACTTATTTATCATGATTGTCACCGCTCGCATTCTCAGCCGACAGCTCTCTTCTTGGCATATAACGCGCCTTTAGCCATAGCAACAGGGAATTTCAACCTCAAGACCAAGCACCCTTATTGCGAATCATTATCATTCTATTCAACAGATTACTATATATCTTCCATAGCAACAAGCCTGCCAGAGATTTAAGCGCTGCTGGCGAACCAGCTTTCTCTTCGCCAGAAGCACTCATCTCCAATTTTCCAAACCCGGGCAACTGCCTGCCCAGCCTTAACAATATGCAATTCATTCTCATTAAAGAGAGTGCCGCAATCCCCAGACCGGCAAGGAACCAGACCGGCAAGGAAAAGGAAGAGGATTAGACTTCCCGTAAGAACAGGCGCTTCGAAGCCCTGATTCTTGCTCAGGGCAACTTGATCACAGGCAATCACCATGTCACGGTCTCACGATTCGGCATCAAGGAAACCTACGACGGCTCGGGAGCCATAACCGGGGTCTGCGCCATTCTTTGTCGGGCCCACCAGATAACACCTTCGGTTTGCCCCCGGAAGTCAAATACAAAGATGCCGAACACCGCCAACGCAGCTTCTTGCTGACAACCAGGATAGTCAAAAAGAAAGTAAATACCGCAGCTTTCAAACTACCTGCCGGTTTGAAGAAAGCGAAAGAAGCAGCCCTGGTCCTCCGCAAGCCGGATGGAATCGGCGCCGAGCGACTGATTCTCTTGAGAAGCCGACATTGAAAAAAATGGAAGCCAAGGGCTGTTGACATGGTTTAAGCCACCTTTCCAAGATGGCAAAGGGTAATTACAGCGGCATCCATTGCACTAAATTTGTGCACAAGACTTTGCACCACACTCCCGAGGTTAGTTCCATGAACTCACTGCCAGTTTCGGCTGCCCAAAATTCTTCCTGCGATGAGACAAGCACCCCCATCGGCTACTTCAAAACCAGAAGAAAAGTGAGAAGCTCGGGACCATTGGAAAAAAATGGCAACGCCCTCGGGGAAGACTCTGCCAACAGAGTCATCAATATCAATTTTCAAAAGAGCAGCCTGGTGCAGAGCCAACAAAGAAAATTGGATTCCGGAGCGTCCCTGGTGGACGACTTCAGGCTTTCCTTCACCGACAAGCTCGCCCAGATCTTGGCCTCGAGCGAGAGCCTGAGCCAGGCCGCACCCGACACGGGAGACGATAAAGGGCCCGGCAAGATTAAACAGAAAAGCAACCGCGCCTTTCATGTGGAGCTGAGCACGGCCGGGACTTCAGCCGCCCTTAACCTCTACGAAGAGTGCACCATGGACGAACTGAAACGCACCGCCAGAAGCCTGGCTTTGCAAAACGACAGCATCGAAGAAGGAGAAGAAGGGCGGCATGTCACCAGCGATAAACTGCCCCTGATTACAGCCCCCTTGCGCCTCACGGCCGGCTGCGCCTTCCAACGGGACAAACAGCCCCAGCGCCGCAGTCTGCTGGCGCCGCCTCGCACAAGAGTACTCGGTTTCGGCGACGCCGAAGCCCTCCTCAACATAATCGAAAGTACACAGGAAAGGCGCAGCCGTGAGCTGGAAAAACGCAGCCGTGAGCAAACAGCCTTGACCGAGAGCACCGAAACCAAGCGCTACTGCCCCCGCAGCACCAACCTTGATTTACAAGCCCTGGCCAGGCCGGGAGTTCTCAAGAAAGCTCTGCAGAAGACCTTCAAAGCCGCCAAAAGAGAAATGGTCAAGCTTCTCGACAAGCTCGCCCTCGCCTGAGCCTGGGCATTCACAACAATTCAATCGCTTTTCGCGCTAAACTTTGAGGCAATCAAGGTGGAAAATCAGGCTGCACGGTTGTCAGTCGAGAACCGCCTTCTGTCTGACAGGGAGATAGCCATGCTGAAATCTGAAGCGGAAAGAGTCGTGCGCAAAGCAATGGAAGAAACCGAAGCCCAGTTTACGGAAGAACAGATCCAGGCCATTAGCCAGATCTGCTTGAAGATTGCGGCTACCGTGGTGGAAGAAGCTTTCGCTTCCTGGCGTCCCAGTTCGGGCGGCAAACCCAACTTCTTCGCCTGAAAACAAGAGTCTCCGGCAGGTTTTTGACCATTCGGCGGAGAAGCTTCCTTTTTACACTGAGCGGTTTTTACAACGAACGTTTCTAGAGCATACGTTTTTACTTCGAGAAATTTCCAATGGCCAAAAGCAAAGAAAGCGCAGCCACCTCTGCAGGCACCACCTCGGTCGGCACGGCCGGCACCGTCGACCGTCATTTTCTACACCAGGCTAAAAGTCTGGAAGGAAAACTGATCGAGATGCGTCGGCACTTGCATGAGTATCCCGAGTTGAGCTTTCACGAGCATAAGACTGCCGCTCTCATGAAGGAAAAGCTCGACTCCTACGGCTATAAGACCAAAGCCGGCGTGGGTAAAACGGGAGTGATCGGAGATCTCGGCAAAGACGGACCGGTGATTGCCATTCGCGCGGATATGGATGGCCTGCCCATAGACGAAACCAACCCCAACAAATACATCTCCAAAAACAAGACCGTCATGCACGCCTGCGGGCACGATGGTCACATGGCCTGCGGTCTGACCGCCGCGCAGATGCTTTCGGAAACGGAGTTGCCGGGTCGGGTGCGCATGGTCATGCAACCGGCCGAAGAAGCCACCGATTCCGACGGCAAGTCGGGGGCCTGGCGCATGCTGGAAGATAACGCTCTGGACGGTGTCTCGGCTATCATCGGTTTGCATGCCGACGCCAGCTTGAAAGCCGGGCAGGTAGGCATAATCTCCGGTCCGGCCATGGCCGCTTGCGACGGCTTCAAGGTGACCATCAAGGGCAAAGGTGGGCATGGCGCCTACCCCGAGACCACCGTCGATCCAGTCGTAATCGGCGCCCAGGTGGTACAGGCCATTCAGCAAATTGTTTCAAGGCGGGTCTCGGCCCTGGAACCAGCCATCATCACCATCGGCGCCTTCCACTCTTCCAGCACCAGGGGTAATATCATTTCCGACTATGTGGAACTGGAAGGCAGCTTCCGTAGCTTCAGTCAGACAGTGCGCGAACATATCATCGCCGAGTTAGACAAGGCCTGCTCCATCGCCCGCGCTCTGGGAGGCGATTATAAAATCGACTACGAACTGGGTTATCCCTGCACGGTCAACCATCCGGAAATCACGGAAGTGATGAGACAGGCGGCCATCGACCTGATCGGCAAAGAAAATGTCATTGCCGTACAGCCCAAGACCTGGTCGGAAGACTTCTCCATGTTTGCGGAAAAAGTACCGGGAGCATTCATGTTCCTGGGCGCCGAAATCGAAAACGACACCAGAAGCCACCACAGTCCCGAATTCGATCTGAACGAGAGTGGGCTTTATCTGGGCTCAGCCATTCTGGCCGAAACAGCCAGAAGGCTCATGCAACACTACAAAGACAAGCAGTAGAAAAACGGACCTGCGAGCCCGCCCTCAGCAGGGTAACCGCAGTCAGAACCAGAGCCAAATCCAGAACCAACTTTATGAATCCCGGACTCGATCAACTCCAACAATACCCCTTCGAAAGACTGAATGCCCTCAAGGCCGGACTTACGCCGCCGCCGGTCAGCCCCATCGTCATGGCCATCGGCGAGCCCAAGCATGAGGCACCCGACTTTGTACTGGAAACCCTCAAGAAGAGCCTGGGCGGACTTTCCACCTACCCGCTCACGGCCGGCACGCCGGAGCTGAGAGAAGCAATTGCCGCCTGGCTCAGCCGCCGTTTCCATCTAGCAGACAAGATCCAGGCTTCCCATGTATTGCCGGTAAACGGTACGCGGGAAGCACTCTTTGCCGTAGCCCAGTGTTTCGCCCCCGGACCCAAGCACAAGGGGCAAGCGGCAGCGCCACCACCACCGGTATTAATGCCCAACCCCTTCTATCAAATCTACGAGGGAGCGGCTCTCTTGTGCGGCGCCCGCCCTTACTACATCGATATCGACGGTGAGAGCGGCCTACCGCGTTATGAAGATGTGCCTGAATCGGTCTGGCAAGAGTGCACCCTGCTCTATTTATGCACTCCCGGCAATCCCACGGGAGCAGTGATGCCCCTGGAACTGATGGGCGAGCTGGTTGAAAAGGCGCTCAAGTACAACTTCCTCATTGCTTCCGACGAATGCTATTCTGAACTCTACTTTGATGAAGACTCGCCGCCTGCGGGCATCCTGCAAGCAGCTCTCAAGGTTGGCAATGACGGCTTTGAAAACTGCCTGGCTTTCCACAGCCTTTCCAAACGCTCATCCTTACCGGGTATGCGCTCCGGTTTCGTGGCCGGCAATGCCGCTCTCATTGAAACTTTCCGACTCTACCGCACCTACCAGGGCGGCGCCATGCCCCCGCCCATTCAGACCTCAAGCATTGCCGCCTGGAATGATGAAGCGCATGTGCGGGCAAATCGCGCCCTCTACCGGCGCAAATTTCAGGAGACTGAACCGGTACTGGCCGAGGTTCTGCCCGTTACCATACCGGCGGGCGGTTTCTACTACTGGCTCAAGACTCCCGGCGACGATAAGGAGTTTGCCAGGGAACTATACCGGCACACGAATGTCACGGTCTTGCCGGGTAGCTATCTGGCCCGGGGCTCTCTACGCGATCAGACCTTCAGCCCCGGACGGGGCTATGTACGTATGGCGCTTGTGGCCACCGCGGAAGAATGCCTGGAAGCGGCCAGACGAACCCGTGATTTTGTCAAAGAATTCTACGGCGCCAGGCTTGCCGAAGCTTGAGAGAGCAAGACCATACAAACAAATCTACCTACCTGCCTGCCCGAGCAAAAATAGATCGTAGCCGCAATAGAAAGCACATGAACCAGATAGTTAAAACAGACAAGAAGGAAAGACAGGAAACAAAGATGGAAGACATTCGCCGCGTAATCGAAACCGCTTTTGAAGACCGGGCCAAAATCACTCCCAAGGAAGTAACGGAAGAGGTAAAGGAAGCTGTTAAAGACGCTCTTGCGCTGCTCGATACCGGGGCTGCCCGGGTGGCGGAAAAACTGGAAGGCGAATGGGTGGTGCACGAATGGCTGAAAAAAGCCGTGCTGCTCTCCTTTCGCATACAGGACAATTATGTGATGGATGGTGGAGACAACAAGTACTTCGATAAAGTCAGCTCCAAGTTCAACGGCTTCGATCAGCAGAGCTTCAGCGAAGGCGGCTACCGGGTAGTGCCACCGGCAGCGGTGCGACACGGCGCCTACCTGGCGCCGGGCGTAGTGCTCATGCCCTCTTTCGTCAACATCGGCGCCTATGTAGACTCCGGCACCATGGTGGACACCTGGGCCACAGTCGGCTCCTGCGCCCAAATTGGCAAAAACGTACACCTTTCCGGGGGAGTGGGCATAGGCGGCGTACTGGAACCCATGCAAGCCCGCCCCACCATCATTGAAGACAACTGCTTCATCGGCGCCCGCTCGGAAGTGGCCGAAGGGGTGATCGTGGAGGAAGGCGCCGTTATATCCATGGGCGTCTACCTGGGCATGAGCACCAAAATACTTAACCGCGCCACCGGCGAAATCACCTACGGCAGAGTGCCGCGGGGCTCGGTGGTGGTAGCCGGCAATCTACCGGCGAAAGACGGCAGCCACAGTCTCTATTGTGCGGTTATAGTAAAACAAGTAGACGACAAGACCCGCTCCAAGGTAGGCATAAACGAACTGCTGCGTGATGTTTGAAGACAAGAAAACAAATCCGGAAGACGGCGAAGATAACGACGCCATGAGCGTACTCTCCATGGCCCGCGCTCTTATGAAACGAGCCAGCGTAACACCGCGGGACGAAGGCTGCCAGAAACTCATTACCGACTTTCTCAGCCCCCTGGGCTTCCAGGCCGAAGAACTCAACTTCGGCGATACCGAAAATCTCTGGATTCGCCGGGGCAGCGAGAGCCCGCTCTTTGTCTTCGCCGGCCACACCGATGTGGTGCCGACCGGTCCGGTGGACCGCTGGTCAAGCCCACCTTTCCAGCCCACACTCAAAGACGGAATGCTCTATGGGCGCGGCGCGGCCGATATGAAAGGCTCCATCGCCTCTATGTTGGTGGCGATTTACGCCTTCGTGGCCAGCTATCCCGAGCATAAGGGCTCCATAGCGCTTCTAATCACAAGCGACGAAGAAGGCTCGGCGCAGGACGGCACCGTCAAAGTGGTGGAAGTGCTCAAAGCCCGGGGCGAGATACCCGACTATTGCCTGGTGGGCGAACCCAGTTCGGCCAAAACCCTGGGCGATACCATCAAAAACGGCAGGCGAGGCTCCTTGACCGGCCACTTGATCGTGAAAGGGGTGCAGGGCCATATTGCCTATCCGCAACTGGCCAAAAATCCCATACACCTTTTTGCCCCGGTACTGGCCGAGCTGTGCGCCATGACCTTTGACGCGGGCAATGAATTCTTTCAACCCACCAGTTTTCAGATTTCCAATATCAATGCCGGCACGGGAGCCGACAATGTCATTCCCGCCGACCTGGAAATTCTCTTCAATTTTCGCTTTTCACCGGAAGTGACCGCCCACATTCTGGAAGAAAAAGTGCGGGCTCTTCTGGACAAACACAAGCTCAACTATGGACTCAGCTTCCGCCTTTCCGGCGAGCCCTTTTTGACCAGACCGGGCGCCCTGGTGGATGCCGCCAGGGAGGCCATCAGTGAAGTTTGCGATATAGAGACCGAACTCAGCACCACCGGCGGTACCTCGGACGGACGCTTCATAGCCACCACCGGCTGCGAGGTGATTGAGCTGGGTCCGATAAATGCAACCATTCACAAGATTGACGAATGCGTAAACGTAGAAGACCTGGAGAAACTGAGCCGGATCTATGAACGAATGCTGGAAAGACTGCTCACTTGATGGAACCATAGACGAGAGATAGGGCCAAGCGGGTATGTAGAATTAGCCCTGAGGAAAATTGAAGCAGTGCACGATCTGGCCACTACCCTGGGAAATTCCTTTGCTGTAAGCATTGTCAGCTCGGCAGCCGCCGGACTGGCCGCCCTGGCACTGGCCTGCGGCGTCGGTCATCTGCGGCGAGACAAATTGCCGCCCCAGTTTCCCAACGACCCGGAGATGTACGAAAGCAAATATCTGCTGGCCTTCAAGCAGCTCTACGATGCCCGTATGGAAAATAATCAGAGCTTGAACAATATCCTGGCCGGTCTAAAAGGACAGCCGGCGGCACGGCTGGGGCTATCTGCCTTTGAAGAGTTTGCCCTTTCGCCTGAGGCGCAAAAGGCAGCGGATGAGGCCAACGCCAGAGAGCAAGCGGCGGTCAGCCCGAAGAAAGGCAAGAAGACAAAAGCCGATGAGGAACCGGGTATCGACACCACGGTTATCTCAGCCAACTCCCCCAAACCGCTGCGGAAGCCCCCGAAAATAGCCCCGCCTAAAGGCAAGGAACCCTAGGAAAACCCACCAGAGCTAAAAGCAAGCGCCACGCAGAAAGAGCAGAAGTAATTGTCAGACAAAGCCCAACTTGATTTGGACGAGCGCGAGACCCGCAACACCTGGGGCACCGTTCCCCTTGGTAGCAGCCGCCTGCAGGTCAGACATTTCGTGCTCTACCTGGGCATCGCTCTCTGGTTCATTCCCACCTTGATCATGACCGGTGTACATGCCATCGCCTGGCTGGCTTTCAATGCCGCTGCCATTTTCGTCTTACTGGTGGTAACCAGCGGCGTCAGAGCAGTACCTCTGCACAAGCTGGCGATTTGCTTCTTTGCCGGTGGTCTCTTTATGGGTCTGGATCTGGCGGTGCTTGCGCCAGTGGTAAAGGTGCTAGGTGAAGGGTCGCCCCTGAGGCTCTTTCTCACCGTGCCGTCCGAAGAAATAGCCAAGTTGCTGCCGGTCTTGCTGCTTTTGTGGCGGGGGCGTAAATTCAGTTCCTGGACCCTGGGAGCCACCGACATCTTGCTCATGGGTGCCACCTGCGGTGCCGGCTTTGCCATTGTGGAAGACTCCTTCGCCCACTGCCTGCAAAAGAGCATCAACAACCTCTCGGTGCTCATCCCGGCAGCGGAAATGGTGAACGGGCGAATTGTTGTGGGTCATGCCATCTGGGCCGGACTGACGGCCGGCACTCTAGGCATCGCATCCCTCTTCCGAGAAAACAAGAAAGTAGCAATTCCCCTGGCTCTGGCCGGTTTTATCGTAGCCAGTCTGGACCACCTGGCCCTCAATTACGGTCAACTGCAAGCCGCCCTGCCCTGGGGCAAGACCATTTTCGATACCCTGGCCGCTAACGGCTACCTGGCTCTGGTGCTTTTCCTGGCTTGCCTGACGGCAGCCATGGGCGTGGATTTCTATGTACTCATGCGCAGCTTGCCCAGAGTGAAAGAATTCGGTATGCCCAGCCGCAAAGACCAGATGGACAGAAAGGAAACCCTGATTAACTTCTGGGACTGCATTCTCGACCTGAGAAGGCTCAACTATGCCCATTTTCGCTACAAAGTCTACGCCGAAGGCGAAGCCCCACCCTATCTGGCTTTATCCGTGGCAGTACTGGCAAAACGGCTGGTAAACCGTTATCTGGCGGCAGAACCCGTCAACATAACGGTGAAAGGCACCATAGACAAAGCGGGCGTCAAAATCACCCTGCCGGAAATGGAAAAACCAATTACGGTCATGTCCGCCGGCAGCGCCGATGGAAAGGGGCAGAACATCATCGGTCAGACCGGACGTGAGCAGGGGCTTTCACCCTTCGATAATCGCCCTGTCAAAGAGCAACTGGATCTGCCCGAACATTTTGAAATCATCGAAGAGATTGCTTCGGGCGGCATGGGTCTGATTTTCAAAGCAAGAAACAAACGCACCAATGCATCCCTGGCCATCAAAATTCTGCACCCCCACCTGGCAAAAAACAAAAACTTCATGCAGCGTTTTGAGCAGGAAGCCAGGGCCGCCCACAACCTCAAACACCCGAACATCGTCACCGTCCACGATTTCGGTATGACCAGCAAAGGCGTTGCCTATCTGGTCATGGAATGGCTGGATGGTCCCAGTCTTGAGGAAATAATTCGCCGTCACGGCGCCATTGCATCCCGGCGAGTGCTCTCGTTCTTCACTCAAACGGCAGAAGCCCTGGCCCATGCTCACCGCAAGGGCATCGTGCACAGAGACATCAAGCCCAGCAATATGCTCATAGTGCGAGACGACACCGGTACCGAGCAAGTGAAGCTGGTAGACTTCGGCATCGCCAAGGTGGTGGGCGATGAAACGGAAGAAATGCGCCTGACTGCCACCGGTGAT
Organism: Candidatus Melainabacteria bacterium; assembly: GCA_016212515.1. Classification (GTDB taxonomy): domain Bacteria; phylum Cyanobacteriota; class Vampirovibrionia; order Obscuribacterales; family Obscuribacteraceae; genus Obscuribacter. The sequence continues at coordinate 15,191 of JACRFZ010000092.1, forward strand.
GTTCTCGGCAGCCCGCTCTTCATGAGCCCCGAACAGTGCATGGGCAGCGCCGTAGACTTTCGCACCGACATATATTCGCTAGGTTGCGTCATGTACGAAGCTCTGTGCGGCGTGCCCCCCTTCAAAGCAGAAAATTCCGTGCAGGTAATTTTCAAGCACTTGAACGAAATGCCCCAGCGTCCTTCCCTGGTCAATTCCAACATCGACAAACCCCAGGCCCTGGAAATGATTCTCTTCCGCTGCTTGCAAAAAGACCCGGCTCAGCGCTTCTCCTCCATGGACGAACTGGCTGCCGAATTGAAAAAACAGACTGCCTATTTCCTCTAGCCCGAACTGCGAAGTAAACCTAGCGCATGCGGCGCCATCTACTGCCAGACAGACCCTTAAGGTCCGGAAACGAGCCCAGAGCTCTAGTTCCAGTCATTTATGTCTAATTGTAAAGAGGCGCTCTTCATATAACTTTTATTGTCATCTAGAGAAAGCTCTTGATACCAGTTTATGTAAGCACTGTTTTTATTCACCCTCGCGGATTATTTACTTCCACCCCTCAAGCCAAGAAATCGCTACCTATCCCGGTCAATCACAACCTCCAAGATGGAGGCCGGAAGCAAGCGACAGAGTGGTGGAAGTGTCAAATAGCCCGCGCAGTGCCCTGACTCAACTCCTCATGAAACTCATGAATCTTACGAAAGGAACACGAGTATGCGCAAAGTGCATATCGCTGCCGCGCTGGCAGCCGTGGCCCTGGTCGGAACCGCATTTGCGGCAATGATCGGCGCCTTCGATTCGAATGTGGAAGTGAACTTCGGCTCCAGGCAGGACAACCCTGAGGTGCAGTTGCTTCTCCCCGACGCCAAAGCCGGAGAGTTGCGCCGCCTGCGCACCACCAACGAGAACGGCGGCGGCGTCGACCTGGTGGAACTGGCAAACGGCTACACTCGGGAAATTCACTACACGAACTACGCCGAGAACCGCCGTTCGCGGGAAATCACCTACTTCCCCGCCGCCAAAGGCGAGAAGCGCGGACCCATCTCCTCGGAGCGGGTCTTTGCTGCCGCCGGCACCGGCACGGCAGAAGAGCGCCAGTATGACCGCAACGGTCGACTGCTGCGTTCCGGCGCCCTCTACAAGTACAACGAAGAGAAGAACAAGGCCTGGGTCTACCGCCTCACCATCTACGACGGCGAGGGCAAGGTCAAGGAGACGCAAGAGTCCCAGCTCATCGGACACCTGCTTCTGACCACGGTCATGCGTGAAGACGGCACGGTCGATTTCAGCAAGCGCTTCACCTCTCCCGGCAACGACAGCTACTGGCAGGTGCTGCGCTTCCAGGAAGACGGCAAAACCGTTCTCCGCCAGGAAGATCGCTCCTTCGGCAGCTACCGGGTGACGCTCTTCTACGCAGACGGCGTCAACAAGCAGGAGGTCTCGGAGGTCGGACCGGGCACTCGCAAGGTCAGCCGCTTCCACGCGGACGGCCGGCAGTACTACGACTTCGACGAATACAAGACCTACGGCTTCAACTTCGTGGACTTCGACAGCAATGGCAAGCCGACGCGCAAGCGTTACTTCGCCAAAATCGACGGCTCCAAGCGTGCCGACGGCAAAGAAGCCTACATCCTTCGCTGGGTGGAGGAACTGGACGGCGAAGGCAAGAAGACCGCTCGCTACCAGTTCGACGACAACGGTCGCCTGCAAGACCTGGAGCTGCACAAGACGGCCAACCGTACCCGGCGCGTCGACTATCGGTTCGAAAACGGTGTGCTGGTCAAGCGCACCAACTTCAACGAAGCCGGCACGGTGACGAGCACGGTGGAAAAGCCGAACGAGACCGTCTCCTGGTCGAACAAGGCGGCATGGTGGGTGATTCCGGTCAAACCGGAAGCGCCGGCCGATGCCATCAACGTCGACTCGGAAGTGAGCCACGGACCCTACTGACGACAGAGGCATGCAAGGAACTACGGCGCCAGCAATTGACGCCGTAGCTCCCCTCTGAAGGCAGCTTCCATGGCACGCGCAAGAGCCGACAAAGCTAAGCCGACGCGGACTGGTAACGGGCTTTCAGGCCTGGCCGCCGCGTCGGTGATTTTTTTTGAGGCACCTCTATTTCTTCATATAGTATTAAATCGGAGAGACCACCAGGTTCACCGTAATCGTTGGTCCCAACCTGTAAAACCCCTCTCGACAAACTCCGCCGGTGGTTCCGCCGTCCAATCCCCTGTGTCGAATCTGTGAGTAAAGGTGGGACGCTCTTAAAGCACTCCACGAGACAGTGAGCGGCGCGTAATCTGTCTAGCAGCTCCGAGACCGGCGGAATCTACGCAGACGGAGGCCTCTAACTCCCTGTCATTCAACCGCAAATATCACCCGAAAGGCCGCTCTTTATCACGTTCTCTCAGCGCAATAGAAAGGCGCTGCCTGGTTCAAAGTCAGGAGCAGACCCTATAGGAGAGCTCTCAACAGAAAGTTAGGGTTTAAGCACCCTGACTTTTGTCTATTCACTGGAGCATCTTCCGACTAAGAAAAGAGCCAAACGGCAAGCCATACAAAAAACGCCTTTTGTTCAGTTCTCTGTTCTGGTCCAGAACGCCCTTTTAAGGAGCCTTCTCAACCGTAAGCCGCCTCAGTAAACCGCAATTAATAGCAGGGCTCACACCAACAAACTTCTACTTTGAATTTTTCTGGAGTACATCATGAACGCAACCAAAACAGACTTTCGCCGCGAATTATACAATCTGGCTAAAGCCAGAAGACCAATCTACGCATCCAACTCCGCCTGGTATCACAAACTGGCTCCCTGCGACCCAGGAACAGACCTCTACAATCTGGCCCTGCAAGTGAGAAATTGCCAGGCCCTGGTCGACACAGAAATCCTGCCCACCTTCTTCGAGAAAGAGGCAGTGGAACTGCTTCTGAGCTTGCCGAATCTCTACTGGTTCTGGCGTATCGTAGAAAGCTCCATCATCAAAGCCGGAAACGGCCGTCATGTTATTGGAGTGGATGCGGTTCGAGGCGCCATAGCCGAGGAGCGTAACAGTGCTGCCAGAGCCTATGACCTCAAGAAAGACATTTCCGCCTTGAGCCAGATTGAAACCGCAGTCTGGGTGGCTGCCGGCATCCTGGTAGTGCAGTCCTCGCTTCTTAGTGAACCGGCGCTTCTGCGCAATCCCGTCTATCTCTAAGCCGAAAAGAAGGCTATCTCTGTCGCGATGATTACCGGCGGGTGTTCATCGCTAACTAACAATCAACTGTTTATTTCGAGGTAAAGACTATGTCCAGATTCTATTTCACACCCCCTCAACAAACTGACACCGGCTCCAAAAGCGTCGTCATGATTTCACCGGATCATTACGGCAAAAGCATTGAATGTGCGCTTTTGATGGTTGAACAGTTAAAAATGAGGCTGACTGTCGCCAAAATTGACTTCATTCCAGCGGGAACTGAAACCGCCTCCATTGAAATCGGCTGCACAGAGTTCGACAAGAACAAAATGCGCGTCAAGTTAGAGATAACCCTACCAGTCCCGCCGGAAAAGGCAGCGCAACTGCTAAACGCAGCAGGCTTCTCTCTAGGTTTTCCCGACTGTTACTGAGCAAGCGCCGAAAACAGCCAGGACCCCAGTCAATAACACAATCAAACTCCCAGAGAAAAATATGAAATTTAAAGTCACAGCAATGACCATGCACGACGGCGAAGTAAGCGAACTGGCCGCACTGGGTGTAAACATCAAGGTTAAAGGAGACTCGCAAACCAACTACACCTACGAAGCAGACCTCACCGACGAGCAAGTCGAGCAGGTGAAAAGGCATCCCGCCGTCGTGTCCGTCGTTTTAGCCTGAGGAGTCGGAACTATGGGTACTTCGCAATTTCTCATAACTTGCATAATAGCCGCAGGCTTTACCTTGCCTATCTTCATTCCTGTGTGCGGCCGCTGGTTGACGGCAAAACTTTGCGGTATGAAGACACCGATCTTGTCCTTCGGGGTAGGAACGGATCGATGGACCTGGATACTGGGCAAATTCTGGAACACTGAATTCCGCCTGGCGCCGCTTCTCTTCGTCGGGTACGTCTCCATTCCAGAGTTGTATTATGTGCCCAATGAATCGACAGAAGGCGCAGCGACTGTGGACCCGGACAAGAAAGTCGAAACTCGCCATTTCCCTATCTGGAAGAAGCTTGTGGTCAACACGTCCGCCGTACTCTCTTGCTTGCTGAGCGCCTGGTTTCAAGAACATCACAACCCAGGGCAAAAGTATAGAACGTACCTTCCAACCCCTGAGCGCCTCCCAATCTGCCTCCCTGGCAAGCATTTCCGGCAAAGACCAATTTATCAATTTAACGCGCGCCTTTGCCGAAGTTTTCGACCTGCTAGAGGCGGAAGACCAGAAGCAGAAACCTGAAGTCCCATACGGAATAGCGGCATTTGCACATGTTGAAGGAACGCATGTGACTCCGAACGGCTTCGATGTCTTTTGGTTTGTCGCGTTCATGCTCGTGGCGGCAGCCTTTCTAAACAGCCTACCGCTAGTTGGGTTGGATGGCGGCTATTTCCTCCTGCTAATCTGGCAAGGATTGACTGGTAGAGCTTTGACTTCTCGCGTGATATCGGTACATGCTCACATTTCTAGCTTAATCCTCGTCTGCCTGATGGCTTGGAAGGTTTACTACGCCCTCACTCATCCGGTCATCCTTTAGCCAGCCGACCATCCTGAACTGCCGAGCTTATCTAGAAAGTGGAGACTAAATCCGGCAGCGACGGTTTGAACAAGAAACGGTGCAAGGGGAGGCGCAATGCCTCATCTTGCACCGCATTTGGGAGGGCAAAAGCTTCCACCTCTCACATTTTTGCCAATTCTTACTACCTTCTTTAGTATCCCGCGCTCACGCTTAAAAACACGCAAACCGAACTCGGCTTAAATCCAGGCGAAACCACGTATTTCCCGCTCAAATAACCACAACACCACCACAGAAACAAGCTAGTTTTGGGAAACCGACTCCCAATCATAGAAAAGTTCAGGCAAATGCACGGCAAGGGCATTTGTTGCAGATTTTATTGGCCATGCAAAACAATAAGACCTCACCCAAATAGTCTCGGAGAACGCCATGAAAAGCACGTCTTCCTCAAAGATGCCGGCCTCGGGAAATTTCGCCAATGTATTTGAAAAACCTGAAACGCGCATCATTGGAAATAGCGTTACTTACAAGTCGCTGAGCCCTGTGGAGGCTAACTTACTGCATGTACTAAGTAATGCCGGTGATGCGGCAGCACGCGTGTTGCGTCATTATTTCGGCAGTAAGCTCAAGGTAAACATAAAAGCCGACGAATCCCCCCTGGTCACTATTGCCGACTTGCAGGCGGAAAGGGCCATTCGCCGGGTGCTAGAGCACTTGGTACCCCTCCACGGCATTCTGGGGGGAGGAATTGGGTTTCAAAAGACCAGAGAGCCGCTATACATGGGTATTGGACCCCATCGACGGCACCCTCGCTTTCACCACAGGCAAGCTCTCCTTCGGCACCCTCATAGGTCTTTTACAGGACGAAGAACTGATCATGGGTCTGATAGAACAGCCCATATTGCAGGAGCGCTGGCTCGGGATTAAAGGACAGCCCACTACTTTGAACGGCAAACCGGTTAAGACAAAGAGCAACACCGACCTGACAAGGGCCGTACTGAGCGTCACTACCACAGCCACTTTCAAAAGCGAAGCTCAGATTGCCGCCCTCGCCAAACTACAGGAAGCCGTCCAGATCACTTCCTTCGGTGGCGACTGCTATCACTTCGGACTCATGGCCAGTGGTTCTATCGACGTGATTTTCGAGAGCGGCTTTCAGTTCTACGACTTTGCCGCCGTCGTACCGGTAGTAGAAGGGGCCGGCGGAGTTATCACAGACTGGCAGGGCAAGCCCCTCACCCGCAGTTCAAAGGGCGAGATCCTGGCCTGCGCCAATAAAGCCCTGCACGAGCAAGTGCTGAAATTGCTGGCCTAAACGATCTAAACCAGCAAGTAGCCAGTGCCGCGCCCCTGATTGCAGGGTGCTAAAATTTTGGTCGCAAGCAGGCTCGTCAAGGTGCGAGTCTGGCCGATGTTACACGAACTAAGGCACAGCCAGGGGATAAATCCATGTCTGACGTTTCCAAGATCGCCGGAAAGAGCAAAGCCCTCTTCAAAAGAACGCAGCCTCTTATTGGTTTGAGCAGCATATTGTCCGCCAGTCTCACCCTGGGGCTGTCGCTGGCAGCCTGCCCCGCCATCCAGGCCCAGCCCGCTAGAGAGCCCAACATGGCGGTCTCCGGTTGGAATGCCGGTAGCTATACCCTGCAAACATCCAGACCGCTCATCGCCAGAGCCGGCGCCTGGCAGACCTATAACGATCATGTCAAACTCAAGGCCGGGCAGCAAAAGAGACAACTCCGCCTTGTCTTTGAAAACGGTGCCGATGGTCGAGAAAAACTCACCGTCGTCAACATACTGCTAAACCGCCAACCATTAGCCGCCCTGAAAGACTTCAAGGGCAATACACTCGCTCTCGATCCATCCGCCTCCCTGAGGCCCGGCGACAACCTTCTCACCGTCAAGGTCTTCGGTCCATCGGGAGCCCGCCTCAAATGGCAGCTACTAACGGAAAACGTAACGGTAACCTCAGTCAAGCCGGAACTATTGACGCCCCTATCGGAGATAACCATTAGCGGTACCAATTTTGCAGACGCTGCTACCCAAAATCAGGTCAGCATCGGCGGCAAACCTGCCACCGTAGTAAAAGCATCCAGTACTGAATTGCGGGTCAAGCCCCCTCAGCAGCTAGCCGGTGGCACCCAGGAATTGCTTGTGATATCCGATTCCATCAAAAGCAACGCCACCACTGTTCGATTTAAAGATGGTCCAAAAATCACCTGGATTGACCTTCTGGCCGGTCCGCCCGGTCAGACCGTGGCACTTACCGGTACCGGTTTTTCTGCGGACAGCCGAGAAATTATCGTTACAGTAGGCAAAGCACAAGCCAAAGTCCTGGTTTCCGGCGAACAATCCATAAAGTTTGTAGTGCCGGAGATGCACTTCCCCCAATGGCATCTGCCCGTGACTGTTACCGTGAACGGCATCAAATCCAGAGAAAAGATCACCTTCAATGTGGACCAAAGAGTGGTGCCGAACGAAGGCTGGAACAAGGTTATGTTTTAATCCTGAGGCTGAACGAAGGCACCCCACAGTTTTAGTCTGCCGCGCTTTGTTAAGCGGCTTGTGTCATAATGAAAGTCCCAGAACGTTTATTCTGCGCAGTGCGGAGCCGCTCCCAGGTAAACAAGGAAACTCTTGAGGCTGTCCAGGCGTTATTAACCGCAGGGAAATCGGCAAACAGTATCTACCCCGGGTCGGAAAGGCTTTGGGTCAATGATCAGGCGAACTACTGCCTGAGCCTGCTGGTAGGTTTACCAGCGCCAAACAGGTAACACCGGAAACTGTCACGTGCGTTCGAAATGCCTATGGCAATGGGAGCGGTTATGAGAATTCTTCTTGTGGAAGACAGCTCTATGGCGAGCAGTTCATCCAGAGAAACGCTGGAACAACTTGGACTCAATCTGGAACACTCAGACAGTCTATCAACGGCAATCGAACTGGTCACGAAAGAAGACTTCGACGGCATACTTCTCGATCTAGACTTAAAAGACAGCTCCGGTATAGGCACCCTCATCGAGCTAAGGGAATACGCCCATGGCATTCCGATTGTAATTTACACCCAGCGTAAAGAGCGAGATCAGGCTCTGCAGGTAATTAAATACGGCGCACAAGATTACCTGCTCAAGGGAGAGGTGCCGGAAAGCTCGGTCTTGCGTTGTCTACGCCATTCCGTTGAACGCAACAAAGTAGAGCTGGAATTGCACAAACATCAGGAGCGGATCCAGGCCATCCTGGACAACTCCTACGATGCCTTCATTTCCCTCGACTCGAAAATGAGAATCACCGACTGGAACAAGCAAGCCGAAGAGACCTTTGGTCGCACTAAAGCCGAAGTTCTCGGCCGCAATATGGCCGTTATCATTCCCCACCATCTGAGAAGACAATACTTAAGGCAAACCGAAAGGGTCTTCAACCAGAGCGACGCCAGCATTCTCAAACTGAGCAGCGAGATCACCGCTGCCCACAAAGATGGTCGAGAATTCCCCGTGGAGATAGGCTTTTTCCGGGTGAGAGAAAATACAGACTATTCCTTCTGTGCTTTCCTGCGGGACATCTCCGAAAGACAGCGCTTCAAGGAAGAACTGGAAAGACAGGTGCAGGAGCGCACAGAACACCTGACGCAGCAGAATGAATTACTCAAACAGTTCGCCAAAATCGCCTCCCATGACCTTCAGGAGCCCCTGCGAGCGGTGCAGGGCTTCGCCAACTTGCTCGCCGAAAGCACCCGCGGCAAGCTCGATAAAGACCAGGAGGAGTTCATCGGCTTCATCATGGACGGCACCGCCCGTATGCAGAATCTTATCAGAGCCATATTGCTGCACTCCGAATCAAGCAAGGTGGAAGACGGTAAACACGCCACCGACTGCAACTCGGTCTTAAACGAAGTGCTGGCAAATTTAAGCACTTCCATCAAAGAAAGCCAAACCACATTTGAACTAGATCGACTACCACGTGTGGCTGTGCAGCGTTTGCACTTAATCCAACTCTTTCAAAACATAATAAGCAATGCCATCAAATATAGAGGCAGCGAGCCGCCCCTGATCTCCATCGCGGCTGAGGAAAACGCCACTCAATGGCTATTTTCAGTCAGGGATAATGGCATCGGTATAGATCACAAATACGCCAACAAAATTTTCGACATGTTCGCCCGCCTGCATGGCAAATCACAGTATCCGGGAACCGGAATGGGTCTTGCCATTTGTAAACGTATAGTCACTTCCCATGGAGGAAATATCTGGGTTGAGTCCACTCCGGGAGATGGGTCAATCTTCTTTTTTACTCTGCCGGCAGTTGAAAAGGTAAGGAGAAAAGCAATGAAAGACAATATAGCAATTCTACTGGTGGAAGATACACCCTCAGATGTAAGACTGACTCAAGAAGCGCTTAAGCGCTCAGATTTAAAATATGAGATGAATGTGGTCACCGATGGAGAGGAGGCCATGGAATATTTGATCAGGCTGAAAGAAAGCCATCAAGACCTGCCCGATGTCATCCTGCTTGATCTCAATATGCCCCGTAAAAACGGTCACGAGGTACTGGCGGAGATCAAGAACGACTCGGTTCTAAGGGCGATTCCAGTAGTGCTTTTAACGGTATCCGAGAACGACGAGGACGTGCTGGAAGCCCTCAAGCTCAAGATGAACTATTACATCGCCAAACCGGTCTCGGCACCGAAACTGACAGCCTTGCTGAGTTCTATTCATCAACTGCACAAGGAAAGCCCGGACGAAACCAAGGCCTTCAGTCAGGACGAGAGTAGGATTCGCCTTGTACTGGCCGGTAATCAGCACACCGCCCCCATCGCCCTCACCAGGCTGGCAGCGGACACCAATGATCGGGTCCGCTGTCGCGTAGCCGAAAACCCGCGCACGCCGGCAGGAGTATTGATGAAACTCTCTGAAGACGGCAGTGCCGAGGTGAGACTGGGGGTATCGGAGAATCCCAACACGCCTGAAACCGTGCTGGAAGCTCTCAGTAAAGACGCCAGTGACGACGTCAGAATGGGACTGGCTTCCAACCACAAAATACCGCAGAAGCTGCTGGAGAATCTGGCGGAAGACGAGAATATCTACGTTGCCGCTGCGGCACAGAAGACCCTGGCTACACTCACCCAGCGCGTGTAGGAAGAGAGGCTCGCTGCAAGGACACTAGCAGCCGGCAGGTCAGACCAGGCTGCTCCCTATTTTCTATAGTATATCTCGCGAAACAGAAAATAGTGAGAAGTTCGGACCCGGTGGTGGCGTAGTCGGCAAGACTCAAACAAAGAAAAAAGTAAGAAAAGCGGCAGTACCTCCCTGTACTGCCGCCTCTTCTGAGATTACTCCACTTCAGTGCGACCGAGAGACTTCTATTTGCTCTCCAGAACCAGCACCGTGTCCGTCTTTCGCTCTGCGTCCACGAGCGCTCCCAACGCCGGAATACGCACATCCTTGCTGTGCGGCTGCCGGAGAATGCGCTTGCCTGAAGGCAAATGAAAGACCTCCACACCCTTCTCACCAGCCACAGCCAGTCTTTCCCGGTCAAGGAAGCGCAGGTGCTGAATGAGTCCGCCTGAGAAGGTCTCAAGGCAGCCCAACCTGGCCCTGTGCAGCCCCGGCAAATAGAAGTAATTGCCGCCGGTCACGGTTCTGCCTCTGACATAGGGAAAAGGCACGTCGTCGGTGAGAGCGGCAACGGGAGCGTTCTCCACGTTCAAAAGCCAAACTTTGTTGCCGTCGCCGGCAAAGGCCACGCCGTCGCCTTCGAACTGAGTATCGATGGCGAAGCAGTTCCAGCCGCAGGCACCATCGTCCTCAGCCGGGTCACGGTACAAGCGGACCGCCCCTTCACCCAGCACGCGCAACTGCACAATACCGCCCTGACTGCCGCTCACATAGAGAGCACAGTTGGAAGCGGAAAATGACAGCGCCACAATGTTGCCCATGGAATTCAACCAGCCATCGAAAACAAGAGCCGGTTCATCCATGTCCAGATTCCAGACCTCCACACCGCCCATGGTGCTGCCCAGAGCCACGTAGCGTCCGTCTGAGCTGGCTTTGATGGTGTAGATACTGCCCAGTTGCAAGCGCGTTGGAATGGGGGGATTGTGACGCCTCTTAGAAGGCAGGTAACGACGCACTCCCAGGAAGTCTTCTCCGCCGTACAGAAGTTCGGCGCACTGCTTCCCATCAGCCCCGAGAAAATCACGAAAGGCAGCCGCAGTCAGGCCATGGGCTTGCGGCACCGGACAGGCTCTCAGTCCATTCCTCTGCACACGAGCCAGGAACAACTCCCGCCAGGCTCCGACGATGCTAGCCAGGAACTGTCCCTGCCCACTAAACGCGGCACGGCAGAGGTCTTCCATCAAGGCCGGGTCACACACGATCTTACGCAATGTGGTCATGACTTTTCTCCATTGATAGAGAGGGGAAACGCGAAAACAAGCTTGAGAGTCAAAAAACAGGCCGGGCCGAATGGTCCGGCCTTGCCGCTACCTCCTCGCCCACTCCAAAAGAGCGGCACGGGAAGTGGACGGAGAGCTCAACTAGCGCTTGGAGCGCGGGTCGAGCAACAAGTTATCGAGCTGCCGTTGACGCCTCTCGGTCTCTCGTTCCAGCTCTTCCTGCAAACGTTGCTGCTGCTCGATTTGCCGACGCTGTTCCTGCAAGCGCCGCTCCAAATCGCGCTCCTGACGCTCTTGCTCGCCCTGCAATTGACGCTGCCTCGCTTGCTCGTCCTGAATCTGCCGGCGGCTCAGCTCATAGTCACGGCGCTGTCGGTCCAACATCTGCCGCTGCTCTTCCAAAAACTGCTGCTCCCGGCGGGCGGCATCGAGCTCTTGCCGTCGGTAATCGTTGTAATCGAAGGCGGGCGAAGTGCGCGGAAACGGCACATAGGGAGGCACATACACAGGCGCCCGACGCACAGGCGGATAGTAGGGCAGGCTGGGTGAGTGACAGGGGGGTTGGTAGCGATAGGTGTAGGGCGGCTGGTAGTGATTGTGATAGGGGGGCTGGTAGCGAGGCTGATAATAGGGCTGGTAGTAGCCTCGGTTGTACGGATAGTAGCCGCCACCGATGCTGATACCGACGCCGCCACCGCCGACACTGATGCCTACGCCGCCGCCGCCGATGCGAATCTGTCCGCCTGCCACCAGGGGCGGGCCGGCATAGGCGCTGGAGGAGGAAGCGACAACAGCCGCCATAACTAAGGCGAGCCAACATGGGACCACTTTTGGAACTTTCATGGATTTCCCTTTTTCTTCTTTTTCTCTGGGAACGAGTAGGCAGCGCTGCACCGCAATGGTGTCAAAAGGCACCGCATACTTCTGTTTGAGATTTCTCATCGGCAAGCGTACAGCCACCAGACAGAACACTGCCTGTAGCAAAACATCAATCGAAAGCCTTTTTCCCTTCTCGGGCTTTTCCTTTTACCGGCGCGAAGCGCAATGAGAAACTAAACATCAACTAAAGAGATAACCCAAGCATGACCGCAAAGACAAGCTCTGCCAGCTTTACACTCACATCAAATGGCAGCCGCCGCCCCAATAACATCTGCGCCAGGCAAGCGAGCTTCCGCCAGCTGCACCAGGGCCGACACCACGAATCTAACGCGAGCTAGCACGAGCGCGCCACAAAAAATCAAAAATCACAAATCACGCCCAAAGCAGCTGCCACAGCCACTTTTGCGCAGCACAAAGACAACACAACAAACCAGCGCCAAGAGCCAGGCGCACCACATACGGTGCCCCAGCAAACAAACCCAAAGAGAAAAGGATCTCAATTTCCTTTTTGCTTTTCTGAAATAGTACAGGCCAACTGTTGCAGGATTGTTGCTGCAACCCGCTTATTTCTTCTTGAGGTAGCTGTCCAGCATGGAGCCGAAAGCTTCACCCATGATAGGTCCGGCCTGGTTATGCAAAACTTTGCCGCCCTGGTCTAGCACAACAGTGGTGGGATAACTCGTTACGCCGTATTGAGCAACCATTTCAGCATTACTGCTGTCTGCCACATTCAAGCGGGTAAACTCAAGATCTTTGTACTTTTGCTTGGCGTCATCCCAGGTAGACTCCATGGCTGCCGAACCGGGGCTGGAATCACTGTAGAACATAATGACACGCTTGATGTTGGGCAGCACTTTCTTAGCGTCTTTGCCGTCTTTAGCATCAGCCTTTCCATCAGTCTTGCCGGCGGCTGCCGTTTTGGCCGCCCCGGCCGGACCATCCACCAATCCTGGAGTTGCTGTCGCGACAGCAGTACTAGCGCCGGAAGCTCTCACACCACCATAACGCACGGTAACTTTCTCAAGCTGATTGAGCCCGGTCTGGGCATTGGCTTTCAGTGAGGGGTGTCCGATTTCCAATACTTTTTGATAGTGCAGCTTGGCTTCGCCGACTCTGGCCAGACACTGATTACAAAGGGCCATGTAATAGTGGCACAAACCATCATTGGGCTTGGCTTTGGCAAATTCTTTCAAGTCGTTGAGGGCACCCTGGTAGTCTTTAGCGTTGTATTTCTTTATAGCCCCCTGCATATCCGGTGCCGAAAGGGCAGCCCCGCCAACCGTCAAAGCCAAAGATATTGACAGTCCCAGTGTCCTTGCTTGCAAATCTAGTTGGCGCTTGCTCAATTTCATTTTCTACCTGTACCTTCTTGATTCGGCTTGATTCGATTCGCTTCAGTGACGGACAGTTACCGTCAAAATCAAACTCATGCTCTCACTTATGCCCCGGACCATTATCACTTGCATCTGCTTGATGATTTTCTCGACCATTATGTTCCCATCCGCTCTATTGTTGCTCACACCACCTGCTTGACCAAACTGCTCAACGACCCTGATACATGCGCCTGATTGTGTTGCCGTCCCGGTCACTGAGTTTGAATATGGGAGCCTTCCAGTACATTATGTCCTGCCCGGAAGGAGAGTGCCCGCCCATACCCAGGGCATGCCCGCACTCATGCAAAGCCAGGTTATACAGAAGATTTTTGTCTTCTTGACTGTAATAACTGCCGTCGTAGCCGCGACAACTGAGCAGGCTCTTGGATTGCTTGAGCATATTGGGTTCGGAAGGCTCATCCACGCCGCTGGTATAGCCGCCCGAACCAACGGCGATCTGCCCGCCGGCTGTCGGTCTGGTCACTATGTAATCGGCACCGCTGGCACTGTTCCAGGTCATGAAGCGCACCGGAGAACCCGAGACATTGGTCCAGCAGTTGATGGCCCGCCAGATCAAATCGCGCAAATCGGAAGACCAGCCGGACTCCTGGCTGTCATCGATAAAGACTTTCAAGGGCATTTTTCGCAGGTCCCAGAGCTTCATGGGACCGGCATCGTCCATATAGTCGGAACTGCGAGGATTGACCGTGCCCCGCCAGCGTACCAGATTGACCAGTTCCTGCCCTATCTGAGAGTCATAACTGCCGTTCAGGCCGCTGTCGGCACTATTGCCTCCATAAGAGGCATACTGAGCCGCTTTCAGATAATAGTCGCGAGACCAGCCGTAGTCTTGTGTAGCCTGATCAAAATGCCCGGCTACATCGTTGGCGATAGCCCGCCCGAAATATGCATCGGCACGCCCCTGCACGGCATCATAGGGCAGGAGATTGATGGCCTGCGTATAGGCAGAGACCGCCTGCTCATAATTACCGCTCTGGACCAGGCTTTCGCCCTCATGTTGGTATGACTGAGCCTGCTGGTTGAACCCGTAGAAAAGGGCAAACGCCGGTGGGCTGCTTGCCGCAAATCCGCCCAGCCAAAGGGACAGAAAAAGGGAAGCAAACTTGCACCGCCGAGCGGCCTGACCGTACTTACTACCTGCTGAGAACATCAAATACCCGCCATTGTCCCATTCGGCACGGGGAAGCCGGCTAACGGCCATGACACCAGGTGGTGCTACTCAGTCGAACTCCCGAGCCGAGCTCCCAAGTCGAGCTATAGTATACCGCCGGGTCAAACCTGGGCAAAGCGAAAGAAGGGATGATTGGACCTCTATCTAATGCCAAGAGCCGACAAATAATGCTATAAACGCCTGGTTACCATAGGGTTTAGACAGGCATTTTCAAGAGCCTGACAAGATCCAAGCAGACTTAAGAAGCCTATCAAACAGCCTCAACGCCATATCTACTGGGGGAGCACATGCCAACTTCTACAAAAGTGCAAAATTACTTCGGTCTGACCGCGCAGCAGGCTGAAAATGATAACGCACGGGCGGTAATAATTCCCGCGCCCTATGAAACCCTGGCTAAAGGCTCAAAAGACGCTGCCAAAGCCATATTAGAAGCCAGCCAGGAGCTGGAGCTTTTTGATGACGAACTCTGGGTCGAACCGTACAAAATCGGTATTCACTCCCAGTCGCCGCTAAAAATCGAAACCGTCGACCATGAGAGCGAAAACCCCTTCAAAGAAGTTACCGATGCCGTGAAACCGGTGGTGGAAATGGATCGTTTCCCGGTTGTCATCGGCGGCGAGCGTTCCATCAGCCTGGGCTCGGTCAATGCCTGCCTTGATAAATACCCCAATCTTTCAGTCTTGATGCTGGGCAGCCAGGCCGACTTGCGCTCGGAAGTGGACGGCAACCCCTATGCCCTGGGCACCACAACCTACTGCCTGCATACCAGCCTCAAAACTCCCAACATAGTGCAAGCCGGCACCCGCAATATTAGCTGGGAAGAAGTGGCCTGGCTGGAAAAAGAACAACCGGCCATCAACATCTTCTGGGCTCGCAACCAGGACAAATGGGACTTCAATGAAATCGTGAGCGGCCTCTCCGAAAATGTCCTGGTTTCCATTGACATGAGCGTGCTTGATCCTTCCCTCATGCCCGCCGTGCACCATCCCGAACCGGGCGGCTGGTCCTGGTATCCCCTCTTGGACCTGCTCAAGCTGGTCTGCGTCAGGAAAAACGTGGTAGCCGCGGAAGTCACCGGTTTGACTCCCATTAAGAACCTGGCAGCGCCCAATTACCTTGCCGCCAACCTGGTTTATAAGCTTATAGGCTACCGCTTCGCCCTGGATCTGGGCGTCAGCAAGAAGTATCTCTAAAGTTCAAACCTGACTGCGCAAGCGATAGCCAACACCAGGTTCAGTAATCAAATAGCGAGGATTAGCAGGATCTTTCTCAAGCTTGCGGCGCAATTGTGCCATATATACGCGCAGGTAATGGGATTCATCTTGATAAGCAGCCCCCCATACTTCCTTAAGTAAGTGATTATGGGTCAACACCCGGTCCTGATATCGGGACAAAGCCACCAACAGACGAAACTCAATCGGGGTCAGGTGCACCTCCTGTTCAGCCAGAAAAACCCGCCGGTGTACAAGGTCAAGCAGAACATCGCCAAACTGAACCGTCGATGGTCTTGCTCCTTCGCTGTCACGGGGCACCCGCAAAGCCACTCTGATGCGGGCAAGCAATTCTCCCACTCCGAAGGGCTTGGTCAAATAATCATTGGCGCCGGCATCCAGCGCGTCTACTTTGTCCTTCTCCTGACCACGGGCGGAAAGCACAATTATCGGCACCTGGCACCACTCCCGCACCTGTTTGGTAACTTCCAGTCCATCCAGATCTGGCAAGCCAAGATCAAGAATAACCAGATCCGGTCTCAGTGTAGCTACTAGAGCCAGCCCTTCATTGCCGCAGATTGCTTCTACAAACTTGTAGCCGTGATCAGCAAGTGTAAGTTTCAGAAATCGCCTGATTGGCGCTTCATCTTCAACCACCAGTATTGTGGCAGATGGTCTACCGCTGGTAACTGCACCATCGAGACTCTCTTCCAGTTTGGAAAGCTCATTCATGGAATACTCCTTGCCTCACGGCGTCGGCGAATAGTCATCACTGCCCGGCAGGGAAAACTGAAAGGAAGCCCCACCCGACGGTCGCGGCTCCACCCAAATTTTTCCGCCGTGGGCATCGACTATTCCTGCACATATACTCAATCCCAATCCCACACCGGTCTGACCGACAGGAGCTGCCCCCGGCTCAGTCGCTCCAGCCCGGTAGAACTTATTAAAAATGAGCCGGGCAGCCTCAGACGATACACCAGGTCCCTCATCTTCTACAGCAATGATCACCTGCGCTCCGCCCGGCTGCCCTTCAGGCAAATACCAAGACCTGACTGCGATAGCCGAACCGGCAGGTGTGTACTTGAGCGCATTCTCCAACAAATTCAACATAACCTGCTGAATAAGAGCGGCATCTACTTTCACAAGTGGAAGATTCTCGGCGACTTGTGTATGAACCTTACGATTGGACAACTCCCTGGAAAATACACTCAGGGCGCTGCCAATCAACTCCTCCACCGGATGTAGCTGTAGATTGAGCACGAGAGCACCGGACTGCAATCTGGTCATATCGAGCAAATTTCCGACCAGGCGATTGAGGCGAGCCGATTGCTCACAAATTTCTCCGGCAAGTTCCTTACAATCATGGATATCGAGGTTTTCGCTGCCTTCCAGAATGCTGCTGGCCGCACCGGCAATAGTGGCAAGAGGCGTGCGTAAATCATGAGAAACCGAGCTAAGCAGACTATTGCGAAGCTGCTCGGTTTTCACCAAAAGCCTGGCTTCATCATTTTCGCGGGAGAGGCTGGCGCGTTCACAGGCCACTGCCATCTGATTAGCAAAGGTTTCAAGCAGATGAAGTTGTTCTGGAGCCTGGAAGCGCCGCCCGTCTCTGGGGGCAACCGCCAGAACCCCCAACACCTTTCCAAGTCCGGCAAGAGGCAAATAACGAGCATCGGAGCCAGGCAAAGTAGGTGTACCAAGTCCTGCAGCCTGTCGATTCTTGTAAGACCAGACTGCCACCCCGTCATCGATTACGCCAAGACCGGCTGCACCAGCCGGTCTATGCACTATGGGCGTAGCCGCCGCCCCACTCTCAAATTGAATAAAGGCCGTACTGCTCTCAAAAAGCTCGGCAATGTGGGCGAGACCGACCTGAATGATATCTTCCGGACTGAGAGTGGATGAAAGGTTGCGACTGAGTGAATAGAGGGCAGCCGTGCGCCGCTCCTTGTCACGAGCGGCATCTATCTGCATGCGTACCCGGCTGGTGAGCGTGCTTATCACCAGAGCAATGGTCAGCATGACGGCAAATGTCAGCAAGTATTGCGTATCCGAGACGGCAAAAGTCAGAAACGGCGGCACGAAGAAAAAGTCGAAAGCAGCCACACTCAGTACTGAAGCCAACACCGATGGTCCTCTTCCACAACTGTGAGAAACCAGCACCACCGCCAGAATATAGACCATTACCAGGTTGGATAGCTCAAAATGATCTCTCATCAAAGCGGCAATACCGGTGGCTGCCGCAACAACCATAATCGCCTTCATATAATTAGAAGGGCGACTGGAGCGAGGTCCATTCCAGTAGTTACCGACACCGGGCTCCTTCTCCAATACATCGCCGCTGATTACATAAACATCCACAGCGCCGCTCATTCTGACAATCTCGTCCACCACCGAACCTTTGAGAAGCTCTCGCCAACGGGGCAAGACCGGCTTACCGATGACAATTTTGGAGAAATTATTGCGCCTGGCGAATTCTGTTATCTCTCTGGCTATTCCTTCCCCAGAAAGTTCTACCGTCTGCGCTCCCAGTTCTTCAGCCAGGCTGAGAGTGCGAAACAGCCTGGTCTTTGCCGCTTCAGAGAGGCTGCCATGACCGCTTGTTTCAACATAAGCCACAGTCCACTGAGCCTTGAGGGCATCAGCCATACGCCTAGCAGCCCGCACCAGTCGTATAGATAAGGGTGAAGCACTCACACAAACCAGAATTCGTTCGCAAGCCGGCCAGGTGGCGGTGATCATATGAGACTGCCGATAGCGCAACATCTGCATGTCTACGTGTTGAGCCGTATAACGGAGAGCAAGCTCTCTCAAAGCAATCAGATTGCCTTTGCGGAAAAAATTAGCGAGGGCATCCTCGGCCCTGACGGGAAGGTAAACTTTTCCTTCCTTCAGGCGCTGAATCAACTCGTCCGGCGGCAGATCCACCAATTCAATCTCCAGGGCACTATCGAGAACCAGGTCAGGCACTCGCTCCTGCACCAGGACCCCGGTAATCTGGGAAACCACATCGTGCAAACTTTCAATATGCTGCACATTCAAGGTGGTGTACACATCAATGCCCGCTTCGATCAGTTCCTGCACATCCTGCCAGCGCTTGGTGTGCCTGCTGCCAGGCACATTGGTGTGAGCCAGCTCATCGACAATTAAGAGCGAAGGCTTCCTGCCCAATGCCAGATCCAGATCGAACTCTTCCAGGTTGCCGCCTTTGTAGGCAATCGCCCTGCGAGGTAAGACCTCGAAACCTTCCAGCAAGGCGGCCGTCTCCAGTCTGCCATGGGTTTCCACATAGCCAATCACCACATCCAGCCCACTCTCCTTCAGCTTGGCAGCGGCGCTGAGCATGGAAAAGGTCTTACCGACCCCAGCCGAAAAGCCGAAGAAAATCTTCAGCCGCCCGCGTCCTTTCTCAGCCTCCTCTTCTTTAAGGCGGGCAAGAAACTCCTGGGGATGTGGTCTTTCATCTATTATCACGGCCGTAAGCCTTATCCAAAGCTGAATTTAACAACACTATATTCACCCTTGGCTCGCCCAAGAACCCCAGGGTGCGAGGCTCGATCCTCCTGCGCACCAGGGCCTCAACATCACGCACAGGCAGCCGGCGTGCAGCGGCGACAAGGGGTGCCTGAGCAAGAGCAGCACTCGGACTCAAATGGGGATCCAATCCACTGGCAGAGGCAGTCACCAGGTCCACCGGCACGGCACCGCTAAGACCGGACCGGCGCCACAGTTTGACTCTTTCCTCCACGGCGTCCACAAAGGTTTTATTGCTTGCGGCCAGATTGGAGCCGCAAGAAGCCGCCCCATTATAGGGTGCCGTCGTGGCAGACGGTCTACAGTGGAAATAACGAGCTTCCTTGAATTCCTGCCCAACCAAGGTCGAACCGCGCACGGCTCCACTTTCATCAACCATGAGTGAGCCGCCGGCCTGGTGCGGGAAGAATAGCCCGGCCAAACCCATCACCAAAAGAGGGTAAACAAGACCGGTAAGTATTGTCATAGCCAGGAGCAACAATAAAGCAGGTAACGACTCTTTCAACATCTGAAAACCACCGGTAGAAAACTAAACCAGATGAAATACGACCAGGAGCATGTCTATCAGTTTGATGCCTATAAATGGCGCCAGAACACCGCCCACTCCGTAGACAAGGAGATTATCCCGCAGCAACACCGATGCTCCCACTGGGCGATAGGGAACACCTCTCAAGGCCAGAGGCAAAAGAAAGAGGATGATTAAAGCGTTGAAGATGACAGCCGACAAAACGGCGCTCTCGGGGCTGGCCAGACCCATGACGTTCAGTTTATCCAGCACTGGATAAGTGGAGGCAAAGGCCGCAGGAATGATGGCAAAGTACTTGGCGATATCATTGGCAATACTGAAGGTGGTCAGAGAGCCTCTGGTCATGAGCAACTGTTTGCCGATTTCCACTATTGCAATCAACTTAGTGGGTGAAGAATCCAGATCAACCATGTTGCAAGCTTCCTTTGCAGCCTGAGTACCGGTGTTCATAGCCACGGCCACATCAGCCTGAGCAAGAGCGGGAGCATCGTTTGTACCATCTCCGGTCATAGCCACAAGTCGACCGCCTGACTGCGCTTCTCGAATGAGAGCTAACTTGTCTTCCGGCGTAGCCTCAGCCAGATAGTCGTCTACCCCGGCTTCTGCCGCTATGGCTGCGGCAGTAAGAGGATTATCGCCGGTTATCATCACAGTCTTAATTCCCATGGCCCTCAGTTCCGCGAACCTTTCTTTGATACCTCCCTTGACAATATCTTTCAGTTGCACCACCCCCAGCACCCGGCCAGCATCGGCTACAACCAGCGGCGTACCGCCCTGGCGGGCTACCGCATCGGCGTCCTCCTTCACTTTCTCTGGCATGACAGCCCCCAGTGAGAGCACATGGCGCTCAATGGCATCAAAGGCTCCTTTGCGAATCGACCTCCCCTCAAGATCAGCGCCGCTCATGCGGGTCTGAGCGCTGAACGGTACGAAGTGCGCCGACAATTCCTGTAAGTTCCGTTCGCGCAATTCAAACTTCTGTTTAGCAAGAATTACGATACTTCTGCCTTCCGGAGTTTCATCAGAAAGCGAAGCAAGCTGGGCAGCATCAGCGAGCTGCTCCGCACTTACCCCCGGTGCCGGTAGAAAGGCCGCCGCCTGTCGGTTACCGAGGGTGATGGTGCCGGTTTTATCCAAGAGCAGCATATCCACATCACCGGCGGCTTCCACCGCCCGCCCCGACATAGCGATGACATTGGCCTTGATCAATCTATCCATGCCGGCGATACCTATGGCCGAAAGAAGACCGCCGATAGTGGTAGGAATCAAACAAACCAAAAGCGCCACTAGGACCGTCAGGGTGATGGGCTGAGCACCGGCACCGGAAAGCCCGCCCTGAGCCAGCTTCACGCTGAAGACGGAAAAGGGATAGAGTGTGAAAGTAACAAGCAGAAACACCAGGGTCAAGGTAGTGAGAAGAATATTGAGAGCAATCTCATTGGGCGTCTTCTGCCGCTTAGCGCCCTCAACCATACTGATCATGCGATCCAGAAAGGTCTCACCCGGACTGCTGGTTATCTTGATCAAAAGCCAGTCCGACAAAACCCTGGTACCACCGGTGACGGCACTGCGGTCACCACCACTCTCCCTGATCACAGGAGCACTTTCCCCGGTGATGGCACTTTCATCCACCGAGGCCATTCCTTCCACTACTTCGCCGTCGCATGGAATTACATGACCGGCTTCCACCAAGACCACGTCGCCCTTAGCCAGAGCACTGGAAGATACCTCCACAGTCTGAAAGCGAGCGCAGCCCACAACACCGGTTTCGGCAGCGGCACCATTATCTAGCACCTTCCGCGCTGCCACGTCCTTGCGAGCCTGACGCAAGGAAGCAGCCTGGGCCTTACCCCGACCTTCAGCCATGGCCTCAGCAAAATTGGAAAAGATGACCGTAAACCACAGCCAAATAGAAATGGAGAGCACGAACCAGGGTGTCGATTCTTTCACATACCCGGTGCAAACCAAAATATAGAGTGCCGTGGTCAGTAAACTACCAAGCTCAACCACGAACATCACCGGGTTGCGTAACTGTTGCCGGGGATCAAGTTTCCGTAAGGACTCCAGCATCGCTTTACCAAGAAGCTCGGTTTGGAACAGAGATGAAGCAGTGGCGCGAGAGCCGGCCAGGCTGGCTCTATCACCGCGCGGAAGGGCCAAATCGTTATCTCTGGTCATCGGGAATTCACCATAAGCAAGTGCTCTACAACTGGTCCAAGAGAGAGCGCCGGAACAAAGGTCAGACCGCCAAAAACAAGCACCACACCCACTAGCAACGCCGCAAACAGAGGGGTATCAGTAGGCATGGTACCGTTTCCGGCCGGCACACGTTTCTTCCCTACCAGGGCACCGGCCAGGGCCAGCACCGGCACGGCCAGCCAATAGCGAGCAAGAAACATGGCCGTTCCCAGGGAAAAGTTGTAGAAGGGAGAATTACCGCTCAGACCGCCAAAGGCACTACCGTTATTGTTTCCGGCAGAGGAAAAGGCATAGAGTATTTCACTGAAGGCGTGGGGCCCGGTGTTGAACACTGCGCCCTGCCCGACGGGTAAACTCACAGCCAGCGCCGTTCCCAGCAGTACCACCAGGGGAGGGATGAGGATAACAAGAGAGCACATCTTCATCTCGAAACTCTCAATCTTCTTACCAAGATACTCAGGGGTGCGACCCACCATCAAGCCCGCAATAAAGACGGTTATCAGCGCAAAGACCAGCATGCCGTAGAGCCCGCAGCCCACGCCGCCGAACACAACCTCACCTAGTTGCATGAGGAACATCGGCACAAGCCCACCCAGAGCGCTCATGGAATCATGCATGGAGTTGACGGAGCCATTGGAAGCAGCCGTGGTTGCCACCGCCCAGAGCACCGAGTTAACCACACCGAAGCGCACCTCCTTGCCTTCCATATTGGCAGGCAGGGCCAGGCCGTTCCCATCTATCAGATTCCAGGCAGGGTTCTGCCAACTACCGGAATTTTCCGCCCAAAAGCAGGTGCCCAGTGCAACTACGAAAATAGCCGTCATGGATAAGAGCAATACATGGCCCTGACGAGGCTGGGCTACCATCACCCCAAAGGTATGGCAGAGACCTGCCGGGATAAGCAAAATAGCCAGCAGCTGCACAAGATTTGACAGGGGAGTGGGGTTCTCTAGAGGATGGCTGGAATTGACATTATAGAAACCACCACCATTAGTACCAAGCTGCTTAATAGCCACCTGGGAGGCAACCGGTCCTAACGCCAATTTCACCTTAGCCGATTCGACAGACTGGTTCTTCCCATCAGCGGCGCCCGACGAAAGGGCGGCAGTCTCCAGCGGTTCATAGACTGCATAGGATGCCAGGGTCTGCGGGCATCCCTGGCCAACGAGAAAGACGGCCAGAGCCAGGGAAAGCGGCAAAAGAATATAGATTACCGAGCGACAAAGATCGACGAAAAAATTCCCCAGATAGCCGTCTTGTACATCTTGCCGCACAAAAGCTCGAATAAAAGCAACAAGAACAGCCATACCGGTTGACGCCGAAAGAAAGTTCTGAACGGTCAGGGCCAGCATCTGAGTGCCATAGCTGAGAGTGGTCTCACCGCCGTAGTTTTGCCAGTTAGTGTTGCTTGCAAAGCTGACGGCTGTGTTGAAGGCCAGATCTGCCGGCACCGCCGCTAAAGCCTCTGGATTGAAAGGCAACAGATTCTGAGCCCTCTGCAGCAAATAAACGAGAATCATGCCCAGGGCATTGAAGATAAGCATGGCGCAGGCATACTGGCTCCAATTCATCTCCCGGGTCGGCACAACGCGGCACAGCTTGTATAGCAGACCCTCGAATTTGTAAATCACCGAACCCTCAGGGGCAAAACGACCTTCGTAAACAGCCGCCATATATCTTCCCAGGGGCATGCACAAAAGCGCCAGCAGAACAATATATGCGGCTATTTGAAGTAGCGAAGAAGAGTAGTCGGCAGAGCTCATGAAAATCGCTCAGGCAAAAGAAGGGCCACCAGAAGGTAGAGCATCAGTACCAGCGCCACAAACGCGCTGACGTTATAAATCACACTCATGACCCACCATGATCATTGCCATTCAGCGAGCCTTTAGGCGCTCGCACAAAATAACAAGAAGGAAACTACTGAGCCAGAGCCCGGCAAATAGAAAACTGCTATAAAGATCAAACAAAGCCGGACACCCTGACAACCGCGGGCAATCGAGTACAGCCAGTCACTCTTGCGCCCATCCATATCAAACACCCGCTCCAATCAAGATGGCGTAAAAAATACCCCTGCCGGTATCAAAAAATCATCAAGAACCTGTCTGGAAAGAGGCATGAGGGCGGCATCCTTATAGATGAATGGCGGACAAATCAGGCTGTTTCAATAAGATCCGCATGAGACCGCAAGAAACGCCACAGGCTCACAAAACCATCCGACTGGAGCGCCTTTCCTGACTGCAAAAGGGCAACATCTTGACGCAAATTTGATGTCAAACGAGCCGTCATTAATGCCTTCTTGACGCAAATTGATCGTTAATTGACCATGTGAACCGGAGTTTTGCCATGGGTCTTTGCTTAATTCTTTTACTTTGCGCCATTTCTTGGATCGGCGGCAAGCTGCTTGACAGACTATTTGAGACTGTAGCAGCGCGCCTGGCTAAGAAGGAAGATATACACTCATCAGCACTTACCACAGGGCAATCTAACGTTATAATTTTGCCGATCACCTGGCGGGTCTCGGACGCACCGCAATATGACGTATCAGTCAACTCAAATGCGAAGGAAGAGAAAGCGAATATCAAAGTCCTGCCGGCCTCTCAAAATCAAAAACAAGGCAGACTCTAAGCAATAGATCACTAGCTCACACCCAGGAAAATCAAACTAAAGGGAGATATAAATGTCCGCTAAATTGAGCCGAAACCTGATTACCGTCGCTTGCGCCGCGTCGATTGCAGGATGGCTACCCGCTTCAGCAGCCGGCCAGAGCGCCAGCGGAGTCAACACCGTCGATGTACCCAGGCAGATCCTGAAAAGCGGCATCAATCTAAGTAACGCCAGCCTTTCTCCCAACAGCCAGCAACTGGCGGATCAACTCAATCTCACCCCCATTCTCGTAAGAATCCAGGAGCTGCGCGCCATCACCGCCTCCCAGAAGGGTGAAACCAGTCTGGAGGCTCTCTCCAACCGCATCTCCTTGCAAGAGGCACTGGAAACCGCCCGCAGTATCCTGCTACAAACCGCTTTTGAAGCCGATTTTGTCACTTCCGAAATTCAGGCCGAGCAGAATGTCTACGCCTCCGTTCTCTCCACCTTTCAGAGCAATCGCGACAAAATCGTAGCCCGCACCAATGCCGCCAGCTTCATCACAAACGGCATACTGTGGGCGGTTTCTTGCGGTCTGGCCATTCCCACCTATAAGTATCCCGGCTATTCCGTACAATCGGGCATTACCGGCGTTATCGCCGGAATTGTCCCCTCCGTAGCCTCCATGTACGCCCTCAAGGCCTATGAAGGGCGGCATAAGACCTCGGAACAAGAGCCCAACATGCTTGCCAAAATCTTCGACTATCCTACCAATCCGGAAATAGACTATCCGGCTTCCATCTGGAAGTTTCTCACAACTGTGCCCGCCAGCGACGGCGGCACACGTACCCGCAAGGACCAGCTTATCGACCGCTGGATCAGCGACAAAAACATCCCCGGCTTCACCGATTCCAAGTCAAAGAAACAGCTTGATGCCATAACTGCTTCCTTTTCTCAAAAGAAGGGGCTCTGCATAGACAACCTGAACGCCAGGCTGGTAATGCTTGAACAGTTGGAAGGGGAAGTGATGAAGCTGAAGCGCCTGCTACTGGAACTTTCCATGGTCGTCAACGGCAGCAAGACCATCTAGCCGAAGCAGTTAGGTTTGGCAATTTTTCAGGTTTGCCTAGCTGCGCCAACCGGGGCCGCATAACTGTTTTTCCGGGGAGACTGCCGTTTGCAAGAACGAAACCGCCTCCCCTGCCTGGCTTCAAGAGCCGGTCCGGGGCATTGTCAGTGCACCCAAGCAGTTCATTAGCGCAAGTTTAATTAACACCCTTACAACTAAATCCCCAGGCACTGGTTCCCTGGGGTGCCGGTGGCTAAGGTAGAGGAGTCATTCTCGCCCTATCTCATAAGGACCCTTAAGCTCCCTTTAAACCCACCAACCAGCTCATCAGTAGAGATAAAGCCGTGCAAGCAGCCCAGAGAAGCTGTGAGCTGGTAATCATC
Organism: Candidatus Melainabacteria bacterium; assembly: GCA_016212515.1. Lineage (GTDB taxonomy): Bacteria > Cyanobacteriota > Vampirovibrionia > Obscuribacterales > Obscuribacteraceae > Obscuribacter. The sequence goes on from JACRFZ010000092.1 coordinate 41,199, forward strand.
CCTTTGAGAGCGGCAATGACAAACAACCACAACAGCGTAATGCTCAAAACTAAGGAGGCAAGTATGTTCCTTCAGTTGGCAAAGACGCGGCACGGTGCTGTCTTCTAGCACTTTACCGCGCCGGTCGAAAATCATGTCAGCGCTTTTGAAAAGCGTTCACAGCCGGACACTGTGAGGTTTTCGACCAAAGCTCGGTGGAGTGCTTCCAAAGGAGCACCTCACCATGTCCAATTCCTATCGCAAGAACCCCTTCATCGGCAACTGCTCTAACAGCGACAAGCCCGGCAAGGTCAACGCCAACCGCACCCTGCGCACCCACGTGCGTCAGGCTCTGCGCACCTGCGTCGACTTTGAGAATCTGCTTCTCCCCGCCCTGCGCGAGGTGAGCAATGTCTGGGACTTCCCCAAGGACGGCAAGCACCGCCTCAACACTCGCGGTCCCAACTTCCGCAAGTGGATGCGCAAGTAGTCGTTGCCGCTCCCTTTCGGGAGTAGTTAACGGCTGCCTCTGCCTGTCGATGAAGGACCCAACAAGAACATAAACACTGGCTTCGTACCGGATGGCGCAATCCGCCGGTACGAAGTCTTTTTTCTAATTCTGAGGACTCAAATTTTTCGCACACTTTACTATTTGCTTTAGTATTGCGTGGGATATTTTTTTGGAAATACTTGGGGCAAAGGCGAAATCATTGAGAAAATCGCACCGCAAAGAAAAAGCCCTGGGAACTGAAGAAAATATTCTCCAGCTCCCGGGGAACACTTGCTGATTTCTCAGTTATTTACACGTGCTCGTGGAAACAGGAGTCTTGTCTTTTTTCTCTTTCTTGCCACCGTCTTTAATACCGGAGAACTCCAGCACAAAAGCAAAGATGATGATCAAAAGCCAGAGCAGAAAAGGAACCATAGTTTCGAAGAAGTACTTCTTGAATCTTTCCATGTTTATCTCGTTAGGGCTTTGGTGGATGGTGACTGAGCCGACTGAAAACAAAAGAACATGCACCGGCAACGGAAGCGAAAAGCAAGCCTTACCGGGCATAGGTAGAGAACTAAGGCGTCATTCAGTTTCGGCAGACTCTATGACAAGCAGGTCGACGCTTTCGTATCTGGTACCGGCACCGAGACTTTCGCTCAGACGCTCCAGAGCATGCATGGCAGCCTGACTGAGCACCCAGTGAGTGGTGACGCGGGGAATCACAAGGCGACGGGCACCGGCCGGAAAAGCCAGATAAAACTGATGCTCTTCCTCTACGACCGGAATAATTTGCCACTGGCGCCCGACAAAACTGTGGATGGTCTTATCGATGACTTCCTGGCTGGGTTGAAAAATGGCCGGGATGGTGAGAATGCAAAGCCCATGGTCTCGGTAAGCATCGGTCAGCTTTGAGAGCCAGTAAGTGATGAGCACATCGGCGCTCTTACCGATGAAGTTCAGTTCATTGGGGGTTGGAATAATCACAAGATTTCTCCAAGATTGGTGATTGAAAGCCAGAGCAAGCAAGAATGCGGCCCTAACCAGTGCCTGATGAACAAGACTGGAGCGGGACTGAAGGCGGTAAATCTGACTGTCTCTGGTAAAAACCTGAAAATGAATTGGGAAAGAAAAACAGTTAGTCTTAGCAGTCTAAGTAAGCCGAAAACAATAGGACGAGCTTATTAAGCTCTCAGCCTCAAGGTCTGGCGGCAAACCAGTGCTGGCACTGCCACGAGCGTCCCAACCAAGCGGGCGGAAGCGGCCCTGAGGCACCCTAAATTAAGGCGCCTGTATTTGTCGGCTGCCCAAAATCTGCCATAACAATTGCGTATAGTCTTGCCCATAACCTCCTTATCTTCAGCCCTTTTACATGGGAGCCGGGCAAAGCCCTCAATGGACAAGACCGAAAACAAAGCGGTGGATGGAAAAAACGGGGACAACTTCTTCCGGCAGTCTTACGATGCCCTTTTGCAGGAAGCCCTGGATAGACCGCTCTTGACGGTCTCCTGCGCCGCCCTGGCTGTAGGCACAGTGCTTGTCACCAGAGGGAAGCTGGCCACCCTCACCAGAGGCAGTGCCATGGGCGAAACCGGGCTGACTGCCTCTGAGCTGGCCAACCTCAGCGCACCCGGTGTGGATTTACTGGGGGCAAGCCGAAAGCACATGCCGGAAGCGCTTAAATTTGCCGAGCAGCACCTGGGGCAGGTCAGCGAGGCTCGCCTCATTCACCTGGCCGACCGCACCGGCATAGGCTTAAAACACCTGGACGGGGGCGCCACCATGCTCTTCCCCGAGAAGTTGAGCCGGGGCTCGGTGAAGGCGGTTTCGCAAGCCCGGGACGGGCAGATCTCGCTCTTTCTAAGCGATAAAACAACCCTGCATCTATCCCCACAACAGCTTCGTTTGACGGTACCCGGCAAGTTAACCGTGCAGCAAGAAGGTGCCACGCTCTCGGCCCTCACCGGCAGGGGTCAATCCATCAAGATCACAAACCCGGAAGGAAGGCTCTGGCAAAGCAGCATCGGCGACACAAATTTGAACGCCCGCCACACGCAGATGGTTAAAGTTGAACCCGGCTTATCGCTCAATACGGCCTTTATACCGCCAAAGGAAGTGGCCGGACTCTCCACCAGGGCCCAGGTAGGCGCCTTTCGCGCCGGCAGCATCTACTCCCGTAACCAGATCGGACTGCTCCTGAAAGACGGCACGGCCACGGAAATATCCGGCAGCCTTTACAGCGGTGCCGCTCGTCCCCAATATTTTCGCCTCACCAAACAAGCCGCAGCCGGCGGTGAAACAGATATCGCCACGCGTCTGAGCGTCACATCTTTCACACGCAATCGCGCCCCGGAACTGCAAATTAAAAGCCTGAGCGGCAAAGACGAGACCCTTCTTGCCACCACCAGCGATACCGGGCTCAACTTCCTTGTGCTCAAGCCGCAGCCCGGTCAGGCGGCGACCGCCTTCCGCACCATGAGTGAGTTGCTCAAATAGCCCCGGACGGTCAGATAGTTGGAAGAGACAGCGGGGGCTCTTTTGTGCGCAAATCGAGCCCCGGGCTACTAGCAAGCCTGGATGGGCCACTCCACTGTCTCAATACCTTCCACAAAGTGCAAAAGTGGCTCACCGGAAAGTTCTAAGCCCAGGGGAGCGGTCATGGTGTTCACTTGGAAGTCGGCCACGGCAGCTTGCAGGGGCCAGGGCTTATGGTGGATGTCGCCTCGATAAACCTGGGAGAAGTGGGTAGTAAAAAGACAATAGCGTTCCGTCAGGAAGTGATCGAGACTGCCGGGTGCACTTCTGTAAACCGGTCCCACAGCTTTATAGCGAGCCCTCAGGCAGGGAGCGGCAACCTTTTCAGAAGCCTCCTTGCGAAGCGACTGGTAATGAAAATAGCCGTCCGCGCCTTGCTTGATGCGCATTTCGGCATTGAAGTAAGGCAAATGATAAGCCGTGCGCGCCACCCAAACCGCCACCGGATTGCCGGCATCCAGGCTGAAAAAGTACACTCCGGGCTTACCTTTGTAGCGCACATAGGTACGCACATTGAGTTCCGGGAAGGTGGAGAGCCAGGGCATGTTCGGGCAGTAACGCGGGCTGACATCCTCCATCAAAAAGGGCACCACGCCTATATAAGCCCGTCCTTCAAAAAGGTCCATTTCAAAACAGGGCGGCAAAATTTTGCGCATGCTCTCTAAAGGCACGCACCAGTGCGCAAAGAGCAAATTAGACCAGGTCTGGTTCATAACCCAGGGCCCGGCTGCAAGCGGAAAGGGCCTATGTTCGGTTTCTACAAGCGTGGCGGCGAACTTGGCAAACAACAAGCTCATCTAATCCCTCCCGGCCCATGTCGCCGCTACCGATGCCGGCTATAAAATGATAGCGGCAAAAGATGCGGCACACTCCAGAATTTCAGCGCAATTTGATGCGTTTGACATTCTCCATGACCACCTCCGGTCTAAGATAGAGAGCTTGCAGACGGGCACATTCCTGCAAACTATCACTGACGGTATGACCGCCGTTAAAATTGAGAGCCTGCTTGCTGGCCGCAATGGCCGAGCTTTCCTTACCGGCCATGCGGGCGGCACATTCTTCGGCGGCTTTCAGCATTGACTCTGCCTCAGGGAAAAGTTCACTGACAAAACCGCAATCGAAAGCACGTTTGCCTGAGAGGCGCTCACCGGTGAAAGCCATTTTGCGCACAAGCCCTTCCGGCATGAGGCGAGGCAATCTCTGCAAAGTACCCAGATCTGCCATCAATCCCACATTTATCTCCTCGATGGCAAACTGCGCTTTCTCGGTAGCGAAGCGGAAATCACAGGCACTAACAAGGTCAAGACCGGCACCCAGACAGTAACCATCTACGGCAGCCAGAACCGGAAACTTAGCCTCGGTCAAACTGCTAAGAGCGGCTTGTAAGCGCAAAATCAGAGCCTGCAAGCGCTCTTTCTCTTTCAAGGTGGAAGCCCTGAGAAAGCCTTCATCGCCCAGCACTGAAAGATCGATACCGGCACAAAAATGTTTGCCCTGGCCGTGGATGATAAGGGCCCTTACCTCCAGCTCTTCCAGTTGCCGAATTGCCCCGGGTAATTCCTCGAAGAATGCCATAGGAAGGCAATTTACCTGGGCAGGACGATTCAACTTGAGCATTCCCACTGCATTGTTGCAACTGAGGGAAAACGTCTGGTATTGACCAACGGCATTAGAGCCCTCAGCGGCCGGCCTCTCAGCGCCTGCCTCGGGGCGCCCTTTGCCGTTCGAGGCAAGGGCCGGGCGCGGCTGACCCTGGGCGGCACCGCCCACTATCTGGGGCACGGGCAAGCGCTCCGGTGCTTTGCCGATGAAGAAATCAGGCATCAGATCGCTCAAGCCCGCACCGGCAACACAAGAGTAGGAAGAAAGATCGGTGACGCCGCTTTTGGCGAGAACCTGGGAATCGATGAAAAAGTTACCGCTCACCTCCCGGGCCTTCTGATTGAAAATCCAATAAGCGGCATCGGCGACAATCTCCGGCTTGCGGGAGCGAGCCACGGTCTTGTCGCCCCCTAGAAGATTGCGAACGGCACTGGTATCCACAGCCGTTTCCGGCCACAGCGAGTTGACGGCAATGCCGTCGGCGGCGAACTCCTTAGCCATTCCCAGAGTGCACAGACTCATGCCGTACTTGGAAATGGTATAGGCCACATGGTGCGAAAGCCAGCCCGGATCAAGGTTGATGGGAGGGGAAAGATTGAGAATATGCCCGTTTTCACTGCGGCGCAGGTAGGGCAGGGCGTACTTGCTGAGCATATAGACGGCTCGCACATTGACGCTCTGCATGAGGTCATAGCGCTTCATCTCAGTGGCTTCGGTGCCTGTCAATTGAATAGCGCCGGCATTATTGACCAGTATGTCGATGCCGCCAAACTTGGCCACGGCCTGATCAATTGCCTCCCTCACCTGCGCTTCGTCCCGCACATCAAGGGGAACCGGCAGAGCTTCGCCGCCCCGCGCCCGAATCTCCTCAGCAGCCGTGTAGATAGTACCGGGAAGTTTACTGTTGGCTTCAACGGTTTTGGCGGCAATGACTATTTTGGCCCCATCGGCAGCAGCTTTAAGAGCGATAGCCAGACCGATTCCCCTGGAAGCACCGGTGATGAACAAAACCTTGTCTTTGAGACTCATGACTATTCCTGAAGAGAAAGCGTTATGTATGCAGGGTAGTTATAACAGCATTGGCCCGGCTGCGTAACTGGCTGAAGATGCACACCCGGGTACTATTAAACCGCTCAAATTCTCCCAATCACCGTCCCATGGGCCAGGCTATGGGCTTGAGAGCATGCCCCCTAACAATTGGCAACCAGGCGGCAGGCAAGGGGCTGAAGTCGCAAAAGTTGAGAATTTGAAGAAAGCAGCAAGCCCCGGCAAAATTGCAGGGAAAGCCATTGTCTAAGCCTTTGCACGGCGCCTGAAAACCGGCAGTGTTGGAAGTGGGTCATCTCAAGAAGCTACACAGGCCAATATCGGCAAGGTATAATTAAGAACCGTCTCATATGTCTCGCGGAGAAACCCATGTCAAGCTATCAGAATCCAGCCCCGGAAACCGTCGCCACCAAGTGCAGACTGGTTACCCGCAGTGACTTCGATGGACTGGTCTGTGCCGTGCTGCTCAAGCACCTGAATATGATCGACAACATTCTCTTTGTGCACCCCAAAGACATGCAAGACGGCAAGGTGGAAGTAACCGACCGCGACATCACCACCAACCTGCCCTATGTGGAAGGCGTACACCTGGCTTTCGACCACCACTTGAGCGAAACCATCAGAAACGTCAACAAGAAAAACAACCACATCATCGATCCCAATGCCAAATCGGCAGCACGAGTGGTTTACGACCATTTCGGCGGCGCCAAAACCTTCCCGGCGCGCTGGAACACCATGATGGCAGAAGTAGACAAAGCCGACGCCGCCCAATTCTCGGTAGAAGAAATTCTCGAACCGAAAGGCTGGGTCTTGCTCAATTACCTGATGGACCCCCGTACCGGTCTTGGTCGCTTCCGCAATTTTCGCATCTCGAACTACAACCTGATGATGGATCTTATCGACTACTGCAAAGACCACGACATCGACGACATCATGAAGATGCCCGATGTGGTGGAGAGAGTAGAGCTATACCACGATCAAACCGAGCGCTTCAAAGAACAAGTGAAGCGCTGCTCCAGCGTGCACAAAAACCTGATCATTCTCAACCTCAAAGGCGAAGATGTAATCTACGCCGGTAACCGCTTCATGATCTACGCTCTCTTCCCCCAGTGCAATATCTCCATGCACGTACTCTGGGGTCTGAAGCAGCAAAACACGGTCTTCGCCATCGGCAAATCCATCATCGATCGCAGTTCCAAAACTAAAATCGGCGAACTCTGTCTTAAATACGGCGGTGGCGGCCACGACAATGCCGGCACCTGCCAGATTGAAAACGAGCGGGCCGATGCCGTCATGAAAGACCTGATCGAAAAAATCAACGCCGACGGTTAGAAAGCAGCAGCCGCAAAGCCGCTACCTCAGCGATGCGAGCACCAAAAACAGACCGATAATGATGAAAAAAACCACAAAGCCGACGCCGAGGCCAATCCATAGCCTCCCTGTCATCGCCTGACTGGAAAGTAAGTCGGGGCGCATCTCTCGATTGATTCTATTCACCTCATTCTGAATAAAGCCAAGTATGGTAATAGCCACGACTAAGTTGATTAGTGGGGCATAGTCAGGCAGGTACTTACTGCCGAACGTAGAAACCAAATGATTGAAGAAAAACAAAAGCGCCGTGGGCAGTATAGGTAATCTAAAGCGATCGCCGGCGCTCCTGGCACAACGATCGTAGTACTTCATCAAGCTATGGAGAGAGAGCGGCAAAAAGAAACAACAAATCAGAGCTCTGGGTACCTTCGCTTTAGTGCCATGAAAGGCACGACTGAAATGTTGAAAGGACCAATACAGGGTGTAGATCCCGAGAGTAAAAACTTCGAGGGCCACATAGGCCGGAACCGCCAGGGGATAACCGATAGGCCTCGATTGATCCTGCATCTGCTCGCTGAAAACACTCTCGTCGATCAAAATCTTCTAGCCCTTCTTCCTGGTGCCATCACTTTTACCAAGAATCTACCATAATTCCCGATGGCCATCCCAGGACTGCATGGGAGATCAACAAACCGGCAGGAAAAGGCTTCCAAAAAGGTCAAAAAGTAGCAAAAAGAACAAAAAGAACAAAAAGAACAAAAAGTGGAAGAATTAGTGCCGGTTTTAGCTCTCCCGACCGATTCAGAACTCATCATAAAAAAACAAGCCGGGTGAGCGCTTTCCTTCCCACCCGGCTTTGGTCCTCATCTAACGACTTGCCAGTTTCATGATTGTCGATAGCGCAGGCGATCGAAACCGACTGCCGCCAAAATAATGAGACCCGTCACTATCTCTTGAATCCAGTTGGCCAGACCAATCTGCGTGCAGCCGGCCCGCAAGACGGCCATCAAGAGTGCGCCGATGATAGTGCCGAGCACTGAGCCGCGCCCACCCTTGAGACTGGCGCCACCGATAACGACAGCGGCAATGGCATCCAGTTCCAGACCGGAGGCAACTGTAGGATCACCGACGGTGAGCCGCGAAAATTGCATCAATCCGGCCAGACCGGCGAAGGCACCACAGAGGCTGTAGACCCAGAGTTCTACCCGCTCTACGTTGATACCGCAGAGCAAGGCTGTTTTCACATTGGAACCGACGGCAAAAACATGCAGCCCCAACCTGGAATATCGCAGCATCAAAGCCACTAGAGCCGCCATCAGCAGAAAGAGCCAGACACCGGCGGGTACAAGCTGCCAGGCGGCCACACTATCGAGACGGGCTAGAAGCTCATTGAGCCAGGTCAAAGGCGCGTCTACTTTCTGTTCATGGGCTATGCCTTTGGCTATGCCGCGCAAAACCAGCAAGCTGACAAGGGTGGCAATAAAAGGCACCACTTTCAAGCGGGCAACCATAAGGCCGTTGGCCAGACCAGCGAGCGCGCCCACGGCGATTCCGCCCAGGGCGGCAAAGATGGGACTTATGCCGGCATTCAAAAGCGAGGCGATCACCACCGTGGAAAGTGCCACCGCCGAGCCTATGGACAGATCGATCCCGCCGGCAATGATGACTATGGTCATGCCCAGAGAAACCAGACCGACGATAGTTGTCTGACGGAGGATAAGCTCAAGATTGGCCGCTCCGGCGAAACTGCTCGGGCTGAGCCAGCAAAAGACAAGGTAAACGGCCAAGAGCGCCGCCAGAGGTCCAAGTATCTCTCTCCGGCGCCAAGCCATAGCCAGACCGGGTTTGTTTGTTATTGGCGAAACCTCGCTCATAGGTTTGTCTCCGTCATGGTTTCAGACTGCCCTTCCAAGCCCGGCACAGGAGCCGTAGCTTCGGACATCACAGAAAACTCGCTCACTTCGCTCACCGGTCGGAAGGGCAGCAGAACGCCACGGTTCATCACCGCCAAACGATCGCAAAGACCTAACAGCTCCGGCAAATAGCTGCTCACAATAAGAACAGCCGCACCAGCGCCCGCCGCCTCATGGATGAGATCGTAGATTTGCCGCTTGCTTCCGATGTCCACGCCACGAGTGGGCTCATCCAAAAGGAAAATATCCACCTTGTGTGCAAGCAACCTGGCCATGGCTACTTTCTGCTGATTGCCGCCGGAAAGCTGCCAGACGGGCTGCTCGGGACCGCTCGCCACCACCGACATAGCCTTGAGCCAGACCTGGGCTTGACCTTCCAGCTTGCCCGGACTGAAAAGGAGGGGAGTTTCCACCAGGGCCAGATTGTGAGCAATGGACATGCTTACCGAGAGCCCTTCTTCCTTTCTATCTTCCGAGACCATGCCGGTACCGCCACGCCAGAGCGCTTGTACAGAAACGGAAGAACCGGCAGGCTTTCCTTTGATGGCTACGCTGCCTTTGGCTGCATCGAGAGCAAAGATGCTGCGTAAAAGCTCGGTACGACCGCTGCCCACCAGACCGAAAATGCCCAGCACTTCGCCTTTGTGGAGAGAAAATGAAGCGCTCGAAAGTCGCTTGCCGCTAGAGAGGGCCTCAACCTCCAGAACTTTTGGACCGATAGAGTGCCGGTGGGAAGGATAAAGATCCCCCAGATCTCTTCCCAGCATCATAGAAACAAGATCCTTCAGCTCCACCTCAGCCATAGAGCCGCTGCCCACCACCCGACCATCCCGGAGCACCGTGTAGGTATCGGCTATTTGCTGCACTTCTTCCAGGAAGTGGGAGATGTACAAAATGGCGTAGCCTTCCTCTTTGAGACGCCGAAGCAGGTGAAAGAGCCTGGCAGTATCTTCCTTAGTCAGGCTGCTTGTGGGTTCGTCCAGGATCAAGACCTTGCTACCACCGACAGTGGCACGCGCAATTTCCAGAATCTGCATCTGTGACACAGAAAGGCTTGAACACAAAGCATCCACATCGATATCGGAGCCGAGAGCGGCAAGAGCGCTGCGGGCACTCTCGCGCATGGCAGCACGCTTGAGCCAGAAACCGCTTACCGGTTCGATGCCCAGCATGATATTCTCAGCCACTGTCAAATGAGGCGCCACACTCAATTCCTGATGGATCATCGAAATGCCCTGACGGCGAGCCTCACCAGGGTCAGCGGGGCTATAGGAAAGACCCGCAAGCCGCATCTCACCTTGAGCAGGCTTAACGAGACCGGCCAGCACATTCATCAAACTGCTTTTACCGGCACCGTTTTCTCCGATGACGGCCCGTAACTCTCCGGCACATAAAGATAAACCGACGCCGCGTAAGGCCTGCACATTACCGTAGAGAACAGACACATTCCGCACATCCAGCACAGTCGGTGCAAAGGGATTTTCATTAGCGGTTTGCTCTTCCATACTAGTCTCCCACACCGTCAAGGATGCGCAAATTGGGACGCACCAGAGACTTCACCTGGGGCTCAGCCATGTTTTGTCTGGTGACGATGGTGGCCGGAACATCCACCACAGGCTCCAGAGCAAGCTCCGGCTGACGCACTTTTTGGGCGGCAGCCTTGATGCCCAGGTAACCCATACGAACCGGGTCCTGCGCCACGAGAGCGTCGATGGTGCCTTTTTCCAGGGCGGCAAGCAGCTTGGGCGAGAAATCAAAGCCCACAAAGCGAACACTGCCGCCCAAACCGCTATCTTCAAGAGCACGTAGCATGCCGAAGGTAGTGGACTCATTGGGGCAGAAAACACCGTCCAGGGCAATTTTTCCGTCTCCGCCCTTGAGCGGAGCCAGAATATTCTCGCTGGCTTTATAGGCTGTCTCCGATGTACCGCCGCCGTGTTGGCTGCTACTGACCAGGGTAATTTCCGGGTAAGCAGCCAGGGCATCAAGAAAACCACGCTCCCTGTGGTCCGTGCTGGCATTGCCTTCCACACCGCGAAGCAAAGCCACACGACCGTGGTGATTGAGCAGACCGGCCAGATGTTCCCCGGCCATAAAACCAGCCTTGTAATTGTCGGTTCGAATGAAGCTCTCAATGCGATCGCTCTGCAAATCCGAATCGATGACAATGACGGGAATAGAGCTGCGGAAGGCGTCTTCCACCGGTCCCCGTAAAGCCATGTTGTCGATGGGGGCAAGCACTATGGCATCCACCTTACGCACAACCATGGCATCGACGACATCCAGTTGAGCGCTGCGATCATCACGGCGCATCGGTCCTTGAAAAACAAGGGCCACGCCCAGTTCTCGGCTGGCACTCACAGCACCGGCATAAACGGCACGCCAGTATTCATCGGTGGTGCCCATAGGTACAAGCGCGATGGTAATTGCTCTTTCACCAGACGCTTGCCGTATACTTCGCCCGTCGGCAAAGCGCCCGGGCTGATTGAAAGCGAGTATCAGGACAAGACCTGAGATTCCCGCAAAAATTAGAAACTTCCAGAGTCTCGACTGCATTTGTTTGACCTCCAGGTTCAAGAAAGCAAAGTTGCACAAGCATCCTGCCTTTCAGTGGCTCAGAGACGGGGCAGGAATTCAGTTCAGCAAGGGGGAGCGGCCTGCAAGCAGAAACCTCTTCGCTCAAGTAAGCGAGACAGTTCTGATAAAACGCTCAGACTTGAGACAGAAACCAAAAGCAAGAGCCACTTCCCGCACGCTAAAGAGAGACAATCTCAGGTGTGAGAAGCCAGGCAAACCGGTCGTCAGAACTAAGTCTGAGAACTCCGACCGAAGTCGGCTGTCAAGTCGCCTGCGTGAGCCTGCTAGTGGGCTGAAAGAAATAGTAACCTTGCTGAAAATAGAATGTTGTGACCTTCAGTCTGCAAAACCACAAACAGCCATAGCAATGCAAGTAACGGATTGCTGCGGCAAGAGAAAAGCAATTTAAGCTTTCTTGCGCTTCAGAACAAGTACGGAAACCAGCGATAACGAACCCTTGCCGCATATTCAACATAACCCGGAAGCCCCTGGCGCAGCATGTTTTCTTCCAGTAAGGTGCGACGCAGAAGCACCAGTATGCTGAGAATCGCCATCCCCGCTGAAAGCCAGGACCCCATGGCCAGAGCCTCGCTAAGGAACATCAAGACGGCGCCGCTGTATCCGGGATGCCGTACCAGCGCATAAGGACCGCTGTCTATCACGGTTTGACCACGATCGGGCTGCAATCTGATAGCAGACGAAAAGAAAAAATTGGTCTTCATAGACCAGAGGAAAAGCGCCCATCCGAGCACAACACCAACCATGGCCAGGACTCGTAACCAGAGCGGTAATGTTTCAAAGACCGGCAAACGACTACCCTGCAGCCAATGCAAGCGGTAAGGATCGAGCACGGCAAGCAGGTACTGCAGCGGGTAAAAAGTACAGATTAACGGCACGCAGAAGGGATCTTCATCTTTGCCGGCCGGTTTGAGACGCTCCGCCAAAAGTGCCGGATCAAGCACAGACATGGCAATAGCCGAAGTACAAAGATGAACGATCAAAATGCCCCAGAAAAAAGGCAAATCAAAAGTACCGGCTAGATAGACTATTAGTGCGGCACCACAAAAATAGAAAAGAAGCATCAAGACCCAGGCCAGTCTTAACTTTCTCTGTACCTGCAAATCCAGGGTCACAAATCACTCAAAAGCAGGGAAAGACAATTTCAATTATAAGACTTGAACTGATGTTCAGGCGCCCTTGCCGGAAGTTCAGGCAGAGGATCTCAATTTTCAAAGTCAACCGTGCATGAAATTATGCGGAATTTCGCTTCAAAAGCGAATGCGGTTAAAGGCGAAAGAGAGACCCCTGGGTCTCTCCTCTAGCTTGCTAGCCGCTTGTGTTTCTGAAGAATTCAGACTTTAGATAGAAAACAGTTTTTTTAGTGCGCACTCCTTCTTGGTTTTATTTGCTCTGGTTCTGGTTCCTACACCCCTGCCGGTACCGGAATCGAGCAAATGCTTTTCTTAGTACTGGTTCAATAACACCCCTGCTTTCGAACCAGTTTTCAGCTTTCTTGCTTCGGCTTTTCAGCCTCCGCCTCTCAGCTTGTGAATGGATATATGCATCCCACAAAATTTCTGGACAAAGTTTGGAAAAATATTTTTGAAGAATACTGATCGGCTAAATGCAGAAAGGAGAGCCTTGCCGCCTCTCCTTTCTTTTGTTAACTTTGCCTTGAATGATCTAAAGAAAATTGTTTTGAAGAAAATGTGGTAACTGACGAATTCCTCCTCTTTGTGCTGGTTCTTGAGTAATCACTTGCTTTCTCTTAAATCGAACAATTAGAAAAATCCAGCACCCCTACTAGATCTTCCCTGCTTGCAGCTAAAGCATTTACTTTTGGTCCCACTTACTGGAGCCGTTTCGACCTGCCTTTCGCTTGCTCACATATGCCTATATACTGAGCAAAGAAATTTTGGACAGGGTGTGGACAGAAAAAAGATTAAATGACAAAAGCGACCGCAATTGATGCAGGCGCTGGATACAAGCAAAGCCAAGGAAGATGACCAGAGCCCTGGAAGAAGATCGCAAATTCATGCGGGAAGCCCTCAAACTGGCCGAGCAAGCCGGTGAGGATATTCCAGTTGGCGCCTTGATCGTCAGGGACGGCGAAATAATCGCCGCCGCCGCCAATGAAAAAGAAAAAGAACAAGATCCCACAGCCCATGCGGAAATTGTAGCCATCAAGCGGGCTTGCCAGGTAACAGGCAGTTGGCGCCTGGGCGGCACAACCCTTTATACAACCCTGGAACCCTGCCCCATGTGCGCCGAAGCAATCTTGCAGTGCCGCATCGATAAAGTTGTTTTCGGTGCTTATGATCTAGTTTCCGGGGCTCTTGGTTCCCGCTTCAATCTCTTCGAGCAGGGTCGCCTCTACTCACCGCCCAGGGTGCTGGGCGGCGTTTTGGAAGATGAATGCCGGGACTTACTGAAGCAATTCTTCCGCAGAAAAAAGCACCTGGAAAAGAGTTAGAGAGCAGCTAGTGCTGCTCTCTAACTCTTTCAAGACAATGCTTACTCTTTCGCCCTAACGTCTGTTTCGACCGCCAAGAGGAATATCGATGATTATTTGGCCGCCGGGTCCGATGATGATGCCGCCGTCACGTCCGTGTCCGTGGCCATATGGGGGACGGTAAATAGGGTTGCCGGGATGGGGCCACTGGGGCACCGGTAGCGGCACGGGCGGATAATACTGACCGCCGTCGCATCTGTACTGAGAGCGGTTCTCACCCAGAGAGGTGACCGGATAAAACTGGGCCCGGTTCCACTGGTCATAACCTTGCACACCCAGCACTCGCTCCGTGATCTGGCGACCACAGTTATCGCGCCCGGCCGATTGATTGACGATAACAAGGTCGGCACCGTAGCCTTTCTCGTCCATCTGCATGGTGCGATTGACCAGGCGATTGAAATCTTGAGGATGCATGCTGTTCAGGTCTTGCCGGAGGCGATTGGCAGCGCCATATGCGTCGTTGTTGTCGAGCTGGTTGGCGACTATGTTTGACTCTCGCTCTACAGGATCGCGACCGTACTGATGTCCCATATTTAGAAACTCCAACAGATTACTTTTCGAGGGCTTGCTCGATCATGATGCCACTATATATACCCTCTGTCATCGGTAAAAATACGTAGAAGATTGAATAAATCACAAGCCCCTTCCGCTTGTCAAGAAGCGGGCTCACACTCGTCTCAGGCTCTATGGACCACCCGGACCCCAGACGCCCATGCCGTCAAACATACCGCTTTCATAGGCCTGGGGTAGCTGATTCTCCAGAATCCAGGCAGCCTCAGCTTCTTGCCCCGGTTCAATGCCATAAGCACCGCGAAAGAAATCTACCAGATTGCCACCGGGCGGAATCGCCCCCATGTATTCACCGGTATGGGTATTCTGCACGCCAATCCAGCCCGGCGGCAGAGCCGGCATGGCGCCGCCGCGACCGCCATTGCCGCTGCCTGGTCTGGAGGAGCCGCCAAAAGCACCATTACCGCCGGCCGAGCGCGTAAAAGGGCAATCTACAGTGTTGAAGTCGACAGAACCGGTGGAAACCGCAGGCAGCGCCTGAGGATAGGGTGAAGACTGGGCAAAGGCCTTTTCTGCCAGAGGCAGAGAAAGGGCGGCAGCAAGTAGTAAGGCCATAGCGGAATGGCGTAGTAAGGCTATCGGCAGGTGGCGGCTAAGAAACTGAAGGGCGGCAGGGGTGGCGCGCATTGGTTCAAACTCCATCTTATTGATGAAGCCAATTTAGTCTCAGCCCCCGGCAGCCGGCGGTCAAATTTCCGGCAAAATTTTGGCAAATCTTTTCAGATGCGGCTTGCGCTTCTACTTGCCCTTTACCTTACCGCTCACTTTACCAAGACCGAGACTGGGCGTAGTTTTGCCACCGGTGAGGGCACGGTGCTGGCTGTTCAGTAAGTCTAATTCGGTTTTCAAAGTTTCGAATTCACCGGCCAGTTTGCGTTCTTCTTCAAGCATGCGGCTGCGCTTGAGCAAAGCCTGGTCTGCATGCTGGTTTTGTCTGAGGCTGTCTTTCAGCTTGGCCTCATTTTCCGCCAGGCTCATCTCCGCCTGGGCCAACCTTTCTCTGTCAATTTTGAGCTGATTGGCCAACCTGGCATTTTCAGCTTCGGAAATCTGCAACTCTTCACAAATGTGCGGCGGCGGCACATTTGGAATGTGAAACTGATCGGTGTGCAAACTATACTTGCGCAGGTGCTCGGCGTAGGCTTTTTCGCTTGATTTGCAATGCCCGAGTTCCTTCTCCACCTGCTCCAGGTGAGCTTTGTAGGCGCCCACGTGGGAACTGAAAGCTCCCAGATCACGCTTATATTGATCGAGAGCACCAGGTGGGGCTTTCTTCAAATTGGTACTGAGAGTGCCGGCCTGCCCCGACAATCCGCGGGCTTTCTTGATGGCGTCCTGCATACTGACACTGGTCTGGCTGGCGTTCAACTTAAAGTCTTTGCCTTCAGCCAGTAACTCTCGGGCAGATTCTAATCGGCCTGGCTGAAAGCAGGTAGAGACTTCGGCGCCTTCCTTAGCGCTCTTGGTCGAGCAATACTTTTCCCGGCCCACCGCATTCTCTTCTATCGCCGCTGCAGATAAAGAAGTGAAAGTAGACTGCAGAGCCAGGGAAAATGCAGTGATGCTCAATACTAAAGTAAATCTCAACCAAGCTTTGACCGGGGTCAACTTGCCTCTCCTCTCAATTTTTCCTACTACTTATCTGCCTGTTACTTACCAGGAGCCGGCTTGAGCTTCTTAGCCTGAGCCGCCAGTTCCACCACCGGATCGTCCGGGGCGGGCGGATCGACGATGCTGGAGTTTTCATTGCCATAGTAGCGCACATAAAGATTGGTACCAAGGGCTCTCAGGCTCGGACCGCCGGGACTCACCGGTTGCAGCATCTGCGCTTTCAAATCGGCAGCACTCTGGGCTACCAGAGCGGCTTTACGGGCGGCTTCCGCCCGGGCCCGGTAGCTTTGCACGGCAAAATCGGAAAGAGCCCAGTAGCCGTTAATCATGGCCATATCGCTGACTTCATTGCCGTGTCCGATGCGGCCGCCGTAATAATCAAGTTGCCTCTGACCGCCCCGGCTGCGCGCCGCATGGTTGGCGTTGGCCGCCTCCAGGAGCCGCCTTTGAGCGATGCTGGCCAGTGTATTTTTCCAGAGGGAAGAATGGTGATATTCAAGCTGATAACGTGAAGCCAGGTCGTTGGATTGCCTGTTGATGGTATTGATGGTCCGCTCCACCACTTTAGGACTATCCTGGGGGGCGGTGCGTTGATAAGCCTCCTGGTGAGCCAGTCCCAACAGTTTGGCTCTACCATAGCGGCCGTAACGACCGGCCGGATCAACCTCAAAACACGCTTTGTAGGCTTCCTTGGCACCTTCTCGGTCTTTCAATTTGAGCAATACATCGCCCATATAGGCATAAGCATTCGGGAAGCGCGGGTTCAGCTTGATTGCTTCCAGCAGCTCATCGGCGGCAGCATGGTAGCGCTTGAGGCGTATATCGGCACCGGCTTTCCGGTACCAGGTCAAATAGGTCTCTTTCTTCTTGCCGCCCTCGGGCTTGCGGGCCCCTAACTTGGCCGTTCCGGCAGCACCGGCGGCAAGGGCCGCCCGCTCTTTTTCCAGCACGGCATTGTTCAGGTCATGCAGACGGTCCGACTCCGAGCGCCCCTGCCTCAGTTCGCCAAAGACGCTTATCTCCAGCCTGGCCAGGCGCTTTTGAGGGCTTTCACCCTCATAGGTTTTAGCATAGAAGCGCCGCTCCAGGTCTTCTGTGGTGAGCGTGGCGGGCACGGCAGCGCCGACTGCAGCCGGCAAAACAGCCAGTTTCTCACCCTCAACACTAGCCTGGGCCAGAACCTGAGAAGTGGCAGCGCACAATAACATGCTCAGGGCAAGAGGCAGGGCCAATTGTTTCAGGTTAGCGCAAAAGGTTGCCATGGCTCTCAGCTCAGAAGGTCGAATGATTGAGTAGACAACGAGAAGTCTCGCTTGTCAAGGGAGAAAACCGGGCTCAGCACCGCAGTTCACACTTCCAGCTTGTAGCCAACGCCATGCACGGTCTTGATGATGGAAGGCCGCCCCTCTATTTCTATTTTCTTGCGCAAGCGTTTGATGCAAGTGGTGAGAGCTTCCACCGTGGCCTCCGACTCTGTAGACCAGACCCGGTTCAAAAGTGCTTCCGGAGCAAAGACCCGGTTCGGGTTGCGCATGAGAAACTCCAGCAAGGCAAATTCCTTGGGCAAAAGCTTGATTTCTTCCTGCCCCCGGCAAACCCGGTAATTGCTGCGATCAAGGGTAATTTCACCGGCCTTGAGATTTTCGCCCAGATAGCCCTCGGGGCGGCGCAAAAGCGCCCGCAAACGAGCGGTCAGCTCTTTGGCATGGAAGGGCTTGGTCAGATAGTCGTCGGCTCCGGCGTCGAGCCCGATTTCCTTGTCATCCACGGAAGTACGACCGGTCAGCATGAGCACCGGCGAAAGCCCGCCCCGGCTGCGGTAAGCCCTGAGGATGTCGATGCCGGCCACACCGGGCAATTCCCAGTCGAGAATAAGCAAATCGTAGTCATAGACTTTGACCCGACTGAGAGCCTCGCTACCGTCGGTACATATTTCAGTCTGGTGATGCTCAAGGGAGAGCCAGTCGCGAACCATCTTGCCGAGCATCACATCGTCTTCCACTACCAGCACTTTCGCCACGGTCCGCACTCCTCGTCAGGTCTGCCGCAAGAGGTCTCCTGCAACCGGCACCATTATCCCTTATTCTCAGGATTCTCAGGAAACAACACTGCCGGGAAGAAAAGGCAGGGTAAACCAGAAAGTGCTGCCCTTGCCCTCCAGGCTTTCTACACCGATTTTACCGCCGTGGCGCTCCACTATGGCTTTGCAAATGGTCAACCCCAGGCCGCTGCCTGGTACGGAATTGACCTTTTGATCGGCAGCATCCACCTGCCGGAAGCGCTCGAAAATTGCTTCCCTCATGGAAGCAGGAATGCCCCGCCCCTGATCCACCACCAGGAAGCGCATACTGGTCTCTTCCGGCAGAACCAGAAGGCGCACCAAGCCTGGTTTGGGAGAGAACTTGACGGCATTAGCCAGCAAATTGACCAGCACCTGCACAATGCGGTCTCTATCAGCAAAGACATCTCGGTCGGGCACGGCACCGCTTTCGATTTTAACACCCTGCTGTTCGGCAAAACCTCTCAGAGCCGCCACCGAAGCGGAGATAAGCTCGGTCACCGGCGTGGACTCACGCAGCAGTTCCAGCTTGCCCCCTTCCATCTTTTCCAGATCCAATAAGCCGTTCACCAGACTGATAAGCCTGGCCACATTTCCTTCAGCGGCAGCCAGATTTTCCTGGCCGCTCTCCGTCACCTGACCATAAGCACCGGCGGCAAAGAGAGAAAGCACCATCTGAATGGACGTAAGGGGGGTACGCAAATCATGGCTGACCATGGCCACAAAGTCGCGCTTCATATCTTCAATCTGCTTGCGCTCGGTGATATCGCGGGCAACACAGAAGAAAGTGCGATCGGCAGGCGACCAGGATACCGACCAGGCGAAATCCACTTTCGCCCCGGAAGCGGTCAATATGCCGGTTTCGAAATCACCGCCGCGAGATGGATCCATGACGATGCTTTCCAGAAGCTTTTGCACCGCTTTACCATCGGCTTCCGGTAGAAGCTGGAAGAGACTGGTGCCCACAAGATTACTGCCCTTGAAACCCCAGAGTTTTTCAGCGGCCGGATTGACCTCCGTAAAGACAGCCTCTCTATCGATGCAGCAAATAACATCTTTAGCGTTATCCACCACCGCTCTTTCTTTGCGCCTTGATTCGGCAAGAGCAAAAGCCATCTGGCGAAAGGATTTATCGAGAACGGCAATTTCATCGTCACCGGTGACCGGCGGGGCAAGCGGCTGATCGAGAGCCAGGCGCAAACTGTTTTCCGAGACCGTTTTCAGTCTTGCCGTTGTACCACGATTGAAATAGTACGCCAGACCAAAGGCCAGGGCGATGTTGAAAATCACACCGGCCACCAGCAAACCTTCCAGACCGTCCATATAGGCTTTCTGAGCAGCTCGCCGCTTCTCGAGCTGGCCTTGCTGGGAAACAACTATGTCGTCGATAGCTACAAAAAGCTCGCTTATTGTGCGGTCTGCCAGAATCCACTGCCTGGCCGCCAGCATCTTATTGCCTGTCTCCAATTGCCCCTGAGCCGTCTGCAAATGTTCAATACACTGGGTAAGAAGGGTCTCTACCCGGGAAACCATAGCCCGCTCGGCCACATGCTCGGGGTCGGCTACAGCCCGCCGCAAGTAGCTAATTTCAGCATTGATGCGGGTTCTGGAATGTTCAAAGCGCTTGCGAAAAAGTTGACTGTCGGAAACGTGATAAAGAATGCACGATGAAAACCTGTCCAGCAGCGAAGTAAGGGCTGAGTTGACATGAGAAGTGAGATCTCTGGCATAGTTTTCCTTCTCTCTTTCTTCATTGACCTGGTGCAACATGACGGCCAGGGTGCCCACGAAAACCAGCTCAAAAACCAGGGGCAGAGCGACCAAAAGGGTAATTTTGCGAGAAATGGCAGCCATAGGGGATTATTATCGCACTGCCGACACTCGTCATGGTCAAAGGCAGGCAGTTCGGGCTTGCCAAAATTTTGCCAAAAGTTTGCCCGCTGGAAGCCAGCACCGGCTCCTATATTGTCTTCAAACCGGAACGAGGTAACCGCCAGAAGTCCCTCCGGTTCACAAGCGCAAAGCCCTGGTCGGAATTACCCGAGAGCGAGACTAATTCTATGAAAAGCCGAATGGTAGTTAAATCTCTTCTGTTGCTGCTCCTGGCCCAGACCCTCGCTTCCGGCACAAGCCCGGCCCTGGCCCAACAAATAGCAACGCGCTCGGGCAGGCAGCTTCCTCCCTGCAAGCTGGACAGTTTTGTTTATGAAGCCGGCGCTCACGCCGAGCATATCTACGGCGATGAGGGAGCGAACGGCTTGCCGCCTTATATGGGCTTCAGCAAGGCACATCGCATCAATGCCGGCATCATGGACGTGCGCGACGCCGGTCTCACCACCGGCCACGGCAGCCTCATGCCCGATGCCTGGGGCAGGGACGAATACCTGGGCGCAGAATGGGGTAGAAGCGGCGCCCGCGGTCATGAAAGCAGCGACGGTTTCAGCGACGGCACGCCCATAACCGGCGGCGGCACCGGTGGACCAGGCGGAGTAGACTACGGTCCGCCCCCCGGCGAAGGTTACCAACCTGCCACTACCTGTGAAGGCTTCGTTGGCTGGTACAGCCCGGAAGAAGTAGCGCTTTCACAAACGGATTTTCCAGCAGCCTTCGAACATTTTGTCTACAGCGGCCGCTACACCGGCAGCATGGCCAACGCCATTTACATTCTGGAAGTGCAGATGGGACGCCCACAGGGCGGTCACTGAGAACCACCCTGTCTGGCTCAGGAGGACGGCGACTTATTTGTCAGGATTGCCTTTGCCGAACTCAAAGATATCTCCCACAGCCGTTTCCAGGTCGGCCCAGGCATTCTGATAATTGGCTACGGTATCGAAATAACGCACAAGGGTAGTCTGGAAGCTATGCTGGGCCAGAATGGCATTAGAGAGATCGGAAACCCCTTTTTCGTAACCCTGGTGGGCCAGCTCCAGCACTGAATTAGCCTTTGGAATCAGCTCGTTTTGATATTTGAAGATATTGGCTCTCGCCGCCACCAGATCGGCGTAAGCCGCATGTACCTCGGTTTCCACCTGAGCACTGGTGGCCTTGAGACGCAGGGCCGACTGATCGAGACTGGCTTTAGCCTGGGCAATTTCACCCTGGCGCTGATAGAAAACAGGCAGGTCCATGTTGACGTTTAAGTAAGCACCGTGCTGCTGATGGAAGCCCTGGTCGCGATTATAGGTGGTAAAAACAAAACCCGAACCCAATAACACATCAGGGATGCGCTGCTTCTTTTCCAGGATGTGGGCGCGCTCGTTCACCTTAGTCTGCTGGCTAGCCACATGCAAATCGGCTCTCTGGCGAAAGGCCTTACGCACCAGCTCATCCAGGTTGGGCAGCGGATCGCCGGGATGGGCAGTTATCTCGTTGTGTTCATTGACCAACTGAAAGAGCCGGTTATTTTCCACATCGATATCTCGCGTCGGCTCAAAACCCAGAAGATAATCCAGGTTGACGGAAGCTTTCCGCAGACGGGCATTGGCCAGCACCCTCTGGGTCTCGAACTGCTCTATGAAAAACTTAGCCTGGGCCAATTCGGCATTGAGTTTATTGTTTTCCTTGAAACGCTTTTTAGCAATCTCGTAAAGGTGCTTGACCAGTTCTTCTTGCTTATCGAGTAATTCGATATTAGCCTCGGCGGCAGCCAGCTCGGCATAACCGCGGCGTACTTTCGCCCTCACATCGAAACGCAAATCATTCAAGCGAAACTGAGCCAGTTGCAAATTAGCTTGCGCCAATTTGATACGAGCACCGCGCTTGCCGCCCATTTCTATCAACTGGTTGATACCCACTTGCTGGGTGTTGCCGGCAACCACATGGGTGTAGGGCGTACCAAAGCCATATTGCACGGCGAGCTGAGGGTTGGGAATAGCAGCGGCAGTTTTCAACTCCGCCTGGGCGATCTCCAATTGCTTGGCGGCTGTGACCACATCAGGGTTAGTGGCATTGGCCTCCATGAAAGCCCGGGAAAGCGTCAGAGAAAAGCGATTGACAGGTCGGTTGGGCTGATCGGATACGCCCGGAGACAGGACACTGGGAGGACATTCGGAAGTAGAGGGGGCATATATATTGACCTGCCCGTAAGCTTCGGTGGCAGTACACAGCAATATGACCAGGCTCAAAAATCGCAAGCCGCCCGGCTCAAGACAAAATCGTGCAGCACCGGGGCGAGACCTATTTATGAATACAGATTGGATAGACAAACGATCCCTTGAGAAGACTGCCAGACGGACTGTCAAATTTTAACGGCTATTTGTGATCAAAGTGTTTGCAGGAGAGCAAGAACGACTTGCGTTCTTGCCAAGCCCCCGTCAGTTCCCGCCCCCTCTTGCGGGGAACAAGCCCTGAATAAGGCGCTGCCAGACGGAACCTCGAGATAAATGCCGCCGGGCTTGCTTGACTGCTTGCGGCGCCAACTTATAGCCGTCCAGGCCGGCGAATTCCTCACTTTGCCCTTGCAGAAAAACGAGAAAGTGCATGGCATCGGTGTATGGACCAGTCGCAGAGGGCGAAGGCGACTCCTGGTAAAAACGCCTTAAGGCCTTATCCAGTAGTTCTTCCTGGGAGAAAATTTCAAGCAGGAAGGGGCAGGCACGCTTCATAGTGCGCAGCCGCTTGCGAATCAGCGACTGCCTGGCCTGGTCCAATAGCTTGCCGTCGAAGCCGGACAGTTCAGGGGGCAGGCAGGGGACCACACCTTCCGCCGCCCCTTGCGGCTCTCGCAACAAGGCACTGAGAAGAGCCCTGTGACCGGCTTCAATTGTTTCGATAGTCTGGGCAGACCGACAGCCGCCCGCACTTGTCTCTAACGTTTCAGCAAGAAGTGCGGGCGCTCGCACAGGAAGGGGACAGGTCGGCGGTCTGACTATGGGTGGCGGCATCACATCAGCCTGCCCGCGGCAAGCCGCTTCGATGGCCACCAGTTCGGCAGCCAGTTCATCATCTTCGGCAAAATTATCGTCTCGCTCGAGCATCACGCGCCTGAGAGGCAGATTGGCGCCGCGACAAAGCCCAGCCAGAAGGGATAGCAGTTTGAGCGACTCTTCCCGCAATGGATGACAGTGAGTGTCGTGATAGAGCCCCTGCTTGAAGGCCCCGCCGGCTAAGTGTACATACTCCAGGCGCTCCAGAGGCAACTGACTGAGAAAGCTACCAGCGTCAAAGTGGTGGTTGAAAGAATTGGCGAAGAGATTAGACACATCCAGAAGCAGCTTGCTATCAGTCTCTTCAAGAATGCGCCGCAGAAATTGGGCCTCGTCCATTTGGTTGTGCTCGGCCGGCCAATCAAATGTGGTGGCAATGTTTTCCAGCACCATTGGCACACTCAGCCCGGCGCGCGCCTCGGCCAGATTACGCTTGAGCAGTTCAACCATGGTTTGACTGCGCTGTACGGGCAGAAGATGCCCACTCTCCAGACCACCGGCCCGCACCAGGGCGATGTGATCGCTGACAAAGGGAGCATCGAAGTAGCGGGCCAGTTCATCGAGATGCTTGAGCAGTTGCCGAGAAGGCAAAGTAGTGGAACCAAGAGATAAGGACGTGGAGTGGGGGATGATCTCGATACCACGCCTGTGCAAGCGCTTGAGAGCATCGGGAATTTGACCGGGTGAGGGAAAATCTTCCGCCAGAATCTCCACGAAAGAAATACCCTGATGGCGCTCTATAAACCAGGCAAGCTCGGCACGAAAGCCGAGCCCCAGGAGAGTTCTGCTGGACTCGCTCATATCAGCCACCGCAGCCGCCGCAACCACCGCCACAACCGCCGCCGCCGCAGCCGCCGCCGCCGCAACCGCTGCCGCCGCCGCAACCTCCGGAGGAGGCGGGCTTAAGAAGAGCCTGGGAGGCTTGAGAGTACGGGTCTGTGGCGAGAGCTATGGTGCCGAAGAGAGCATAGGCAAAGGCGGTGTCGGCCAGGCTCAATTTGCCGGCGCCTGTGGCGAAGGTCAGCTTCAAGGCCGAGCCGGTATCATTCATGGCGGCAATTACAGCATCTCCCCTGGCAGTGGTTTCAGCCTTCGGCGTCAGGAAGAACAAAGATAAAAGGAAGCCCACCAGAAATTCTATGGTTAAGAAGGCCACGGGCTTACCTAAACTGGACCCGATCACAATTTTGGGCAGGGCCATGACGGTCAAAGTGGTGACGACGATTAAAAAGGGCAGCAATCTGCATAGAGCCGCCTCATCGTTGTTGGGTATGAGCCCCTTCTGGCGCAAGCTGGACTCAATTACACTCACCTGGGCGGAAAGAGTGGTTTTGAGAGTATCCACAGAGATTGCGCCGCCCTTCACCCGTTGCATGATCACTGCTTCTACCGGATGAAGGTGAGAGGGAATACTGAGATTGCTCACCCCTTCAGGCAACCCGACAGTGCGCGCCTTAGTGTCGATGGAGATCAAGTTGTGCCTGGCCAGTGTGGCGCAGGCAGTTAAGAACACTCGCTCGGAACCGCCTCGCAGATTGGCGGCTTCGTAAGGCGTCAATTGCCGGGCGAGAGACTCAGCTTCATTTCTGGTGATAACTGCATCGGCTGCCAGTTTTCCCAGAACTTTCTGCTTCACCGCCCAACCCACAAGGGCGGCACTGCAACCGGTCATGGCGTAAAACACTACATAAGGAGGACCATACCATTCAAAAGGATTTATACTCATTTTTCTTATTCTCTTCTTCTTTTTCTTTTTTTCTTCTTCTTTATTTTTTCCACTACCAGCCTAGCTTCTGCTGGTTAAAGGAGAAGTTAAACCGGAATTAAGAATAGATAAAACCCTTCTTTCATGCGGCGATAGAACCGGCTCTCAAAGCTGTTTCGAGAACCAGGCAGAGGTCGAGAGCCAGCGCTCACTTAGCGGAGATGATGGTTTCCACCGGCGGAATGTCCGGCACCCAGAACTGCCTGCCGTCGCTTACCACCGGGGTCAAACCAAGATCCGGCAACTCCTTCTCGCTGCGCCCCAAATAAATAAAATGGGGAGTATCGTGCAGAACGGTTTGATAGAAGCCATGTCGATTGAGAATGGCTCTTACCTTCGGATTTTTATGCTCTTCCACATCCAGAGCCAGACCGGAAATATGCTGGGACCCTCCCGGCGGCGCCGCCAGATTGAGAAGAGAGTGCATGCGATTGGCGTGCAGATAATAACCTTTCTGCTCGAGAGCCAATACTGTATTTAGCTGCTTGCGAGGCGGGCTGGCAAGAATGGCGGCCGCCTCAGCGGCGGTCATTTTCTTGCGACCGACCCAATAGCCCAGACCCTTCTCCAGGTACTTGCGCCAGATCCTCTCGGTATCCTCGTACGTGCGAAGGCTGGCTATGTCGCCCACCGGGCTAATCTTGAGATGCAATTGCTCGGCATCTTTGCGAGCCGCCATGAGCGCCTCCAGAGCATCCTTTTGCAGAGTAACTCGATAGGCTCCCATTCTCGCTTGCTTGAGCGGTAGACTCTTTTGGTAGGCCCGCACCTGGGCAGGTTTATCAAACAAGGCTTGCTCAGGCAATTTCAGACCCGGTCTGGCCACAAAGGTAGCACCGTAGTTGCGCATCACGACAGCATACAAAGCATCCTGTCCGGCCGGCAGACCACCGCGAGCGCTGGCCAGGCGGGCGAAACGTGAACCGGCTACGGTGTTCAGCCCCTGGGGCACAAGGGAGGGACCCACGAGGGCAGCGGCACTGTTCCTGTCGCTTTCATGGTTGGTGGGAGCCGGCGCTCCGTCCATAGAACTGGCAGGCGCCTGGGAAGGATAGAGCGGTAAGTTCTGAGCGGCACGACCGGACGTACCGCCGACCATTCCGGCAGAGCCCTGTGCAGAACCTTGCGCAGAACTTTCCGCGCTAACTGCTGTTCCTGCGGAAGCACTGGGGGCGCCTTCCGGCAGGGAAGCAGGTCCAAATTTCAAACCCGGATGCAAGATACCGCCTGGCGCCATGCTCAAACGCACAGGTGCACCGGGAGCAGCGGCCGATTCCGGGCTAACTTCGCTCTCCTCATCAGTCTTGACGCCGCCCGGAGCGGCAGGGGCGGTCAAAGTTGGACTGCCGAGATCCACAGGCAATAACGGCTGTGGCGCCAGGCCGCTCCCCTCATCCGCAAGGGCCTGTGCAGACGGGTCCGTCGCTGAGACAGGCGAAACCTTTGCCCCATTCAGTCCGGCATCCGACGGCCGGTCGGCAGCAGGCGAATTAGCATCAACCGGGGCCGGGCGAGCATGGTTGTCAACCAACTGATTATTGCGGTAGTAGCGCCCACTGGTGGGCACATGACCGGCAGCACCGGGGTCATCCCGGGAGGTGGATTCAGCCATGGTATGGCGGTTCTGAGGCAAGGGTCTACCGATAAACTGACAAAAGGCCACCACCCCAGCAAATGCACACATTGAGGCTATTAAAATTGTCAGTTCCGGATGCGCCTTACCGCTCTGGTTTATCAAATTGCGACCCCCACCACAGTTTAACCGCAGCAAGGCTATCGAGCAAATAGCAAAAGGTCCTATAAACACCACCCAACCTAATATTAGGCGGATATCAGACGCTCAGAAGTTGACCGGTTTAGCCGAAACCACTGATACAGTCAGGCAATTCTCCACATGCCGCCTGTATTCAAGGGAGGTCCTTATCTCTCGAAGGTCTTCACTGAGCAGGCTGGAGGGATAATCGCGCTTACCAATGGCAACTGTGTGCGGCTCCTGCCCGACTCGCGAAACAACCTGAAGCACCTTGCCTTCCGGCACTCCCACCAGGCGCACCGCTCGCACCATGGCTCGCAGGTGTTCGGCGCCGGCACCCTTATCAAGCCCCACCTTACGCTTGTTATAAAGACCGATGACACGCCCCTGCCTGTCCAGTATTGGGCTGCCACAGCAATCAGGGGCACCGGAGATACGACTGATCAGCTCCACTCTCTTATCAAATTTGATGCCCCTCAAAATTCCCGATGAGACCACCGGCTCTTGAAAGTCATTGGCTCGATGAAAACCGATGCAAGCCAGCTTGTCGGATTTCAAAGTCGTCGGTCTGGAGAGCGAAAGTGTGGCAATACCGCCGGCAGGCAGCTCAGCCGCTTGCAATAACGCTACCTCGGCTCGGCTATCGAAGGCCAGAACCCTGGCCCTTTGCAGGCAACCACTGATAAATCTAAGATGGGCCGGTTCTTCACCCAGGATGCGAGCCACGCTCAAATCAGTTGCAATCAAACCGGCGCCCACCACAAAACCGGTGCCGATTACCGTACCGCCGCCGTCAAGAACACGAGTAATACCGCCGGCATTTCTCTCATAGAGGCGAACTAGCCAGCGCTCCACCGAACCATCGGCAAACTGCCGTCCAGCCTCAAGAAACTGCTGAGCCTCCTTTCCCGCATCGGCAGAGGCAATTAGCGAGTTTTCTTCGGTTATAAATAATGGTTCCGCGATTGATTCAGACATGAGGACAAGCGAGATTCCGTTGAAGACAGCCTGCAATCAGGCTCTACAAGAACCAGTGTAGCGCTAGATTGTGGCAAACGACGGGCACTGAAAATTGAGACAAGCCCAGTGGCAGAACGTCTCATGAGCCTATCGGTGAAAGATGCTCAGACTTAGCTTCTAGGACAGCGACTTGCGGAAGAGCCCAGAGGCCGTCTCAATATTCAGAACTTTGTCAGGTAGCTTGGGAAAGAGATAATTGAGTTCATCGGCATCCATGGGCTTATCGGAAAGTCTCATGAAACTGCCTTCCATCGAAACATAGCGACTGTCCAGCACCGGCGCTACTTCTTCTTTCAGTTCACTGCCGAACCAGGTGAGCCAGGTCTTGACCAGGGGAATGCCGTCCCAGCAGGCAGCTCGGCCAAAAGACCAATTTTCCGCATCAGGACCAAGAAAGACTTCTCCATCTACCAGAGTGACTCGGCGCCTTACGGCGGCACCGGCGTAGAAGCAGCCCATACCCTCGGCCAGATTGGCAAAAAGGGCAGCCACCCGATCGGCATTTTCGGAAGAGGCCGTAACCCAGGAGCAATCAAAATCGAGGGTGACGGAAACACAGGGCAGTTCGGAGCTCTTCATGCGCGTGAATTCGGAAGGGCGCCAGATTGCCCCGCCGAGAGTGGGATAGCGCCCGCGCCAGAAAACCGTGCCTTCTTTGCGACAGGCGGCAATGAAACCCGGTTGTCCGGCACTGACCAGTTTCTCGGTAAAGGGCAGGCAACGTCCAAAGCGCATGGGAAGCGCTTCCGGCATCATTTCCTGCAGGGTAGCCAGTAAGGTCTTGACCTTGCTGGAAAGAAAGTCTTCGTCACTGGTCAGCCACTGAATTGAAAGCAGCTTGATCTCACGAGAGTCGGCTTTGCGCAGCACTTTCTTGGGGAAAATGAGCTGATCGTCCTGGGGATCATAAACCGTGCCCTTATGGCTTTTGACCAGGAAGGCGCCAAACTTGCCGGCCAGCTCCAGGAAGTCAGGCTCCATGCGGCTGGAGACCTCCAATTTCCACTTACAGCGGTCCAGATCATTGGTGCTGAAAGTCGGCAGGTCGTCGGGGAAAACACTGATCGGTCCCACCACCTTCAAGCAGGGCTTGTCTACGATCTCATTGCCGTCCCGCTCTCCCACATAGCAGTCGAACTGCCAGGGCAGCGCCGTGGGGCTGTGCTCGACGGCCAACTTGAACTGAGTGAGGGCGGAGATAATCTCCGGCAGCCTTGGTTCATTCTGCAAAAAGATATGGAAGTCGTAGCTCATGTCTTGTGAAGGGGCTCGTTGAATTAAGTAACACCTTATTTTAGTAAATAAAGCCTCTGATCGATATGCATACCACGACAAATCCAATAAATCCCTCCGCCCTTTCAGATTTACTATATGTTTTAATATCCCGCCACAAAAAAAACAAACCCCAAGCAGGCGCAATTGAAGCCGGAAGCAAGCCCCAAAACAGGCTTGCCCCCGGATTCATGCAACGGCTATTGTGAAGGCAGCGGACTCTTGATGCACTGAGAGGCGCTTGCCGAGAGCCTACCTTTTAGCCCGGGCTTTACCCCTACCAGCGGACCGGCCGCGCTTCTGGCTGCGTCGGCAGTTCTTGATCCACTTGTGCAGAGCTTCCTCATGGAGAGGGAAGGCAATGTCGGCAGGCAGTTGATCAAGGGGAAAAACTTGCGCTTCCAGGGCATCACTTCCCGGAACAGGCAACTGAGTGACCGGTTTAGCAAGATAGACCATGAGAATCTGATTGCTGCCTTGCGGGGTGTAGACTCCGTAAAGGCGGACAGGCTTGATATCCAAACCGCACTCTTCTTTGGCTTCTCGCACGGCAGCCTGAAAGGGACCTTCGCCATGGTCTACAAAACCGGCGGGCAGCGCCCAGAAACCAAGACGAGGAGGCATGCCGCGTTTGATCAAAACCACACCGCCACTGACATGGGGCACGATAATGGCCACAACCGGCAAAGGGTTGTCCCACTGTACAAAATCACAGGCGGGACAGGCGTTTTTCTCGTTGCCATCGAAGAGCTTGACGACCAGACTGGTTGCACATAAGGGACAGTATTTGAAAGCTTGAGCCATAGGACACCTGAGCTTACTGTGTTGAGGATTTCGAACTCCCGCCGCATAAATTTCCAGCCGCTCTCGACCAACACACCAGAGGTGAGCCGGCGATAGTTATTCGGCAGGTAAAAATCAACTTCTGGAGAGTTCTTCAGGGGTTTGCAAATAGAAAAGTATTACCAGTGGAGCCTAACCCAAAAAACGTCGGTGAAGCATCGGTACAACCAGGCAAAAACCCCGCCGCATGACACAAATAACAGTCAATTAAGGACAGCCGGGCTGCATCGGGGCCCTATCAACTAGCGCAGTTATCACAGGTAGATGCCAAGCAGAACTGTTCAATTGCACAGTGAAAAGCATGCCCCGCAAGGATAACTTTAGAACCAAGCCCGCCACCCCCTTTCGAGAGAAAAAGCCATGAAAAATCATCCACACCCGGCCGAACAAACAACCGCAAAATCCCAGCCCCTTCAACTAGACCTGGAACTGCCTGACTTCCTGCGCAAAGAGCTGCGGGATAGCCTGAGCAGCCTGCCTCGCCTGCCTAAACTGAGTGAGCTGACAGGTCCGGCAAAGGTGAAAGAGGTGGACCACCACCACTACAACCTCGATCCTGCCAGTTCAATGGAGCAGCTCAAGACCAACTATCTAAAACTTCTGGATGCCGGTCTAAAAACCCCGGGCAATTCCAGCAGTACAGGCTCGCAGACCGATCTGCCCGCGCTTCTGGGCAAGCATCCCGACCACACCATAGGCGCCCTCGCTTCCACGGCCGCAGCAGTAGGTTGCACAGCACTGGCTGTCACCGCCGGCGCCCCGGAAGTAATTGGTCTGGGAATTCTCGGAGCCATAGGTTGCGGCGGGGCGGCAACGGCGAATATAGGCAAAATTATAGAGGCCGAGGGCAATACCAGATTGGAAGCGGCCGTGAATGAGTCTCTTCGCCGAATCTCCCGCCCCGGCGCCCCCAGTTGGTAGAAAGGCCGACGCCAAACAGCAAGTTGACGCCTTAACCGCCACGCCGACAGAGCGGCAAGTGTCGCTCTGCAAATAAGGCAAATACATTCTTCTACCTGCCACCCTAAAGTCACGATATTTTTCTATCCTCCCATCAATGCTCAAGCCGGTCTTCCAAGCAGGCTCATTGAGAGTTCTCAATCTACCGGCGAAAGCAGATTGACAAGCCAGATCGACAGATCACGCCGGCACCAGTGCCGGAGCGAGGGGAGGAAGAAGTGTCAGTAACAACTCTTGCACTGGGCAGACCGGCTCTGCCCAAAATATTGCTGGTCGACAGGGATGCGGACCTCCTTGCACTTGCCTGCACTTATCTTTCGCGCCAGGGCTATCTGGTAGACACAGCCGCAAACGAGCCCGGGGCTCAGGACCTCCTGGCCTATAACCGCTACGACGTCATCATCTTGGCCCTGGACTTACCGGGCACTAAAGGTTCCGAAATCTGCTTTCGTCTCAGACTGGGACGCAATACCACGCCGATAATTATGCTTCTGGAAGGCGAACAAGTCAGTGAAGAAAGTGGGAGAAAATGCGGTGCCGACGACATTTTGCACAAACCTTTCACAACCGGAGAGCTGGCTAAAAGAATCCAGGTACAGCTTTTAAAAGCAGATAAATCGGCACGCCCGGCGGAAACTTTGCGTTGCGGCAACCTTGAGCTGAACTGCCCGAACGGCATACTGCTCAAGGACGGCGTGGAAATTAATCTCACCCCGATTGAATTTGCCTTGCTGGAGCTATTCATGAAACACCCTCAGCAGTACTTCAGCACCGATTCACTGCTCACCCGCGTCTGGTCATCGCAGCGCCATGCTTCCGACGAGGCGGTGCGTTCTTCCATCAAGCGCTTGAGAAGAAAAATAGACGATGCCGAGCCGGAGGAAGCGCAGTCGCTGATTCAAAGCAATCGCCGAGTCGGCTATCGCTTTCGCCCACCAGCGGATTAGTCGACCAAAGCAAACTGAGCACCGGCTCGTTCAAAGAGAAAACCGACGTCCACATTGCTCTGACATGCCATAGTATATTAAGGGCAAGAAGATAAGTCCCGGGTGAAGTAACAACTGCAAAAGCCGGTGCCGGAGCTTTCTGATGAAATTCAGAATTCTTCCGGCACCGGCGCAGTTTAGAAAAGCAAGCCCGAGCCCGCTATAAAACCTACGGACGCCAATGGCGCAGTCTAAACCTTACTTGCGCAGCCGGCTATGGCTGCGAGAATAGAAGGCATAGACAGCAACGCCGATAGCCATCCAGATGCCGAACCTGAGCCAGGTAATACCAGGCAAGCTGAGCATCAGGATCAAACTGAGCAGCGCTCCCAGCACCGGCACATAGGGATAACCGGGACAGCGAAAGCCGCGCGGACGATCCGGTTCGGTGCGGCGCAAGACAATGACGCCGATACAGACGATGACGAAGGCAAAGAGAGTACCGATGCTGGTCAATTCCGCCAGCTCACCGATAGGCACAAGACCTGCCGAAAGAGCCACAATCAAGCCCCAGACCACGATGGACCAAACCGGCGTACGGAAGCGCTCCGAGACCTTGCCGAAGACCGGGGAGACCAGACCGTCTTTGGCCATGCGCATCATAATGCGCGACTGGCCATAGAGCAGCACAATCAGCACGGAAGTGATACCGGCGATGGCACCAACTGAAACCAGAGGCGTAGCCCAGGTCAGACCGATATGATCAAGCACCTTAGCCATGGGAGCGCCTTCCGATGTACCCCCCAGCATGCTGTAAGAGATGGCGCCAGTCATGACGGCGGCCACCAGCACATAGAGAATGGTGCAGACCACCAGAGAGCCGATCACGCCCTTGGGCACGTCTTTCTGCGGGTCCTTGCACTCTTCCGAAAGGGTGGTGACTGCATCGAAGCCGATGAAGGCGAAGAAAACCACACCGGCACCGGTCAACACGCCCGACCAACCAAAAGGCAGGAAGGGGCTGTAGTTGGCGGTATCGATATGGAAAGCACCCACGGCAATGAAGAAGAGCACCACGGCCAGCTTGATCACCACAAAGACCGAAGTCATCTTGGCAGTGTGCTTGACGCCTTTGATCAACCAGAAGTTGATGAAGGCCACGATCAAGACGGCAGGCAAATCCACGCTGGTCAGGTGCTTATAGGTATCGAGCCCGAAGGCGGCGCCGAAACCCATAAGAGCGAGAGCAAGCATGCGATAAAGCCAGACCGAAGCGCGCGAGCCCGAGGTTGCGTCATTACTTAAGCCGACCGTGCGGGCAAAGCAAAAGACGCCGGAAAGGAGAAAGGCAACGGTTGCGACCACGTGACCGACCGGTAGACTGGCTGGTGCCACCGATAAGTAAGCAGGCAACTCCAGGCCCAGCCCCTTCAAGACAATCTGCATGTAAGCGCTCCAGCCGGAGGCAACCGCACTGGCACCGACTGCGTATTCAAGCAAAAGGTCCCAGCCGATGATCCAGGCAAAGAGTTCACCCAGAGTGGCGTATGCGTAGGTGTAAGCACTGCCGGAAACAGGGATCATAGAGGCCTGTTCCGCGTAGGCAAAGCTCACAAAGGCGCAAGCCAGGGCAGCAAGCACAAACGAGAGAATGATGCCCGGCCCGGCGGTGTTGGCGGCAGCGACCCCGGTCAAAACAAAAATGCCGGTGCCGATGATAGCTGCCACACCGTGGTTGAAGACATCGCGACTGTCGAGAACACGGTGCAAACGTGGACCGGTATCTTCATCGCTTTGGGCCTTGATTGCATCAACAGACTTACGGCGCAAGATTTCACGCCAGAGTGATGGTTTCATATGTCGCTCCTTGTTCGACTCGATGAGCCGAACGGTTAAAGCTTCGTGAAATGGTTACAGGTACAAAGACCTGACGTTGACTGATGAAGGCAAACTGTGACGGCAAATCCATGCCGAACGGCAACCGATTGTCCAGGGGCCTGGTACAACAGAGGACTTCCAAAAGGAGATCCTGGACTGGTGCTAGTTGAGTTTGCCTGTGACTAGAAAGTTGATCTGGTTCGAAATTAAAGTGAATTCAATGGAAAAACACCCTAAGCTACGCGGCCTTCAATGCTCATAACAAGAGAAATTCCAATAATAGAAAGTCAGAAACGGGGCCCGGGCCCGAGTAAAAACTCCATTTCCACCAAACTGCCATAGCGCAACTTGCGCCAAGCATACACACTTGTCCTCTTGAAAACCAGCCACTAGAGCCGCTCATCCCCATCCGCCCTCCGCTTGTCATCCAGCAAAATCAAAGCCTTTTGAATAACAGGCCGAAAACCAACAAATTGCTTGGAACACTTACCCTCTTTGCTTCCGTTCCTGCTACCGGACCGCTACAAATTTTTCAACCAACGCGGCGCTTGACATCAAGAAGCGCTAGACGTCGCTAATTCCTAAGAGCCAAGCTTTAACTATCTGACAGCAAACTAATTGACTGTCACTACTCTTTTTCTTGATAAGGGCTGTAGTGATCTCTTAGTTTTAGTCTACTTTCACGTTTCACCTTCTCCATCTCAAAAAGAACCAACTCAACTTTTATTCCAACCACCGGTAATCCAGCCGATCACTCACTTGCCCAGGGGCAATAGCAGGATGGCGGGGTTGAATAGAAGGTTCTGGAACATGGAGAAAATCTTTGATCGGCGAAACCAAAGGAGTGAACAATGTCTCTCACGAGGACACACACAACTTCAACTGCTCCCGAACTCTCAGCCGTCACCTCGTCTGGTTCATCCGGCAACGGAGCAACAGCCAATTCCGCCTACAACAACGCCAGAGCTTTCGCGGCCGCAGCCATCACGGATATGCTGACGGCGATCGGCTCAGGCACCAGCGAAGCGCGGCTGCGTCTCACCTCCGAGGCTAACACCAATCGGTTCCTCTGGGTGATCATGACGCGCATCCCGAGTCCGGCCGGTGATACCAGCGGCGATACCGAGCACGTCTGGGCCCACACCAACGATGGAGACCTCTTCATCGGCACGCCTATGTCTCTGTCAGTCTCGGCTCCGCTTTCCCAGGTGCTTTCTCTGGCGGCGTCCATCACCAACTACCTGGACGGCGAACTGACCGGCTACGGTAAGGTGCATGCCCTCCTGCAGTCGGTCAACCTGGACGGATCACACAACCCGAACTACATCGGCGATTCGGAGAGCGGCTACGGCAGTCTGACCCAGCAAGCGGCTCACAACGTTCCCTGAACCGGATACCGAATCAACACCGGTTCCAGTTTCAGCACATGCTCCCGGGCACCTCAGTAAAGGCTCCTGCGCCAAGTAGCGAGCCTGAACCAGGTGTTCAAACCTTTCATCCAGAAGCGTCACTCAACAACCAAACACATCAAAACCTGGACTCCAGAGAGAGTTCCATGGAGGAAGATATGTCTATCGCAATCAACGCCACGTCAGCGCGGCTGACGTCGGCTCTCAAGCGCGTGCCCGATGGGTCCCGCGCCAACGTTATTCTTGTCAGATTTTCCGGCGAAAAGAAGATGACCGGATTCATCCATGAAGTGGATGAACTGACCCAGGGTCTCATCGCACGCCGGATTGCCTCCGACGGCTTCGAGCCCAAGTTCAAGCAAGTCTCCGTTATCGAGTCCGGACTGAACATCGAAGGTCTGGACCGCATCATCCTGATTGGGCTGGGACCTCGCTCCAAGCTCACTCTCAACAAGCTTCGCGACGCCATCGCCGACGGTTTAACCACCGCTCGCGACGTCGCCGGCGGTGAGCACATCATCTTCCCGCTCATCGACGTGGACTTGCACGGCTTCACGGTGGAGCAGTTCGCCCAGACCGTGACCGAGTATGCCATCCTGGCCGACTACGAGCCCAACCACAAGAAGACTCGTGACTGGCCGGGCCATCAGCCCCGCACCCACTTCGAGTCCCTGACGCTGCTTTCCACCAGCGGCACCCTCCAGGCAGCACAGCGCGGCATGAAGGCAGGCAAGCTTCTGGCGGAAGCCACCAATCGCGCCCGCGACATGGTGAACGAGCCCAGCAACATCATGACGCCCTCGAAGATTGCCAGCCTGGCCCGCAAGCTGGGCAAGGAATCGAACGGACTGCTCAAGGTGAAGGTGCTCGGTTTCGATGAGATCAAGGCGCTCAAGATGGGTGGAGTGCTCGCCGTCAACAGTGGCGCTGAGAATCCGCCGGCCTTCATCGAAATGAGCTACGACCCGGAAGTGGGAGTGACCGACAAGGTGCTCGGCTTCGTGGGCAAGGGCATCACCTTCGATTCCGGTGGTCTCAACGCCAAAGACTACGACAGCATGCGCGACATGAAGAACGACATGGGCGGTGCGGCGGCGGTGTTGCAGGTGATGTCCATCATCTGTGAGCTGAAGCCGCACATCTCCGTGCGCGCGGTCATCGCCGC
This sequence comes from Candidatus Melainabacteria bacterium, assembly GCA_016212515.1. Taxonomy (GTDB): domain Bacteria; phylum Cyanobacteriota; class Vampirovibrionia; order Obscuribacterales; family Obscuribacteraceae; genus Obscuribacter. Next base: position 77,321 of record JACRFZ010000092.1, read on the forward strand.
CTGCGAGAACCTCACCGATGCACGTTCCATGCGCCAGGGCAATGTGCTCAAGACCATGAGCGGGCTGACCGTGCAGATCGACCACACCGACGCGGAAGGGCGCCTGACACTGGCCGATGCCCTCACCTATGTGCAGGAGAAGCTCGGCGCCAACATTCTGGTGGACATCGCCACCCTCACCGGTTCCGTGGAGGAAGCGCTGGGTGACAAGGTTACCGGCATTTTCGGCAACAACGACAAGTTCACCCGCGAGGTGCTCAAGTGCGCCAACGACGCCGGCGAGCCCATGCACGAGCTGCCCATGTACGAGGGCTACCGCGAGAACAACCGCGGCACCATGGCCGACCTCACCAACGACGGCAGCGGTCCGGGCTCCATCATAGCCGCCTGGTTCCTGCGTGAATTCGTGAAGGACGGCACGCCCTGGGTACACATGGACATCGCCGCCACCAACTTCCGCAAGTACGATCACGGAGTCGATTCCGAAGGCGCAACCGGCGTTGCCGTGCGCACCCTCGGGCAGATTCTGCGCCAGTACTCCCAGATCTAAAGGCGGAAGCCAACCGACCGACGGCCCGAGCAGCACAGTGAGGACAGGGTCACGTCCTTGCTCCTCACTGTTGCTGCCTCTTTCAGGGTCGAGAGGTTGCAAACTCACCTTTCCATAAGTGGAGAAGTTTTTATGACTGTAGAACAAGACAACCCTATACAAGCTTCTCCTGGCGCCCCCGGACAAGGATGCGGCAGCGCCTACGAAGATTACGAAAAGAGCCACGGCAACTACGATCTGACCAGGTTGCCGGTCGGTGCAGAACAAATCGTCAGCCACCTGCAAAGGCGAGAGCAAAATAACGGCAATCTTGCCGAAATCACTCTCGCCGACCTTGGCTGCGGCACCGGCATGCACCTGGAGTATTTCCAGAGCAGAGGCCTTGGTCAACTGATAGGCGTGGACGCTTCCCAGGCCGGTATCGAAATAGCAAGGAGCCGCCTGCATCCCGGCAATACGTCCTTAATGGTGGGAGACTTCCGACAGCTGCCCCTGGCCGATGCTTCAGTAGACGCGGTGCTCCTCAGCTTCGTCATTCACCACCTGCCCCATGGCGACCAAGCAGAGCTAGCGGAAAACACCGCCAGCCTCTTCAAGGAAATCGCCAGAGTGCTCAAGCCGGACGGCGAGCTAATAATCGTCAGTACGTCCAGGAAGCAATTGCATCCCCGCAATGGCTCCCTCTGGTACTACCGCTACTTCCAGGATGCCGCAACCGCTCTGGCCCGCAAGTTTTTGCCCCAGTCCAAGCTGCGGCAACTGCTCAAGTCGGCTGGATTTAGCATGGTCGCCGGCGAACCGGTGGAGAAAACCTACTGGACGGACGCCAGCCTCGACGAAAGCGGACCCTTCCGCAGCGAATGGCGCGACGGTGACTCACTCTTTGCCTTCTACCGAGGCAAGGAAGAGCTGTTGCAAAAGCGGCTCAAAGCACTGGAAAAGAGCATCGCCAACGGTGCCGCACAAGTGCACATTCAGGAGACACGGGCGCGCACCGAGCAAATCAAGCAAGCGTACATCATCTACGCCAGCCGGTAAGCCTCAAGTTTCAATCGAACCGAACATTGTCAGCAACGGAGCCCGGTCTACCTCTCAGTAGAAGACCGGGCTCTGTTGCGCTTTTTTTCGCCAGCAACTCCACTATATTATATCGTGTTACCCTTTTCCGCACCGGAAGACAATTCTCCCACCCGGCTGTCTTCAAATACCGAAAGCGTTGCCCAGACACGTTGTCCAGGGATTCTGTCGGCTCTAAAATTCACACAAGAGCGGCAGCGTTATTTCAAAAGTATCAAGTCCAAAAACTTTCACTTTCAATTCTCGACCACTAATATTCACCAGGGCATAAGAACCACTGGCGATACCATCATCTGCACTTCCATCCGCGGTTCCATCCACACTTCCATCCGCCCCCGGCAAACGCTCCACGAGACTCTGAATGGTTATGTAGTGAATGCCATTGATTGTAGATGCACTGTTTTGATGCACATGACCGCCAAAAACAGCGCAAACCTTGCCGCTTCGCTCAAAGATGCGTCTCAATTCAGCTCTTTCTTCCACGAAACAATAATCGGGATAACGCTCGAACCAGACATTGCCTAGCAGGCTCTGTTCATCAAGGGGATGATGCACAAAAATCAGTACCGGTTTTTCAGATCGCTTCAGCACCCCTTCCAACCAGGCGATTTGTTCGCTACTAACGTGGATATCCGTATGCCTGATGGACGTAGAGAAAAGCACAAGAACATTACAAGCGTCAAAGGAAACCTCATAATATGGCTTTTCCAGCCCTGCCAAAGCGCACAAAGCATCCGCCGATAGATTCACCTGCTCATGATTGCCTAAAACATGCAGCACCGGAGCCCGGCAACCGGCAAGCACTTGCAAACCCATTCCATAGTTGGCCGCATCGGCCCCTTCGCCGGGGCCATCTTCAATCATGTCTCCCAGCTGCCCGACAAAAGCCGGTTCAAACTCATTGGCCTTAGCCACGAAGTCTTTCAGGTAAGGTATTGAGTAGCGCGAGAGCTTACGCACAGCACCTTCGTACTCGCTCTCGGCACCGATGTGGATGTCAGAAACAAGAGCGAATTTCAAAGCTGCCATGATTGAGAATTCAAATCACTTCAAGATCTGCGCGAAGAACAAATCGATAAATACATCGAGGGGCTCTACCGACTTAGTAGCCTTGGCGCGCATTACAGCCCCCTCCCAACCGGAGAGGAACAGTTCAGCCATGGCATTTGGAGAAAAACTGGAGGATATCTCCCCGTTTTTCTGACCTTCTTCGATACAGCCGGCAAACATATCGCGCCACTTGCCCATAACGCGGCTCAAGCACAACCTCAGGGTCTCGCTTTGATCAGCCATTTCCTGGCTCAAATTGCCAATTAAGCAGCCTTTACGGCATTCCTGAGCGAGCAAATTAGCTTTGCCGGTCTGGCAGTATTTCTTCAGTCGTTTCACCGGAGAAATGGTTTTATCCCGCAGACTCTCTAAAATTCTATTGCTGTAGCACTGATCAAAATGCTCGATAATGTTGCAGGCAAAGTCTTCTTTGCTGTCAAAATAGTGATAGAAGCTGCCTTTGGGCACACCTACCGAGGACAACACTTCTTGAATGCCGGTGTTGTTGTAGCCTTTTTCCATCATTATGTTGATACCCGCTTCTATCAAAACGAGCTTGGTATCTTGCTTGGGAGCTGTCTTTGGAGGCATTGAGGTTCTTCCGCATGAAAGTTGGTCAACAATAAATTCTCTGGCGAAACCGTTCACAAGTTTCAAATTCGATTTCCAGAGCCGATGATAGAGAATAAGAATACAACAGAGACTCTACACCCTAGATTAGACCGGTCGTCTGACTTTCGTCAATAGTTTTCTTGCAAGTCCCGGCAAGTTTCTGAAAATTCCCTCAAACCGTCACTGTTTTCTTGCCTGCCGCTCAATCAAGCGCGAAGGATCATCTTTGACCCGACGGCTCTGATTGACTAAATCAGCCACGATGTAAGGGCTGTAGAGAGCCCCGGAACCAACCAACAAAGCGGAGCTGCCGGTGTAGATACTCCGCCCCAGACCCTTATCGGCAAGGCCTGCCACCTTCGCTCTTGATGCCATCATTTCGGTCACCAGCTGGGGAGAGCTCTTGGATGCCGTATCAACTGCCAGGGAACGGGCCGTTTGCCCGGAGAGCGCGGGAGACATTTCGGCAGCCAACTTGCCGCTTGCCGCCCCGGCCTCGGAGACGACACTTTGCCTGAGTGCCTGACGGGTCAGACCGCTGGCCGTGGCACCACTCTTCAAAAGCGACCAGGAACCTTTGGCCGTAGCATATCCGGCTACCGCCACGAAATAGGCCGAGCGCGCCGTCCCCAGGTTGTTTCCCCATTCCGTTTCCCTGGCCCCGGCATTGTTGAACATGCCGGCGGCGGCAACAGAAGAATGTAATGAACCGCGGAGCAACTGCAAACCTTGCGCACCGGCAAAAGGTTTGCCACTGCGCAAGGCGCCATAGGTCTCCACCGCACCCAGACCGAGCAAGCCCAGGTCCATGGCCGCAGGAAGTGCCTTATCGCCCAACCGCTTGACGGAATTCCACAGACCGTCCGATTGCAAATCTTTGGCCTGCACGATGGAATATTCACTGCTTGACCCATGGCTGTCTCGAATCACCACATACGCTTCCGGGTCATATTCCCGGGTAAGTTGCATGGGCTTGCCCACATCTCGACCGCCGGCCAAATTGAGATAGCCCCAAACCGGAATATCTTTCATCTGTACGGTCTGGTGCATCAACACTTTGCCGTCCTTGTGCTCGATTTCATAACGACTGACAGCCAGATTTGCCGCTACGGAAGCATCTCCCGGCTGCGAACCACTGCCTGAACTGCGATCTCCTATGGAGAGTATTCGGCCGTTTTGATCGAGCCTGACTCCGCGATTCTTCAGCTCTAGATCGGAATTACCGGGCACCAGCTCGGGCAGGGTTTTCATCTGCAATAGCTGAGCCTTGATTGGCTCCAGAAGCTCCCTTTTACCTTCCGTCCACTTCTCGAGGGCCGCCAGTTTCGCTTCCCCTGCCGCATCAAGCTGCCAGGACTGCGGCAGGTCAAGGTTGTAGCGAACGATTTTGCCCCGGGCATCTCTCTCCACGGAGGCTCCCGGAGGTAAATCGAAAGGAAACTTACCGGCGGAAGCTTTCTGAAAGTCATCCATCAAACCGGCATATTCCCTTACTTTCAGGGAAGACTCCAGCAATCTCATGGAGTTCTTGAGCCAGAGGGCGTTTTCGGAAGAATCCTCAGACGCAGGTCTCGACCAGCCTTTTGGAAAGCCCAGATCGCGCACGGAAGTTTCCACCTGCTTGGAGGTGGCCTCAATCAATAGAGCTTCTCTTTTCTCTGTGTCTTCGATATTGGCGGAAAGCCATTGAAAGGCACCTTTCACACGCTCCAGGCTCTCCTTGGACGGTGAATCGGCATTGAAAGCCAGGGAAACCTTGCCGGTCTGATCACGGGTGAAACTGGGGCTCGGGTAAAATTCCAGGCCATAGCTCTGTCGCCTGGCGATTTCTAGAGGAATGGCCTGATTTTCAAGCCACTTCACATAATCAGCAAGCAGGGTTCTCGTGGCAGGTCCATAGACACCGGCAGCCTTCTCGGCGGCCAATTTTTCCTGCACATGCGCCAGCTCCTGACTTTCGGAAAGCACCGATGCGGGTAGAGACTCTGATTCTCTTCCACCGCCAGCTCCGCCGCTCAGAGCCGCTTTACTGATAGCGCCGTCTTTAGCTAGAGCCGGTGCCATATTGAGCAGTGCCTGCTGCCAATAACTTAGATCCTGTCCTGGAAACTGCTCCTGCCTTGCAGGCCGCTCCTGACTGACGGCACTGGCTCGCTCCGCCAGGGCTGTTAGATCAGGCACGGAGTCTGCCGCTGCTAGAGTTCGGTCGGATTGCCCGAGTATAGACAAAAGCAGCTTGCTATCAGTATCTTGCTCGACCTTTTGGACAGACTCCCGCTGCGAGAGCGGAAATGCCGGCGGCTGCTTATCGTTCCCTTCACCATCACCGGCCATCGCTACCAACCCATGCCGAAGGTCGGCTGCGCTTCATCAACTTCACTGGCGGAAGCGCGATAAAGATTGAGGACGACAGCAGCAATCATCGCCGGACCAGCCACCTTATTCACGCCTTCCAGGCCAATTACCCGCCTCACGGCAGCCAGGCGAGAATTCAACTGCGGCGTCTTGGCACCAGGTTTGGCCAGTTCCTCCTGAGCCTGACGCAAAGAGCGAAGGGTCTCCTTTTCCGCTGGAGACAGGTTTCCCTTGCCTTCCAGGGTAGACTGCAGTTCAGCCAGTCGAGCCAATTCCTTGGGGCTGAGATGATCGCTGAAGCGCGCATCATTGACACTGCCATCGCCCTTGCGACCGATTTGTTCAAGTTTGGGAGCCGCTTCCTTGCTATCCACTTCTCTGGTGACGGCATCACCGCCCTTGGTAGTCTGATTTCCGGCACCAGTGGCCAGTCGTCTCAGCTCATCGGGTTTGCGCTCCACCAGTCGGTGCACCAGATGCCCGAGCAGGGCACGCTCAGTACCCACACCGCCGGCGGCAAACTGATTGCGAAAGCGGGCCACCACTTGCAGAATCTTGCCCATATCGAGTTTGCCGGCTTCGAACATATGCCTGTAATGGGCCGGCAATTCCTTGGCTAACTCTGCATGTTGTTCAGGCTTGGTAGCCGCCAGCGCCAGCTTCTTGGAAGCATTATCAAAGGCACCAAGCACCGAGGGCGAACTGTATATTTCGGGCTGACCATTGCCGCTTTGACGCAATGAGACAACCAGGGCACCATCGGGCTTGACCTGCACCACCGTGCCCTCTTGGCTCACCTGCCGGTGCGCTATGGAAGGCAAACTTTCAGCACCGTTTTTAGCCACCGGATAGATGGCTTTGGCGGCATCTTCTAAAATTATGCGCTCGGCCAATTTGCCAACCGCATCGGTCAGTGAAGTGGACTGCACTCTCGAAGAAAATGCCAGAGCACCCGTTTCAATGACGCGCCCAAATTCACGATAATTGGCCGAGAGATTACGCTCTCCCGAGCGCCAACTCAAATCGGCGTTTTTCTGTGACCAATCTACAACAGCCTTGATCTCGCGAGAAGCGGCGTCTTTGTCGCGGCTAACCGTAGGAGAAGGTAGCGGAAAATCACGCAGATTGAAAGGTCCATGACTATCAGCCCTGGTCAGCTCTTTAATGCGGTGGCTGAAGTCTTCGGCAAATTCCTTAACCCGCCTGGACTGCTCCGGAGAATCCTGATCGAATTCCACCTTGCCGCTCAGGTCAAACCAGCGGGGCAGAGCATCAATCACCCCCTGTTCACGCAGCAAAGGCACATTGGCCTTCTGGCTCTCGCTGCCCGAAAGCGGTGCCCCGGTTGTAGGGTCGAGGCGCCGACTGGAAGCATCGATAAGTTCCATCTGACCGGTGCGCCTGTTGACCAGGAGCACATCGCCGCCGATCATATCCAGAGTGCTGCCGGTTTGAGCAGGCAGGGCTTCCCAACCCTGTTTATCAAGCCCAAGCCTAAGCAGGGTCTCCTGGGTGTAGCGATAAACACCGTTTTGCAGGTGCCCGCCACCTTGCTTACCGTTAAAAGCCACAATCTGTTCGGAAATGCCGCGCCAGGCATCAAGAAGCTGCATCTTTTCCTGGGATAGGGGCGGTATGCTGCCGCTCTCCAGAGGCATGAAGCCCTGTTCACCGGCGGAGCTATCCAACCGGTTTCTCTCTCCAGAACGTTGGCGTTCGTTTGCAGGCACAGGCAGCTCCCAATGCAGGCAGTAAATATTCAGGGGGTACGATCCTGGATATACCCGGAGGGACCGGCTTTCAGACAGATGCAAGGCAGCCGCAAGGGGGCTAAACCCAGACTTAATGAGCTTCTTGGCCAGGATTAATCACTTGACATCCATAGGCAGGGCAACGCAACTAACCTCTCAGCCAATTCCAGACTCGCGCCAGCCGCGCTAGCTGGATCGACAAAAGTAATCCCACTAAGCCTTGCTTAACGCTCTTAACGTTCCTTCAAAACCTGCCTATCGTGGGCAATTGACAGCCCCAGCCGGGCACCCCAAAATAACCAAACAAATAGCCGAAAACCCTTGCGGAGTGAGTCAAAGAGACAAATCCACCTGAAAATTGCGGATATATCGCGCTAAGTGCAGCCGATATGCAAAGTTTTTCGCTGCAGTTAGCAACCCAAATTTGCTTCCGAAAGTGCCTCAACCATAGAGTTCCTACGTTTCCATTTTATTTTTCTTCCAGAACTCCAAACACCCCCTTCAAAACCAACTCCACCAATTCAACCCTTCTCCTCGACCTTACGTGCGGTCCCGTTTGTTGGTACGGTCAGAATCGCGCTACGCGGCACTCCCGGGAAGCACCAGATCCTGGTTGAGCGTTCAGGTAGATGAGGAAGGAAAGGATAGCTAACATGAATCAACTCGACGCAAATATTGCGCCGTCTTTTGCTGATCCGAGCAATCCGCACGCCGTCATGACACGCCTCAAGAAGCGCGTCGACAGCGTCGGAAAGCAGTTACGCCGGCTCACTCCAGCCATGAAGGCCTGTGAGGACCAAGCCGTGCGTGCGGTGGCTGAAATGGCTTACGCCAACTGGCTCACCGCCAAAGGGCTGACCGATGCCGCAGAAGCGCTGTCCAACCGACGTCCGGTTGACATGCTTCTGGGTGGCAATCAGGTGGAAATCGAGATCGCGGAAGTGTCCATGAAGGACGTTCGCGCCCTCACCGCCCTGCAGGGAAAGATCAAGACATCTGCCCCTGGGTATTCCAACGATGAACCGGAGGTGACCCTGGGCGGCAAAGGCCGTTTCGGCTGCATTGCCCCCGACCCGGAATCCTGGTTCAACAACACCGCCAACGCCGAAGACAAGCCTCAGACCTGTGCCCTGCCCAGCCTGACGGTGGTCATTTCGGTAGACTTCGCCAATCGCAACGCCAGCGTGCAAGACCTGATGCGCCTGGCGGAGGCGTCCCTGGTGGAAGCCGAACGAGAGTTGGGAGAGACCCGCGCTCGTCTCTGCCACAGCGAAGATGGTTCCTGCCAGCTCTTCTAAGCTGGTTTGAGCAATCTACCGGCCCTTGTTCCGGGCCGAACAGCGCAAACAGTAAGCTCAACGGACAAGAGAAGGAATCCCCAAATGTCCAACGAAAATCCCCTCGGCAACCGCGGCAAGGCCATCGAAGACGCCTGGGCCCGCAAGCGCGACTCTGAAGCCATCGACGCACTCAAGAAGAAGGGCCAGGGGGGCGACAAGGGCAATGCCGCTCCGGCAACCGACAAGCCTGGTGAAACGGGCAAGTCCAAGCCGGGTCAGTCCAAGTCGTAGACAACCCCGCGGGCTTCAAAGGCGCTCTCGATGGGAGCGCCTTTTCTAGAACCTTTTGTCGAAAACCAAACCCTGACCCGGGAAACGAGGTAAACCATGAATCAATCGACGAAAGCCGGCAATGCCAGCCCTGAGAGCAGCGGCGCCAAAAGCGCTACGGCTGCCGCAGGCGACTGCCACTGCCAGAAAGACAAGAACCCTGTCTGCCCCACTTGCAGCACCGTCCTGAAAGGCGGGCTCAAGTACGAAAACATTTGCACAACCTGCAATCCACAGTTTCTGAATCGCTGCGGCGGCTGCCAGAGACTGCTCTACGACTGCATGTGCATTCGTCCCCATACCTGGGAGTAACTTCCCAGCCCTGACCTGACGCGGTCCCATCGTCGCACTACCTGTATGACGATGGGACCCGTCTTTTTATCTCCAGCCTTCACCCTGCCTCTATGCCAGACGGAAGCAGCACCAGCAAACTAGTCTAGTTTAGCCCCTATTCTTTTTCACCATTTCTCTTATATGCTTTAGTATTTTCAGTGCAGGCAAACAGCGCTTGTTTGCATAAGTTCGCTAAATGGCAAGCGCCGGGCAATTTTGTCGTATCCTATTCAACTGACCCCTTTCAAGGCTGATGCCGGGGGCTGCAGGAAAGGCACACACCATCACAGGAACGTTTTATGGCCGTGGATTCGCAAATCAGTTCAGCACCGCAAAGTGGCATGCGGGATTTTTTACCGCGCGAGGTACGGCTGAGAGACTGGGCTACAGCCATCATCACCGCCACCTATGAACAGTTTGGTTTTACAAAAATCGAGACTCCCTGCCTTGAGAACATTGCCCTCCTCAAAAGAGGCGACGGCGGCGAGAATCTGCAACTGATCTTCGAAGTCTTGAAGCGAGGCGACAAGCTTGACCGTGTCTTAGGGTCAATCAAAAATTCTGAAAATAACGGTGGGGAAAGCCGGCACAGTAAAAGCTTGAAAGAGGTCCGTCAGGACTTGAGCGATATGGGTCTGCGCTTCGACCTGACCGTGCCCCTGGTACGCTTCTACAGTCACAACCAGCAAAATCTCCCCAACCCCTTCAAGTCTATCCAAATCGGTTCGGTCTGGCGGGCAGAAAGCGCTCAACAAGGGCGTTTTCGCCAGTTCACCCAGTGCGACATCGACATCTTCGGCGTCAAAAGCGAACTGGCTGAAATCGAACTACTGCAAGCCACTTCCGAGGCTCTCGTCAAGTTGGGTTTTGAGGGCTTCACCATCTGCATTAACGATCGGCGTATGCTTTCAAGCCTGGCACGCTACTGCGGCTTTGAGGAAGAGCGCTTCGAAAGCGTCTTCATCGCTCTCGACAAACTGGACAAAATAGGTCTCGATGGAGTCGGTCACGAACTAGCCGGTCAGGGACACAAGGAAGAAGCCATCGCCAACCTGCGATCACTGCTTGTAACCATGGCCGAAGCCACCGGCACAAGCGAGCAGCAACTGGAAACATTGGCCGGCAAGATCGCCGCCGACAGCGCCGTCAGCCAGGCGCTGAAAAACATCATGTCGGTAGTCATGAAAAATGCCGACGGCCGTTTCAACGTTCAGTTCGAACCCTCCCTGGTGCGCGGCATGGGCTACTACACCGGACCTATCTTCGAAATCAAATACCCGGGCTACAACTACTCGGTCGCCGGGGGTGGACGCTACGACAAAATGGTGGGCAAAATGTCCGGCAGAGACGTACCGGCCTGCGGCTTCTCAATCGGCTTCGAGCGCATCATCGGCATCTTGATGGACGAAGGTTTTGAGCCACCCGCCGCTATGGAGAGAGTGGCGCTCATTTTCGACGAAAATCGCGATCAGTTGCCCGACGTCATGACTGCAGCCGCCAACCTGCGCGCTCGTGGAATGGCAGTGGTAGTGCAGAGCAAGAAAAAAGACATGCGCAAACAAATCGACCAGCTACCGGCCCAGGGCATAGCCAAGCTCTGCCTCTTCAAAGGCGATGTGGAAAACCTGGAGATCAAGCCCCTCTAGGGTCGGAACGACGCTTTAGCGGATGCTACTCAGGCTTCCATGGTGCGCGGTTTCTTGCCCACGTATTCAAAATAGATAGTCTGGTTGTAACGGGAATTATTCACCAGGTGCTCGGTTTTGTGATCGGATGATTCGATCAGGCGACCGTTTTCCATGTGCAAAAGACCCACGTGACCAAGATTGCGACCACCGTATTCGGCACGGACGGAGGGAGCCCAGGAGCGGACAAAAGCGGTAGCACGAGTAGGATCGTTGGTGACCCGCCATTCATCCGACTTGAGGAAGGCATGGCGCATGGCCCAACCATCGCCCGAACCCATAAATTCATTCATGCCGACTTTGCTCAAAGCCACCTGCACACCTTCGGCACATCTGCCTTCGGTGCCCATATTGCGTGCCACCTCCAGACCGGCTTTGACGATCTTAGCCTTCATCATGTTGCCTTCGGGCGAAACTTGCCAGTCGACGCGATCTCCCTGTCCCAGTTCCCGACGCATTTCCGATAACTGCGCCAATTTGACGGCACCGGACATGTAGTCTTTGTTGGCCTTGCTGTTTAGATCTTCGCCGGTAAGCTGCCCGGGTTCTTTGCCCAGATGCAGAGCAAGAGCCGTCTTGCCCACGTCACCACCGGCGTCTTTCAGCATCTTATCGACGGTATCGGTGGCTACGCGCTCCTGCAGTTCCTTGGGAAAGAGGGTGCGCATTTCCTCACCGGTGAGGGACTTACCTTCTTCCATGCGCTTCATGGCACCAACAAACTTGGCTGCGAAGTTCTTATCCTGGAACTTGGCGGCAAACTCTTTGGAAACTTTGCCTTTCTTGGCCAGCTTAGCCATGATGCCGGCTATGTTGCCCTCGTTGTACTCGTCCTCACCTTCCAGGGAAAACCAGGTAGAGAAATTTCTGTGAGTCAAGCCATAACGACCGACGGCAAGCCCCATGGGAGGCGGCAAAACACGCACGGTTTCGTAGGGAGCAGCTTTATCAGGATTGAACATACCGGCGACGGCATTTTTGGCATGGGCAACCTTATTGGTTTCATCACGCTGCTGGCCCACATCGCGCCTGGGGAAATAGTCGCCTACCTCTCTGGGGCTCATGGAACCGCTGGAACCAGGGGTGAAGCGATTCATATCGGACATCATGCGCTGGCTCTCAGGGCTATAGCCGGACCGATCGGCATTGGCATTGACGGCTGAATCGGCAGCCCTGAGCTCACCGGCGGCAATCTTTTTAGTGAGAGAATCGGACATCAAACCATATTCATCATTGATATCCAGACCGCGACGAGCCACTTCCGAGTTAGCGCTCATGCGTCCATGCACATACTGCACCAGTTCATCAATGCTCTTCTGCTGTGCCTGCTCCGGATTAGCGGTACTGCCGGCTTGCCTTTCCACCTGGATGACTACCTGTTTTCTGGCAGTGCTGTCAAAATCTCCGGCGGCTTCAATACGTCCGTCTTTGCGCACAATGAAATCCGGCGTCGTGCCGGTATTCTGAGCTGTATCGGCATAAGTGATAAGGACCTGCGGTACTTCGCCCTCTTTAAGAGGTTCGGCCAGAGGTGGACGTGAAGACTCTATGCGACGCATTACACCGGCTTGAATAAGGTCTGAGACGCGGCGATTCTTGTCGAGAACCGGCGAGACCTCAGCCCGACTGCCGGGAACGCCAAGAAGTGCCGAGTCGCTGGATTTGACATTGGCCAGTGCGGAAGCGTCGGAATAGCCGCTCAAGGAAAGCGGTCTGAAACCCTGAAATACTGGAGCAGCCGACGTAACGGGCATGACCGTGTCGGCGTAGAGTCGACTGGAAGTACTGGCCGTGTTGTCGGTACCCGTAACGACTTCATTGCTCTTACCGGCGGCATTGTCACCGGCTTGCGCCGACTGCGCAGATGCGTTCAAATCACCTTTTGCCATATGGCGCGGGCTCCTTGGAGAAAACTGCCGGCGTTAGAGAGCTGACAGAATATGTATACTTCGGGGGAGTGTGAGATACATAATATGTGAAATATTCCGGTGTGGGAACGGCATGTCCTACGTGGGATTCCCATATATATGATTAAATATGCTGCAATCTGCCAAAAGCTCCAGGGGCAGTTAAGGAAGACCATGGCCATTCAAACCGAACAAACCAGCAAAGAAATAAAGCGACAGCTAGAAGATGGTAAGCGACTGGAGCGAGCTCAAGCCGAGTGGCTCTGGCACAATGCTTCGGATCAGGAGCTGTCGGAACTTTCGAAGATCGTGCGGGGGCGTTTTTTCAAAGCCGACGAGGCAACCTATTTGCTGATGCGCATCATCAACTACACCAATGTATGTGTGGCTAAGTGCGACTACTGCTCTTTCTACCGGCTCCCCAAAGACAAAGACGGCTATGTCAGAGACAAAGAATACATCTTCAGCAAAATAGACGAGCTAGTGGCGGTAGGCGGAAACTTCTTCGGCTTCAACGGTGGTTTCAACCCCAAGCTGCGCATTGATTACTACGTTGATTTGTTCTCCTCCATCCGCAAACGCTATGGAGACACCATAGAGTTTTACGCTCTTACGGTGGTGGAATTCCTCTACATAGCCAGACTTTGCCAGTTGAGCAATCAAGATGCCCTCAAGATGTTGAAAGAAGCAGGCGTCAATTGGATCACCGGCGGTGGTGCCGAAATTCTGGCCGACAGCTTCCGCCTCAGACACAGCCCTCTCAAATACACAGTTAAAGAATATATGGATACCCAGGCCGACATTTTAGATGCCGGGCTGAAGACCACGGGTACCATGGTCATAGGTTTTGACGAAACTCTGCAAGAGAGACTGGACCACCTTGATACGGTACGCAACTTCCAGGACGAGCGCTTGCAAGCCGGGAAGGAAGGACTGTTCAGCTTCCTCTGCTGGACTTACAAACCTTACAACAATGAGTTGGGCGGCGAGGAAATTAGCTCCCGCGAATATCTGCGCCATCTGGCTCTGTGCCGTATTTACTTAGACAATATCAAATTCATGCGCACGTCCGTACTGACGCAAAATCAGGCCGCTCTCAATGGGCTGAACTACGGAGCCAATGACTTTGACATTCCCTGGGAAGATGAAGTAACCCAATTGGCCGGTGCCGTCATCGAAAAAGACGTAGAGCGTGTGCTCGATTACGCTCGCCAGGCCGGCTTCAATCCCCGCCTGAGAGCAGTGAATTTGCCGCAGTGAATTTGCCGCAGTAATTTGTGCTTGCCGCAGTGCGCCGCCGGCATTTAGCGCCGCCTCCCGTGCCTCTTTTCGCGTGACTTTAAATCAGCCCCAAACTCATGTAACGAGAAAAATAAAATCTGGTTGACGGCGGAAACCTTGATGCTGCAAAGGTTTCATTTATGAAAAAGTCTCGAAAGCCTGATGTAATATTTCTTCGCATCACTATTGTTACATTGGCAGCGATTCCGCAAATAGATTCCCCGAGCCGACTCCGACAGCAGTTTCAGCACTCTGTAGCGGGGAGCACCGGTATTGTGTATAGAGTGCAAATACTCGAGCTTGGAACTTTTTGGGAGCCGAGAAAGATAATTTGGGCTGAAAACTTTTCGAAAGGCTGAGAACGGAAATTTGAGCTGAACAATTTTCGAAGGGTTGAAAAAGGAAATCATGGTTCCAAAATTTTCGGGACGCTCAGCCAGGAAATTTTGGTTCCGAAACTTTCTATAGCCCCAGAATAAAGATTTGAATGAGCGGATCACAACCGGGACTGCAAGCCAGTTTCACAAACATTCGTGTTTTATTATATTTTATCGTAATCACGATCAAAAAGAAAGAGAACCCGGTTGGGGAGCGGGAAAGACAGAGTCTTCCCACATTCCACCAACCGGGCTCTCCTCAGGTCACGAGACCCTCAGTCTTGCGACCGTTAGTCTTCCGACCATTAGTCTTCCGACCGTTAGTCTTCCGACCGTTAGTCTTCCGACCCTCAGTCTTGCGACCGTTAGTCTTCCGACCGCTTGATGCTCAGCTTGGGGAAGCGCAGACGGGCCAGCGCCATGCTGTCGTCCAGCGCCCGCACGCGGATGGTGAACTTGAAGGGAGCCACATGGGTCATGTGACTGTCCACCACTTCCACGCCCATGAAGCGCACCAGCTCCTGCACCAACTGCTGAGCCTGTTCGCCGAGAGCCTGGTAGTGCTTCTCGTTGACCAGTTCCAGCGTGAACTCATGACGCAGTTCCGGGAAGCGCTCGGCCTTGAACTTGGCCTCCATCATGCGCTCCACCATGGTCATGTTGTGCAGGTCGGTGAAGAGAGCCGACACATCCGGCAGCATGCCCAGCGAATAGAGCTGGTCCACCACCAGTTCCCCGGTGGGGCGCTGCATCGGACGCTGCATCAGCACCACAACACCGGGACGGGTGCCGAGCAGGCGGCCACCGGCGAGGTTGAAGACCGACGGGTCCACTTCCGGCAGCGGCGATTCCTCACCGTCACCGTTGGCGGCTTCGCCCTTGGGCAGAGAACCCAGGTCCGCCGGAGCCGGCGCGCCGAGCAGGCGAGCGCTCATGTCCTCGATGTAGAACACGAACTCCACCTTGTCGACGCCGTCCACCGCGACGGTTTCCACGTCGATCTCGACGTAGTCGCCCATCTTGACGGACTTCTTCATGGTCTCCAGACCCAGCGCCGTCTCCACCTCCTTGGAGAGGATGCTCTTGACGTTGGCCAGGTTGCCGTTGTTGGCCAGAGCCCGGTCGAGGATCTCCTTGCGGCAAGCCTCGCTGGCGCTGACCACGAAGTGGTAGCCGGTGGCGGTGATGCGCTTCTGCATCTCGCCGATCTCCCGCACCACCACCTGCTCCATCTGCGCGCGAGTCAACTCTTCGTAGATGGCGACGCCACCCAGTTCGTTGACCCGGTTGCGGAACTCCGGCGGCGCCTTGTGCTTGAGGGCGTCCAGCACCGTGGAGCGAACTTCAGCCTTGCTGAGCTTCTTGGTCTGGGCGTTGAAGCCGATGCCGCCGGTCTCTTCCCGTTCGACTTCGGCCATGCCCAGGTTGCAGGCGCAGACGAAGATGGTGTTCGTGAAGTCCACCACCTCGCCGTTGCCCAGCGTCAGCTTGCCATGGTCCATGATGCCCAGAAGCAACAGGAAGACCTCGGCGCAGGCCTTATCGAGCTCGTCCAGGAGGACGATGGACACCGGCACGGTCGAACCACGCTTGCTCCACTCCAGGTTGTGGTTGGTGAACTCGGCGTAGTCGTGCTTCACGTCCTTGGCCACGGCGTTGTAGCCTTCGTCGCGGGCACTCTGGTTGTTGATGTAGCCGCGGCCGGAGCCCTTGAGGTTGGAGATCGAGTACTTGTCCATGTACTCGGCCATGTCGATGCGCAGGTAAGCCTTGGGGTTCCCGTGGATGCGCTCGGCGAGCAGTTCCACGGAGTGGGTCTTACCGGTACGCGACTTGCCGGCGTTGATGATGAACGCGATGGGCTTGTTGCGGTTGCGCAGCGGGTTGTGAGCAGCGGTGAAAGCGAAGGTCAGAAGATCCTTGCCCTCCTGCTGCCCGAAGAGGTTGGCGTCAAGGTGTTCCTTGAAGCCGATGACCGCGTCGGGCAGAACTTTGGGGTTCAACCGACGACGACGACCAGACACTGACGTAGCGATTTGAGCGCTCATGACAGACTCCTTGGTTTCAGGTTGATAAAGAAAGAGTTGGACAGACCATCGAGGCCTCTCCGGATCACTCTCGAACCACCGCTGGCACAGCTCGCGAAAGCCGAACCTTTGAAACATCAACCACCAGAACAAGTGCATTTAGCATTCAGTTCAACTCCGGGCGTCCCGTGAAGGATGCTTTTGAAGCTTAGGTGCTAGACCTGAGAAGGCTTGGAGTTGAGTGAGATGTCCTGGAGATAAATGTGACGAGAGATACCAATACTTAACGTTTTCAAGAAGCAAAAATAAAGGAAATGTTTAGACTCATTGGGAGAATTCCCAGGCATAAATTTCTAACTTCCTGTAAAGACCATGGCCCAGCCAGCGCGTCCCAGCGACAAACCCTGAAGCGTTCCGAAGAAGCCATAACCATCTCCCCAAAAACCGTAACCAGCAAAGCTTCGCCAGTTAGTTAAGATCGGTCCTTCCACCTACCGAAGCAGCCCCATGGCACACCTCATTAAGCTGCGCTAATGATTACCAAACGAGGATGGCACCATTGGTCCACCCCGGCCGGGAAAAGCAGGTTTTCAGGGGGAAGTCGCGTTGTGTCTATTCTGTGTTTATGATCAGGACGCCAAACATGCCGCGCGAAGAGACGGTGAGTAGCATGTAATCTGCGTAGCCTGGCTGCTACTGCGGAATATACGCTGCCGGCAGAAAGGACGAAGAAAGCCGTTCACACCCAGAATCCCCCAAAATACAGAGCGGGCAGCCATTCCGCCCTGGATAGAGCGCCCAAACACCAGATTGATGCAGCTTTAAGAGCTTGGGGAACTGGAGATGTAAGAGCGTAAGGTGAAAGCACCCTATCTTCACCTTTTATCCGGAACCTCAGCTCAATAACAAAAAGCCTTACGGCAGCCTTTACAGCAATTTTCTCCCGAGCAGACATCTGCCCGGCCCAAATCGCCTGTAAATGCCTTTCCTGCCGGACTGAGCTTGTGTGATGGTCAAAAGAAGAAGAAAGGGCGGTATTTCCAAAATCTATTTTTCAAAACAAGCTGAGCCCTGCGACCAACCTGTCGATTAATAGCTGGCGCAGCTTTCAACCTTCATCGGGAGAAATTTATGAACACTGAAGCAATTTGCACCCAACCAGAAAACCTAATGCAATTTCTTGGCCTGTACGGACCGGCTGGTCTCATCATGCTGCTGGGGTTGGCCGTCCTCGCCGGCAATCCGGCACTTGACCACTAATTGGCAGGGAGAATTCTCATGCAAACAAACATCCCTAAAGCAACCCTGGCAGCAAACAGTCTTGAGAAAGCCGTCTCAAGCTGGCTGGCAGTCATCCTCGGCCTGGTAGTACCACTGGTAACTCTGCTCGTATGCACCGGCATCAAAGGAACCATCACCACGGACACCATGCTGATCAGCGCCAATTTGCACATGGTTGTGCTGGCGCTTATCCCGCTGATTGCCATCCGCTCCGGTGTGGACTTCCAACTTCGTTTGAACGCCTGGCGCCATGAAGCCCTGTTGGGCACAATTTTCTGGTTGAGCCTTACCGTGCAAGCCATGAGCTGGATGACGGCAAGCCTCAACAATGCCGACAAGATGGAGCTCTTCGTCAGCAAATTCAGCTGGCAGCAATGTTCCATCGGCGTACCCTGCCCGGTGCAAGGCGGCGTCGTAAACATACCCTACCTGGCATCTTTGATGCGGGCTGAGGAAACTCTCCGGAACGAAATCGGCACACTGAACAAGATTCTCTCTTACAGAACTGCCGCAGCCGAGACGAGGCCGAACAACCTGGAGCAGCTTGACGGCTTCATTGAGCCCATGAATCAGCTCGGAAAACTGAAAGACAGCCTGCAAGCGCTGACTTCACCCGACTACGCCCTTTTCAAGGCAGTGGTGGAAGAAGGCGGAGCCGTCTGTTTCGACCGATTGGAACACTGTCCAGCCCTGGATTTGAGCCAATACAAGCGAAAGCTAGCCGGACAGAATCCCCTTTCCAGCGCAGTGGTGCGGGCATTTGGATTGACTGACTAGTTCTTTCAATCTTCCTTCAAACTCGAAGCGAAAGTGACCAGGGATGGTCTCTTCGCCCGCGAGTACAACAGGGGAAAGGTCTACTTCAAGGTCTAAGGCTTTCTATTTTTCCGGCATTTGCTAAGCGATATAGTATCTCTCAACTCGAAGAAAAGCTTGAAAATCAGAGGGACGGAAAGGAGAAAGAAGAACCGACCGGCATCATGCCAATCGGTTCTCCCCATTTCTAGAACAGGTCCTCTTTGACTGTGACACCGACAGGGCGATAGAGCCGAAGCCATAGCGCCCTGCGGTGTACCTCAGTCAAAGACCGTCTGCACCGCTTCGAATCAGCGATTCGAGCGAATCATGCCGAAGACGAAATCGATGACGGTGAAGAGGATGAGCCAGTTGAAGAAGGGCACGGCCATACCCAGGAGCGAACCCAGGATGAGACCGGCCACGGAAGCCGACAGGCCCCAGGCGAAGGCATCGGCGAGGACGCGCAGCCAGTTGGGCTCGATGGAAGCCGTGAAGGACTGAGCCTGACGGCGACCAAAGTCGGCGGCAAAGTACATGCCGATGAAAACGATGACGAGGGTGAGAATACCCATTTGAATTTCTCCGTTTCTATGTTTGAAGCGAACTTCTACGTTCCGGAAGAAGGGCTTGCCGACTGAATCACAACTCTCCGTGAGGGAGAGTTGACCGAAAAACTGTCGGCAAGCCGCAAGGAATTGGCAATGAATTGGCGATGAAAGCGGGCGACGGAAGCGACGCTTACAGTTCGAAGACCTGCTTGGCGTGCGGAATCACCACGTTCTTCCAGTTGAGAGCGCTTTCGATGTGACCCTTCAGGCCTTCCAGGGCGCCGTCATCGCCGTGGACGATGAAGGTCTGCTTGGGACGACGCTTGAACTTGCGCAGCCAGCCAAGCTGATCGCCGTAGTCGGCATGGGCCGAATAGTCCGGCAGGAACTCAACCGTGGCGCCGACGCGCACATCCTTGCCCTTGATGCGCACAGTCTTGGCGCACTCCGGGCAGGCGGTAACGCTGTCGGGACGCTCGCCGCGAGTGCGAACGATGGACTGCCCGAGGGTACCGGTGCCCTGGAAGCCCACGAACATCACGGTGTTCTGCTTGTGGGGCAGCCAGTAAGCCAGGTGATCGACGATGCGTCCACCGGCAGCCATACCACTGGAACCGACGATGATGCACGGCTCTTCGTGCACGCGACGCAGGGCGGCAGAATCCGGATACTCGGTAACCAGATACTGCTTGGGCGTGGTGTAAGGGTCGCGGCCTTCCGCAAAGACCTTCTGGGTCTCGGCGTTGAGGATGCCCACATGCTTGCGGTGTACATCGGTGGCCTTGTTGGTCATGCGCCCGTCCACGTAGACGGGAAGGGTCGGCATGCGGCCGGACTCCATGAGGATGCGCAGGTCGTTGAGGATGGTCTGCGCACGACCGACGGCAAAGGCCGGGATGACGATGACGCCGCAGCCGAAACGGGGATGACGCGGCTTGGCGCGCTCGTAGGCCTGCAGAAGCATGGTTTCCAGAGCATCGAGGCGGTCGCGCTTCTGGTGCAGGCGGTCGCCATAGGTGGCTTCCAGCATCAGATAGTCAGCCTGCTCCACGGGCTCCAGGTCACGCAAGAGAGGCATGTTGGGTCGACCGACATTGCCGGTGAAGCAGAAGGTGCGCTTCTGGCTGCCCT
The DNA here is from genome assembly GCA_016212515.1 of Candidatus Melainabacteria bacterium. Taxonomy (GTDB): domain Bacteria; phylum Cyanobacteriota; class Vampirovibrionia; order Obscuribacterales; family Obscuribacteraceae; genus Obscuribacter. The sequence continues at coordinate 97,694 of JACRFZ010000092.1, forward strand.
TGCCGATTTCCAGGTTGACCACGGCAGCGCCGAGGATGTGGCCGGCATCGGTGAAGGTGAAGGCGATGGTATCGGTGACGGCGAAGCGCTCGTGGTAGTTGACCGAATGGCAATACTTGAGGCTCTCGACAGCCTGCTCCTGAGTGTAGAGCGGCTGGAAGCGCCACGAGTCATTGGCGGTAGTTTCGGCGGCGGTAGCTTCGGCGGCGCTAGTCTGAACGGCGCCCTTACCGGCTCGGAAAGCTGACTCCACAACCTGCTTGCCACTGACCTTCTTGCGACCGGTGCTCTGATTCTTGCCGCGAGGCGATTTGCCGTTGCGGTCGCCCTTGGGGGGCGCATCGCCGGCGGCACCTTCGAGCTCGGCTCGAGCGGCCAGACGCTGACGATTGTGACGATTCAGCCGAGCCTTGGCTTGCTCTTCCTGCAGATAGCCGGAGTCCGGGAGGATCACCGTCATCAAGTCATAGGTGGCGGGAGTGACGTAGACCTTGCCCTTGAAGCCGTCCTTGATCAGCTTGGGCAGATAGCCGCAGTGATCAACGTGGGCATGGCTGAGAATGACAAAGTCGACATCGGCAGGATTCACACCGGTGGGCAATCGCTTCCGGTAGTCAGCCTGAGGGTTCTCGACGGTGAGACCGGCATCCACGAGGAAGCGGGTCACCTTGCCCTTCTCAAAGAGTTCATACAGAAAGAGTGAGCCCGTCACCGACTGCGCCGCTCCCAGGATGTGAAACTTGAGGACGGAACGACCGGTGCGGTCTACTTCTTGTAGCTGACGTTTGTTCATGGTTGTTTTTCTCCATATTGACTTGGCTGCTAGGTGCCGGACTGTGGAACCTGCAAGCGCATCCCGCTCAGACAAAAGCAATTCCGGTTTTCGCAGCCAAGACGGAAGACCAAGGGGTCGTGTCTCTGTCTGCCGGAACGACTATTAGAGGCGCGGGCACCTCTGACTGGAGTGGAATTAGGTTAAGTGGCTGGGGATAGGGAAGCTGAAAAGAAAATCTCAGAAAATTTGGAAAGAAAGAACGCAGTCAACCTATCAACCTGTAGCTGGAAGAAGCAAACGGCTTCCTGGGCCTTTTCTAGGTTGAGAACTAAAGTTCTAGTCAGAAACCGGCCCCTTAAGGAATAGCCCGCTTATCGCGACCACTTGGCATGCCGCATAAGGACAGCGAAAGCCTTGCCCAGAGAGACTTTCTCAGCGCGCGGGCTTGTCAATATAATTCAGTCGCGCTAGAGGTCTAGTTGCAGCACCAGGTACTAGTACTTGAGTTAAGAACCTCAAGAGCATTATTTCTAGAGAGTATTTTCTTTTTTCACTCTGAGTTTCCAGTCAAGTCTAAATCACCGCCATCCCCAGCGACCCATTGCCCCATCTGAAGCGCCTCCGCGCTCTGGATTGAATCGGCAAGAAAATACGGGCGCTGAGCTGTGAAAGAACCATCAGGACTTCGACCGGTCACTTCCAACACATCTAAAAAAACCAGGGCGAATATTTCACCTGGCTATCAAGGAGCCAACTATGTTTCCTCTCAAGGACAACCTGCGTTGCTCGAGCCCTGCAACTGTCACAAAGTGGCTCATCCTGGCGAACGTGGTGGCCTTCATCATCGAAGTCACCATGCTTCTTTCCGGCCACCAGGACCAGCTTTTCGGCACCTGGCTCATGGTTCCCGGCAAAGTCACCGCAGCCTTCGCTGCCGGCGACCCGAGTCTCATGTTCTGGGCCACCGTTTCCATCTTCTCGTCCATGTTCCTGCACGGGAGCTTCGGACACATCTTCGGCAACATGGTCTTCCTCTTTGTCTTCGGCAAGGGCATGGAAAACCGCATCGGCAAATGGAATTACCTGGCGTTCTACCTGATCGCCGGCGTCCTGGCTGCGCTCACCCACTGGGGTAGCGATCCGACCAGCATGATTCCCACCCTCGGCGCCTCCGGTGCCATCGCCGGCGTCCTGGGCGGCTACCTGCTGTTCTGGGCCAATGCCACCATCTCCGGCTTCTACGTGCTGCCTGCCCCTGCTTACGTCCACACCAAGGCCTACTGGTTCTTGATCGGCTGGTTCGTGATGCAGTTCTCGGGCGTGCTCAGCTCGGTCGGTCCGATTGACGGTGCCGGTGTCGGTGCCTTCTTCGATGCCGACAAGCTTGTGCGCTTCGGCGACGGCGTGGCCTACTGGGCGCACATCGGCGGCTTCGTGGCTGGTTTCATCATGGCTGGACTGGCCAAGATCTTCATGCCCAAGACCGACGTCTGCATCATTCCGAAGCCGGAATGCGATGCGCCGGAAGACCACAACAAGGGTTCGAAGTAAATCACCCTTACCACGTCGGCTGAAAAGTCGGCAAGTCTGACTCACACCAGGCAGGTACTCAGCCAAACAGCTAGTGCCTGCCTGGTCTTTTTCCCTCCTCCTCTTACTTTTTTACCTTTAAGCAAAGGTTTCTATGTCCTGGCAAAAACTCAAGAACCTCCCCGGAGGTTCAAATCCCCAGCCACTCTCCGTGGTAATCGGCCACCGAGGACTGGCGGCACGCTTCCCCGAGAACACCCTGGTTTCCTTTGCAGCCGCCCTCAAGGCCGGTGCCTCTATGATTGAGCTAGACCTGAGACTGAGTGCTGACGGACAGGCCGTGGTCATCCACGATGCCACCGTGGACCGCACCACCAATGGTACCGGTCTGATCAAGAGCATAAACCTCAAGGACCTGCAAAAGCTTGATGCCGGCTACCATTTCAGCTCAGACGGCAGAACCAGACCATTTCGTTCTTGCGGTCTGACTGTTCCTACACTACAACAAGTGTTCGAAACCTTTCCCCAGGCTCACATCGCCGTTGAACTGAAAGATAACAGCGCCGCTTTGATTGCGGAAGTGTATCGACTGGTCAAGCAATTCGGACGTTTCGATCGCACCCTGATTCAAGTCTTCTCCATCAAGAGCAAGCTCGGTAAAAGCCTGCGTAAACTTGATGAAAGGCTGATCACAGGGCACACAACCAGCGAACTGGTGCTTTTCGGTACCCTCTCCCGCATTGGGCTGAGCAGCTTCTGGCGCCGTAAGAGCCTGATTCTGGATGTACCGGTCAGGCGCGGCCGACTGCCGGTAGTAACAGCCAGCTTCGTCAACGCCGCACATCGTCGCGGTCTTATGGTGCTGGTCTGGACAGTGAATGAGGCAAAGGAACTGGAAAGACTTTACAAACTGGGAGTGGACGGTGTTTACACCGACGATGCCGCAGCCACACACACAATCATAGAGCAGCTTCGTCAGCGTTTTAGCGATGGAGCGACTAGATGAGCGATGCTTCTGCGAAACGTACACAAGCGAGAGACAGGAGAAATCTGCCGGCTCTGACTGGAGCTCGGATTTCTCCTGCATCTCTCATACGCCTCTTCTGAATTTCCCCTGGGACAAAAAAATCTGCACTGTTCTACTATTTCTCCCAGTACAACTCAACCGTCTAGCGCAGCACTGTTCAGGCGCACCAGCTAAAGAACTACTCAGCGAAATGGCGGCAGTAGCACAAATCAGACCAGAAACAATAGTTTCAGACTCCAATTGCTTCCCAGGCCGCCTTTCCAAAAATATTCTTAGTAGCTAATCAGTTGCCGTCAGCGAAAACATAGGACTGTCCCCTAATTCCCCACCAGTTCAGAAGCCCCAGCCTGAAAATCCGACATCCAAACAACACCAGCCACATAGCCCCAGTCTGAAACTGGAAACACAGGTCGATTGCAACGATTGATCCGTGCTTGACCGCCACTCCTTCCCCTTGAATCTCGGCCGTTCAAACATCATCGTCTCACGGCTCAGAACCTTTCAAAACAACTACCAGATGCCCTCCATCCCAAACTCTCGCCCCAAGCACTATGCCACTGCTGAATCCATGAACATCTTCGACAGCGCCGACTTTCCCCTCCCTGTGGCAAACGCCCTTCACTCACTGGTGGAGAGCCACTTGCTGATCCTGCGCACCATCCTCAAGACCGCTCTGGCGGTGAAGAAGCCGGTGCGTTACGTGCTGGACGCGGACCACCGCTTCGAGCCCGTGGCCCGAGCCCTGGCTGAACGCCTGCGCCAGGACGGACACCAGGCCCGCGGCTTCTACTCGGCACTGCCCGACCAGACTTACTACGCCGTCGACATCGTCGGCTGACTCAAGAATGAACAGGAGCATGAACATGTACACCTCTCCCTTTCCCCCTCCGGAAGAAATGCACCTGAAGTGGATCGCCTTCGACAACGAAGTCTTTCAGGGCAAGGTTGCCGTCCGCCTGCCTGGTATGTGGTGGAGCTACGGCCTCGGCCGCATGCTGGGCGAAGGCGTGGAAGTCTTCGATCGCCGCGAAGACGCCGTTGCCGCCGCACGGGCTGCCACCCTGCGGCAGATTGCCGTGCTGGAAGCCAAACTGGCACGCCTGACCTGACCCCAGCCGACCCGAACCCGACACACTAGCGCTAGCCGCGCAAATCGCCAAGCATCCGGGCTTCCGCCTCTGCCGCCCATTCCAGCGCAGAGAAGAAGCTTATAAGCACCAGGTCGTTGACTGCCTGCTCTTGACCGTGACAGGTTGAGTTCAGATTGCCCCAACCCCCTTTTGAGTACCTCTTAGCTTCCATAGCCAACCCGACGGTCTTCCAGCCCTGAATTTCCGATACCGCACGCGGCTCGGAGACATGCGCTCTCAAAGACCTCGCACTCTCTAGGGAAAGCCACGCAAGTGCGCCAAGGAGCAATCGAACAATTATCTATTTGTCCCGAATTCAAGACCTCAGCCCCAATTGGCTGCAGGCAAGAAAGAGACACGACATGGAGAACATCACAAAAACAATTGCCGTCGTACTGGGCAGCGGTCTGCTCGCCGACGGCACTCCAACCCCGGTGACCGCTATCCGCGCCCGTGAAGCAGCCAAACTGGCGAAGGAAGTCCAACTGGACAAACTCATCTGCTCTGGATTCCGTGCCCCCGATGATCGTCTCACCGGCAACACTGAAGCCAAAGCCATGGCCGACATCATCCGCGCTGAGCTCAGCAACACTCAGATACCGGACATCTGCCTGGAGGATAAGTCTATGGACACCCTCGGCAACGGCATCTTCACGGCATCCCTGTTTCTCCAGACGGAAGAGCCGGGACGCTTAATCGTTGTGACATCGCCCTTCCACATGGAGCGCGCTCTCTACATCTTCGGACGCCTCCTCTCAAGCGACTGGAAGATCGAAGGGCACGCCAGTGAGGAATGGAGCGGTGAGACGCGACAAGCCGGTGCGCCACAAGCCCTGGAACGAGCCCGAGACTTCTTCTCCGACATCGCCCAGGGCGACATTGCTGCCGCCATGAGCAAGCTCAGCCGGCGCAAACCCTACAGGCAAGAAACAAAACAAGAACAGCCGGCCGCCTGAGCGAAACAAATGCTAGCGCCTGGAGCCCGTTGTCATCTCAGTGCGAATGCACTCTGAGATGACGGGCTCCCTTTTTTGCGAGCTTCTACTGCTTGCCGTAGCAGTCTTGTCAGCAAAGCCGAAAGCCATTAGAGTAAAAATGTGGCTGCTGGAAACGCTCTCATCCCCGCCACATCTAAGCCGCTGCCGGAACCTCAGATAATTCCCCCGCCTAATCGATTGCCTCAGTTATTCAAAGTGAAATATTGCAAGAGCCAAGTCAACCATCTGAAGCAGTTTCTTGGTCTAACTCTTGCCCTTTCGTTAGGCGCCTCTAGTATCTGCTGGACACAGGCCGCGCCTCAAAAAACAGCCAGGGGCCCCTCAACGAAAGTTACTTGCCTGGAATTGCACCAAAAATCGCGCACTTACGGCAACGTCAGGGTTTTGATTAACGACAACTACCTCAAAATATGCCAGACCAACGGCAACACCATAATTCTGTCAAAGGCGCCTGACTGGGATTTGTACTGCATCAATCGGCTCACCCACACCTATGCCAGAAGCGAAAGATCGAAACCATCCCCCTTCCTCGGCCAAACAGTGGCAGCCATGGAAGGCGTCGATCTCTCGAAAGTGAGATGGAAAGTCTTTGAGATTGGCAAGATTGCTCAGCTAAACGCCAATCACCTGGTCGATGGCGGGGTGGCAAATCCTGCCCGGTTTCAGAATACAGGCTACCAGAATCTGGAAACTGAATTGAAGGAGCGCGGCTTCTGGGTGAGCGCGGAAAAACTCTGCCTTGCCCAACCGGCAAACCATCTCTCCACTCTCATGCTCCTGCCGAAAACGGATCGCATTCCGTTGCGCTACTTTCACCGCACCCCGGGCGGCAGTAAATGCCTGGTGCTGGAGACCCTGGCCTGCAAGAAAGTACAGGTGGAGCGCTCGGAATTTGCCTTGCCGAGCGGCTACAAGCAAACCAAGTCGGAATTCGACGGCGGACTCTCGGAAACCGGCGTGATGGACATTCTCAAAGGGCAGTAGCGACGGGAAAAATACAGGAGAGACAGCCGGACATGGTGGTACACCCATTGCTCTCCCGCTCCTGATGCCATAGTTACTGCTTTTTATCGATGCTTAGTACATTCTATAGTATCTATTTTCAAAATAGAAAGAGCCTTCTTTGGTTCAGGAAAAATCCCGCCAGAGATGTGGAACCAGGGCTACCAAGTACGGAAGTACAGGAGTACAGAAGTACAGAAGTACAGAAGTACAAAAGTACAAAAGTACAGAAGTACAGAAGTACAGAAGTACAAAAGGTTCGCCCCAACTCAAAACAAAGATGTCTCAAGTTGGGGCAAACGCAACTGTGTCGCGCACCGCCGAAGTTCCGGATTAGAGTCCGGTTACTGGCACGGGTGCATCCATGGTTTCGACCACCGCCTTGACAATCGTCTCCAGGGCATGCCGCATCAGAGCAAGCTGATGAAGATGAGAATTAGAAGAGTTGGCGCCGGCATTGAATGCCTGCCTCGAAACGGCAAGGGAGCCATAGAGTTCAGCCGTAGCAGTAAATTTGTCCAGAGGCGGAATATGCACGAAGACAACGGCTTTCACCCGGCTGTTGCGGCGACAGTAGGAAAGAGCCTTGAAGTAAAGCTCATTGCAGATATAAGTGCCGGCATGGTTGGACACCTGACAGGGATAGCCGGATTGCTCCACAGCCCGAACTATGGGGGGAAGCGGCAACATGGTGCGAAGCAGGTCGGGCTGCTCAGGATCCACAAAGGTATCCACGGCCAACTCACCTTCATTGTCCGGCATACCGTAGTCGCGAACATTGAGAGCAAAGCGCTCCAGACTCAAACGGTCTCGAGAGGCGGCCAGCCCCGTCATGACAAGCACCACTGGTTCGTCGGTGCCCGCCAGAGTGGTGTCTATAGCTTGCTTGAGGGCTCGCCAGCCGCCACGTGAGGCAGTCGGCAAGACCTTCTTGGCGAACTTAATGCGCACCGCAGCCGTTTGCGAACATGCCTTACCGAAGGGCTTGCCCTGAGCCGACTGGCCGGAGGGAACATCTTGCGGCTTCTTCAGGGATGGAACTTGCCGATAGAAGAGCCCCGGCGGCATTGCCTCGACCAATTCAGAGCTGGGATTGGCTTTCTGACCGCCAAAAGCATCAAACCCAGTAACAAGACAGGTGACTGCCTGCTTGGCAATCACATTTTTTCTTTGCTTCTTTCTGCGTTTCATTTTGAAAGTCTCCTGGGCGCTATGAGCCGACTTGCGCCATAGGCAGCAAGTACAGCGGTTGCAAGAAACCAGGGACAAACCTCTTGCTTCAAACTCTTTCAATGCCCATATCGCAACCTGAGCCTCAATAAAGGCACCTCAGCTATTGATAGAGAGAGAGGAATGAGATTTGTAAGAGAGCTTTGCCTGGTTTCAGAAGAAAAAAGAGATGACAATAAAGAACATCTCTATCAAGTCCCAAGCCCCATATTCAACCACAATGGCATTTATTAGCTCTCACGAAGGCGCTTGACAATAAACGCTACCGCAAGGGATTTGGAAATCAAGCTCTACTAACAGTGCTAGACTTTGCCTATGCTGCCCATCGAACAGTCTTGCTACTGGCTAGCCACCCGCCCGCAGAACGCCCAGGGCGAGGCTTTGATAGGCGCGCAAAAGGCCCAGGTAGTGATAGTCGGTGCAGGCTTCACGGGGCTATGGGCGGCACACTTTCTAAAGAGCCTCAAGCCCGATCTCGATTTAGCCATTGTCGAACAGGGTGTCACAGGCTACGGCGCCACCGGCCGCAATGCCGGTATGATCAGCAATTGCATTGATCATACCCACAGCCTGGCCATCGCTCATTTTGGTCAAGAAGAGGCGAGAGAGCTAGCCGCTATCGGGCTGGCCAACATAAACGAAATGGAAAGCTATGCCACTGATTGCGATCTGGAGCGCACCGGCCAACTTTTCGTAGCCTTGAAAGAGAAACATATGCATGATTTGCATTCCCTCATCGAAGATGCCGAGCGGCTAGACATCAAGGGCTACCAACTCTTCGATCAAAAAGAAATTCAGACAAAGCTGAACTCTCCCCGCTATGTGGGCGGCGCCCATGTGCCGGGCGGCGGCATCTTGAATCCAATCAAACTGGTCGACAAACTGGTTTCCGATCTAAAAAGAAGCGGCGTTCGCATTTTCGAGAAGACCAGAGTAGATAGCGTACACCAGGGTCAAATCATAGCCGGCAGTGCTTCCATCCAGGCCGATAAAATAATACTAGCCACCGATGCCTATACGCACCATCTGCTGCCTGGGCTGATCTGGCGTTTCATTCCTCTCTACGATTACATACTGGTTTCCGAGCCCCTCGAAAAGTCCGAGCTGGAAAAGCTGGGCTGGCACGGGCGGGAAGGCATAGTGGACGGCCGCACATTTTTCAATTACTACCGCCTCACTTCGGACAATCGGGTGCTCTGGGGCACCAGCGAAGCCAAATATTACCCACCCAATCAGGTCAACGAGCGCTTCGATCATTCCGCTGAACATTACCAGGCCTTGAAGGAAAGTTTCAGTTGGCACTTCCCGCAATTAAAACCAATGCAATGGCCCTACGCCTGGGGCGGTCCCATTGCCTCCACCACCCGCCTTACTCCCTTCTTCGGCACCGCCCATAATGGCAGCGTCCTTTATGCTCTCGGCTATACTGGGCACGGAATCGGCTCCACCAGACTGGCCGGCAAGATTCTTGCCCATATGGCCCTTGAACAGCCAAGCACCCTACTCAAGCTGAAAATGGTCACCGACAAGCCCATGCCCTACCCGCCGGAACCGCTGCGCTCCCTCTCGGTAAATATGGTGACAAGCTCGCTCAGACATGTAGACCAGGGGGCTAAACCCAACCTCTTACTGAAAATACTCGACGCGCTGGGAATTGGCTTTTCCAGCTAAAACCGCGATGGCAAACACTTGTTGAACTGTTCAAAAAGCCTCTAAAAATACCACCGGCAAAAGTAAGACAAGCTGTGCAAAACCGCGGTGTCAAGCAAAATGCTCAGCCGCCTTCCGGTCAAAAGACAACTAACCAGAGAAAGCCAAAAATGGAAAGCGAGAACCGTCCTTCAGTAAAGATATCCCCCGCCGGCGCGAAAGCAAAAGACTGGTGGAAAGCTTCCTGCAGCCTGCTTTCCCTGGCGTGTCTGATGGTCATGACCGGTCTACCAGCCGCAGCGTCCGGCCCTGAATCCGGTAAAGAACAAAGTGTGAGTTACCGGCAGCAAGAACAGGAGCTGCTTAGACTGATCGGTGCGAACGACCAATCCAGTCTGGCTGTCACAAGAGTAGCCATGACTCTGCCGGACCTGGATAAACTGAACGGAAAAGACAAGACCCAGCCCCTTACCACCTTCGATTTCTACGGTCAGAACCTGCTGGCTCTCATTGATGCACCGGAAAAACTCTACGGCTTGTACAAAGGCAAAACAGCAAGTCTCTGCCTCAGTTGCAGTAAGGAGAAGGAGGAGAGCCAGGAGGAAGGCAATAAAGTGCGGCATGCCACAGTGGTCATTTTCCAGCAAGTGCTGCCGGACATGGCCGCCATCTACCGCCAATTGCGCAAGGATAATAGCCGCGAAGAAATAATCTCTCTCAAGCCAGGCAGCGCCACCCTGCCCGCCCACCTCACCTGGACTAAAGGGGGTAGTCGGTGGTACCTGACCAACCGCACCAGCAATTGCTTACTAATCACAAATGAGCTAGCCATACTCCAGAAACAAGCAAATCTGCCAGGTTCCGGCGCAAGGACAAAGGAAAATCCAGCCAGCCTGCAAAAGAGCGAAGCAATTACCGATCCGGTCCAAGCCCTCTCTTTTCAGGAAAAGCTAAACTCTCAGTGTCAAAGCTGGATCTTCACCGGAATAGATGCTCAAAAGCAGCGTCCGGCCATCCTGGTCCAGTCCGCAGGCATTGGCTTGGAGCTGACCGTTGAGGCACTGCCGCTGCCGGGCCTCGACCAAAAAGCGGCCCTCCAATTGAAAGACCTGAAACCGCGCCTGGAAAGGAGCGCCGGCACCGCCCTGGAAGAGACAAATCCGCTGCAATTGAAACTGTTCGGTGGCTCCGAAACCCTGAAAAAGTGCCAGCGCTCCCTGATGGTGGAAATGAATCCCTATCTCGCCTGCATGTTTGGTAATTAGGAGGCCAGGGTCTTGTCGGGGGAAGTGCAGTTTCGTGAAGAAGTTGGTAAAAAGAGACAAGCCAGAAGGTTTAGTAATTGTCTGAAAAACGCATACTTTCAGAATGAGATTTCTTAGGAACGTGGCAATTCTCATGACAAGCAAGGATGTCTTATGCAGATTTACCTGGTAGACGCTTTCACCGAAACCAGATTTGAGGGCAATCCCGCCGGGGTAGTGCTGGAAGCCGACGCTTTGAGCGAAGATGACATGCAACAGCTTGCCAGGGAGCTCAATGCCTCCGAGACCGCCTTTGTCAAAGCCGGCACCAACGGCGATTTCGACGTCCAGTTTTATACCCCCACAACAGAAATTGATTTCTGCGGTCATGCCACGGTGGGGCTCTTCCATGTCCTCGCGAAAACAGGCAAGTTGAAGCTGGCAAACGGCACGGGTCAATTCACGGAGCATACAAAAGCAGGACCCTTCCCCATTCGCGTCGATGAGGAGAACGGGCGCATTCTCATCACCATGACCCAGCATGAATACAAGATGACGAACCTGCCCTTCGACGCCGAACAAATTATCAATGCCATCGGTTTGAAGCTGAGCGACCTGGATATGGACTTTCCACCGATGCTGGCCAAAACCGCCAACAAGCACCTGATGCTCGGCCTTAAGCCAGGCGCGCTTAAACGCATCGATTCCAACCGCCACCAGTTAGGAAAATTGCTCCATCTCTGCAAAGTCGCAACGGCTCATGTTTTCTCGAAAGAAGGAGACAATGTCTTCAGTGCTCGTAATTTCGCACCGCACATAGGTATTCCGGAAGACCCGGCCACAGGCTCGGCCGCCGGGGCCTTCGGTGCTTATCTGCACCGGGTCGGACGAAGCCACAACGGCGTTACCGAAATTACCATCTCGCAGGGTAATGAAATGGGCAGACCGAGCCGTCTCTTCGTCAAAGTGCATGTGGAAGACGGTCTTTTCAACAAAGTAGAAGTGAGCGGCACGGCAGTGATTGCCTTTCAACTGCAAACTGCCAATCAATAGCTAACTCGGCCTGATTGAACGGGTAAATTGAACCAGTAAAAGCTGGATTCTAGATGGTAGACATAATAATCCCCCTGGCGTCGAAGGCAGTTGGTGCAGGTATTCTCCCAACCACTGCCTCGTTCCGTTTCTTTCGAGTTCTCGCTCCGAAAAGCTCTACCGCTTTTCGACTGGGATTTTCGCACTGACTTGGGCCTCGGCCTGGGCGGCTCACAACCTTCTGCACCGCGCCCAGGCCAATCAAAGACAAGTATGTCTTCTTTGCACCACCAGCAATTGCGCAACCGCACCCGATAAGAGCTATGCACACAGTTCATTTGGCTAACCGCCGCTACCTGCCCAATCTTTTTCATCTGCTGTTTGACAGACTCAAGTTCAAGAGCGGTAAGCTCTTCAACACACGAACAAGCATGACTGATGCCTTCTTCCCTGCCTTCATTTCCGCCGCCGCTTCGGCACCCACCGCCGCAGTATTCAAGCTTGCACCACACTTCCTGCAGCCAGGTCGACTCATCCTCAACGCCTGGTGAATAGCTTGAGAAGTTCTCGGTGACGGCGGTATTCGACTTAGAGATTTGGGCGAGAGTATATTTAGGCAGGGAACACCCGGAACTTCCATAGTCTTTCAGAAACTGGAGCAAGTCTTGCGCCGCAAGAACCCAAACGTGCCTGCTGCGCCATATGGCTTCCCGCTCATCCGATTCGATCAGGACATCGGCAGAACTGAAGACCAAAAGAGGTACCACGGAACCACTGTTGAGAGCCTTCCTCACAGCCTGAGCTTGACGCCTGCATGGCCAAAAGAAATCCTTCTCAAAGAAGAACTCCACTCCGCTTTTCCGCCGCAACAGGCATCGACCATTCCAGATCACCGACCCTCCATGAGACTTTACATCAATGGTAAAGCAGCGATCATGTGGGCTGACAACAACAAAATCGATGTCACCCAATCCTTCTACAAAGATATTTCTGTAAACAGACCATTCAGGCGCCATTGGCTCAAGCAGCGCGGCGATCTGCTCTTCGCCCCGAGCACCCTGAGCTGCACGAAGGCAGGCACTTTCACTTTCATCAAGACGTCGCCAATAAAATATGGCCAGGACAAGCAAAGCCAGGCCGGGTACAAGCCTCAATGATGTTAGAGGCAGGGCGGCAATTAAGAGTGCCCCGACAAGACACAAAATAGAGAAAGCCAGATACTTTTGCGCCTCTTGCAGGCGTTGCCTGGAAAGACCACTGAGACTGTTCCAAACTCTGGACATAGCAGTATAAGCCTCTCAATAGAATGCCCAGTTTCAGTCCAGGGCAAATCTGCACTGGGGAATCACCCTCGGGTCTTATTGATTGTGTTCCCATTCGTCCGACTGAAAGGCAGTGTAGTACCAAGTCAGACAACCTGACAGCGTGCAATTGCACAGTCTCTAAGGCCATGTCATCTTCATGTCAAACAGACTTGCTAAATTGCATAAGTTCCCTCACCAAGGAGCTTTACCATGGAGCATCAAGCATTTTCTTCAAATAGAGTAGAAGACAACCACAATCAATCGAATGAAAATTTCAGACAGGCAGCCCTGGCCGAATGCTGGCCGGGCGGACCTATCGTTTCCAATCCAAAAGATTGTCTGGATCAGGAAAGAGATGGTTGGAGGCGCTCACAAGAGCATTTACCGGAGCTACAGATCACCGGCGCAGACTCATCCCGGGCGGGCACAGACTTCGCCGCTCGCACCAGACGAAACAACGGCACCAATGGCTCCGATAGCGAAAGAGACGCCTATCTCGATCGCATCAACACATGATCAGTCTACTTCGAATTCAACCTTGATCTTACGCACGGAAGCGGCGGGCTGGCCACCCCGCTTACCGGGTCTAAATCGCCAGGTGCGTAAAGTGCTCAAGGTCAGCTCGTCTACTTCCGCTGAACCAGTAGATGTAACCAGGTGCACCACATGCTTGCCCAGAGGCGATATCTCAAAGCGCGCCACACAAAAAGCTTTAATGCCGCTCTCCAGCATTTCCTCGGTGATCACCGGACTGGGAGCAAATATAGGCTCCGCCGGCTCCAGACTCTCAGACTCCTGAGCGCCCAACTTGAAGGTCTCAGCTAAAGCCATCTGGCAAGGTAAGCCGGAACTCGCAGCCCCCTGACCTTGCAGGTTAAAGACCGTTCTCAAGGCAAAATCCAGATCAATACCCAGCCCGGTCAGAAAAACCGCCGCCGCCAGAGCACCCAGGCCGCTACGCAGGATAAGCCGGGGAGCACTTCCCTTCAATTGTATTGAACAAGTTTTCATTTTCAGCATTTAAGATTGAAAACGGTTTCCATTATCGTAGTATATAGGAAGTTCGATTCCGTATTACCAGCTAATAGTGAAAACTTAAGACCCCGTCCGGCGTGATTGCGCCGGACTCCTTTGCCGTGCCGAATTTGATGAACACCCTGGATCATTTAGCTTCCTTAATGCCGCAAAAGGCTGACCACCAGAGCCTTTTGCAGCTCATGGCGGTCAAACGACCATATTTAGCACTAACCCTGCTTTCAACAGCCCTGAGTTTAAGCCTGACTGCAACCTCAGCCCAGGCTCAGACCGCAGCTCCCACACCGGACCAGAGCCTCACACCCGCCGCCTCAGCCCTGCCGCTGACGCCAATCCGTCCCGAAATTGCAGCGGCTCCCACACAGCGAGAAAGCAAGAAGCCCGGATTGGCCCGGGCGCTTGCCCAAAATGGTCCGGCCAGAGCCGACATCAATATTAAGAGCCTCAATCAACCCCAGTCCATAAACGCCGGTTCCATCAGCGGGCAGGTCACTTCCCTGGACGGCACTCGCACGGTGCCGGGCGCTGACGTGGTGCTCACCCACAATACCCAGGACCACAAGCGCTTCGAAACCGAGAGCGACGAGAAAGGCAATTTCCACTTCAATAACATAGAACCGGGCGGCTGGACCATCACCACTTCCGCCAAGGAAATGCTCTCCCACAGCCAGACGACCCAGGTGGTAGCGGGCGAAACTACAAATGTGGCAGTCAAACTGGACGACATCGAACCGGTAGATGTGCTGCGCATCACCGGCAAACGGTCACTTATTCACCCGGAGAATATCACTTCTCGCACCAACCTCGATCACCGCTTCGTGCAAGAATACCGCTCCGGAAACGACCTCCGGCAGCTGATTGAAAGCACGCCCGGCGTCATGAACGACAGCTACGGCAATGTCATCACCCGGGGCGAACACAATGCCGTCAACTACGTCATAGACGACGTCATCATTCCGGAAGCGGCAGGAGTGTTGCAGCAGACTCAGCCTATCAGTCCACGCTCCCTGCAGTCGGCACAAATAGATATTGGCGGTTACGAAGCACAAGACGGCGGCGGACCTCTCGGAGCCGTGGCCCGCCTCAAGACCCTGCCTATAGTCTCCAAACCCAACTTCACCATCGGTCAGCAAGTGGGCGGACCTCTGGCTGGTTCGATTTACTACAATTCCTCCGGCGCCTTCAGTCAAAATCCCACAGATAAATTGAACCGCCTGCGTTTTCAATCATCGGGTCTTTTTCAGGGCTCATCCCTGCGCATCGCCCCGCCCAATAAATACTTTTCCGGCAACGGCGGCGCCGATATAAACGCCTATGCCCGCCTCGAATACCAACTCACAAATAGAGACCTGCTCAAGCTCTCGGCCTCCATTAACCAGACTTTTCTGGATGTGCCCATAAACAGGCTCTCCAGGCAGGCCGGTGTCAGGCAATCTCAAAGAGACCGCCAGAACTTCTTTATCTTGAGCTACAAACACAAGTTCGAAAAACTTTTCGACGAGCTCAACTTACACATTTTGAACGGCTTCTACGGCGAGACCTTCCGCTCCAACAACAATTTCGACCCAGACCCGGTTTTGAATGCCGACCAACCCATAGTCTCCATCGCAGCCAGAGCCAATCGCAGCAATTACATTTTTTCGGCCCAGGGCGACATCAACAAGAAAGTATTTAAAACACACGACGTGAAAGCCGGCTTCCTGACCGAACTTCGTCCGGTCAAAACCAGCTTCAACGCCACTTACTATAACCCCGACATCAGTGCCACGGCCACCGCCCAGCAAGATGCCGCCACCCAGGTAGCCGATCTACAAGCACAGGCCCAGGCCCTTGCCGAAACAGACCCGGAAGGAGCACAGGCCCTCCTGGCCCAGGCCCAAACAATCAACCTCAATCCCTTCCCCTACGGAGCAGTCTTAAGCCCCTTCAGCCTGCAACCCCAGGGGCCGATGATGAACAGCCAGGTTGGAAAATACACAGGGTTTCGCTATCTGCAAAGTGCCTTCCTGCAAGACCGCTGGAAGCCTCAGAAAGGACAGTGGAAGCGCCTCACTTTAGATAACGGCGTGCGCTTCGACTTACAACACAGCGTCTTCGGCAATGCCCTGGGCATCGCCACACAGCTAGCCCAAACACCTGGCGTAGAGCCATTTTCCATCAAGCCCTTCGAGACCCAGCGCATTACCTCAGCCCAGGTTTCCGGACGTTTCGGAGCCTCCGTCGTGCTAACTAAGAACACCGTCTTGCGAGGCTCTTTCTCCCAGATCTTCACCCCCACACCGGTAGACTATTTCCTCACACCTATCGCCGTCACCAATGCGCCGGTAAACGGCATCTACCCCGGCACGCCGCGCCCCTTGCAGCCCACAAGGGGACGCATGGTGGATGTCAGCCTCGAGCAACAAATCGGATCGCGCTTCGCCACCCGCACCAATATCTTCTACAAAAACCTGCGCAACTTCGGCGACTCCGGTGTGATCGGCAACTTGCCCATCTACAATCGCCTCACCAATAGCGCCCAGGAAGCCTACGGCGTGGAGACGCGCATGGACCTCAAGCCCCGCCGCGACGGCTACGGCTTTAACGGCTTCCTCTCCAACACTGTACAGGTAGCCTATTTGCGCGGTACCCACGGCGTCTCAGGCGGCTTCTATGACTTCCCGGAAGCGCCCCTGCCCAAATATCCTGACCACGACAGACGCTATCAAGGCGTAGTCGGTCTCGGCTACCGCTCCAGGCAAAACTGGTGGGTGCTGGCCGACGCTCAAGTGCTGACCGGTCTGCAAAATCAGCTCGACAAGTTTCTTGTTGGTCAACACAGCGGTCGCACTCCGACACTAACTCTGGTATCACTCTCAGGCGGCTACCAGACCCCCCAGGAACTGCGAAAGAAACACCCCTGGCTTCCCACCTCTTTCGACTGCCGCATCGAAAACCTTTTAAATCAGCGACTGCCCACCAACCTGGGCAGCCCCTTCCAGGGCAGCCGCTACACTCTGCCCATCCGTGTACTGGCCGGCTTCAACTGGACCCTCGGTAAGGACATGACCAAACTGGTCTCCAACCCTCAAACTGCTAAGAAAGCGGTCTCAATTTAGATTGAAACAAGCAGCTTACCCTCGCTCAGCCTGACCGCCTCGATGCTCTCTCTATGAGCTCATTCACTACATCTGCCTCTGCTGATGACCTCAGACTTCGCCGGTGGTGCGCTGGAACTATCCACACTACGAGCTTCGTCTGTTGCATACGCGGTGAGAGGCGACCAATCTGGTTCATCACTTTGAGCCGAAGGTCCTTGTGGAAACTCTAGTTCTGCGCAGACCGGAAACCTTAGCAACTGGTCCGCTATCTGCCGATACCGACTGACGGAGTAGAAATATCGAGTCCCCGCAAGCAGACTGTCAGACGATAGCTTTTAGACCGCCGCAGTTCATTCTAGGCGGTTCTTTTGTTTGTCGCCGACGGATTGTTGGTGACCATTTCAATACAGCATGGGAAGCTTGGAAGGCGGCTGACACTGCCGGTTTAAGTCTTACTTGAGTATTTAATGCAGGCACTTCCGAAAACGAGCACAAAATTCATCACACATAGAGTAGAGCACTTGAGGATAGATAGTAGACCGGTCTATTATATCGAATCAACAAAAAAGACCCTTCCAGTATTACAATACTAGAAGTCATGCGGTTAAGTAGAAGAGGCTCCAATGAAACACCTGCTTTTTTCTCTAGGTCTTTGTGTTCTGGCAACAAATGCAAATGCCTCAACGGTTTCCCCAGAAGTACTTGAGGAAAAAACCTACGCAGATTCTTCAAATCAATTCTACAGCCTATCAAAAACGGAGCTTGGCCCAAAGACATTAAGCCTATGTGTTAGCAAGGAGGGAGTGGCCTATTTGCGGTTTTACAAGACGATTACTCCTTTGTCGAAAATTACTGAAGTAAAAGCCGAAGAGTTACTAGGGGGAAAAACTTTAGACGGAGCTATCACTTCTACACTTTTTGCTTGGAATGGCAAGAAATCAGAGAAATTTACGGTGATCGGTAAAATTGAGAACGGGTTTCTGCAATCATACAAATTGATAGGCGAAGGCATAAAGCAGAGTGATTTTCAAGAAGTAAAGGGAGAGGGTCTTTAGACCCTCTCCAAAGTTGTGGTTACTTTAGAATGGCGCGCCGGTGGAATAAATGGAATTCATGTATCCACGCTGTCCAGTCATAAGTTCCTGCACATTCTGGATGAACGGCAGAAAGTTTTTGTTTGGATTAGGTATTGAACTTTGTCCCCGATGAGCAAAAGCTCTAGCCCAAGCCTCAATATAATCAGTTGTGCCTGGTTGCGAAAAATTCAACAGCTTCTGAAAAATCCAAAAGTTGGTTTGGCCAGCATACAGAGTGCAAAAGGTTGCATTCCCTGTAGTGGCGGTTATGGCATCAGCGCAGGGAAGGGCATTAAAGGCAGTAACATCGCTATCAACAACAGACTTAAAGGTTAGTGCGGTATTGATTGATGGATCGCCCTTAATGCTGTCCCAAACATGGCCTAACTCGTGAAGAATAGTACCTGGATGGTAGAAGGAAAGTCCACCAGCAGAGCCGCCTATCTGGCTATCAAAGGATGCGCTTACACGGACTGAATTTATGCTCAGCCCAAGAACGCCGGATTGACTTGAACCGATACCATAAAAGAAAGCCTTGAAATCGCTTACGGTGTTCATGGTGTAGATTTGGACATTCTGAGCATTTAAATCAGTGCGAATGACTGACGGCAGAGAAAAGGCAGAGGTTTCTATTGAACGTTGCCCAGCATTTGGAGAAGCCTGATTCAAGCAGTGCCAGGCCGTTTTAGGAAAGGATGTTTTCCCCGTTTTCCATTGCTGGCAAATTATGTTATTGACGGTAATAGAACCATTAAACTCAGTTGCGGGAAGAGCTGAGCCACCATCAACTTTGATGAGCTTGTTTACATTAATTGGGACGGGAAACCCATAATACGAGCCAGAAAACTTTCCACCGACTCCATTGCCCTTACCAATAGCAGACATAGTAGCCACAGATTCAAACGAAGCAATAGGAGTCTGGAAAGCAATTTCTCCACCAGCCCCATCACCGCCGACCGCGGATGCATTGACGGCATTTGCTGTCTTGATATTCAAAGAATTTCCAGAAACAACAATTGTGCCGCCTTTGCCACCACTCAGTCCACCTTTTGCAGAAAAGGAAATCTGCCCAAGACCGGAAGCGGTACCAAGATTAAGAGGAACATCACCAGGATAGAACCGAATCGCTTTTGGAGCTCCATTTGTAGGATCGCTAGCGATTGCGTCGCCGGTGCCGAAGCTTGATGCGTTGGCAGTAATAGTGAATTTAGCAGTTGGACTCAAAGTCAAAAGCTGGCTACTAACGTTCACGGTGCCGCCATTTCCGCTTGATGCGGTTGGACCATTGGCGGTAAAGGTGTAGGTAGGCTTGTTGAAGTTAGCCTTATCCAAGAAGAGTTCTATGTCTCCACCAGCACCTGCGACACCTAAAGCATCCAGGGTAACCGCACCCGTACCACTGAAAGTAAGCCCGATATTAGCGCCTGTGAGTTCTCCAGGATTGACCAATCTAATGGTGTGATTGGTTGCTCCCCTGGTTTGCATCTTTACGGCTCCACCGGTAAAGGTGAGTGTAGTGCCTGTAAATGCAATCCGAGTATTATTGCCATCTGCAGTAACATTCAAGGGTGCGGTTCCCGCCCCCTGAAATGTCACGTTCCCAGCTTGGTTAGTGCCAATCACAGCGTAAATCACCAGGTTAAACGGTGTTTCAGTGTCGCTTATGGTGACAACGCCTTGGGGAAAAACCTGCACATAGCCGGTGCTTGAGATGTCTGCCCCATTACCACTGCCTATGAGATTCAAGCCACTGGTTCCTTGATAGGTAACCTTTTCCGCCGAAATCAAAATTCCATGTAGGGTTCCGGCAGCTGTGCTTGATTGCGAAGCGGTAACGGTAGCGTTTGCACCAAACGCAATCGTCTTCGCCATCAAGGCAATAAGGCCGGCGCCGTCGGAAGTTCCCCCATTTGCAGACAATGTACCAGTCGGAATTGTCAGCGTTCCGTTCCTGGCATTGAGAAAGACGTATGCGGCTCTGGAACCTGGCTGGGGGGTAGTGATGATATTTGCAGGATTGGTGAGGGTTATTCCACCAGTGGAGTTGGCGATACCATTCACCACATGGACAATAGCCGGAGCAAAATATGGATCATACCCGGCTGGTTTAGCCGTAATGGTGCCATTAACACCATTAGTATTGCCGGAGCCACCAATAGTGAAAAGGGTGTTCGATGCTCCAGCTTGATTGGCCTTAAGGTCAATATTCGAGCCCGGAGCACCAACTATCTGCCCGGTGACAAGATTAGACTGCGCACGGATCAAAATATTGCCCAGATTCACAGGGTTTATTGTTCCGGTCACGGTAATGTTATTGCCAAACAGATTCACATAGCCGGAATCTGTAGTGATAACACCAGTCACTGTGATATTGCTTGAGGCTGGCGCCTGGAGATCTACTTCGGCAAACGAGTTCAGATCTTGGGTGCTAATAGTAGAACCGGCAGTGATCTTGATACGACCAGTTGCGGTGACTGGATGGGTGATATTGCAAGCTCCAGACTCATTGATATCTACGTTACCGCTGACGCTAGCAGGAACATTGGCACAATCGCCAGTGTAGTCGGCTGCCAACGCAGGTTGAGTGAACGCAAAGAAAGCCAAGGCAAGTGGCGCCAAGGCTAATCCTATCCGTAATTTTCGTTTGTTCATATTGATTCCTCTTTCTGAGGTTAATTGGTTGGTTTAGTTATCCCTTCAGGGTTTTCAACGCAGGCGACAACCGGCTAAACGACACTGCCGCTTAACTTGATTGCTTGTATTTCTTTGCCTGTGTGGCTTGGTAAGTTTTGCCCGGGTGAAAATTAAAGAGATAACGTCATGAGAATCGGGCAAATTAGAGACTGAAATCCGACTTTGTAAGCGATTGGAAAATTATAGGGCTCTGAGAAAGCCCCGAAACTCAAGCCGCTTAACAACTTCCTAAAGTTTAGGATTCAGAAAGGGCCGTTCCTAGCTAGCGCTAAGAGCAGATAAATGGAGCTCAGAAGTGGGGGCTAGGAGGTCGCTGGCCAAAACTTTGGACCGGGTTTGGTATGAAAGGCTATCCCTACCGATAGCGTTTGGCTGAGAGAGCCACTTTGCAGCCAGCCAAATAGCGATGAAACATAAAGGTTTACTTCGTGCCGACGAAGCCCAGGGAGCTATCAATCCCAGACTCCCAAACTCTCGTAGCCGAACGCTACACCGCTTACCCGGGATTTTGCCTCCTCCCCCTGCACGGTCTATCGAGCTCTGTCTTCCTCTGCTAGCCGCTAGCCGTCACCTCCGCAGGTATACAAAAGGTGCATCCATCGAATCTTCTATTCGCAATCAGCTTCCAGTAAAGCTATTGCGATAATACTCATCTGATGACAGGATAAAGAGTCACACAAGAAATCAGAACTGGGCAATTGATCTAGCTGTTCGCGATGCCGGAGCAGCAAATTCATAAGATTCAAGAGTTACCACAGGGCGTACTTCATAACAGCTAGGGCTAAGAGCCTGTCAATATCATTCTTGCGACTGACGTATCGACGGAAGCGGCTGCCAAGTCAGCCTTAAGGACGATGCACCTTGCTTCAAACGGCGGATACATAAACTTCATATACCTGCAACCATTGCAAGAGAGTTGTAGTTTACCTTTCCATCACCTATCAGGGGCGGGAGTATTGAGCATGAAAACTTACGAAGCAGGCGACAAGTTGCCCGATGAATACAAAAAAGCGCTTATCGACCTTCTGGCATTCCAGGCAGACTCCGAATTTGCAGGCGGGCAGCGCGTCGAAGAAAACATGAAATACGCCACCCGACCGGAAGAAGCTTATCGCCTCGCTAAAAAGGTGATGGAAGAAATGGGACACGGCTGGTACTGCTGGGAGATTCTCGCCCCGCTCGGCATCGACGTCAACGCCAGAGTGCAGCACCTGGTGCAAAACAGAGAAAATCCCGATCCTAAAAAGGTCCGCGTCATCAACGGCTTCCGCAAAGAAAACTGGGCGCCGTTATTTGAATGCTGGGCCGATGTAGCCATGTTCTCCACCGCCGTTACTCCGGCAGCCGTAGCCTTACTGGGACAGTACAGACAGTCCAGCTATCTACCCTGGGCGAAAGTATCGGAACGCATCTGGGCGGAAGAAAAAGGTCACCTGGCCTTCGGTGTCTGGGCCGCCAAGCGCGTCATGGAACTGGACGGCGACAAAGGCCATGAACAGTTGCAGGCAGCCGTACCCAAGTTTATGCAGATAGGCCTCGGCTTTGCCGGTCGCCCCTCCGACGACAGCGAACACTTTGCCCGCTACTTTGAATACGGTTTGAAAATCAAGACGGCTCAGCAGATTCAAGACGAATACATGGAAATCGTGGAAAAACGCTTGAAAGAGATTGGTCTGGAAATGCCCAAAAACATTGAGCCCAACTACGACATGCGCATGGGCTACGCCGAATCCAAACCCCTTTCCGCAGCAGGAAACAAAGCATGACGGCCCAGAGTCTCGGCGCTCAACTGAGCGAAGAAGATGCCCGCCTCATAGAAAAGATAGAGCAGGGCGGCACCATTAGCTGTTTTCAAGAAACCGGTGGTCGCTTCAAGGAGTTGACTACAGGCATTCTCTTACAGTTTGCCGATTCGCAAATGGCTGGTGCCGCCGGTTTCGCACCCTTCATCAATAAGGGTGCCACCATTGAAGACCGGCTCAACATAAGCAAGATGGTGGCAGAAAAAATGAGCATGGCCAAAGATGCTTACGAGCTTCTTTCCGGCCTCAACTTCAAAGTAGACCGCTACCTGAGCAGCCACTGTTTTGAATCCCGTGTCTTGCGAGATTCTTTTCTAGGCTTCTCCCGTTCTTCCGCCGACAAGCGTTTGAACGCCCTGCTCTATCCGCTGGAGAGCTTCGAAGACATGCTCGTCTTCACCTACTTGCTGGCCACCATGGCCAGGCTCATGCTGGGTGAATTCGCCGATTCGAAATTCGTGCCTCTGAAAGAGCTGGCCTGCTCCTGCCTGCCCCTGGAAACCAGTCATGCCAACCTGGCCCTGGCTATCCTGGCTCGCAAAGCCGAATCGCACAAAAAGCAGATCGAGTTGTCCTACCAGTACTGGTACCCTCGGGTTGAAACCTCTGCCGGTCCACCCGACTCGCTTCGCAATGAATGGCACAAGCGCTTTGGCTTAAAACATTCCGACAACGTCGAGATCAAGGAAGAGTGGAAGCAGGAAGTGAGCCGGGAACTCAAGAAGCTCGCCCTTGATCTATGAGACAGCACGTCACCGACCCTGAAATCTGCATCGGCTGCTCGGCCTGCGAGCTGGCCTGCCCGCTCAAAGCAATAAAATCCATACTCGGTCGGTACTGTGTCGATGCCTCAATTTGCGAAGGCTGCGGTAAGTGCATAGAGGAATGCCCCACCGGTGCGGCCGACTGCTTCATTGAAGTAGGCGAAGCTTACTCGCAAGAACAACAATCGGAGTGGACCAGCCTGCCCCAGACCTAGGATAGTGAACCTTGGCAGGCCCTTTCCGGCATCTGTTATCATAGCTGCCAGGGCCGTATAGGGCATGGAAGGGGCTGCATCAACTTGGTTATCAAACGCCTGCTCAAGAAGCTGCAAACCGACGTGCTCGGAGAAGTGATTCGCGACTACAGCGACATCACTCAAGAGCCAGACGGTCTCAATGTGCGCTTGAAGCGCCAGGGCAAGTCCGCTTTCTTTGCCATGAGCTTCGCCAGCAAAGAACTGGGCAAAGCCACTTTTGACGTGCCGGTCACTACCGAAGCCATTACTGCCCTGAAAGCTCTCACGGAAGACATCAAACTGGTGCGCAAAAACAGCACTGCCAATAGTAAAGAGCTGCGCCTGCGCTTTCGCAGCGGTCAGATTGATCTTGTGGTAACCTACAGTTACGCAAAACAAGGCGCTGAGCCCGGTCAACGCACGGCGCCTCTCAATAGCAGAACCTTCAAACTTCTAGAAGAAATGCTGGGAGACGCAGAGGTAGTAGCCGCCGGTAGCCTCAGCTTCGACTCGGAACACTGGCCCGCCGAGCCGGAAGACAAGTAAAGCCGACCAAGAAAAGGTAACTCCAAAGTGTTTTTCAGCAAAGAGAGAGAACTGCAAAGGGCGCAAATGCGCAAGAGATTCCTGGGCGGTTTTCTAGCGATACTATCCATGGGCATCGTCTACTCGGCTATTCTCACCCATCAACATTCAGCCTGGCCCACCGCCACTGGTACGGTTGTGAAAGCAACCATAGAGAACCCGCCCGATCAAACCACCAGAGGTCTCTATCGCCTCTACCTGACTTATGACTTCACAGTCAACGGGCAGAAGTACACAGGGCGCGACTACCAGTCACAAGATCGAGATCAGGCAAGACTCAAGCACGAGCAAGAAGACCGTTTCCCAGTGGGAGCCAATCTAACCGTCTGGTACGATCCTCAAAACCCCAGCCAGTCAGACATCAAACACAGCACCGACACCATGGCCGCCTTCTTCCTGGTATTGGCTGCTTGCGCCGGTTTCTTTGCAGTCAAACTGCTGCGCGGAAGTCCCAAGGCACCAGTGGTGCCACCAGAAGAATATTGAGATTCGAAAGAACAAATCACTTTGAACAATCTTAGCTTTGACGATCCAAACCGATTAGCCGATTGGCTTGAAGACTACAACTACTTCGTGCTGGCAAGAGCCGCGAATTTTTCGCAAGCGCCACAGCGAGAAGGGAACGAACTGCCCCAAGCGGACGAAGTTTCCTTCCAGCTGGCCCTGGTTAGCAGCGGCTCCAGTGACGCCGGTCAAACCCTGCATTTGATGCGCTTTCTCTTCATCGCCCGCCAGGTCAGCATATTTACCGCAAAAGACGACAAAAAACCGATTTACGACTTCACAAGGGTGATGGAGGGGCTAACAGTAGATGACGAAAGTAGCCTTATCGATCTGGAGATCGACGAAAATATCCGGCTGCAATGCCGCTCTATCGATATCGAGAGCCTACCCGAAATCTCACTCGTCAATCAACCTTTCATAAGCAATCGCTTTGCCACCATTTACTTTCCAAATCAGCCAATACCAATACCTGCCGCCTGGATTGAATGGCTGGCCGGAGTAGGTATTTCAGCCAATTGGCATAGGCTCGGCAGTGAGCCGATTGTAACGCAGTCCATGCCCCAGCAAGAGTATGAGGGCTGGTTCTTGAAGTCTACGGAAAGTAGCCAGTCGAATGAAAGGGGAATCATGCTAAGGACGCTGCGCGCTCATGAAAATGGCTTTCTGGCTGAATTTGATGATTGGGACCAGTTCGGCTCGCAATCCAGTTCAAAAACCTGGCAAGCCCTCAGTTTGGTTGCCGTCTCTCTTCCTAATACACTGGTACGCTGCGGCAATTGCTTGCTCACAGCAAATGAATGGCAGCAGGCTCTGCACGATGGCTCAGACTTCTTACATTCTTTGAATTTTGAAGAGCGCTGCGGAAAAGGCATTCCAGACAACTGGTTCCCCATTACTGGAAGCGACGAAGAGCCGACTCCACCGCGCCTGGTCAATGCCGATGGCAGCACCGCCAACTATGGGCTCTGGCCCTATTACAGACGACTGTAAGAACCACAAAATGGAAAGCACGAACCAAATTCTTTCAAAACTCAGGGATTACAGCGCTGGCAAGCCCCCGGGTCAACATGGGTAAGACCGTCTTGCCTGGGCAGTTTTGCCTCATGATCACAGCGGGGGCAGGAATAGATTTCAAACCTGGCCGCATCGGAAGGAAATCCACAAAGGCCGCAGGGCAAGCCCGGCTCCACACCGGTCAGCCCCCAGCCAGGACACTGACACAGTTCACAAAGCTTCTGCAGGCGACGGGTCAACTTAACAGCCAGCTTGCGAATCAGGCGCATCCGCGTGGGATTCATATGAGCGCGCATATCAGTTTGAACCAGAGCCAGGCCATCCTCAGACTGAGCCTGACACTGCTGAATCGCCTTCTCCAACTGCTCGATGCTTCGTAGCCCCTTCAATATTTTGCCCGCGCCGTTCTGGTTCAGAGCTGCGCTCTCCCCGGCAGAAGCAACTGATTGCGGCCGGTTGGCACGCACAATTAAAGCATGGGAAGGGAATTTCACCTGCCTGAGAAAACCCTGCAAATTGTCTATGGAAGCGGCACTGACACTGGCATAGTTGGTCTCTGTGGAGACCAATCGTTCGCATACTTCAATTCCCAGTTCATCGTCGATGAAGACCATCAATTCTTCGGTTCCAGGAACAAAGAGGAGTACAGGATGCGGTCCAAAGCTACCTTCGCTGGCCAGGCCGAGCGGCAAGCCCAGCGCTTCCATGCCCAGGCGAGCTTTGGCCGCTACAGTCTCTCTGGGCGAGCCCCGGCGCTCGACTTCGCCGGTGAAAGTACCGAGTCTATCGGTGTCGATCTCCTCAGCACAGGCCAGTTTCAGTCCAAGACCGGCACTGAAGGGCAAAGCCATAGCTCGTGCCTTCTCATGTTTGCTAGTCAAAGCCGCCAGTCTCTGATGATAGCTAGCGGCCATAAGCAAGCAAACCCAATTTAGTGAGATAGCTGCTGCTGTTGCAACAATCCCAGAGGCTCCGGCAGAGCTGCCACAGGCATTGCAGCACCGGTGCGCACTGGACGCCAGAGTAAGCGCTCGTCAGCCTTGGAGAATTCACCACTGTCAGGATTCATGGCCACCAGATGCAGCCAACGATTTCTCACCAGGGATGCCACATGCTCATGTTTCTTGAGCACATTATCAATAGCCTCCGTGGTAGCCCGAATAACAACCAGTAAACGCATCGGTTCGTGCATGCGCTCCCCTTCCGCACTCATGACCGACTGAGCAGGAAGACCTATCTTCAAATCGCTGAGCGCACCCTGCATGACGCCGAAATCGCCTACTACGTTGTGCACAACCTTACTACCGCTGCCGAATACCTCATTGTCCATGGTTGAAAGGTAGTATTGCATGTTGATCCACTGCGCCACCACCATGGGAGCCGTCATAATCAGCTCCAGCACAGCTCCGTCTTCATCCTGACGGCAATCGTAAGAATGAAGGAAACTGCGGCCTTTTAAATTGACACCAGCAGTGACACTGCGGGGCGCAGCGATGAAAGCAGCGTTGCCGGCAAGCCCCCATTCGGGAGCCACCTGAGCCCAGTCTACAGACCGGCATGAAGGCTCATTCATACCAGCAATTACACTCTTGGGCAAGGTCTGCCTGCGTTCCTCTGAGACCAGCGCACCGGCTCTCTCCAGATCCGACTGCAGGCGCTCAAAAATCTGCTGCTGGGAAGTTGTTAGTTCCGGCACGTCATAAAATTCGAAAGTATCGGTGGTTGTATTGTGCTCAGCAGCAATAAAAACACTTTCATCGGGGACAAACACACCCTGGCTGGCCAGACCGAGTCGCACCTCTTTATCATTCAAAATTAGAGCGGCCAGTCTGGCGCTGGCACCGCCGGCATTGCCGCCGCAGGCGCCGCAATCCAGGGCAGAGGCATAGGGATTATTCTGCGAATGCCCCTTGTGACCACATAGCACCACAATTGGTGCCACTTCCTTAGCGATGCCGATGGCTTTGAGATTGCCACGGGCGAGAGCTATTTTCTCCTCCAGAGAAAAAGCAGAGGCGTCAATTTCAGTACGTCCGTGGCCGCAGAGCTGCTTACCGACCGCCTGGACGGCATCTTCGTACTGCCGGGGGGCAATGGTTCTGGCAAAGAGTGGTAGCGCCGAGGCCAATCCAAACCCTTCCACCAGACCAAAGGCTCCAAGCAGGCTACTCTTGAGCCGTTTGCGCAACTGTATGGCTGAAGCAAGCAAAGACTGCAAGTTGATCTTGCCATTGCACTTGCCATCACTATCGGTCTCTGTCACAGACTTACTGGGTTTAATCAGCACCGGGCACAGATCTAGAGAAAGCGCGCTGCCCAGAGAGCGGAATTGCATGGCAAAGCCGAAGAAGCCTGCAAATCCGAAGGTTTCATAAGGCCCCAGCTTTTCAAGATTTCTGCGCATCGGTTCAGAGCGCACGTCTATACAAAAGACCAACTGACAATGGGGGCTGACCTTTTTATCTTTATCATCAACTTTCTGGAATGACTCGGAAAGCTCGCTCAGAAGCCGGTTGCGATAATTCGACTCATAGGCGTCCTGCCAGAGAGAAGCGTAATCGCCCTCTTTTGAAACAAGCGAACTCTCACCGCCGGCAGCCGGACTCAGTTGAGTCCAGGGCTTGATGGCCGAGTCGTAGCTCCTGGTCAATAAGGGTTTGGAGTATTGCCATTCATAAAAAAGGCGCACCGCCAAATAATCGGTGAGTAGTTTGCTGTCACCTTGAGCCTGACGCCATTTCAAATGACTGGCAAAGCCTACTAGCTGAGCAAAGTGCCGGGTCAAATAGTCGACGACTTGACCCTCGGCAACACCGATTTTATCGAGTAAAAGTTGCACAGCCAGATCTGAATCGTCCGGTAATTGAGACAGTTCCTCTTTCCAGTTTTTGACACCGTACAAAGTAAGGGAGTAATCAAAAGCAGCCAGTTTGCGCCAGGAAGCAAAGAAGCCGTCGGTTCCATCAAGATTCCACTGAGCCTGGGTTTTATCGAGGTAAGCAGAGCACCACTTGATCATCTGCTTATTGACGAGAGAGAGGAGCCCCGCATCGTGGCGTTCATCAAGGCGATCGGCAAGGGTAGCGAGCGCGGCCTCGGACACGGCGCTTTGAGCGGCGGAGGAAAGTTCACGACCGTCGGCAAAGGCCTCCTGAAGATCGGCGGGGCTGATCCGTCCCGACTCATACATAGCCCGGTACTCCGAAAGCGGCATGAAACCTCGGGCACCGAAGAGCCTGCCGGACAGACGCAGGGCTTCCTCAAAAGGCATATCTTCATAGCCTTTCAATGGGTTGCAGGCAATGAAGCTAGTGAGTGGCCAGAAGAAATTGAGGCACCTGGCGGCGGAATCAACTTTCATCTCTAAACTCAGTTTTGAATCAATAGAATTCAATGCTCTCACCCCTTTGTTTTCGAAAATACAAAATACAGACGCTACCGTTTTTCAGCCACGACGCGCCTCGGTGCTGCCGGACGCCGACCGGCAAAAAGCCCGACAATTTCATCCACATAAAAACCGTTCAAGGCATGCACATACATAGCCCGGCCAAAGCTCCTGTCACGCATTGCATATAGCAGGGTACCCACGAGGGCGAAGGCACAGACACTATAGAAGAGTAACCCTCCCACAGGCAGGGCCATTGTTGCCAGACCCTCCTTGAGCCAGTGCTCCACTGTACCGGATATCTCGATCATGAGAAGTGAAGCCAGACCGGAAAGAACTACAAGGAACAAGCCGGAGCGCTGCAGTGACGGCATGGAGCAGCCAATGGCAGCAGCGGCAATGATGCAAGAGACCACAGCGCCACTTTCTCCGGAACTGCCTCTCAAAAGCCAATAACATACGGGCAGGACCATAGACATGACGCAGGCAAGAACCATGAGAGTCTGGGGTCTTCTCCAATCAGCAGGAGAAGGCTGCCCCCACTGCCTCTTCATGAGCCCTTCGGAGACGGCGCTGCCCGACTGCAAGAATAGATGGCATTTGAAAAGACCGTGGGCTAGCAAATGGAAGATGGCGGCAGGAATTGCTCCAGTAGCACACTGCAAGCACATGAAGCCCATTTGACTGACTGTGGAAAAGACCAGCTTGCGCTTAACATCCGCCTGCGTGGACATGACCAGAGCACCCGCTACGACTGAGACCGCCGCCATGAGCCCCCAGACCACGAGGCACTGAGAAGAACCGGAGATAACCGGCCACAAGCGCGCTGCCATCACTGCCGAAACATTCACCACTCCGGCATGCAGCAGCCCCGAAAGCGGAGTGGGGGCTTCCAAGGTAGCTAATAGCCATCTATGAAAGGGGAAGAGGGCCGACTTAATAGATAGAGAAATAACCAGAAGCAAACTAGAAACTGTCAGGGCGGAAAACGGTATGTAGGCCTTGAACAACATTTGCTCGCCGAGCAGAGCAGCTCGGTCTGCCAGCTCCGTCAGATTGGCAGTACCGCAGACTGCGACTATCAGACAGGCAGCGAGAACAAAAGCTGCATCACTGAGAATGTGATGTGCAATTACGGTGCGGCGAGCAGCGCCGCTACCATCCCTCAAACCGACCAGCCGCCAGAGGGTGAGGGATATACCATGCCAGCAGATGAGGCAGAGAATCAAATTGTCGGAAGCAGACAGGAAAGCGGCAAAACTAGTCAAAACCACCAGATGCTGCATGAAGGCAGTCTGCCTGGAATCACCCACCAAGTAGCGCTCGCTAAAGAACAGCACGATAGAAGAAATGAAAGTAATCAAAAGAGCAAGAGTGAGACTGAGCAGGTCAAACTTAAGCTCGAATAGACCGGCAATCGGAGCAAAGGAAAGCTCTTGAGGATGCAGCATAAATACAGCGAGAGCAAAAAGCGCACAGGCGAAGGCGCTCAGTTGTCCAGCCAGGAGCGCCCTCAATTTAGATTCTCGCCTGCTCAAAATCATTGAAGCGAGCAGCGCCGTAAGCGGTATTGAGAGCGCTCCCAGGCAGTTAAGCAAGAGAAACTGCGACTGCAAAATTGGAAAATACATCAGACTGACTTACACTCCATAAGCAAGAAGTTTGCTGCCGTCAAAGGCGGTAGCCGGGTCGAAAGTCACATCCAGGGAGCGAGCGGCCTCTATGGCGCACCAGAGTTCAGCCCTGGTGAGCTTTTGTCCGGTTAACTTGAACAAGGTACTGTTCAAATCCTCGAATTGTTCTTCCGAAACGCAGTTGTAGCTGTCAGAGGCAGACTGAGAGAAGCGAACCGACGGCATGCCTGATAGAAGCATGTCGGTACGCTCCTGCACCGCGGCACTGCGATCGTACACAACAGCTTTTCCATTGCCTGAGAAGGTTTCGACTGTCTCTAACAGCTCACAATACATGTTTGCCAGCAGCCGCTCTCTTTCACCGGAAGGCAGCGGATGCTCGATGCGGGTGATGACGGCCAGGTCTGGATCTAAAGTACCTCCGACCTTTGCCACATCACCTCGTTCCACAGCTGCCGCTTCAAAGATCAAAAGTTCAGTATCTTCGGGCATTGCCAACACCTCAGAGAGGCAGCCCAGGGAACCAAGACTGGACATGAAGGCCAGGTGCACTTTGAATTTTTCTGCCAGCAGCGAATTCATGAGAAGCATGGTCGCACGTCGCCCCGTGGTGCCAGACACACCTATCACGCGGGGTCTGACAGCATATCGCCAGGAGCGCACCAGGTCGAAAAGGGCAGCCCTGGTATCGGAAACGGAAATGATCACGCCGCGACCGTCGGCAAAGGCATAGCGACAGCGACGGTTGACTATGCAGCCCCTGGCGCCGAGGGCAATGGCCTGACGCAAGTCGTCATGACCATCATGCACACCATCCTGAAGGGCTAAAAACCAATCTCCCGGCTGCAGTTCATCAAGTTGCCAGACAATCCGGCCTTTCTGCAGGTCGATTGGACCTTTGACAATGCGCCCCGAAGCGGCACACAAAATATCTTCGGCCGAGAATCTTGCTTCCATCTGCCCAATCCCTCCTTAGTATGCATGCAAAGGTTTGCATATCTGCACATGCCAATATATGCAAGTATACCCGATTTATTCCCCCTGTCAACGAAACCACAAAGCTTGCTTAACTAACTGAAGACCCGCGCAATACCGTCACTCAGCTCAAGGCAATTCCACCCGGAAGCGAGTTCCAGCACCCGGCGAACTCTGACAATCTAAACTGACATTAAGTAGATCGGCCATCAGCCTGGCGGCATACAAACCCAGACCGCTACCCTCCCGCTTGCCGGCCACAGGCGCCCTGAAGATTCGCTGAAAAGCCCTGCTTCGCTCTTGTGCACTCAAGCCGGGGCCATCGTCACTGACGGTCAACACCAAATTAGAACCGGCACGCTCGGCCGAGAAGTTCACCTCAGCACCTTCCTGGCAATGCTTGAGGGCATTGTCGAGCAAGTTGTAGAGAATCCGACGCAATACTCTGCCGTCAGTTACGGCACACAAACCGTCTTTCACATCAAGAGAAAACTCTATCTTCTTTCGCTCGAAAGCCAGAGAAAGCTCGCTTTGCAAGTCGAAGCACAATTGAGTAATGTCAACCGGTTTCAGTTCAACTTCAATAGAGCCACTTTCCAGACGGTAAACATCGAGCATTTCATTGACTGTTTCAATCATGCGATTGTTGGCCAACGCAACTCGCCCGCTAATATCGCGAATGGTTTCAGGTTCCAGGCTGTTGAAGTCATCTCTAATGATCTCCAGAAGCACATTGCTGCTTATGAGAGGATTCTTCAAATCGTGGGCGAGGGCCGCGATCAAATCGTCCTTTTGCTGCTGAAGCAGCCTCTGGGCTGAAACATCACGCATGACAATGGTAATGCCATCCACTGCATCATATCCGGTGACAACCGGTGAGACCGACACAGATACAATTAGCTCCTTCCCGCTCTTACTGCTTCGTTTGGTTTCATAGGGCTCAATAGCCTGCCCCTTGAAGGCGGCAGCGCGATAAGAAGCCAGCTCATGTGAAAGGAAGGCAGGAGTTATAAGGTTCAGACTTTGACCTATGGCTTCCTCGGAGGAATAACCAAACAACCGGGAACAAGCAGGGCTCCAGCTACGAATGACCAGGTCTTTGTCGGCAAAAAATATGGCGTCGAAACTGGTATCCACAAGCAGAGCGAGCTTTTTCGATGTTTCCATCAAGCGCTCCGACTCCCGCAGAAAGCGGCGATTAGCCAGAACGAGGAAGACACTGAACAAGATGAGCAGACAAGAAGCAATTATGGTCTCGCACAGAAACTCAGTACAAACCCTGCGCACCCTTTCCGTCTCTTCCCTCAACCGAGAAAGCACGGACAATTTCATTGATTCGGCTTTCTCCGACAAGGCTTCGAAACCGGCCTCGCCCTCCCTCAAAGATTCGGCAGCCGACTTAAGCTCACCGCTCCTTATGAGAGCAATGACCCGGGATTGCCTCCTAAGCTGTTCAGAAAACAGTTCTTTCAAGTCAGAATCAGACGGTAAAACCAAACTTTTCAGCTGCGGTTCGATGGAAGACCTTCGCACCGTATAAGAGCCCAGATAAGAAGCACCGTCCTTTTGCGCAGCCAAACGCAGATCAGCCTCACATTCCCGCAGACGCAAGAGGCAATCCTCCAGAGAAATCAGCGCCACTTCCAACTCTTCAATATGGTTAGAGAAGCCGACAAAGACCCGACTGGTGTGATAGCCGGACCAAACAAAAAGAAGCACCAACATGGAGAGTGCCAGGCAGTAAAAAACTATTAAAGAGTTTCGCGGCATTGGCTTTGAGGACATATCTTGGCTTCCTTTTTTTATAGAAAACTGCCAGGCAATCGAACTTGACTACAATCTTCCCAATGAAACAGTATCGAACGCTGCCATTGCCTGCAACTACACTTTCAGGTGATTACTGAGCACTCCTCTCTCTGCAAAATCAAACTTTCGGGTATAGCGAATATCTCTTTACCCAGTTATCCTCTTATAAGAGACCGGATGGAGGTCCTTGCCGGATGCAATCTATTTACGTCGAACAAGAAGCCAGCCTCTTAAGACAATTGCCCGCGGCAGTGGACATAAAAGATCTCGCCAATCAGATTACATTTTGGAACGTGGAAGCTGAAAAGCTCTACGGCTACTCCGAGCAAGAGATTGTCGGCAAGCATGTGCAAATGCTATACGAACATGCCGAATTCGAAGAATACTCGGTCATCTTGAATCGGGTCCGAGCCGGAGAGAGACTTCTAGGCTACAGGTCGATGCGCAAGACAAAGGCGGGAGAACTGGTCGAGGTCACCTTAAACCTGTCACCACTGGAAGATCGGAGCGGATCCATAATCGGAGTAGCAGCTGTCTCCCTGCCGACCTGCGAGAGCATAAGCGAAGTCAGCAATGCTCTCCATCAACAGAGTGAATTACTGTCCCTGCTGAGACATGATATTGAGACGCGAATTTTAGGACTGAGCAGGGCTTTAGATCTGTTCGGAGAGGTCCTCAGCCCGGAACAAGCAAAATATCCGACCTTGCTGGCATCGTCCAGGAAGACTACCGCTGAACTAATCGACCTGATCGAAAACGTGCTGCTTTTGTACGGCGAGGGTGAGCTTCACAAAGGCTTGCGGTTTCAGCCAGTGCGAGTCAAAAGCTTCTTGCAATCTCTGGTCAAGAAACTACAACAAAGCTGCTCGCGAGAACTTACAGAAGAAATAGACGGCAACCCAGAGTTTACCTCCATCGAAAAAACATCAGACTTCGTGGCTGAGATCGATCCACCAGCAATGGAAAAAGCCATAAGAGGAGCACTTTCAGGCTTCAAACATTGCGACCACCTCTGCCTGACGACGAGCAATTCAGAAAACGATTGCTTCGCAATCAAGATTGTATGCCAAAACCGTATCCTCTCTCAGGAAGAAATCGAAGGTCTTCTCTCAGAACAACTGAGATCGAGTTCGGGACTGGAGCTTGCCAGCGCAAGCGGGTTCGGACTGCTAGTGGCGAGGCGATTGGTAGAGGCCCATGGCGGTACCATCGAAATTCGCAGCGAGGGAAATTCAAGCTGCGTGCAACTTAAACTACCGCTGACCCAGAAAGACAACAGCAAGTTCCTGACCATCAAAAGAAAGACCAACTCGGTGTCGCAGCAATTCGAATGAGAACAAGTCAATGGAAAACAAAATAAGAGTTCTCATCGCCGAAGATCAGGAGCTTACAAGCATCGGTCTCAAGACAATACTTTCCAAACAAGCAGATCTAGACATCCTCGGCATCGCTTCAGATGGTCAGCAAGCAGTGGAAATGGCCCTGCAAGTCAAGCCTGACGTCATCGTGATGGACATCGGCATGCCCGTAATGAACGGCATTGACGCAACCATGAAAATCAAGGAGCTGTTGCCCGAAACCAGATTTCTCATGCTCACCTCACACCGAGAGAGCAGTCAAGTGTTTGCAGCCATCTCCGCCGGCGCCCAGGGCTACTGCTTGAAGGAGGTTTCCATCAAGCGACTGGATATTGCTCTTAGAGCCGTAAGCAACGGCGATACCTGGCTAGATCCGGAGATTGCTCGTACCATTTTCGATCAGCTCACAATTTCAGATAATAGCCGACTCGTATCATCCGCTCAAAGGAACAAACCTGAAGCAGAAGCCGGATACGCGAGTACAAAACGCGCTGCGCTCAACACAACGCTTTCAGAGCGAGAATTGGAAGTATTACAACTCCTCGTTGACGGAATGAAAAACACTGACATAGCAGATAAGCTCTGCATCACTCTCGATACGGTCAAATCCCATATGAGCAAAATCATGGATAAGCTCTCCGTCTCCGATCGCACCCAAGCCGCTCTCAAGGCAGTGCGAGAAGGTATTGTCACGCTCTAGATCAGCTCAAGTTCACCCTCCAGCGTGATCGATCTTCGCACTGTAGTTGGATGACCGGTAGACTGCCTTCCGCTTAAATAGAGATGTGCAGCAGGCATCAGTGAGGACGCAGCCATGTATAACATTCGGGAAACTCAGGATACGGAAACTAAGTTCTCTAAGTTTGTCGGCAAAAAGTCGGAAAGGCGCACAGCCAAGACAGCCATTGGCAGTGGAAACCACCAATCCAATTGGACACGAGTCGGGAAAGTAGAAAAGCTCAGAATGGCCAAAGCCAACTTAATCTCCCACGAACTACTTAAGACGCTCGCTCTTGATGAAGACAGCGAAGTACGAGCGGCGGTTGCCGACCGAGGCAATCTCTCCAGTCAAATACAGACCATACTCTGCCTGGACGAATGTCCCGATGTACGTTTCCTGATAGCAGAAGATCCGGCCACGGCCCTTTCAATTCTTCGTAGACTCAGCCAGGACGAGAACCCTTATGTTGCTCATCGAGCCCAGAAAACCCTGTTCAGCCTCTCTCGCGAGGCCATCAGAGAAGAAGCTTGTTTCGCTTCGAGCTCAACCAACCTTCTCAGGAGCAGATCCTAGTCACCAGACGGAACTCGAAACTTCCATCTAATAAGAGGTAAAGAAAATGAACACTGAGGCTGAACTGGAATTCGCTCTGGTCAAACAAGCGATAATGCCCTTTTTGAAAGAAAAGTGGTTCGACATAGATCAACCGGAGTCAGGAAGCGGCATGAAAGACGGACGCCTGACCATGGACGAACTGATTTCCGCCTACGAAACGGCAAAACTGAATGGCAAAGTGGTTGACGCATACATACTCAAACAAATAATCGGCCGGTATGACAAAATTTGCCGCGCCTACGATGACGGTTACTGGAGCGTCGACGAGACCAAACTGGGCATCTCAGAAGAAGATATCTCTGTTTATGCACAGCTAGTAGATCCTGCCAAGCCGCTCTGGGCCACCAAACCAAAGCCATTTCGCTGGCTGTGGCTTTGAGAGTAAGCACTTGCCTGAGTCAAGAACTGCGCCCAAGTAGGGGTTTGAAGAACTATTCGAGCAAGAAGACACTTAAATTGGGAATGCCTTTTGCAGCACTTTTGAATTTCCTATACAACTTATCAGTCATGGAAACTTCTATATGCAGGTCGCGGCGCATGGCGGCAAGAGCAGTCACGCTTTCCACAGTCACACCGTCGCATTCCTTCATGCGCAGGGTCTCTAGAGAGGCGATGCGGCCTATGGCCGGCAGGGAACCAGCAGTGAGAGTACAGCAATTCAACCTCAGACTGTTCAGAGCCTTGTTGTTCCGAAGAGTCTCAAAGACTGCAGTAGATGGTATGCAATGTCCCAGATAGAGTGATTCCAGGTTCTTCGCTCTGGCCAGTGTGCCCATAAGCACATTGATATCATCGGCATAAGAGAGCTGCAACCGTTTTAGCCTGATCAAGAACGGTCGGTCAACCATGAGACTGGTTTCTACACCGGGGCTGTTTATGCCCACCTCAATCAATTCTTTGTGGGCATCGAGCGCCTTCATGCCCCGGTCGCTGAGCCAGCAACCATCAAAATCAACAAACCTGAGGTCGGTCCAACCGGATAGCTCCGCCACCAGATCATCAGCCATTTTAGAAGACTGGCTCAACTCCTCAGGCACATAGCTTTCACCGTTCGCACTCGGCACATACAGCCTCACACCGTTCAATTCGCCGGCACCGATACGACGCAACAACTGCGGTCTGTGCCAGGTGAGCGTATCTTTAGTACGATCGGCAACCAGCACCACCGCTCGTCCGGCCGGCAAACTTGCTTCCCCCTGCACCGGTTTGGAATCGCTGGTCAAGTCAAAATTATTCCTGGCAAGCGGCGAAGCGGAATAGCGAAAGTTCCCCAGCGTGAATTCACTGGGGCAGTGAAAGACCCTCAGACCTGAAGGGTCTATGGAACTGGTAATAATCTTGCCGCTGGACAAAAACTTATCCACTCTTTCCAGCTCCGCCTTTTTCGGTTCTTGAATTTCAAAGGCCTTTTCAATGGAACCACCCAGGTCATAAACCGGATCGGTCATGGTGGTGCTCAAATTATTGCCGGCTAAAGAGGCCAGACGCGCCTTCTCCGCCAGCTCTGCCGCCATCTCCCTCTGTTTCAAGAAGTAAAAACTGCCAGAGCCGATAGAGACAAGCAATACGATGATGGCAAACCATTTCCAAAACGTACCGCTCACCGCATCGAAGCCGGGAGCCGACCAGGTGGGTGCTTTGAAGCCGATGGACTGCGTGAGAGCACCCACCGGCTTGTTCTCGGCAATGCGCTCAAGATCAAGCATGACCTGTTTCATGGAAGCATAACGGCGCTCGGGATTCTTCTCCAGAAGCTTAGCCATCATGGTCTCAAGCTCGGGACCATAAGAGACTGCGGAAGCTTCTCTCAGGCTGGGCGGTGCCTTCTCCATGTGCATCATGACGGTTTCTGTCGCGGAATTACCGACAAAAGGCGGCTTTCCCGAGAGTGCTTCAAAAAGGGCACAGCCAAAACTGTAGATGTCGCTTCGATAATCAATAGCCCCGCCGCTACACTGTTCGGGGCTCATGTAATACGGTGTGCCGAAAATCTGCCCCGTGATGGTCAAGCGCTGCTTTTCGCGATCTTTTACTTCCACCAGCTTGGCTATACCAAAATCTACAAGCTTGGCCTGGGGTTTCCTGCGGGCTCCTGGCGCCGCTTCCAGAAGCATCATATTGCTTGGCTTGACGTCACGGTGAATGATGCCTTTCGAGTGGGCATAGTCGAGAGCCGAGGCAATCTGATGAAAGATTTCCAGAAGCGAGTCAAAATCAGGGGTTTTCTTTTTTTTGATCAACTGCTGCAAGGAAACCCCTTCCAGGCGCTCCATCACATAGAAGGGGAAGCCGGTTCTATCTACGCCCATGTCATAGAGCTTGACTATATGCGGATGTTGCAAGCGAGCGATGGCTCTTCCTTCAGCAAAGAAACGCTGCCAGTTCTCCTCCGTCACTTGCTCGGGAGCCAGCATTTTAAGCGCATATTGCTGCCCTAAAGTAAGGTGCTCAGCCAGATAGACATTACCCATGCCACCTTTTCCGAGCAAGCTCAATATGCGATAGCTGGAGCCTACGATTACTTCATCGGGCCTGGCCATTTCGGCAGTTTCGCGCTCGTATTCTTCCGGGGGCATTTTTCCTATTGGGCAGGGGGTGATTTGTGCAGGTTCACTTGTTATCCAATACTTTACTATGTCTTACGAGCATCAAGAGACTGGCAAGTCGCTTACAAGACTTTCCCATCTGCAAGAGCAACTGATCTCAGTTCGGTCCATCGTGGCAACGGCTTTGCCTTCAATCTGAAAGCGATTGCAGTTTTCCCCGGTTACCTGATGTTCTAATTCGGCGCTGAGGCGATCTGGTCTAAGCGCTTCAAGAAAAGCGCCATTTCAACCGGAGGCAAACCTCTCCCGTTGGCCACCAGCCGGCCCCACTGTCTTTCCTGCATTCGCAGTAATGGCAATTCAGGTGCCCTGACGGAAGCGCCGGCCTTTAAAGCGCACTGATTCAATTGATAAACTTCGCTCAAGCCGGTCAAGTAGCCGTGCTGAGAGATCTGCTTCTCCAACGCACTCAAGGAGCTGGATGCTGCCTTGTAGATTCGCGCCTTCGTATTCAAAGGCACCACCTGCTTTCTATCAAGGGCAAGAGAATATGAAAGATCCATCAACCCTTTGACCATAATTTTGCGGTAGCAGACTCTTTCGTTATGGGAATCGAGCCAGTGACCGGCCTCAGCCCCATCTTCAACTTCCCCGGCAGAGACTGAGCAGGAGCAGCCGTCGCTGCTTTGCCCCAGCTTACTGCGACGGACAAAATGAAGCAAAGCGCGAGTGTGCGACAAGAACTACCCAAAGAGCCGAATCTCCGAAACTGCGCAGTATGTGAGCTAGCCGCCCAGGGCATCGAGACGTCTTTGAATTTCAGTAGAGTCAAGTCGCAACAATCGTGCGTTCTTGAGCCGAGCCTGCAAAACCTCACGCAAGAGCGACCTATCACCCTTGATGGCCGATGCCATAGTATCAGCCTTCGCCAATTGTTCCGAACCATAGTAGGGCAGGTTTTTCTTGTCGGCCAAATTAGCAATCTTCAGTTTGAGTTTTACTATTGCCGCCTTTTCTTTGTCGTTGGCAGTTCCTTTAGCTTCCAGACCCTTCTCTTTTTCTATCAAGGATTTCAATTCAGGCACGGCCAGGGCACGCTCTTCCCAGTTGACTGGCGCCGTCATTTCGCCGCGAATGGAACCACTGACGGGCAGTGGTGCCGGCGAACCGAGCAAAGGCACCAGCTTTTTATCGCCGCCGGCAGCGGTGCCGACACCCTGATTCTTGGCGCTTTTGCCGTCTTTAGCGGCGCAACCTGGACCATCGCCGGCCTGCACCGGCAGAGCACTTACCAGAAGGGCGATGACGGAAGCAGCGGTAAGCCGCACCCGGCGCCAGAGATTGCGCACCTTCTTCAAACCCACGGGGCAGTCATCGGTGAGAATGGTGCCGTCCGCTCTCCTGTATATCTGCAGGCAGGCTGTGCCGCCTGGCATATTCACGGCCACTTGCTGAAGAAAAAGCTCAGCCTCCGGGCGGCTCATCTGCGCTATGTCATAAACTTTCTTCCGGCACTGACCGCAAAAGCGGGCCTTCTCGCTCTCGGTGCGCTCCAGGTCATCCCAGCTCATGGGGCAGGGGCTGGCGATTCTAATTTGATCTAGAGGGCTGGAGGATACTGCCTGGTCATTCACTTGCCCCGGCGAGAGTGCCTCAGCCGTCAGCTCTGCCGCTGCCTCAACGCCTGCTTGATCTTCCGAATAGTTACCATTGCCGGTGTTCATAAGCCAGACTTCTCCTTCAGTCACTATTCTCGTACAGCGCACCTCGGTACAGCCAATACTTCGATATTTCGCCGTTAGTATAAGTTACCCCACTTAGAGGCAAAAAATCACATGGAAATTCCTGACCCTAGCTCCAGGTTTTCAGGCTATTTCAAAGCGGTAGCCCACCCCGTAAACAGAATGAATTACCTCCTGGTCACCAAGCACTCTGGCAATTTTCTTGCGTAAGTTTTTAATATGGCTGTCGATGACCCGATCAAAAGCCGGTTCACCTTCTTGCTGAGCGCACAAATCTACAAGTTGAGCGCGGGGGTAAACTCTTCCGGGACGGCTGGCAA
>JACRFZ010000094.1 GCA_016212515.1 Candidatus Melainabacteria bacterium
AGGTGGCGCCGTCGCCGCAATCGCGGCCCTGAGCACACTCCGCCGGAACCAACCGGCAAGGAGTTTCGCGGCGGCATAGATCGCACTCTTGTGGGCATTACCTTGAGCCT
Organism: Candidatus Melainabacteria bacterium; assembly: GCA_016212515.1. Lineage (GTDB taxonomy): Bacteria > Cyanobacteriota > Vampirovibrionia > Obscuribacterales > Obscuribacteraceae > Obscuribacter. The sequence goes on from JACRFZ010000094.1 coordinate 111, forward strand.
CTGCGGTTTTGGTCTGATGGCTGTTTATTCGGCTTCGGCACCGGAGGCCCAGCACTTCTACCAGGATTCCACCGCACTTTTGCGCAAACAAACCATAGCCTTTGTGCTTGGTCTCTTTGCCATGTTCACCGTCAGCCGTTACGACTACCGCCGGCTGAAGAAACTAGCCTGGCCCCTGGCACTTGGCTCACTCTTCTTGCTGGGTCTGACTCTTATCCCCAGTCTCTCGGTCACAACCATGGGCTCCAGCCGCTGGTTGGCCATAGGGCCACTGCAGTTTCAGCCTTCCGAGATGTGCAAGATCGCCACCATCATTTTGCTCGCCTCCGGTCTCAGCAAATACTTCTGGTGGCACCGCCAGATCTTCTGCCGTATCGCCGTAATCCTGATCATGGCCGCTATCGTGGTCAAACAGCCCGACCTTGGTACAGCCAGCATGATCATGGCCAGCCTTCTGGCTCTCATCTATGCCAGCGGCACTAACTCCTTCCTCATTTTCGCCTCCCTGGCCGGCGGTGGTTCCTTTGTCTGGCACCACATTCAAAAGACGCCTTACCAGATGGCTCGTATCGAAACCTGGCTGAATCCCTATCTTCATCCTCAGAAAGAAGGGTGGAACATCATTCAAGCCCAGTACGCCATAGGTTCCGGCGGGCTATGGGGGCAGGGCTTCGGACGTTCCCTGCAAAAGCTCAACTATTTGCCCGTGCAGCACGCCGACTTCGTTTTTGCCGTCATAGCCGAGGAGTTCGGCTTGATTGGTTGTTCTCTCTTGATCGGGCTCTTTGCTCTCTTCGGGGTTTATGGCTTCCGTACGGCACTGGCTGCCCGTACTCTCTTCGGGCGTTTCCTGGCCATCGGCATCACAAGTGCCATCTGTACTCAAGCCATAGTCAACATGATGGTCACCACCGGGCTCCTGCCTGTCACCGGCATTACCCTGCCCTTCATCAGCTTCGGCGGTACATCACTGGTAATCACCATGTCCATGGTGGGCGTGCTTCTTTCTGTTTCTCGTGATCGCGGCACAATTCACGATGAAGATGAGGAAGAGGAAGACGACACCACTCCGGTTAGACCGGCGGCGGCAACTCATTCCTGAGCGAGAAAATAATGGCTGAAGGTCACAGAATTGTTCTCACCGGAGGAGGCACGGGCGGCCATATATACCCGGCACTCTCAGTGGCCGAACAATTGAAGAACGATCCCGATGTAGAAGCAATCCTTTATATAGGTGCTTCTCATCACCCGGAGGAAAGACTTGCCCGGGAAAATGGTCTCGATTTTATAGGCATCAAAGTTTCCGGTATGCCACGCCGGCTTTCTCCGCGCCTGCTTACCTGGCCCATGGAGATGGGCGGCGCCATTATGGAAGCCCGCGGCATTTTGAAAAAGTTCCGGCCCACTGTCGTGCTCGGTACGGGCGGCTACGCCTCGGCACCACCCCTGGCGGCGGCCAATATGCTGGGAATTCCTACGGCCGTGCATGAACCGGATGCGCATCCCGGGCTGGTAAACCGAGTCATGGGAAGGCAGGCCGTGCTCATTTCCCTGGGCATGCAAGGTGCGGCCTCTCGCATGAAGACCAAACACGGGCGCCTTGTCTTCAATGGTAACCCGGTGCGCATGAGTTTCCTGGAAGAACGAAAGCGTGATGCTTGTTGTGCCATTGTGGGTTTGCGTTCCGACCTGAAAACCGTACTCATAACCGGTGGCTCTCAGGGCGCGAAGGCCCTCAATGATGCGGTGGCCGGCTGCTTGTCACGACTATTGGATGTTGAACCACACCTGCAAATTGTTCACCAGTGCGGCGATAAGAACCTCAACGACTTAAAAGAACAGTTGCCGCCCGGCCTCTGGGAAAGCCCACGCTACCACCTGCGCGCTTACTTCGATGATCTCTCGATGGCCTATGCAATTTGCGATCTGGCTGTGACGCGGGCTGGTGCCATGACTGTGGCGGAGCTTGCCGTGACCGGCACTCCTGCTATCTTCGTGCCTTATCCCTATGCCGCCCAGGACCATCAAACCCACAACGCCCGCTTTATGGAAGCGCAGAAGGCAGCCGTGGTCTTGCCGCAGGGCTCGCTGAGCGCCGATGCTCTCTATGAGCAAATAGTGATTCTATTGGCTGATGACGGTCGCTTGCTGGAAATGCGTAAACATATGAAAGAACAGGCTAAGCCTGATGCAGCCTTAAGCCTGGCCAAACAACTGAAGGAAATCAGCCTCAGCTATATGGGTGCTTCGCTGTCGGCTGCAGCTACACGCTGATTTTTAGGGATAAGCCTGAGAATTAGCCTAGAACCGGTGCAGTCATGCCGGTAATGATGGGAACGCCTCGGTCTTCCGGGATATCGCCCTGGGCCAGAGATTTTTCTTCGATACAGTTGATGGTCGCTTCTAAGTTAGCGATGATTCTGGCGGTTTCCACCGGGGCGCCTCCACTTCCATGGATTTGACAGCGGCTCAGTATTTCTCTCAGGTCTGTCAGGGCTGATTTTACGGTGGAACAATTTGGCGAGTTCATTGATTTTTCTCTCTCGTCAGTGTCGACGGGGACTGCCAGGCTTGGGGATGGTTTTCCAGCGACTCCTGATTTACATCCGTCTGGTCGGCTCGGACCTGCGGCTGTATATCTGCTGGAGGGACTTGGAGTGCACAAATGGAGTTGCCATTAACTTTCCGAGTGTAACACAGGCTTGAAAAGATGCAGCAGGGCGTGAATAACCTTTGAGCTTAATTTTAGTTATCAAGAGGTGTCGGCGTTCCGGCATGGTCCGCTGCGGCGGTTTCAATATTTGCCTTAGCAATTTGCTTTAGCAAGGTATTATCAGATTGGGGCATAACTCAAGTTTGCCTGCTGCCTCTCCTCTCTCCCGGTTAGACCCGCCATTTTCAGGACCCAGGTTTGTTTCACCTTGCTTTAGCAGTATTTTGCTTTTCGCTGTTCATGGCGCTCTTTGTCTTCGCCTTCCTCTTTCTTCTGGTCTGGCGTTTCTTCCACAACCGCAAGAAAAGGCGACGTTTGCGTCTGGTTAGTTACCAGCGTCGCCTGAAGGCTATCGTAGCTGAACTGCTAACCGACAGTAATGAACTTGATACAGCCAGTAAGTATGTCGGTCTGGATCAAGACGCAAAGTGGGTAAAATCCTATCAAGAAGCCCTGGGCAAGCTACTTCTTTCGTCCGAGCGCCTGAATGACTGTACTACTTTCCTTGATGCAGGCGAGTTAGAGGCGTCGCAAGAATGTCTTCTTTTTGTGACACGGGCTTGCTATCAGGTTCACAGGGTTTTTAACGCCATTAGACCGGAGGAAAAGTTCGTGGCCATGGCTCCTGAAGCTGTTAAGACTGAAGGCTCTGCCCCCAAGGATACTGTTGTGCCAGGTGTTGATTCTGGAAAGATCTCAGAGCCTGAGCCAACTGCGTCTGACTCGGAGGCTGGTGCTTCAACCACTGAACCTGATAGTGGATTTGTAATCAAAATCAAAAACAAGGAAATTGAGCGCAAGCGCTCTGAAAGTTAGTTGTAGAGCGGGTGTTGGCTGATTTTGCCCCGGTTGTCAGCCAAACTGGTCGGCTTCTGCTGCTTCCTTTTTGCCCTTGCCGGCGCCACCATGATCGGTGCTCGGGGCTCGGCAAAAGTTTTAACAAAAAACTTGATGACAACCTATTCATAGTAGGACAAAAATCAGTAATAATGGAAGTGTAGGATTCAAACGCATAACTCGAAAAGCCGAGGCGTCGCATCGCAGCATCCAATTTGGATGCCCGCTCCGACTCGCGCTAAACTGATACTCAAACTAAATCTTAGTGCGATCAGGCGCTAGGTCTAATGACCTTGCGTTCCAATTTGAGAACTGCTTAAAATCTGATTTTAAGCCATCTTTGCCGTGGCTCTCAACGCAGAGTCGGGCTGTGGTGTGGCTTTGCGCTGAGTATGTCGGCTTGGGTCCTACAGCTAATGTCCACTTGTCCAAAGGAATCAGGAGGATTCGGCTATGGCAAAGAAGAATAAACACAAAGACACACCATGCGAAAACCATTCAGAGGAAGAAAAAGAAACTTGTGCGGAGGCGGCGCCGGAAGAGGCCGCCTGCGAGGAAACGGAAACCTGTGCCGAAGTAGCGGAAGACGCTCCTTGCGAAGAAAAGGCAGAAGAGGCTTGTGCCGAAGAAGCTGCAAGTGAAGAAGCTGCCGAAGAAGAAGCACCTGCCGAGGTAGCAGCGGAAGCAGAAGAAGAGAAAGCGGAAGAAGCTGCCGAAGAAGAAGCACCTGCCGAAGTTGCAGCAGAAGCAGAAGAAGAGAAAGCGGAAGAAGCTGCCGAAGAAGAAGCACCTGCCGAAGTAGCAGCGGAAGCGGAAGAAGAGAAAGCGGAAGAAGCGGCAGAAGAGGAAGCACCTGCCGAAGTTGCAGCGGAAGCGGAAGAAGAGAAAGCGGAAGAAGCTGCCGAAGAAGAAGCACCTGCCGAAGTAGCAGCGGAAGCGGAAGAAGAGAAAGCGGAAGAAGCCGCAGAAGAAGAAGCGCCTGCCGAAGTAGCAGCGGAAGCGGAAGAAGAGAAAGCGGAAGAAGCTGCCGAAGAAGAAGCACCTGCCGAAGTAGCAGCGGAAGCGGAAGAAGAGAAAGCGG
>JACRFZ010000095.1 GCA_016212515.1 Candidatus Melainabacteria bacterium
CAATCAAGAAACTCTCTACACCATAAAGTGGAACAGTATGACGGCCGCCAGTATGAAGGAGACCGGCAAAGCAATTCTCGATTTGCTTAGAATGGATTACGATACCTTTATCAATAGCGCCTATCTAAAGCAAGGCCGTTCCGACGAATTTACCCTCAAACCGCCGGCCGAGCGTAAGCAGGTGCTGAGCGAGATTCTTGGTTTATCTTACTTCGACAAATTGCGGGACGAGGCCAGAGACAGGGCCAAATTGCTGAAAGGCAAGATTGATTTTTTGTCTGGCTCGGTCAGCCACGGTGACGCTTTGCTCGAGAGCAAGACCCAGGTGGAGGCTCAGGTTGCTAGTAGCCGCCATGACCTGGAGGAAGTGACGGCCTTGACCCAGGATGTTGAGACTCGCGTTAAGGAACTGACGGAGAGGGTGCAATCACTCAAATTGATTGAGGTGAATATTGCCGGCAATGAGAAGCGTTTGAGCGAAACCCAGACCGCCCTTGCCCGGCTCCTCAATGAGCGTCTGGAACTGAGCGTCAAAACCGATGGCTTGGCGGAACTTTTGCAGGAAGGTGCTTCGCTGGAAAAGGACCTGGCTGAGTTTGAGTCAACCCGCTCGCAAGTGGAGTTGCTGGATAATTTGCAACTATCTCTGCAAGAGTTGTCGGAGCGAAAAATTGCACTGGCCGGTGAGTTGGCGCGCTTGCGCTCCCGCCTGGAATTGACTCTGGAACAAAAAGAAAGGGAACTGCAACAGGAAGAAAGTCGGCGCCTGGAACTGGAGCGCGACACAGACTCGGCCGACAAGATCATTGAGCAGTACAACGAGTACAAGCAGATGCTGGAAGCAGAGGCGCTTTTGTCTTCCAAACAAGAGGCTTTCACTCAGCTTACCAGGCGCACCCAGGAACTCTCAGCTCTCTTGCAGGAGAGTAAAATCAGGCTGGAGGCGGAAGTCGGACAAAAAGAAATAGCCATAAGCGATATGCAGGCCCTGACCGGTGCTTCCGGCAATCTAACGGAAGAGGGCATCGCTCTTGATCTGGAAGCGCAAAATCTTGATCGCCTGGAAGCGGAATTTGAAATTTGTGAAAAGCGCGGTCTGACCATCAAATCTCAGTTGGAAGCCCTGGATGTAAAAATTGAAGATTTGAAGATGCGCAGAAGCGAAAATCTTGAAAAAGTTCGCGAACTGAAAGAACATGCCCACAGCCCTATTTGCCCACTCTGCTCCCATCCCATTGTAGACCGGGCCGCCGTTTGCGATCGTTATTTGAAGCAGAACGAAGAGATGCTTGACGAAGTGGCTAGAATCGAGTCGCAAAAGGAAACCCTCAATCAAGAGCGTGAGGAACTGCGCCGCACCTACATGGATATGAAGCGCGAACTAGCAGGGCGCAAGGAGTTGGACAAGCGCATCGGTCAATATAACGAACGCATGCTTGCCGTCAGCCGCTCCCAGGAGAGTCTTCGAAAGCTTGTGGAAGAGCACCGTCTCTTGAAGGAAAAATTAGACTCCGGTAACTACGGACAACTGGAGCGGGAATCTTTGATCCAGGTGAAGGCGGAGCTTTCACAGATAGACTTCGATCCGGTAGTATATGCTTCTCTATCATCGCAAATCAGGTTGAAGCGGCATCTGGAAGGCCGCAAGGAACAACTGGAGAAAGACCTGGCCGAGCTGAAGCGCTTGCAGAGCAAGCTGCCGGAATTGCAGCAGTCTATAAAACTTTTGCGGGATGAAATTAGCTCCGAGAGCTATGGTCCGGAAGTGCGCAAAGAACTGACCGAAGTACAGGGGCGTCTTGCCGCCGTCTCTTACAGCAGAGAAGAACATGCTAGGTTGAAGCAACGTCTGTCCGAACTTTTCCACCTGGCCGAGAAAGCTCGCGACGTCAGGCGGGCCGAAAGCGAGCTACCGCAATTGAGGCGCAAGCTTGAGGAACTCAGTCAGGAGGAAAAGCGCAACCGCGAACTGGCAGAGGCTGTGGAAAGCGAACAAGTTGCCTTGAAGGCGGAATTTGCTCAGATGGAGAAAACTCAGTCGGCGCTCTCGGGTTTGTTGCCTACGCTCGATGAGATGCGCGAGCAACGCAGTGAGGCTGCCAGTCGGCTTGCCGTATTGTCTGAAAAAGCGCTCGACATTGAAAAAGAACTCTTGCTAATCGGTGAGCGCTTGAAGGAAATCGACACCCTGAAAGTAGAATTGTCCGACTACGAGTTTTTGTCTGAGGCTCTCGGTAAGAAAGGCATTCAGGCGGTAATTATCGAGAATGCCATACCGGAAATAGAGAGCGAGGCCAATCGTATATTGTCTCGTCTAACCGACAATAAAATGCATGTGGCGCTCATCACTCAAACCAAGACAAAGTCAGGCAGCATGTCTGAAACTCTCGATCTGGTAATTGGCGATGAGCTTGGCACGCGCAACTACGAGCTTTATTCCGGCGGCGAGGCCTTTAAGGTAAACTTCGCCCTGCGCATAGCTCTGTCGAGGCTCTTGGCGCGGCGCGCCGGTTCCAAACTGGAGACTTTGATCATCGACGAGGGCTTCGGCTCCCAGGACGATGCCAGCCGCGAGCGCCTGGTCAAAGCAATTAAACTGGTGCAGCAGGAGTTTTCTCGGGTGCTCATTATTACCCACATTGCAGATGTGAGAGAGATGTTCCCGGTGCAGATTCAGGTCACCAAACGTGGTGGTATTTCCAGGCTTACTAATGTGTCGTAGTCTGGGGGCTGTTTTGGTTGGTTCAACATCAAAGCCCTGTACCCCGAAATAATTGACTGAGAGTGATAAGTTTTTGTGGCGGAGGCTAAGCAGAAGGTAATACCAGAAGGTAAATAAGGATTCTCCATGGCGAAAACATCTCCGCCCCTTGTCCTTCCCTTCGGCAGGTGTACACTATTTGTGTACAGTGCCCTGGGGCTGAATATATGTCGGATTTGACTGATAAGAAGACAAAAGCTCTGGGAATTGCGGTTCGAACCGTTGGAAAGACTCAAGCACGCAAGGAGTTCTTTCCACTTGTGGATAGCCTCAATTCGGCGAATTCGGCTGTTGAGATCACTGACCATGATGAACCTGTGGCAGTGCTCATGAGCTACAAAAATTATGTCGCGCTGACAGCAAAAGCATCCGCGAACTTGGCTCCATCGAAACCAAAGAAGCCGAATCTGCTAGGTTCGATTGTGATCAATTCCGACCTAGAGGCCGCTAGCGCGAAGCTTGCAGATAGGTTTAAATCAGAAGTTGACGATTCGGCGGAGAATCTGTGAGCGAACAGTTTCTAGTCACAGGCACGCATCCGCTGATTTAAATTCTTCTGCAAAAACCAAGAGCCGCCTTAGCACCAAGGTTCTTGAGGCGTTCACGGCGGCGACGGAAAGCATGACTACGGTCATTTATGTGCCGACTCCCGTAATTTGGGAGTTAGCCATGCTTGTGGAAGACAACTATATAACTATTTCGGAGCCTTTCTCAGACTGGGTAGACGGGCTTTTTGAGTATAGAGCCATAGTTCCCACTTCTTTCGGAGTCGACACCGCAAAATACTACTATGGCTTAAACTACCATAACGACCCCTTCGATAGAGCAATAGTGGCTACAGCACTTCAGTTGGATCTCCCACTAGTTTCAAATGATGCCAGAATGCATGAGCACAAACCATGTAAACTATTCTGGGATTGACCTAACTGCTTTCCACATAAAGATAAAGGCGGAAAGACCTGGTTTGCCAAGCTTCCCGCCTTTCTGGCGTCAATATGTTTTGCCTGCTTCAGTCCTTTTTGTCTTCTCGCTCTCCTTACTGACCAAAGGGCTTCGGTCCGCTCACGACGGTGGAGTTGATTGGCAGCACGGAGAGTGGATACCTTGCCACCAGTCCGCCGGCCGGATCGCTTTGCTTAACTACGGATGGATCTTTGAGTACTTCTTCTACGATTTCTATGTAGCCGTTGCGTTTAATCCAGAAGACATAGTTGAGCTTCAATTGTTGCGCAAATCTCAAGGTGCGGATTACATCAGCCCGGTTATGCGGACGACCTGTTCTTGGCGGTGTGTAGGTGTCGGGCCATTGCACCGCAAAACCAAGGGGCACAAGTCCGGCTACCGAAGGCAATTGTCCGTAGGTTGGAATGTCCAGGTCCGGGTGCAGATCTGGTCCGCCGATGCCGCCTCCCATTGAGGATACCTGTTCGACGAAGTAGGGAACCAGGTCTTGAGGCCAGTTGATAAACTGAATTGCTACAGTATGGGGCAGAGAATCGTTCAAGCCCTTGAACATAAGCATCATGTTCTGTCCGAATTTCTCTCTGTTGTAAGGCATGGTTCCGGCATCCAGGAGCGCCTGTCCATCGGCTTTGACATTGCCCCAGGCTGTTTCGTCCAGGTTGACTGCTTCCAGGGCTGAGACATTGGGATCGCAAGATAGTTCTTTGCCGAGAGCCCTATAAAGATTTCGGCATTTGGATGCTACAGCCGGATCCCAGAAGGCCAGGGAGTAGCCTCCCGTTCTTTCCGGACGAAAAGCTGCCGCATAATAGCCGCCGCCAGGCTTTGGCGAGCCTTTCAGGAAGGTGGGATGATTTGGACCTCGTTCCGGATGGAAGGTTTTTGTCCAGACTTGAACGATCAAGCGCTTGTTTCTCCGGCGCAGAGAAGCCAGGTCGGCTTTAATGAGAGAAAAGTCGTAGTGTCCGGGCGAGGGCTCAAGGGCATTCCAACTATAGATCTTTTGCACGCCCTTGAACGGCGTATCCGGATTGAGAGCCCTTTCCATTTCTGTGGTCGGTCTGTCTTCTCCCGGCAAGGCCAGATAATGTCCGGGATGCCAGCGGCAGGCCTTCTGCGAGAGGCTCTGTGCTGATGCTTCCGCCGCACAACCGAGGCTGAGGAGAAGGGCTGCACAAATTTTGATTAATGGTAAACGCTTCTTTGTCGGGTGCAACTTTCTGGCGCTTGTTCCATTGTTGTATTTTATTTCTGAAGAGGCAGTCTTCTTTTTCTCATTGTTTATCATAGTAAAGTTCCCTCACTTTCTTCTGTTAGTAGATAGATGGTTTGTCGTTGAAATAGGGATTTTTAGGGGGTGGCGGCGTCGAGGGCGGCGGTGGGCCCTGTACATGATGGAGATTGTTGATGGCGGTTTCGTATGGGAATTGCCAGATTGGCATTGGGTGGCGCGGTTGAATGATGGGTAGGTAAACTGAGATGCCGGCATTTGGTGCTTCATATGAATAGGGATAGGGGCTGATGGCTATGGCACCGCAAACTCTATTGGCCGGTATGATGGCCACTTCCGTGTCTTGCATGGCGATTTCCACAGGCAGAGCGCTTCCCTGCAGCAGTGGGAAGTTGGCTTTGGCTGTGACTGAGAGGGCTTCGTTGTCGCCGATGCTTGTTTTTTCTACTTTCACATTTAGATTGGTGTAACTGAGCCCCGACTTTTTACACAGGTCTTTAATCAGTCCCTCCGCTGGTTTGATAGGGTCCTCTTCGGGCGGAAGATTGACCAGATAGTTAGCAGTTTGAATCAATACGAAGGAGAGCTTCTGTTTTTGCAGGCTCATCAGTCCGGCATCGAGCAGCAGAAATCCGCCAACTACTATGAGCGGCACGAAAATACTCAATTCGGCCGCCAGCATGGTCATGCCTCTGGCGCGGCGGGCTGGGCGATTGGAGCGTGTGGCATTATTTCTGTCAGTCATGCGGCTTTACCTCTTAAGTGGACGCATTGCTCAAGAGGAGGGGGCGCTCCTCTCCAGAATCAAGCACCGGTTTCTCTGGAGAGACCGGGTTCTGCTGCGATTGTGCTAGTACTTAGTCTTTCGACCGGAGGCTCATTATGCAGCCGCCCCATTTTGAAAGCCATGGGCGAAAGTGAGTATCTTTTTTGACTACTTGCCTTGCGTAGTTGATCAGCCTATGGCTGGCCAGGCGGGCTGTGGCATGCCAGACCATGGCTGTGGGGGCATATTTTAACTGGGCAAAAATAGCTTCCAGGCTGTGGCGGCCGTTAGTGATACGCATCACTTCCTTAGCTTGAGTTGCGTTTTACTAGACGATAAGGTCTGGAATAAGCTGCCGCGCAAGTATCGATGAACAAAGTCTTTAACTGTTGACTAACTGCACATTTCAGGGAATGATAAAGGTATAGTGTGAAGTACATTTAGTAAAGAGGACTTCAGCTAGCTGAACTATTCTTTGATTGGTCTGCTTTATTTAGGTAGTCGCGCAATTCCCTTCTGATGTCTTCATCTAATGATGATGAAGTCGCACTTTCAGTTTCAAGTGCTAGGAGTGCAAGGCGTGGAGCACCTTTTGTCGGACCTTCCAGAATCGACTTGATGTGCGGAACATTCATCGCCGGGTTACTGAGCGTAAATCGGCTCTGAGTAATGATGCGGTGCCAGATTGACGATACGCACTCAGCTAAACTGTTTTCTATGGTCTGTTTGAACTCAGACTCAACAAGCCATCCCCACAGATAATAGGTCAAACCTAGAGCCATGCCGGCGCTAATTCGCTCTTTTGCCTCTCGCAAGTTTGCGACGCATGTTGCACCTATTGCTAAGAAGTCGTGCGGTTGGAATATTCTCACTTCTCGAAGAGATTTCAAAAATGCCGTAAATTCTGTTCCTAGAGAAAACGATAGTTCCATTGCATTTAGAAGCTCATCTATCCGTGGCTCTTTGTTGCAGGAAATTGCCTGCAGAGCAAAAGCGATGGTTGCATTTTTGAGATGCCACAAACATCGCTCGTTATCGCTCCAGTGCTGTGGCTCAATTGGCACGATTGGTATTGTTACAGGCGTGAGCGCGACAGGCATAGAGTCATCCTTTGGTCTTGGTAATGCGCTGAGAGTTAAAAACTCCGGAAGAAGGCGCAAAAACTCGCTAACGTCTACATTTTTAATTGCTCTAGAAATCAGCGAACTAGACAAAAGTACTTCAAAACCCTGATATCCACTCCCCCTTACTGCTAGGCGTTCTCTGAGTTCAGACAAAGCTCCAGCGTCAACACCAAGCATGGCTTCCATATTTGCCAGCTGATACCATAGCATCAGTGGTTGTGGTATGTTTCTTTTGAGTATATCTGGGTGTGGATTTGGATTGCTGCATATTCCAGCTTTCCAACCTCGATTGCTTATGCCCTGCTGGACCGTCTCAAACATCCAAGCACTGAATCCGCCAAGAATAATGAGGCAGAACTTTTCCGAATCGGTGGGTTCCGGGCCAATACTTTCAGCTTTGATAGTGGCTCTTTTGAGAAGATCTAGACAGCCTTCGTAATCTGATTGCAAAAGAGCAACGTAAGCAGCATCGGCTAATAAACCGGCTGCCAATGGAATCAAATGTTGGCTCACTTGATTGGCAGCAATAGACGCAGCCTCGCAAAAATATCTGCGAGATTCGCTCAATTTGTCAGTCTCGGCTGCACTACGGCCAGCATCTCGAAGGCTGTAAAGAAAGTCGACCGCATCAGAGGAATTTCCGTTGATGATTTTCGGAAGAGTCTCTAGCGCCTCTTCATGCCGGCCTTGATGGACGAGAACCACTTGGTAACGCCTCAACAGTCGATGATCGTCTCCAAATGTTTTTATCGCATCATCTAATAGAACAATTGCTTTATCAGAACCGCTTGCGTATTCGTCCAGCAAAACTGCTTGTGCGCAAATGCAATCAATTTGAATGTCCTTCTCGCCCCACGATTCTGCTATCTCAGCTAATTCTTTGTATTTGTCTGAGAGACACTCGCCATTTAATTCTTCGACTTTCGCTTGATTGACCCAGGCATTGTCGATAGTGAGTCTTCTGGCTCTAACATCTGCGTTCAATGCCGACAAAAAATAGTCTCGTTTCTCTACATCCAGCTCATCCAGAATGTGCATGAGGTCAGACAGCCATTCAACTTTGGGCAAGCTGCTTGCTTGAAAAACAAACAAAAATTTATCGACAGTCCAGTCCTGTGGGCTGTCTTTGCCAATCTCTGGAAACGATTTCCCTTGTTCGCCCATGTCCCTCAGGAGCTGTGGAAACTCCATGATAAGTGGTAGCCAATTTTTGGGGCTCAATCCAATACCTTGACGTGTAAAAATTTTGAACAGGCACATTACGAGTAAGCCCGCCGAAATTCGTTTGTCTGCTATTTGCCTGCATTCTTCAATCATTCGGTCAAAGATTGCAAAAAATCTTTCAGGCTCGGTTTCAAGCGCAACGAAACATTGCGTGATGCGCAGCATCGCCGCGACATAGCTGTCGTCTTTGAATAGCGGTTCGTGAGTCGGCAAAGCCGTAAAGAAGATTGATACTTCTCTGGCCAATACCTTAAATTCGTTCCTGTCGCGTATTGCTGATAGCTGCATTGCCTCAGCAATCCAGAGCAACGCAGGTTTCACCTTTTCTATGAATGCGTTTATGAGTAGCTGACATAAATGCTCGGCCGGAAAAGGCTGGCGCTGTATGAGATCCTTTACAATGGCTTTGCGAATCACAGATTGCTGAGTGCCAGCGAAAACAGTACTCCCAAGGTTGCTAATTAATGGAGAAAGAGAATATTTATTTTCCCCTCGACGTTCAACCCAAGGCCCGATGAGAATATTGAACGCTTCTCCGGAACGTTTTATCGCCTCGGTTGCCTCGCCAACAGACATGGCCAACTGTTTGTCAAACCCATTCATCAAAAACGACAAGCGATAAAGAAGTTCAAGCGCGTTTTCTGGGAGTAATTTTGACAACTGAACACTGACAGCTTCTCTTTCTGCCTGCATTTCTTTCGAGGCAAAAAGTGGAGCTACATCTTTAAGGCACTCGGAATCTGCCCAGTTGTTGGTTCGGAGGCTGACTATCCGTACGTCAACGAGGCGCGGGTGTCCACCACTGCTGAAATGATGTACTATTTCCGTCCACTTTTCAGGATCACCTCCAGCCTTTGCGATTAACTCTCCGACGTCATCTTCTGATAGATAGGGTAGTTCCTCTAGAGCAATAGAATCTTCACCAAGACGCGAAACCACACTGGGCGGCGGGACTCTAGATGTGGTAACTACCATCGTGGCGTCTTGCAGCTGGGCTTCCATTTTTAGCTGAGCGAGATTTAGAAGAGTGGCTTGAGCGTTATCGACTGGAAAATCATCAACAATCACACCTCTTGTTAGGCCTCCAGCCAAATATTGTGCTGCTATAGCTAGACGATATTTGACTTCTTGCACACTGCAGTTGCGCAGGTCCACAAATATCCAAGACTCGTTCGTGTGCTTGCCAAGCATCAACGACAATGTTGTTTTACCAAGACCGCTGCTGCCGTGCAGCCACAAAACCCCTTTGGTTGCAGCCAAAGTTGCCATTTTCGCTACAAGCTCAATTCTTGAGGCAACACGAGGTGGAAGAGGCATCCGGCAAACCTCTGTAATCGCTCCGGCATGCGAATTGATTACAACTTGACCCAAAGTAGTTGTTTGTGGCCGTGAGAAATTGTCTGCTACGGCTCGCGGTACTGATACATGGGTGGCATCTTCAAAGGCTTGAAGCAAATCAGCTCTGGTGACTGCACGTATGCTTTTCTTGAGGATGACATTTCTTAGCTCGCCAAGCAGTATGTCACGGGTGCGCACAGACTCCGAGGCAAGTAGACCGTAACGATCACCCAAATAAATTAGACTTTCATTTGTTAACTGAATCATCGTTTCGAGGTCACCGCTTGCATAGAGCCACTTAATCGGTCTAATTAAACGATTCCTGAGCTCCTCGTCGGAAGCCTGTAGAATAAAGGTCTTGAGGCTATCTGATAGTGCAAGCGTCAAAAGGAAATCTCGCAAAGGCTTAACATCAGTGCCTTCACGTGCAACAGATCGCCAGTGTTCGAGACCTGGTTTATTGTCTGTAAAAACAATATTCGTTTCTTTACCCGCTTCGGCAGTCGTGAGTAACGTCGAGACGACATGCAACTCTGGATTGGCTTCGAGGAGTCTCCAATGTGACTCCAGGAGTGCACGCGCGGCTTCCGACCGCAAGGTGATATTGCTTGCTAGATCCTTAACCTGCGTTTGCTCAAGCTGGGCTTCAGTTAGCACTGCATGATCTTCTGCGATTTCTAGATATAGCGAAGCGTGTTCAGGTAGCTTTAACCAAGCGTGAAGCGCCTGGTTTAGTTGATATTCATAACCACGCCAGGTATCCACCGCCTGACGTTTCAGGTCCGTCGCCGACACATTAAATGGTAGCGACTCAATATGATCAGATGCCGACAATTGCTGCAGCCCTGCCTGCCTGGATTACAGTAACATTTTACCATGGTTGGTTAGATTGCAAAGTTTGGTGAATTGTTTTGGAATTTTCGTGTACCTACCTGAAGATGGCATCGGAACACCAAAATTTCAAACTTGCCGAGTGGTTATTAAGCGCTAGTTTTCCGCTGGAAAAGGGGAGCGACATCGGCGCTTAGCAGAGAACTTCGGAACTGGTGCAAACTGTGCAAAGTGGAATAACAAGAGGTGCAATTGCTTTTTTCTATCGGTGCCATGTGC
Organism: Candidatus Melainabacteria bacterium; assembly: GCA_016212515.1. Lineage (GTDB taxonomy): Bacteria > Cyanobacteriota > Vampirovibrionia > Obscuribacterales > Obscuribacteraceae > Obscuribacter. The sequence goes on from JACRFZ010000095.1 coordinate 10,518, forward strand.
CGGCTTATGCGAGGCAGAGACACGCAAATAGCTTGTGATAGTTTGTGATATCACAAGTTCTCAAGTCTTCTGCCGGAATTGATGAATAATTGGATTGTTGGCAATGCAAAATGGTAATTCGGCAAGCGTATGCTAGGTAGCTCACGATTTGCACCGGTCTTGTTATGTCTCGAAGAATCACCACAATAATTGCTGTATAGAACTACCACAATCTCCCAAATTGTGACCATGCTGAGGCTGGCGCACGCTCCATGCTGTCGTTATTGAGCAGCAGAAAGTTAGATAGGGTAAATGACACCCAGGAGAGAAGCAGGTATGCCGTGAGGACGGCTGCGTCTGTAAGTGCAGCTTCTTGGAACTTCAAATCGAGCGGAACCTCAATTGGTGTTAAACCAGCGCTGTTGCTAATGGTTTCAGTGTTGAGGTAAACAGCCGTCACTAAAGAGCACCAATAACTTAACGAGAGACATCATGGCTTGTCGCCTGACCACTGGGTCTTGTTTTGAGGCTGTGTTTTTCTGAGGAATTGAAGGAGCCTGTTTCAGCGGGCGATGCAAATTCCACCACAGCGTCTATGCCTAGAAGCCCGTCGAGGTGGGCAACAATTGGCTTACCGTTCTAAATCTATGGCGTGAGCAGTAGTGGCGCGCCAGGAGTTTGGCAAGCGAATTGGTTTCATTGACCAGTGCGCTTGCCTGTCCCAGGCGAATCCTCGAAAGCTTGTGTAGGAGTAAAGTTTCTTGAGGAATAAACAGGAGTCCGATGATTACGGACAACTGGAGCTGGAGTTTTCGATTCAAGGGAAGGGGGGAGCTTTCACTGATTGATCCTGTGGTCTATGCCTCTCTCTTCGCAAATCAGGTTGAAGAAGCAACTAGAGGGACGCGCGCAGCAACTGGAGATAGACCTGGCCGAACCGAAGTGTTTTCAGCGCAAACGGCTGGAATTGCAGCAGTCCATAATGTTCAAGCTGGATGAGATATGTTCCGAAAGCCATTTCCAGAAGTGTGCAAAGAACTGGCTGAAATAGGAGGTGGTCTCTCAGAAGCCGATTAGAGTCGGGAAGATCATGTCAGGTTTAAGCAACGTCTGTCCGTGCTTTTCCACCTGGCTGATATAGATCGGGACGTCAGCGGCGCTGTATGAGAGTTGTCGCAAATGTTGCGACAACTTAAAGAACTGGCGCTCTATATTAGGAAGAACTATGGCTTGTCGGTCAGCGCTTGAGTGGAATCAACGCCCGACGAGCTATGTCCCGAACTACAGTTTCCCGTGAACCACTCGCCGCTTGACAAGGAGTCAATCTTGTGGTAGTATAGCCTTTAGGCAAATTGTCAAAATCAAAGGAGTTCGAGGTCGTTCGAATCGACCAACACATCAGAAACTCATAGCTATCCTTCTCCAAATATCTTTACTGCTGACACTATGTGCGCATGTGCATAAGAAGGAGGAGTCTATGGTTAAACTAGATATGCAGAGCCAATTTAAGTTCTACATGGAAAAGAGCTCCACTCTTGTGAAACTGGTATCCTTTCTCCGCTGGAGATTCCTCGGCGATTTTTTGCGTGGCTATGGATACCAGCTATTAGTTCAAAAGATCATAGTCAGAGATGCCATGAAATGCCCCTTTTCGAGAGTCCATCTCAGAATTACAGCTGACTATTGCGGAGTTTGAAGCATGGGAAAACAGGTTGCCCAAGTTTCACTTTGATTGACGCTGAACTACCTTCAGATTTCTATCTACCGTGCGTAGTTGATAAGTCCATGGCTGGCCAGGCGGGCTGTGGCATGCCAGACCATGGCTGTGGGGGCATATTTTAACTGGGCAAAAATAGCTTCCAGGCTGTGGCGGCCGTTAGCCATACGCATCACTTCCTTGAGCAGATGTTGCTCCCGCTCGCCGGGCTCTTCCTGGCGGAAAAGTTCTCGCCAGGCGGCATCTGAGTATTGAGCGATGATTGGGGTTTTGAGGTCTTTGATGATTTGCCTGGCGGCTGCTAAGTTGTCGGAGGCCAGGGCGGCGTCCATCAGTCCGTTTACGAGAGAGGGCATGGCTTGCCGCCTGACCATGGGGGCCTCGCTTTCGAGGCTGTCCTTTTCTGAAAAAATGAAGGAGCCTGTGTCAAATGTCGATACGAATTCCACCAGCGCGTCCATGCCCAATAGTCCGTCGAGGCTGGCACCAATGGGTTTACCGTCTTGAATCAAGAGCGTGAAGGTGCGTTTTAGAACCCCATCTTCCACGCTGAGAATGCCTGTGCGTCCGCCGCTGGCCATTGACTGAATTACTTCGGCGGCATCGAGAACGCCCAGTTCTCCTTTGACGGCACTGAATTTACGCAGGGGCTTGAAGTTGTTCGGAATATGTTTGGCTTTGGCAAGAGATGTTGTGACCCGATAGCCGCCTGGTACCGAGCGGTTCTGTTCCGGTTTTGCCAGTTGCTCAGCCAGCACCATGGCTAGCTGCGCTCTGGCCAGAACGTCTTCTCCTTTGAGGGCGTCGAAGGGGAACAGCGCCAGGCCAAGTCCAATAACCAGATGATGACCGGTGGTGCGCTCCGCTCTTAAGGAAGTCTCTACCAGTCGACTCAGCTCAAGGCAGCATTCTTCGTAGAAAGTTTCGTTTTCGCCTCTTATGATCAGGGCAAATTCCAGGGGTTGGGCTCTGATGAATTCCAACTTGGAGAGGTCGCCCAGTTTTGAGAGATGCTGGGTTTCCTTTAAATGACTGAGGGCTTTGGCCACGCAGAGAGCGTAGTTATCGAGATTGTCGTCAGTGCTGCCGGTCTCGGAGTTGACGCTGAAGTAGGCTATGGCATAGGTCTGACCACTGGTGACATTGATGGTGGTGGTGAGATCTGTGACGACTTCCTGCAAATAAGAACGGTTTCTCAATTTGGTGAGTGGGTCTGTCCAGATCTTTTCTTCTTTGGCTTCCCGCAGAAGCAGGCTGTTGTATACCGATGCCGTCTGGTCCAGCAGGCGCTCCAGGGCTCTGATTTGATCCGGTCCCAGGGCGGCAGTGGTGAGCACCAGCATGAAGCCCAGGTAGCGCCTGCGGTGTCGAATCGGGGCTAGCACGATATGCTGGGCGTTGAGCTTGTGCATGATGGCATCGAGTCCGGTACGCTTCAGAGACATCGGACCGAGATTTATGGCTTTGCCGGAAGTGCGTGCCTGTTCGAAAATGGGAAGCAAATTGAGGTTTTGCAATTCCAGCAGTTGACCGGTGTTCAGCCCCGCCGATTTGACTATACAGTCGCTGGTGCTCTTACCGTCGAGGACGTCGCCTTTCATGAAGACGACCCCGCTTACTATACCGGGGAATCTTTCCAGAACCCCTTCGGTAATATTTTCTCCGAAAGTTTCTTCCGACTGTTTCAAGGCTTTGAGGGCATGCACGGTGGTTTTTGCTTTGCGGTCGCCGAGCCCGGGCAGGCGACCGTCCGAAACCGCTTGTAGCTCGTTTTCTGACGGATTTTGCCAGGGACCATCTTTGACGGGAGCGGCGGCATTGGCTCTCTCTTTCCCTCGCTCATGCTGGCCAAGGCTTTCAAATAAGCTGTGCACCGACTTTTTTAAATTCCACAATTCGCTCGATGCCAGAGGCGAGAGCGTGATTTTATCGAATGCCACCAGACTTGGTGCGGCGGTGGCGGCTAGATTGTCTATATCCTGGCGGAATTTAGCCAGCGGGGTGAGGAAGATGCGGCTCAAGACAATGAAATTGATACCGCCGGCCAGGAGGAATATGGCTATCACCGTGCCGCCCCGAAAGGGCATATTCCAGAAGAAGAGAATATCCTCCAGGGCGGAAAGCGGCAAACCGGGATAGGTGCAATCCATGCCCACATGAATCATGTAGCCGCTGGGCAGGGCCAGGACGGCTTCGTAGTATTCGGTGCCGCGTAAGTTGATGGTGCCGCTGCGCATGGGGTAGTCCACCATGTTCGGAGCGAAGCGCGAAGTTTCCGTCGAAGGCTTGGAACTGCCGTCGGTTATGTAGAGCCAGGAAAGGTTGTATCTCTCCAAAAGGCGTGTGATTTCGAGAGAGTTGAGATCATGGCTGCCGTTGCGGTTGATGAAGGTTTTGACGCCGTAGGCGGCGGTTTCGGCTTGCAAGGGCACCAGAGCCGGCGTGATCAAGGCAATCAGGGTGACTGCAATGGGGAAAGACAGCAAAATGGAAGCGCAGTAGACGCAGAAAGTTGATTTCAGCTTGCTGACTAGCTGGGCTTTCAAAGCTTCATTCATAGGTCAGTATGTCCTGATGAAGTGAAAACCATAGCGGGGAAACAGATAGATGAAGCAGCCTATGGAAACAAGTGCGTTGAATATAATCAGGCTGAGCAAAAGGGGTTTCCTCCAGTTACCGGTCAAATGAAGCCCGGCTACAAGTAAGGACATAATAGGGATTTCCGATGGAAAAAGATAGCGCCCCTGTCCACCCCCCAGGTTCACTGTAGAGGCATAGACCATAGCCATGATATTGCCGATGAGCGTGGCGGCGAGCACGGCCCAGGTGTAGGCCCTGGCTTGCTCCTGGCTGGAGGATTGCACTTTCTTCCAGTTTTTCAGGCAGACGAAAGCGGCTCTCAGGCACGTAGCAAGAGCTAAGACCATATAGCCGAAATATGTCCAGTAGACCCAGCGCCACAGGTAGATGTCCATGTAGCCGAAGAGTCCCCAGAACGAGAATAGAATGGAACGCCACCAGCGGTGCTCTTTCATAACCTGCCAGGGCGTCATGTAGAAATTGAGATCGCGGTGATAGGTGATGGCCCAGGTGCGGAACATGGTCTTGGTGCCGAGCAGGTCGCCTGGATAGAGTTTTAGGGTGCGCAGGAACCACCAGAGCGAAACGGACAGGGCTGAGGCGGCGCAGACAAAAAGATGCAGGACGATTTTTAGAGGCGGTGTTTTGGCTTTGTGGAAAGCCAGCAATAGCCCTAGAAGTGTGGCCGGGAAAACGGCGTAGGCCGAGTATTTGGTGAGGGAGAGAAAGCCGCAAGTGAGGCCGGTCATGAAGGTAAGCAGCAGACTGGGACCAAGGAAGAGCATCCGGGTCAGCAAAAGGAGCACCACTGCCGCCAGGCTGATGGCTGTGGAGTCGTTATTGATATAGGTGTGCACCAGGATCAGTTGGGGGTGAAAAACCACCATGAGCGGCAGGGCTTGCTGGCTGAGGCGGTCCGGGAAGAGCTTGCGCCCCATATAAATCGAGCACAGGAGCAGGGGCAGCCCCACCAGAAGGCTACCGAATCTGGCAGTCACCGAAAGATCGCAGCCGGAGAGCCCCGGCAGCGGCATGAGAGGCAAGAGGCGGGCTGTGAACACATGGGGCAAATAGCCGATTTGCGGCAGGGAGCCGTAGACGGCCGATGGTCCCCCGGCTGCTACTTCAGCGGCTTCCGGCAGGCGCAGGTACTCGGCCATAAATTTGAGCACCCAGAAGTGCGAAAATTCGTCGGGAGCACCCACCATCGGCACCATAAAGAGCCAGGGCAAGCGCAGGGCAAAATAGAGCAAGATCAGGATGCCCACCGTCCGCTTCAAATGTCCATCTGGAGCGGACAGCGACTGTTCTAATTTTGGGTCTTCCGTGGACATCTAAATGGCTGCAGCATTGGGGATAGTGTTAGAGCTAGATGGAGAAACTGCCGTTCATTTCCTCGCCCATCAAAACCAGGTCGGCCAGTTCTCGCATGGGCTCCACATAGCGGGTATAAGCTTCTTCCACGGCCAGGCTGTGCCTGATTGTGTCGAGGGTGGAACGCCCTCTTTCAACATCGCGGCGAAGGCGCCTGGCCATGCGCTGATCTATGGGCGTGTCAATGAAAATCTTCAGGGTGGCCAGTTCTCTCAAAGGAGAATGAAAGGCGAAAATTCCTTCCACCACCACGATGGAACGCTCAGGCGGGGGAACGATTTGTTCGCCCACGCGTTTGCAACTGCGCATATCGTATACGGGGATGTTTACCGCTGTACCCTTGAGAAGGTTGGTGCAAGCCCTGGCGCATTCTTCCAGGTCTACCGCCGAGGGATGATCGAAGTCAAAAGTGCCGTCTTCTTTGGGAATGAGGTCGGTCAGGTCTTTGTAGAAATGGTCGGTGGAGAGAATTGAGGCACCGATGAACTTCTTGGCTAAGGTGGACTTGCCGGAGCCGGATCCCCCGCAAATAACGATAATCTGGCTATTTCGTTTCCCGGCAGCCATGGTGACGCGCCTTTTCTCTAACCTCTGAGATGATATCTTAGGAAGCAGGTGCAGAAATTGCATTAACAGACCATTAACCCTGCTAGTAATAAGCTTGAGGCCTCCTGGTGAATCCTGGCGAAAACATCGAAGCTGGAACGGTTGACCTTGAACACGGCCAAGCCGGCGAAGATGGAAACGGTCAGTCGGGACCAAGTTTCACCGGCTTTGGCTTTCAGGATCTGATTAATTCGGTTGAAGCCATTATCTGGGAAGCCGATTTTCAGTCCTCGGCTATCACCTATGTTTCCAACTATGTCGTGGACCTGCTTGGTTATCCGCTTGACAAGTGGCTGGAAGATCCGGACCTCTTTCGCCGTATCGTTCATCCTGACGATTTGCAACTTCTGGCCAGGGCAAAGAGCTCGGTCACCGCCCTCAATAATCGCTATCAGGTTACTTATCGAGTTGTAAAGTCCAGTGGTGAAATAGTCTGGCTCTCGGACCGGGTGCAGGTGGTTTTCGAAGACTCCGAGCCCAAGCTCTTACGCGGCATCAGCACCGATGTGAGCGAACGTCGGCGGGTGGAGGAAGCTCTCGCTCTGGTGGTGGAAGTGACCCTGGCCGCATCGGAATTGGAAAGTGTGCCGGATATTGCTCAGGTCAGCCTTTCCCGCATTTGCGAATTGCTTGATCTTTGCTTCGGTCAGGTCTGGTTCCTTGACAAGGGCGCCAGTTTTCTCAAGGCCTCTCCGCAAGTTTATTTTGCTACCCTGAACCAGGATGCCGAGTTTGAAATCAATGGCTTACGGCAGGAAAGCCTGGAGCACTTGTTTGATCCGCAGATTGCCGAAGGCCTGCCCGGCCTGGCCGCCGTATCTGGTGGCGCCGTTTTTTCCGACGATCTCAGTTGTGAACCTCGCAAGAGGCTGGCTCAAAGTAAGGAATTGCGTTCCGGTTTTGCCTTCCCCGTGCGTAATGGGGATGAGCTGGTCTGTGTTTTTGAGGTCTTTTCTCGGCATTTGATAGTGCCCGACAAGTTCTTGCTCAATGCCATCGATGAGATCGCCGCCCATTTATCAGTGGTGTTTGAAAGGCGCATTGCCCAGGAACTATTGACCATTCAAAGAGAGCACGAGGAGGCAATTCTCGATGCCATGCCGGTGATGGTCTGGTTCAAGGACACAAACGGTAGAATCTTGCGCGTCAACAGAGCCGGTGCTGCCATTCGAGGTATGGAGCCCTGGCAGATGACCGGCAAGACCGACTGGGAGCTCTATCCAGATGAAGCCGACTATTATTATGCCGACGATCTGGAGGTGATTTCCAGCGGCAAACCGAAACTGGGAATTGTGGAACAACACTTGCTTGGTGACGGCAGCAAGACCTGGGTTTCCACCGATAAGATTCCTTACATGGACCAGTTCGGCAATATCAGAGGCGTGATTGTTTTTGCTTCCGATATCTCCAAATTGAAGAATGTCGAAGAAGAGCTTCTGGCCATTCGGGAAGATCTCGAAAATAAAGTTGCCGAACGCACTAAAGAGCTGGACGAAGCCAATATATATTTCGCGCTCAGTCGCGACTTGCTTTGCATTGCCGGGAAAGACGGCTATTTTCGCCGCTTGAACACGGCCTGGGAAGAGAAACTGGGCTATTCCCTGAGCGAATTGCTGGAGCGACCATACACTTCTTTTGTTCATCCCGAAGACCTGGACAAAACCATAGCGCTGGCCGAGCATCTTAATAAGGGCGGCTACATACGCAATTTTGAAAATCGTTATGTGCGCAAAGACGGATCGATTTGCTGGTTGCTCTGGAGTGCCAGCGCCTCTCTTGACGGCGACGCCATCTATTCGGTGGCTTACGATATTACTGATAGAAAGGCTGCCGAATTTGAACTCTATGATATGAGTATGGCTTTGAAGAATGCCGTTGAGGGCATTGCCAAGGTTGATTCGCATAATCGTTATCTTTCCGTCAATGAGTCTTATGCCGGTCTGCATGGACTGTCTTCGGAAGAGTTCGTCGGGCGCTCGGTAATTGATTTCATTGCGCCGGAAGACCAGAGCACCTGGTTCGATTGCTACGAGGAAATGCTCCGGAAAGGTAAGGCTGAGGCGGAACTGTCTGGACGCAAGGCTAGCGGTCAGTCCTTCCACGAACAAGTAACACTGGTTAAGGTGGAGGGAGAATACAAGCACTTCCAGGGCTATTACATTTTCGATAAAGACATTTCAGCCAGGATGGCCACGGAGAATTCTCTGCGCCAGAGTGAAGCGCGCTTTCATAACCTGGCTTCCCACATGCCGGGTGGAATATATCAGTATTTGCGTCGCCCCGACGGTACCTTCTACTTCCCATACGTCAGTCCCGGCTGTGGTGCCATACTTGGTATCAGTCCGGAAGAGATTATGGCCAGTCCCGAATTGCTTTATACCCTGCTCAATCCGGAGGATGTGCCGCAGCTTGAAGAAGCCCTGGAAGAGTCTTCTCGCTTGATGAAGACTTTCATTTTCGAAGGGCGCATTGAGACCCCGGCCGGCGAAAGATGGATACATGCCGAGTCGACGCCGGAATTTCATGAAAATGGCGATGTGATATTCAACGGACTCGTTACCGATATCACGGAAAAGAGGTATGCTGACGAAAAGATTCGCAAACTAAATGAAGACCTCTCCGAGAGGGTAGAGAAACTGGCTGCCGTCAATAAAGAGCTGGAGTCTCTAACCCGCAAGCTTGAACTGGCTTACGATGCGGCTATGGAAGCTTCCAAGGTGAAGTCGGAATTCGTAGCCAATATCTCTCATGAAATTCGCACCCCTATCTCTGCTGTTATCGGTATGTCGGAGCTTCTTCTCGACACAAATTTGTCCGATGAGCAAAGACAGTTTTCCAGCATGGTGAAAGATTCCGCTCAGTCGCTTCTGACAATTATCAACGATATTCTCGATTTCTCCAAGATGGAAGCCGGGCACCTGGAGTTGGAGGTGACCGAAATCAATCTCCTCAACCTGGTGGAGGACAGCGCCGAACTATTGGCTCCCAGTGCCAGGAAGAAGGGGCTTTCTCTTGTTACTTATGTGGCGCCGGAATTGCCTGAGACCGTGCTTGGTGACGCAGTCAGGATCAGACAGATTCTCCTCAATTTGACCAGCAATGCCGTCAAGTTTACCAATAGCGGCGAGGTTGCCATTTCCGTGGATAATTCTCCTGCTTACCCGGACATGGTGCGATTCACCATATCCGATACCGGTATCGGCTTGTCTCCCACGGCCAAGTATCGCCTCTTCAATCCCTTTTTTCAGGCCGACGGCTCTACAACTCGCAACTACGGCGGTACCGGTCTGGGTCTTTCCATCTGTAAATTACTCGTGGAATTGATGGGCGGGCGGATTGATTTTTCCAGTGAGGAAAACAAAGGAGCTAGTTTCTGGTTCGATCTGCCGTTGCCCATTTGCGCCGGAGCCCGTTCCGTAGATGACGCCGTCAAGGCTTATTTGAATGCGGCAGACCTTGCTTCAACCGTCTCGGCGGGTACAGGTCTGGGCCGGAACGGCTTCTCCAAGAGAGAGTCGCCCTACTCTGTCCTCTTAGCCAGTGCTTCCGCTGCTACTCTCACGCACATGCCCGCCTACCTGCGCTCCTCCCGCTGGCCGCTTTCGGTGCATACCCTGGAACTCGGTGGTAGCCGGCAGGGGGCGGGCCGGTCTTCGCCGATGCCGGCCCATTCTGAGCCGGTGCGTGCTCTCCTTCTTGATGTGGGCAGTCTTCCTGTTTCTACAGGTGAAGCTGGTGTCGAGACCCCCCTGCTTGGACCGGTCGAACTTGCTTTGCGGGCGCTCAGTGAGGCTCTGGATAGTCAAAATGGCGAGTTCTTGCAGTTTGAGCAAGGTGTAAGGATTATGGTCCTCACTCCGGTGGAGGTACAGGGTGTACTGGGAGCACTGGAAGAGCAACTTCTGACTCATGCAAGAAGGCACTTTCGGCAATACCAGAGCGACGGCGGTATCACCGATGATATGCAGGTCAAATTGATGTTCCTGATGAAGCCCAGCCGTTTTGTCGATCTGATGGATGCCTTCGAACGGCTCCTGTCCGGCGAATTGAGTCGGGCTCCGGGCACTGTGCCCTCTCTGGAAAACCTCTCTGACGGCGGTATACTGCGCAAGAGCAGCAGCCGCCTGCCGGTGCTGAGAACGGCTGTGCCGGTTACTGAAGTTTCGCCTTACAGGGTACTGGTGGCCGAGGATAACCCGGTTATGCGGGAGCTGGCCTTGCGGCAACTGGAGCGACTCGGCTATGTGGCGGAGGTGGTGAAGAACGGTAGGCAGGCTGTTGAAGCTGTTCGCAGTCGTAAGTACGCAATGGTTTTGATGGATTGCCAGATGCCGGAAATGGACGGCTATGAGGCGACGACAGTGATCCGGCGCGAGGAGGGTGGCGCCCATCATGTGCCGATCATTGCTATGACGGCCTCGGCCATGAAAGGTGATCGGGAGAATTGCCTGGCTTCCGGCATGGATGATTACCTTTCTAAACCGGTCAGCCAGAGCGATCTGTTGAGGGTTCTCAACCGCTGGGTTCTTCATGTGAGCGAAGCGGAACCGGTGCCGGCTTCGCTATCTTCTCGCGAACCGTCGCGTGAATTGTCGAAGAAGAGTGCCGAGTCTTCTGAAGCCGGTGCGCCTGCTCAGTCGGCAATCAGTGCAAACACGAGGCAGGGCTCAACTGTAGATGTGGATGAGCTGGTCAATCTCTATGGAACGGAGGAGTTGCCGCGCTTGATAGAAAGCTTTTTGCAGGAGAGCGATGGTCTGATCAGTGATATATCCATTGCCTATGAAAATGGTCGAGTCGATGAGTTGATACGTCTTACCCATCAGTTGAAAGGGCTTGCAGTTGTCATGACAGCCGTGCCCCTATCTGACACGGCCCTCGAGCTGGAACGGGCGGCCCGTCGGTCTTCAGGCGATGTTGAGAATCTGCTAATCCGCTTGAGCAGTGACTTTTCTTCAGTGCGTGACTACCTTTCTTCGTTCCTTAGCGGGAAAGATCTATAATTGTGGTTTGAGCTACTGATCGCTTTTCTTTTGTAAAAATAGAGCCTGTTAACCTTTGATACTTATAAGACTTGCTTCGATTATTCTCCTCACCGGCATTCTGGCTGTTGCTGCCCTTTTCTTTCTGGCCCAGAGTCGACTGCCGGTTCTCGACGGTGTTGTCAATTTAGCTGAACTGTCACGCGGTGCGGCAGTTAAGTTTGATGATCGCCAGGTGCCGTATATTGAAGCCGGCAACGATATTGATCTCTTTCGTGTGCAAGGCTATGTCACAGCTTCGCACCGCTTGTTCCAGATGGATATGGCGCGCCGCGCTGCGCTTGGCCAGCTTTCTGAAGTCTATGGCGCCCAGACTCTTACCCAGGACAAACTGATGCGCACAGTGGGCATCGGACGCATTGTCAAAGAGGAACTGAAAAATCTACCCAAAGACGTGGTCACGGTTCTAGATGCTTACTGTCAGGGTGTCAATTCCTATATTTCCGGCAATAAAGAGCGGCTGCCCATGGAGTTTCTCCTCCTTGGTTATAGCCCGCGTCCCTGGACCCCGCTTGATACTCTAGCCATACTCAAACACAGTCAGTATGAACAGGACGAATCCTGGCGCCTGGACGATTTGCGCCAGCGAGTGCTCGATAAGACCGGCAATAAAGATGCCTCCTTCTTGTTTGAGAGACCTTTTTCCGCTCCGGCTCGAGTGGGAACGCTAAAGACGGCGCCCCTGATTGCTTCGGCACTAGGTTCCCAACTATCTGACCCTGCCCTTGCCGCTCTCAGCCCGGCGCCATGCACCGGCAGTAATGGCTGGGTACTCTCTCAGTCAGTTACCGATACCAAAGGCGCTATCCTGGCCCTGGACAAACACCATCGCTACACCATGCCATCCGACTGGTATCTGGTCAGTTTGCGCAGCCCCGACCTGCATTTGGCCGGTGCCACTATCGCCGGTGTGCCGGGCATCATGTGCGGGCGCAACGATAAGGTTGGTTTCGGTCTGCTGGCTATGAAAGTAGACGTGCAAGACCTTTTCCTGGAGCAGTTTTCGACCCAGTTCCCCGGCAAATATAAGACGGCGCAGGGTTGGGAGAATGCCTCCGAGGTTGTCGAGGAGATTCCGGTACGCTTTTCCGACAAGTTGCTCTTTACCTCTAATCTTCTGCATAAAGTAGGTATGACCAAGCACGGTCCGCTACTATTCAAGAGCGAGGAGAGCGGCGTCAGTTTGTCCTGGATCGGGGCGGTGACTCCCACCAAGGGTGGTGCCTCCTATTTTCAGACACTGCTGGAACTAAGCCGGGCTAAAGATTTTAAGGAATTTCAAAATTCCCTCTCTCATTACAGCGGTTCTCCTTTTACGGCTCTCTATGTAGATAAGGCCGGTGCCTGCGGATATCAGCAAGCCGGGACGATTCCCCTGCGAGCTGCCGGGGCGGCCTTCGGTCCCCATGAGGGCTGCCTTTTGGCTCCCGGTTTCACAGGCACAGGCGACTGGGTTTCCACCATTCCCTTCAAAGACCTGATGCAGGGGCTCAATCCTCCTCTGGGATACTTCGTTGCCAATTTTCAAGACTTCAAGCCCGAGATGCCGTTTAACATAAACCTTTACCGCGGGCAGAGGGTGCTTTCTGTTTTGCAGGCCTTTAAAGGTGCCAAAGCCGGTTTACCGGAGATGGCAGTATTACAGGGTGACAGCCAGGCTCCTCTGGCGCTTTTGGTGAAGGCTACACTCACTGAAGCCGTGGCTAAGTCTGACCTGATCGACTCCTACCAGCTTGCCGCCATGGATGCGCTCGATAAGTGGGACGGTGCCGTACTGGAGAACAGTGCCGGTGCTGCTGTCTATGAGAGCTTTGTGCGCACTGTGGTGCGGCGGGTTCTCGCTCCCAGGTTGGGTGGTCAACTCACTAATGAGTATCTGGAGCGCTATCCTTCCTGGCCCAAGTTTGTGGAAACTATTTTGAAGGAGAAGGGCACCAACTGGCTGCCGCCGGAGGAGCGGACTTTCAAGAATTTCATCATCACATCCTTTGTGCAGGCCATAAAGGATATCCGCATGGCCAGCAATTCCGATGAAAGCAGCCGCTGGCGTTGGGGTGATTTGCACAAGGGTAATTTCCCTCACTTTGTCTTGCAAGTATTCCCCCAGGCCGATCCTGTACTGGCTCCCTTGCTTTCTATGAACGGGGTACGCTTGAGCGGTGACCAGGACACGGTGAATACTACCGATAGCACCCTGGCCCGCGGCAAAGATCAGTTCTTATCCAGTCAGGGTTCGACCATGCGTCTGCTCATAGATATGAGTGACGATGAAAAGTTCTACCAGACCCTTGTGCTTGGTCAGAGCGGTCATATGCTGGGCGGTGCCAGGTTTGATCAGTTGCGTAGCTGGCTTGCCCTGAAACCCCTGCCTGTAGCTTTTGCTCCGAATTCGGAGGCTAAGATTTGCCAGCACAGACTACTCTTTACCGATCGCTGAAGGTGCAACTGCGTCTGCTAAACGGCAGCCTGGCATCACTTCTGGCTGTCAGTCTGGTATCAGGGGCGCTTTTGCCGTCTTCGCAAATGGCTCTGGCCCAGGGGGTGACTGATTCCTCGGTGCGAGGGCTGGGCGAATCCGGTTTTCGCAACAGCAGCATCATAAAACTGAATGAGCTGGAGAATCCCAGCCGCAGCCTGACGCCGAGTAGTTCCTCCGATATATTTCCCGTGGTCAACCTCAACCTCAGTACGCCGCAACCGCTCTCTTTGAGCGGCATCAAGATATCCGGCTTGTCGCCGGAAAACATCAAGACCCTGGCTTACTATCATATGGTGGTTCTGCATGGCAGCGCCGACCAGGGCACCGCCTACGATACTATGTACGGAATTTATCAGAACAACCGGCTTTCCGGGCGCAGCAATTTTGTTACGGCCGACACCTTTGTGCACGCCTACTTTACTTATATGAACACGCTCACCGTCAAGGTGGTTGAAGATACGCTCTATCAGGAGCTTTACGACTTTCTCAAAGACTTGCGGGATTCTTGCGTAAAAGATTACCGTAATTGCGATATTGCTGAAATCAAAGATGACATTCAGCGTAATCTGGGTTTCATTCTTGTATCCATCAAGCTCTTGCGTCCCGATGAGCCGATTCCCGATATGGGCGGTGCTTCCGACCTGGCCCAGGCGGAGATCGCTCTTATGAAAAAGGGGCAGAAGGCCAGCTCGCCCATATTCAGCCGCGAAATAGACTATGCAAGCTTCAGACCGGCTGGTTTTTACGGTTCCCTGGGCAGTTACGGGGTGAGCCGCGCGGCGCGTTTTTACAGCGCCTATAGTTGGTTGTCCCGCATGGCTTTGAGCCTTTCTGATCTGACCATCAATACGCAAGCAGGCGGTGGTAACTCTTTCCGGCGGGCCGTGCTGCTCTTTCGGGCCGTGCAATTGGGCAGAAGCGCTGACGGCAAGATTCTCATGGAGAAATGGCGCCGCCTGACCGACATAGTGCTGGCCTTGAGCCAGGGGCAACTGAGTAAAGAGCCGACCATTTATCCCGAGGAAATGAAGGCCATCTTCACTGACGCCAAGTTGGAGTTCAAAGACCTGCTTGTCACCCTGGCTCAGCCCCTGGCCCGGGCCCGTCTTTTGATTTCCATCAAGAAGCAGAAACCGCAGGGCCTCGATGCTACCTCGATCTTTGATATGTCCAGGGCGCGCAAGGAGGAAGATACTACAACCGTCTTTCGCCTTTTCGTGCCGGTATCTTCGGTAGAACTGGATTTCTTGAAGGATCTGGCTGCATCCTATCAGGAGGAGGGTCAGGACAAGGCGATTGTGCCGCTCTCGCTACTCAACCTCTTTGCCATGGGTTGCCCTCAGGCAAGTAATGCCCTTTCCGTTCTGGCCGAGCAGATTGACAGTCGAGCTATAAACATCGTTCCTGATTTCGTCAGGGTTCTATCCCGGCGCAGACCTGAGGATGCCGATGCCATGGTGCGGCAGACAGAAAAGCGCTGGTCTTTGATCAGCGAATATTTCAAACCGCTCAAGAAAGGCAGCCAGGCCTGCTTGCTGTCTACGGTCTGGATGCAGCAGCGTCTGCTCAGTGCCTCCGGCGCTTTTGTAGACTCTTTCCTGACCATTGATACAACCTTGTATCCGCCACCGCCGGCAGTACCGGGCGCGAGCGTCGGCAATACGCCGGCAAAAGCGCCGGAGTCAACCACAGCGAGCAAACCGGCGCCTCCTGCGGCGACAGGTGGTGCTACTGCCGGTAGTGCTGCAAGTTCTTCTCCTGCATCTGCCCCGCCTCCTTTATCAAGTTCATCTGCTTCCGGCAATTCATCTGCTTCCGGCAATATGGCGCGCTCCGGCAAGCCCGCTGCCGCTAACTTTCATTACCTTGAACCGAGCATAGCCATTTATTCAAAAATTGCCGCTTTCTTGAGCGAGTCTATGAAGGAATTGACCCGTCTCAATGCCATGCCTGAGAGCCTTCGTACCAAGGGTGATGACTTTGTGCGTTTGACCGAGAGGCTGGTGAAGATAAGTGAGAAGGAGCTTGCGTCGGAGGCGCTGCCCCTGCCGGATTTTCGACTGCTGGCCAATATCGACCAGATCCTTCCGGCTATTTCCGGTGCTACCAGCGGCTGCATCTACACCGGCAGTGGTGCCAGCATGGGTCTGGGAGATCCCGGTGCTCTCTTCATACTTTTCAATACCGATCAAGGTCCGTACTTGAGCCGCGGTGCGCTCTATTCTTACTATGAAGTGGCGGGCGGACCCTATAAGCCTCAGCACTGGCAGCGTAAAAAAAGCTTTGGTTTCTTGCGTCCCCCGGGATGGATCAGTCAATTCAACCTGGTGGATGAGAAAAAGACGGATCCGCCGGGCAGTGCTCCGGCCGGGAAGTCAATTGATGCCAGTCAGTCGCCCACCAACAGGAAGTGATCATGAAGTTTGAAATGTCTCTCTTACTCGCCGCCGGGCTCGCTCTGGGTCAAGTCTTTAGTCCGGGTATGGAAGCCCTAGCCGGTCCAGCCGGTAGTCTTGCCGTGCCGGCTGAGTCAACTTTGCCTTTGAGCAAGGAGGACCGTTTGCAGGAGGAGGGCCAGTTGCTTGCTTCCTTGCGCGATATGCATGAAGTTTTGCGGCGCCTGAAAAGGCATCTGCAAGACCTGCGACATGAAGTAAATCGGCGGCAGGTCTCAGCCGTTAGTCCGGTGGGGGGCGACATGTTCTTGATGGACCCCTGGTCGAGCGAGAACCCGCTTCTGGCTCCTTTCGCCGCTCAGACACCGGCTGTAGATCCTGAGCAAGCTCCTTATCTGCCTGTCAGACCCAAGTTTTTCAACGCTTCTATGACCGATGTTTCAGACTCCATGAAGCAAGCCCGTGATACTGCCACCGTGCTTCGAGACGAAGTGGTGGCACTGGGCTCAGACAGTGAAGCCATGAAGAAATTGCAGCTTATGGACGATTTGCTGGCCGACTTCGACAGTAAGTTCAGCCAATTGCAAGCTCTCAACAAGGAGCCCTATGAGAATAAGCCCTTGAATGACCTGGCTGCCGCCTTTGAGATTTCCGTGCACGACCTCGATCGCCTGGCTCAGGATTCCTGGCGAGTAATGGATCGCCTGCTGAAGGGGCAGAAGAAAAAATGACAACGAAATAATGTTGTTTTATTAACCCCTGAATTTTGCTGAAAACCCTGTATTGGCAAGGCTTTGATTGCAGTATGGGGAGAGGATATCGACTGGCTCTCTTGTCAATTCTTTTGGGACTGACTAGGATGCTCAGCTATAGCTTAGGCGGCGGGAATTCAGTAAAGGTCGGCAATCAATATGGAATCAGTAACTAGCCTTCCGGTAGGAGCCCTTACCAGCGAGCCGACTGCGGCTACCTCGGAAATTTCGGTGAAGTTGCCTCTCTCCAGTGGCGCCGCCCAGGAAAATCTTTTCGACCATGCACTTATGGCGAGAGCCTATCTTTCCGAAGGGCGTTTTGACGAAGCCGAGCGTCTTTATAAACTGGCCCTGGATGTATCGCAAGAGTTCTATGGTGCAAGCCATGGTGAAGTGGCCCCCCACCTGGAGAATCTTTCATCCTTTTATATAGGACGTGCTCGTTATCAGCAAGCGCGACCCTACCTGGAGCGTCTCTACGCCCTTCGCCTCAGTCAGCGTTCCTTTGGTTCCGACCGCTACTTCCAGCCCTTGTTGTCCACAGTTGAGCAACTCTCTCTGGTGCTGGAACAGCTTTCCGAGTCGGAGCAGGCCGAGAAACTTTATCTGGCCACCCTGCGTGCGGCAGAGAAAGATTTTGGCTCCGACAGCGAGCACACTTTAAGTGTGCTTTGTAAGTTGGGCGAATACTACAGCCGTACAGGGGTTTATGTGGCTGCTCGTGCCGTCTTTGAGGAATTGCTCGATATACTCTCGCACAAGCATGGTGCTAATTCTCTAGAACTATCGGCGGTGCTCTCACAGTTATCGGAAGTATACGGACGCCTGGCTCTCTATTACGATCGCATCGCCGTTCTGGAGCGGCAGGTGGAGATAACCGAATGTGTTCATAACGGCTCCGGCGTCGCCCTTGCTTCGCAACTGGTGCGTCTTGGTGAAGCCTTGAGTGTGGCGGCCAAACACTATCAGTGCAAGGAGTTTGCCGAGCGCGCCCACTTGATCTATTGCCGGGCCCTCAGTATTTATGAGCGCTTCAATGGTGCCAATACTCCTACCATTCAAGGTCTGAGAGCGAAGCTCAGTAAACTGGCCGCAGGCGCTTAGGGGCGGCGTCCGCTTTCCTTACCTTTAGAAATCAGGGCGAAAAATTGGTGTCGTCTTTCACGGGAGGCGTAGAATTCTTGTCTTTCTCGTCTTCCTTGTCGCCGTCTTTTCCGTCTGAGGGCTTGGCTTTGGGCCCGTCATGTTCGATGAGCGGTCCTTTGGTGTAGTTGACGGTTGAGGCTTTTTTGACGGTCTTGGGGCCGGTCATGGGATGGAAGGCGGCCACGCCGTGATAGCCGTGTACGAAATCAAGTCTGAGTTTGCCGTCGGGATCTTGATAGTACTGCTGCAAGATTTGATCGAAGCGCCAGCCGCCCTTGGCCAGCTTGTTGGCTCCATGTTGGCTGAGACCACGGGCGCCGTTGCCGGGACCACGACAGGTGAAAACCCAGTTGGGCCCTTCTTCGTGTACGTCGAGAATGCCGGCGGTGGCAAAGTTGAGCATCTTAGCTAGAGCAATGCCGTAGACTTCCTTGGCTTCTTTGGTGCCCATGATCGCCACTCTCACGGCGTTGCCCGTGGCATCCCATTGCCTGACCGTGACACCGACGATATTTTTTACGCCGGTGACTCGCTCAAGGTTGGTCTGTGAAACAGTACTTTTGCGAATGTTGAGGTTTTCAAATTCATTGTCGCCGACAGTGGCTCTGTAGAAACCGGGTTTGACTTTGCCGGAATCTTTCAGGATGAGACCGCGAGTTTGATGCACGGCCTGGAAGGTGGAGTTGGCTTCCGCCGCCAGACCTTTATAGGCCTGATCGCGCACATCGGGCACCATGTCGAAGCCGTCGCTCTTCCATTTGGAGCCAGGACCCACGTGGGCGTAGGCATAGCTTCTCGCTGCCACTGCTTGCGATTTGAGGGCTTCCAGATGCCAGCTGGAGGGCATTTCGGAAGGCACCACGCCCAGTAAGTACTCTTCCATATCCAGTAAATTGACCGCCGTTACATAGCCCGGCATATTGATAATTTCGATGCAGCCTCTGTACCAGCGGTTGGCCGTCCAGACCCGGTAATCCGGTGCCGAGACATAGGCCCTTTCCCCATAGGGCAGGGCCATACTGGAACCGGTGGCCAGTTCGGTCACTTTTCCAGGGGTGATGCCGTAAACCATGCCGGGCTTGAGGGCAAATATAGGTCTGCCCCCAATAAATATGGCTCCCGGCTGCCAGACTGCCACCCTTACAACTGGAGCTTTAGTGGTGATGCCGATTCGCACCGGTTGGATCATCATGGGATAGGGGCTGAAGCCCAGCATCATGCCCTGTACCGGTGCCGCGCCGGAAGAGGCGCCCTTGGCTTTGGCCAGAACCTGGTTGATAGCAGCCGGCGAGATGAACGAGAGGGCCAGCAAGAACACTGCCAGGCTCAGGGGGGTGAGCTCTCTTTCACTCAGTGTTATCTTTGGACGCCGCACTCTTTGTGCACCTATACCTTAAATTGCATGACCTTGCTTGTGTTGATGTTAGCAATATTTGGCTGATTTGTCCTATTAGTAAAAGATAGGCACTTGCCTGGGTGGCGGTTTAAAGCCCAGTTTGCGAGATTCATCGAGAGCGGCCAGGGCTTCTTCATCTCTTCCTATTTCTTTCAAGGTCTGATGCTTCAGATAGAGGGCCTTGCCGGTCTGATTGCTGTCTACGGAGCCGCTCAGGTCTATGGCCGTGGCGATATCAGCCAGGCATCTGTCGTACTGCTTCATCTGATAGAGCACCTTGGCTCTCAGAAGCACTGCATAAGTGTCATCGGGAGAGGCTAAATTGGCCAGTTCGCTGAACTGCAGAGCCTGGGGTAAATTCCCGGCCTCAAGCGCCGTTTCGGTCATGTCCGAGAACTGATCGCGACCCTCCACCCGGGCGTCTTCTTCCTGGGGGGCGGCAGCCCGGGCTTCCTCGGGGCGCTTGAGGGCGCTTAGAGCCATGGCTTTCAATGCCATGATTTTGCTGTTTTCCGGCAGTTTCTGCTGAGCGGCATTGGCTGCTTTCAGGGCGCCCTGGTAATCTTTCGACCCTATAAAAGCCAGGATGCGATAGACATAAGGCAAATCGCCCAGGCTTTCCGGCTTCTCGTCATAGTGCTTGAGGGCCCATTGAATGGCGGCCTCGGCACTTTCACGGGCTTTGTCGTATTGCCCGAGAAACAGATAGGCGCTTGCCAGGTTCTCCAGAAGCAGCGTCTTTACAGCCGGTTCCTCGCCCTTTTCCCGCGCCTCGCTACTGAGCCTCTCGTGGCAGGTTAGTCCCTGCAAGCAGTCTTCCACGCCTTTCTGGTAGTTACCGCTATTGATATAACCGAGGGCGCGGTTGTTGTAATACTTGGGCACAGTGGGATCGATGGCGATGGCGATGTTTTCCAGGGTGACCGCATCGGTGGGCACACCGTCTGTGTAGTGAACGCCGAAGGCCCTCTGGTGAAAGGGAATTGCCTGGCTGCGATCAAGGGCTCCCACTTGCCGGAAGGCCTGGTAGGCTTTCTCCTCTTGATGCAGCTTCAAGAGGATTTCCCCGCGCTCCGCCAGAAACAGTGGTCGATTGGGAGCCAGCTTCAGTGCTTCGTTGTAATCGGTAAGGGCTTCCTGATTCTTGCGCAAAATTCCGTAGAGCTGGCCTCTCTGTCTCAAGGCCAGCGCGTTTTTGCTGTTCATCTTCAATTCCGTGTTCAAGACCATCATGGCCGCTTCCGGATTGCCGGTGTGCTCCAGCATGGAGGCGGTCAGCACAGCCACCGGCAGGGTGTTGGCAACCAGCGTGGTCAAAAAAATACCGGCGCCCAGCACAAGCAGCGCCGCCACAAAGTAGATCCGTTCCGATTTCCCCTTAGTTTGCACTGTTTTGCAGTACCTTGACCACTTCCTTACCCCTTCTTTTCCTCATTTTAAAGGAAAACACGGCGGCGTTCAGGACCCTTGCCGAGGGTGCTACTATTTAGGTCCGTTTCAATAACTGGTAATCATGAAAAAACTCTTGATAGTCGATGACGAAGTGGATATCGTCGCCAGCATTCAATACGTGCTAAACGGAGAAGGCTTCTCCACACTTATCGCCCATGACGGTCTCAAGGCTATGCAACTTTATGAAGCAGAGCGCCCCGACCTGGTAATTCTCGACCTGATGATGCCCGGCATTGACGGTCTGGAAGTGTGCAGGCGTATTCGCTCCGGCGATAAACGAACTCCCATCCTCATGCTCACCGCTCGCACGTCGGAAATCGACACGGTCGTGGGTCTTGAATTGGGAGCCAATGACTACATCGCCAAGCCGGTGCGCTTGCGTGAACTGGTAGCGAGGGTGAAAGCCCATCTGCGGGAGACGCCGCAGGTGCAAGAGACAGCCAAAGGCATTAAACTCGGTGACCTTTTCATCGACATGGAGAGCCGCACCGTCAGTGTGGCCGACAAACCTGTAGATCTCACCTTCAAAGAATTCGAATTGCTTATGGCCATGGCCAGGCAGCCCAACCGTGTCTTCAGCCGGGACCAGCTCTTTGCCCAGGTCTGGGGCTCCGACTTCCTGGGCGAAAGCCGTACCGTGGATGTTCATATAAGGTATTTGCGTGAAAAGCTGGAAGCCAATCCCAGTCAACCCAAACATATACTCACCGTGAGAGGCGTCGGTTACCGACTGGTCTGGGATTAGTTGTCATGGTGGGAGCATTCCCATTAAGGTTTGGAAAACTGAGCTTTTCCACCGACCTCATGCGTATTCTTCCCAGTGACAGTTCCTGCCCCCAAATTTAAACTTTAGAAAAGTGGTTTTCTTGGCGGGAACAGGAATCAGATGAAAGCACAAACCATTCTCCTAGGCGTAAACGTTGCGGCTTCGTTGCCGGTGGTCTTGACCCAGCAAGCTCTTGCTCAAGGACCCGGTGATACGGCCAGCTTTTTGCGTGCTGCTGCTGCCAGTAAGTCTCATGCCGTCAAGCTTGTCAGCCAGAAACCCACTAGTGATCAATCTTTTGTCGTTCAGTCCAAAGCCGAGTCGATTAAGCGAGCCCTGCCGCGCAGCCTGCCGGTGCAGACCCTTTCTTCGGCTCGGGCCGTTGAGTCGCGCCTGGCTATGTCCGACGACGGCGTCAAGCTGAGACCCTTCGTACCCGGTCGCAAACTGCCGCGCAAAGCCGAATTGCAAGCTTCCCGCCTGGCCGCGCAGATGCCCCAACTTGATGAAAACCGCGCTGCCGGACAGTCCAGTCTGGCCGGAACCGTAGAGATGGGCTACAACGTGCCTGTCAATGACACATACAGTTCTCCCGGCTACAGCAATTACACAAGCGGCTTCGGCTCTCGTGACATGATCGCCCGCGAAACCAGCCGCCGCTTGAAGCAAGCCGGTCAGGCCGTGGCTAAGTTCGACCGTAAGGCTCTGCCCCGGGTATTGCCCGGCCAGCGCATGATGAGCCCTGGTCAAGTCGGTCTGCCTTGCGCCGTAAACAACATGAGCACCGGCAATGGCGCGCCCAGTGACGCCGAGTGGACCGAGATGGCTAAGTCTGTGGGACATAAAGCCGATGTGGATGCTCAAAACGAGGATGATGAGCTGGAAATGATGGCCAGGCAGCTCAAGAACGATTTCACCGCTGCGGACTTTCAGAATATGCCGCAGCCGTCCGCTTCTTCGGCAGGACCACCGCCTTTCCCTCTCAGCCTTATTCCTGAGGCCTCGCTCAAGCAATTCATCGGCGGCAAAGCTCATGCACCGGCCCCGGTTCCGGGCAGCATGAATTCTGTAGGGTCCGCCCCTTCTCCCATGCCTAATCGCATGGCTGCCGCCAGACCGACGCCCAGTTATTTCGGCTCCTGGCACAGTCAGGGAGCGGCACCGGCCAAATCCAACCTGCAGCCCACCGGTTTCCACACTTATTTGACTGCGGCTAATTCCAACCATAGCTCCAGTGCCTTCAAGCAGTATTCGCCGATTGCCTACCGCAATGCCAAGCGTCAGGCTCCCAAGCTCTCCAACGTGAGCTCCAGACCGGCTGCGCAGCCCGTTGCCAAACCTGCCACCATGGCGGTTTACGGCGACTACCACAGCAGTCTTTAAGGTCGGAACAAAACCGCAGCCGGAGTTCGTTTAAGTTCGAGCTTTGCCCTGCCGGAGCGAAGCTAACAGTGGCGCTTGCCCCTTACTCGGGGTTGGCGCCGACGTTCTTTTTGCCTGTCCAAAAATCCGCCGGCGCGGATAGATGCTTAAGTGGTCGAAAGACCGGCTCTCCGGCCGTAGAATGGAGCAAGGTCAAAGGGAGAGCTCAGGGTGACTGAGTGAGGTGGTATGGGAGAAGAGATAAAGAGGGAAGAGGCGCTCAAGCTTATTGAAGAGCTTGGGGCAAGTGCCTTTGACCGTCTTCGCGCCAACGAACCCCAGCTTGCCAAACCTGAACTCGAGCGGGCCATTGATTTGACTAAGGCCGCCGGTGTGGAGCGCATCGAAATTGTGCTCAAAACCTATTTGGCTCAGGCTGAAAAAATGTTGGGCAACGTGGCGGAGGCGGCCGCCTCTTTTGAGCAGGTGAT
This sequence comes from Candidatus Melainabacteria bacterium, assembly GCA_016212515.1. Classification (GTDB taxonomy): domain Bacteria; phylum Cyanobacteriota; class Vampirovibrionia; order Obscuribacterales; family Obscuribacteraceae; genus Obscuribacter. The sequence continues at coordinate 34,056 of JACRFZ010000095.1, forward strand.
TGAACGGGCTTCCCGTGAGGAATTCCTCGATCTGGCTATTCTGGCAAGAGTCTTCCTGGCCGAACTCCTGAAGGAAAAGGGTGATTACACCAGGGCCCGGCACCACTTCGAACACGCCTACAACTGTGCTTCCTTTCTCAAAGATGCCGTATCTATGGAACTCAGTGCCGCCAATCTGGGTTCGGTTTCCTTCAGTCTGGGTCATCTGGAGCAGGCCTGCGGCTGGTTCAAAACCGCCGTAGACCTCTATGAGCAACGCTCGCAGGATAATGGCGGCAGTCTCTCTATCTGGCTTGGCAGCCTCGGACTGACCATGAGTGAACTTGGTCAGTTCAACAAAGCCGTCGAATTCTATGAGAAAGCTTATGCCCTCGCTTCCGACCAGGACGATCTTCTCACCATGAGCATCTGCCGTGGTTCTATTGGTAATGTCTGTTTCGAGCAGAAAGACTATGACGGTGCCCTGACTGCTTACGAGGAAGCCAGGCAACTGGCCGGCAGGGTCAATGACCGGCGTCGGGAAGGCATCTGGCTTGGTAATGTGGGCATTGCCATGAGTCGCCGCGGCGATCAAGATGGCGCTATTCTCAAACTTTCAGAGGCCCTTGCACTGGCCCGTTCCCTGGATGATAAGCAGTCTATGGCCGCCCATCTCGACAGCCTGGGCGACTGCGCCAAGGCTAAAGGCGATCTGGAAGAATCCAGGCAGTATTACGAAGAGGCCATCGCTCTGGCCAGACTGGTTAGTGACAGGCTGGGCGAGCGCATTTACCTGAGCAATGTGGCCCGCTTGAAGCGCGACTGCGGCGAGTTGAGTCCGGCTTTTGAATACTTTGCGGAAGCCGTCGATCTCTTCGATGAACAGCGGGGTTTCATCAAGGCCGATGACTTGAAGACAAGCTTTGCCGATCGCGGGCAAGAGCTTTATCGCGATGTAATTGCAACCTGTCTCGATATGGGCAAAAGGGTTGAAGCCCTCGAGTTTGTCGGTCGGGCTAAGTCAAGAGCGCTGCTCGACCTGCTCAGCAATTCTCCTATTGATGTTGCTGATCTTGGTGTTACCGGTAGTGCCGATCTGGATGGCTCCCTGAAAACTTTGATTACCAGGGAAGCCGACCTGCGTGCTCAAATTGCTCAATTAGAGAGACTCTTCTGGCAGGGAGACGGACCTTCACCCGGTGTCGGGCATTACCGCGGCGTCCAGATCAGTCAGGAAGATACGCGCAAACTCTACGGCGAGTGGCGGGATGTTCTCAACCAATTGAAGCGCAAGCATCCCAATTATGCCTCCCTGGTTTCTTCAACCACGCTAAAATACAGTGAGATACAGGCTCTCTGGCGGGAAGGTCAGCTCCAGGAAGATACTTGTGTAATAGAATTTTTTCTGCCCGGTGATTATTTGCTCGTGGCTGCTGCCGTCAGTGACAAACTCAAACCCGAGCAGGATGGTGTCACGTTAGAGGAACCGCTCACCCATTTACTCATGGTTGAAAGCGAACTTAGCGCCCTCAAAGAAGACGTGCAGACCTTTCTGGAAATGAGTTCGACGGAAGGTTGGGAGGTGCCGCTCAGCCTCTGCAAACGGCTTTACAATCGCCTTCTTGCTCCTGTGATTGAGAAACTGCCGGCCAGCATTACAAGGCTTATTTTAGTACCGCACGGTGTGCTCTATCATCTTCCCTTTAGTGCCCTGCACGACGGCAAAGGCTATCTCTGTCAGAGGTTTTCCGTAGGCTATGTGCCTACCCTGTCGCTCATCCCCATTTTAGCCGGCGGTCTACCTAGCGGAGTGCGCGTCAGTCGTTCCGAGGCGGAAGCGGCAGAAAAGACAACCGGCTCCTATCTGGTTTCCGCCATCAGCGACTATTCCAAGACCAGAGAAGGCGGCATGGTTTTCAGTTCCCGCCTCAGATCCTCCGCCGGTTTGGAAGATCTGGCTTACACAATGGAAGAGGCCAAGTCAATCGCTAATCTCGGCAAGAGTGTAGCCCAGGGCGCCACTCTTCTTACTAATGAGGAAGTGAAACAGTCTTTGCCGGCTATGTTTGGTGAGTACGAAGTCGTACATTTTGCCGGTCATGCCATCTTCAATCATGACGAACCGCTGGCATCAGGGCTGGTGCTTTCCGACGGCAGCATACTTTCAGCCGCCGCTATTCTGGAAGGGAATGCATTGCGTACCAGCAAGGGGCGCCTTCTGGTCCTTTCCGCCTGTCAGACGGGAGTCAACGTTGTCACCGAGGGCGGTGAAATTCTCGGTCTGGCTAGAGCCCTCATGTATGCCGGTATGCCCAACCTGGTTCTCTCGCTCTGGGAAGTGGCCGACCGCTCCACTTCCGAGTTGATGCAAGACTTTCACCAGAGTCTGCTTGCCGGTTGGCAAGCCGGTAAAGGTTCTATCGCCGATGCTCTGCGCCAGGCTCAGCTTAAGGCCATCGCCGAAAAGCAGCCCATACATGCCTGGGCGCCTTTCATTCACTTTGGCATAGACTGACGGCATAGCTTGACGGGAAAGACCGGCAAAACCAAGTTCAGACTAATCTAACCCTTCCGCCGTCCTAGACTTACCCTTGACTGGCGGAGGTCGTTTCCGGCTTGTTATACTGAACTGTCAAAGACGGAAGTCTTGAAATTAAGTGAAGAGAAGCAAGCTCAAATAGGTTAGCGCCGTGCCCAACTACAATTCCTCCTCCTCCTTTGCCCTTTCCCGCCTGGCGGCGCTGGCTGTCGCATGCCCGGCTTTAGCCGGTGCATTTGCCTTGAGCCCTGCGCTGGCGGCAGACCCCGTCATCTTGCCTGCCGGCACGGAAGTGGCTCGCGCTAAAGACCCTCTGGCCGTTTACAAAGAAGCCGGTATTGATCTGGAACAAGAGCGCAAGATTCGCAAGTTTGCAAAAGAGTTTGAAGACCAGCAGCGTGTCAGACTCAAGCTCATGGCTAATCTGCTCAAAGAAATGCGCCTGCTTGAACTTCTTCCCGACCCTGACGAGAAGAAAGCTCTTGATAAGCAGGTGGAGATAAACAAAGTTCAAAATGAGATCAGCATAGAGCGCATCAAATTACTCTTGCGCATTCGCAATATCATGACTTTTGAACAAAAGGAGCGTCTGGTTTCCCTCATCCAGAAAAACCTTTCCGGGTCGGCCCCGGCAGCCGCTAAGTGAAGGCTTGCCTAAGTCAGCTCTGGTCTCACCGAGGCGAATTGCACGGTGGCAAAATTCTTACTGAAGTCAATTCTTGTAATTGAACCGGTAGGCACACTGAAACGCCAGAAATTCCGCACCGGCATCTCCAGGGCATGTACCAGAGCCGAGCGAATAATGCCTGAATGAGTGACCATACAAATTTTCTTGCCGGCATAGCGGGTATTGCCGCTCACGGCTTGCATGGCTTCCCCAATGCGACCGGCTAGATGCGCAATCGACTCGCCTTCAGGTGGGGCATTTTCTATAGGATCTGCGCACCACTGGTGATACTGGTCCGGGTCGTTTTTCTTGATGTCCAGATAGGTACGACCTTCCCAATTGCCGACATTCCACTCTTCGAAACCTTCGATGGTCTCAGCTTTCAGTCCTAAAATCTCTTCTATGGGCTGAGCCGATTGAGCCACCCTTACAGCCTTGCCTCTAAGCAAGAGTTCCGGTCTGTGGGCGGCAATATAGCGCGCCGCCGCCTGTGCTTGCAGTTTGCCCTTCTCAGTAATTTCCAGGCTCGGGTCGCTATAGAGAAGCCCCATTTCCGTGGCCATTGTGTGGCCGTGGCGCACGAAATAAATGGTAGTTACTTCTTCTAATGGATGTAATTCTTCGGCCATTTTTGAGGCAGGTCCTGCTTTGTTTGTTTGACTACGATCGACTACTTTGCGGCATTGAGGATCTTTTGCGCCGAACTCGGCGGTTTGATTCCGTAGACATGGCAGATAGCAAAGAGCTTTTCAACCTGTTCTTTTGTGAGCGGTTTGGCTCCACCCAATTGTTTAGCCGTCAATAGAGTTTTAGCATAGTGCTCCAATGTTTCCAGCAAATAATAAGCATCGAGGATACTGGAAGCCATTGTCAGTGCGCCATGGTGGTCAAGCATGAGGCAATTAGATGTCCTGACCGCTTCACGGATACTCTCGGGTACTTCCTCAGTGCTTGGTGTTGCATATGGTGCCACAGGTACGGCGCCAAGGGCGAGAATGCCCTCCGGCAATATGGGCAGATCGAGCGGCTCGCCCGCCACAGTGAAGGCTACTGCCGTGGTGGGATGGGCATGCACAATCGCCCTCACATCGGCTCTCAGTTCATAAACCTGCAGGTGCATTCTCAACTCGGTGGAAGGCTTTTTGCTCTGCTTGAGACTCTCTGGCTCCAGCTCTCCTTCAAGATTTGTTACCAGCAAATCAGAGGGACTTAATCTTGCCTTGCAAGTCCCGCTCGGCGTTGTCAGTATGCGCCTGGAGTCAAGCCGGATGCTGAAATTTCCCTCTGTGCCACAGATGTAACCGCGGTCATAGGCCGACCGGGCCACCTCTATTAGCTCGGCTCTAGCCTTATATTCGTTTAATGGCTTGAATGAATTCATCTTTTAAATCCGCTATTCATGAGTATTATATACAGTCGCCCAGTCATCAAGCGGCGTCCGCCAATGCCATAGACCGAGCCGACAGGCGGTAAGTCAAAACAGGAAATCGTAAACGGTCAAACTTCAACTATGCGTTGTCCCGAATGTACTTCTAGAAACTCAGTCGCTGCCCTTAAGTGTACCCAATGCGGCGCCCGCTTCAAGCGTAAACCTCTGCCCATGAAGCTCATTGGCATTGCTGCGGCAGTGGTGGTTCTGGCCGTGGTCGTTCTGATTGGTCTGGCCATGATGCCTGCCATGATGAACCCCGAGTCTAATTTGCAAAAAGTAGCCAAGCACGTGGCCAACGGTCCCAAGTCGGCCCAGGATGCTGAGCGCATTCGTGCCGAGCTGGAAGACTCCGTCAAGCGCTACCTGGAGAAGAATACCGAGCTTTCCACCAAGGAAATAGGCGATAAGCTGCGGGGCATCTTCCCCAGTGCTGCATACGAGATCAACTGTTTCGATCTGCCGCGCAATTTGAAGCTTGTGGAAATCGACACGGTACTTCAACCTTCCAATTATTTGATAAGCGGCAAGCATGTCACGGTGCTGCGTGGTTTCGAGGTCTTCGACGGGGCCAAGGCTATCGAAGATCCCACCGGACCTGTACTGGCCATCCTTGGGCACAAGAATGTTCAGAGCGGCCGTCATCCGCAACTGCGACTCTTTGCCTTATTGCCCGACGGTGTGAAAGAGCGTCCTTCCGACACCGTGCCTTCCTTCACGGGGGAAGGCTCGGCCGCCTTCGCCAAGAACGGTAAGGACGTGGAGCTTGAACTTTCCGTCATGTCCAGAGCCGCTGAAGAAGGGCTATTCACCATGTCCGCCCTCGCTTCCTCCGGTCTGAAGGACGAGTTTGTCAAAGCCCGCCTGAACTTTGTGGGCGGTAAATATGAGTTTGTAGATAACAACGGTAAATCCGCACTGGCAGCCCTGCGAGCTGCTGCCTTTGCAGTGGCTGACCCCCGTGAGAAGGGTCGCTTTTCCGGCTATCTGAGCCCGGCCGCCTTAGCTGCCGTAGACCAGGTCGGCAAGTTGAGAACCTGTCCTCCCGAATTCGAGCTGAAGCGGCTCGGTGCTACCGCTGCTGTTACTCAGACCGCCGCTAAGCCGCAGCGGCAGAGCCGTCGCAGTCGTCGCAGAAGTCGTCGCCACCGCAACGAAGAAGCTCCGGCACAGACCCAACCGGCACCGATAGTGGTATCAGGTCCGGGCAACCGTTTCTTGATGGCTAATACCGACGATGCGCTGGAAGTAACAGTCGCTCCAACCGGCGGACGTTTTCAGGTTACCGCCCTGAAGCGCTCCAAGGCTACTGCCGCTGTTGTTGCCACCAGTGCCGCCAGCGACCCCGGTCAGGCCGTTCCTTATGAAGATAAAACTTCCAACCTGGTTGATAAGCTTCTCTCAGCGCCCGACCCGGTTCTACCGGCTGCCCAGCAGATGAAGCACACGGCCGTGCTTCCCGCCGTGGGAACGGCACCGGCGCCGGTCGTCCAATCGGATGAACCCAAGGTAGTGGAAAAGCAAATAGCCGGCGAAGCTGCCGCTATCGACACAAGCAGCCCTTCTGTGAAAGTTCGGCGTGGTCCCAGTACCGGCTACCGCTCTATAACTGAGATTAAGAAGGGTCAAAACGTCGAGGTGATAGGCAAGCAGGACGGCTGGTATAAAGTGCGCGTAAACGGCAAGGAGGGCTTCGTATACGGGGCTTTTGTCAACTGTAAGACCTCTGATGCTTACACCACCGCCACGGTGACAGCCGGCAAATCTATCAAAGACGCCAAAAACCGCACTGTTTCACATGCCCAACCCGGCGACAAGCTGGTGGTGCTGGGCGGTATCACCAATGACCGCTACAAGGTTCAGCTTTCAGACGGTCGGGTCGGCTTTGTAGACAAAGATGCCCTGGATGTTGCGGTGGACATGCCGCAGTTTGTGCCCTGAGGGCGGGCTGTGATATATTGTATCTGGCCCGTGCGCGGGTCGTTTGAGCTATAACGGGACGTAGCGCAGCTTGGTAGCGCGGCTGCTTTGGGAGCAGTAGGTCGCAGGTTCAAATCCTGTCGTCCCGACCATTTCAGAGTGATACCAAGTTCCTGGTATCAATAGGTATTAGACGGGTAGCTTTAACGAAAGTCGACCTTAGTTTGACGCGAGCCGGAATATGTTTGCATTTGGTTTATTTCCCGAGCTTCCGCGACGAAACCTTTTGGTGCTTGTGGTGCTGATGCCCTCTTCCGCCCTTGCAAACTCCGCATGTGCCGCCCATCTTTGAGCAGCGTTTACAGTACTCACAGGTGTGGCAGGCATGACAGGGGTCGGCTCCTACGCAAGTGCTTCCAGTGGCTGGTGAGATGGTTAACACCATTAGAATGGTTGCCATTACAAACCGAATGTTCATTAGCAAAGCACCTCTTCCATAGTTTGGTTTTCTGGTAATTTGCCCCGCTGTCTCTGAGAGCCTTGTTGCATGGAATACAAATTTGCTGCCGTACTGATTCTTTTTACATCTTTTCTTTTCAAGCGAAGCCGCGATATGGCTGATAAGAGCTGAGCGTGTGTGCTCGTATAGTTGTCAAAAATTCCTTGCGCGTTCATTTCTGCTAGATCAACATCGGGATTCTGCTGTGCCTTAGATGATGCTGGTAGTGCACACGGTAAAGTTGCACTGAGTAGCAGTGCAAGAAATGTGATTCTAGTTATTTACTTCATGGCTGGTTTTGCTTAATTGGCGGTTAAGTGACCCTGCAGGGTCGGAAGTCTTGAATTCTTACAAAGAGGCTATGGTGATGAAGCCTTCTCCGCAAGGACTCAATTCCTGGCGCCATTGAAATACTAGTACAGATCCATCTTTTCCTCATCCCTAAGTCGGATGATTGAGCTTAGTCCATGCGGTCGATTTTTAGCCTCTTCTTGAACTACGCTTGGAATTGTTGTTTGCTACCATTGCCTGTGTGAAGATGGGGGCGATCTTGAGTCATCAATTTGAAGTTGGTTGGTTTCCCGAATGCATCAAGTGTCACTGTGGGAATGTCGGACCGGTTGTCTGCCTCAGTCCGCTCTGCCGGGAGGCACAAGCCGCCGAACCGGTTCTGCTTGAGAAAGGCGTTTATGTTCACGGTGATCTCAGTGTCGACGAGAAGTTGCTCGAAGCCGACGGGCACAACTGGAAATGCTGCCAACTTTGCGACCTGAAAATGTTGGCTGACCCGGGAGCATTCGGCTCTTACGCCCTATGCGTAAAGTGCTTCAACGACTGTATCAGACTTGGCATAGACCCGCCCACCCAGCCCTGGGCTAGTCAGTGCCTGGAGCCAATACCGTCTGCCTCCGGAGATACCGCAGTCATACCAAAAGACCCGGCTGGTACCGACTGTTTCGCTCTCTCTGGTGGCGGTGGTTGGTTGGCAGAGCGTCGTGGGAAGTTTTTGCTTGCCTTTATCTTGATATTGATTCTTCTTGCGGCCCTAAAGCTGACTCTTGCGACCACCCTCTAGCACTGGGCCTTCCACCCTGGTCTGACGCCTGGGTGTCAGACCTGCCCCCATACCGGGTATAAAGTGTTAGATTTTGCGGAGATCTGCCATGGGCCAGGGGCATGAAAAACACGCGGCTGGTGAGGCTGCGGAAGCTGCAAGCGAGAATTCCGCCTATGAGTCGACCATGGGTGGGGCCTCCGCCAAGGGACTTTATGAGACCCTGGCACATTCGGGCGGTCCTTCTCTGGAGAGCCGTAAGGCAGCAAACTTGCCGGACCTTACGTTAAGCAACCTGGAGCCCACGGGGCAGCTTTCAGTGAGCAAGGATGATGGTAGAGTGCACTCATTTTTGCCGACCAAAGTAAAACAGAATGAGGACGGCAGTGCCGTCTTCAAGTTTGATAATGGGCTTAAGGTAGAGATGGAGCCTGATGGTGACGGGGCTGCCGGCTCAGACCAGGTCTTTGAATCCAGCAAAATCACCATGGTGGATGGAGAAACCGGCGAAGAGACCTCTCTGCCAGGCTCTCTGCGCCTTGAAAAGTCTGGTGCCGATGCCCTGGTGGAGCTGGAGTTTTCCGAGCTGTCTATGACAATGAAGTTGAACAGCGCTGAACACACAGCCCATGTCAGCGTTAACGATAGTACGAAAATTGACATGGATGGTGCCGGCAACGTCTCCCTTGTTTCCCCGGAGCGAGAGATACAGCTGCGATCGGATAGCAATTATCGAGAGCGGGATATTTTGCGCGGCACCAGTTACAACGTTGATCGGCACGGTATTGTCACCACCACTGATGCAGCCGGAAAGAGTGAGCATTTTCGCCTATCCGTAGAAGGGGCTGAGGGTGCCAGACTGCAGGGGCTTCAGCAAGACCAGCAGAGTGGGCAGGTCTATGCTGATTTTTCAGACGGAACCAAGCGCAAGCTCTATTTGAATAACGACGTGTTCAAGTCTACCTGGACTGAAACCAAACCGGACGGCTCCCAGAAGGAGTGTTCGGATACGCTCAATGTGGATGATTTTGCCAAGTCGCATCTAACCGTTCGTCTGTATTTTGCTAAGAATATGCGCGTGCCGGATGCCGGCGGCAGGTCTGTACTGGACACACTGGAATAGCCGCCTTCAAAATATTAAGAATGCAAGAAATTCGACGAAATTTCTTGCATGCCTCGGTTTTGATTTTGACACCGGGGGAGGGTTAGTTTGATTCTGCCGGCTCGGAATTACTGCCACCGGCATTACTGCCACTGGAATTACTTGCACCGGCATTAGTGCCATCGACAGTAGTACCATATGAAATCCCTGCTTCTTTAAGAAGCGCGCGAATCTGAGGAAGCAATTCTCTGGCCGCTTCTTCACCGGCTTTTACGCCTCTGACGGCATCCTTACGCCTGGTGGAAATGAGCGAGATACCGGCTGTATTCGGGTGAATGGTAATGTCGGCTAGCTGAGCCTGTGGTTCATCAATGTCGAAGAGGGCCCAGTCCAGTAATCTTTTGGAAACGCTGCCGATGCGGCGGAAATGATGCAAAGGTTTTGCCTCAAAGGGCTCGTCGATATTGACGGCAATGACAATGTCGGCACCCAGTTCTCGGCATTGCTTCACTGGTAGATTGCAGACAACGCCGCCGTCGGCAAAGAGCTTTCCGTCAATTTCCACGGGTTTGCGCAGGGCCGGTACGGCGCTGCTGGCTTGCATGGCATAGCCGAGATTGCCTTTGCGCAACATGTATGGTCGTCCATCGATCAGATTCAAGGCCACCGCCGCAAAGGGAATCGGCAGGTCTTCTATGTTGCGAACGTGCATGTCCATGTTTCGCAAGAGGAATTTGCGAAACAGATTGCCCTTATACAAACCGTCGTACTCCTGACAGCCGAAAAGCCGGGGAATCAGCATGACCGGCGCCACGATGATGCGGAATGTCAGAGGCACAGTCATGAAGTGTTTCATAACATCGCCTCTAACAAAGACCCTTTCCATGTCTTCGGCGCTGGCGCCCATGCAATAGAAGCCTCCGATTACGGAACCAACGCTTGTACCGGTCACGCAGTCGAATTTGATGCCTTCCGCCATCAAAACTTTCAGCACGCCTATTTCGGCGGCTCCTCGGGCGCCGCCGCCGCCGAGGGCTAGACCTAATTTGGGTCGCTTTGAGCGGGGCTTTTCAGACTCTGTTGTTTCGCTAGCATTTTTTGTGGTGTAGGGGCGAAAAAGTTTGGCTTCGGTGCGGTCTCCCGCCGAGGTTTTGACGATGGAGTCGGTCTGCGCGGGTGCTTCCGGACTGAGAGCGTAAGCCTGTGCCTGTGTCAGTGTTAGCAAGCATGACAGGGAAAACCCGCATGACAGAGTGCCCGCGAAGTAGTGCGAGCGCCTTTTGCGCATTTCAATTTTCGGCGCCGTTCCGGGGTTTGCCAAGCCGTTTCCTTTGCAAGTGCGTAATTAACTGTCTTTAGTGCGACAGTAAATATTACCCGCATTTTCTGCTTGGCAAGGTTTCTTGAAACTATTCAGTAAAAGCCTCTATCTTACCTTCTCTGATGGCCTCCACCAGTTTGGCATGGTCGGCTAGGTTCTGTTCCAGATACTTGTCGGCAAATTCGGCAATGGCATCGGCAAAGACGTTACTCTTGCCGATGTAGCCGGCAATAATTGCCGGATCTCCGGAGCGTGCGTGGGCTCTGGCCAGGGCCCAGCCGCAGTTTCTGGCGAAACCAAGCATATTTTCCGGCTTGAAGATTTCCACCATGGGTTTTACTTTCACATCCCTCAGTTGGCGCACGTAATAGTGTCTGTTTTGGTGTCCGACGTAATGCCCCAGAAAGAAATCGCTGGCTGCTTGCATCAGTCTTTGACCAGTTACTACGCGCTCGCCTTGGGTGTCATGTGAAACAAAGTGGGAGTATCTTTCCAACACGGACTGCCTGGCTTCTTTGACCTGCAGGAAGAGAGGATCCCTTTCCGCTGCGAAAAACAATGCAATACCGCAAATGGTGCCGACGCTGCCGACTCCGACTACCTTTATGGCATTGTCCACCAGTTCGTATTTATCAAAGAGCACCCGCCGCTCTACAGATAGTGATTCTCTGTAGAGGTTCACTGATTCCTGAATGCGAGCCTTGTATTCGGGAGTATCGTGCCCTTCCTCGTGATAAACCAGGGGCGGTTCATCTTTTATACGGGGCTTTCCGTCAATTACATGGGCCAACTTGACGAATTCTTCGATTGAATCACGACTCTTCGCTTTCTCCAATACTTTCTTGCGCCGCTTCTTGAGCTGTTTGTCCGATGTAAGCTCCACCAGTTCTTCATAGTCGAGGTAGGAATACCAGGCGTCCAGAGCTTTCATCTCGGAGAGCTCCCGCAGGCGGTCTCGGTAGCAATTTACCATGCGGGCTGCCGCCGCCTTACCGTCCGACCTTTTGTGTCCGTTATTGGCTGAAGCGATGGCGAAACTAGCTGCAAGCCGCTTCAAATCCCATTCCCAGGAGGCTGGAAAGGTCTCGTCGAAGTCGTTAATGTCAAAAATGATGTTGCGCTCTGGGGTGGCGAAGGCGCCGAAATTCATGAGATGGCAGTCACCGCAAGACTGAACGGCGTAATCCGTGGCGTAGGTGTCTGCCAGATCGGAAGCCATGATTATTGCCGCTCCCCTGAAGAAGGCGAAAGGGGAGGACAGCATGCGTCCATAGCGCAGTGGCACCAGGGCTTCCACCCGTCCGAGGCTGGATTCTCTCAGTAGTTCGATGGGGTCTTCCCGCCCTTCTCTATCTACCTTGAATTCAGCATGGGCTTCTCGCGGGCAAGCCACGCGCATGGCTCTGCCTGCTTCGTATCGGTCTTTGCGGGTCTGCAGGTGGCTTGGCTTATTGAGGTAGGCCGCCTCTACAGGTGGCTGCCTGAAGAGTTTCGGCAGTTCTTTAACGAGCACCTTGGGTTTTGTCATGTCTCAGGGTTCCTGGCTGGCGAGTTTATGTGAACGCGGCATTCTTTTGGATAAACTTATATACCCGTCCTGCAGGGAACAATCGCAGCCCCCTTCTCAGCCGGTTGGCGAGAATTAGGCGTTTTGTTCAGGGGCGGAATTAATTCGCGCCCGTGAAGAATTCAGGATTATCCCGGACAAGTTTTTCTTCCGTCTCGTCCAGGGCCTTTTGGAAAGGATGCCCGGGTTTTAATTTTCTTGCAATTTTGAAGCATTCCCAGGCTTCACTATGTTTGAAAAGTGTGCGCAGATAGTCGCCGAGGTCGTAATATGCCCCTGTGATGAAGGGGTTTACCTTAAGAGCCGAAACAAACGCTAGCTCTGGCTTCTTCTCGCCGGTTGTGTTGATTTTCTCGGCCCCATGCTCTGCCAGGTCTTTGATTAGATTGGCCCTGAAAATGTCTATTAAGTATGCCTTTTCGTACTTCTTGCGATCGATGGAATCCAGTGCTGCCAGCGAGGCTCGTGCTTCTTCCTCATTCTCCGGGGCGCGACAACCTTTTGCCAGCTTCTGGCTATCGGCATCGGCTTGCATTTGCTTCGATATTGTTTGAAGCAAGTAGATCTGGTGCTCGCCGGTTTCCAGACCGTATTCCGTCAGGGTGAGCAAGGCATCCAGATAGTTTTTCTTCTGCACAAACTGCTTGAATTTGCTGACGCTGGTTTCCTGACTGTCGGCCGGTCTTTTGTATCCCTTTTCTTTCAGCTTCAAGTAAAGTGGCGTTAGAAGCCGGCTGCTGCTTGCCGCTTCACTTAGATCGCCGAGACTAATTTTGTAATTATCGGGATTGTATTTAACTAGCTTGAGCGTCACTCTCGTTTTGCTGAGTGGTGCATTTTCCACGTACCAGCTCAGTTCTTGCGGCACCTTACCACGGTTGCCCAATTGGCGTCGAATTGCCGGATGTATCATGGTGGTGTTGGCTAGAAACCGGTTGAATTGCAGAGCCTGCTCGCCCGATAAAGCTGTGTTTGAATCTTTCACGGCGGTGACGGTTTGACCGTTGTATTCATAAATGTCTCGGTCGGCCAACTTTCGCAAAGCTGCTTTGTAGTTTGAAGAGTATTTGGGATTGCTTACGCCCAGCATGGCTTCGCTATAGAACTTATCGAAAGGATTTTCACTGTAACTAAGCTTCTTGAACTTGGCGCTGCTCATGATTTTGCCCAGCATGAAGCGATTGATCAACTCGTCGTTTCGGTAAGCAACCAGAGCGAAGAGCGACCTTGATTCATATTGGTGTTTTCCGTTTTCGATGGTATAGATTTCGCGCTTGGGGAAGTCATAAATTGTCGTATCGTTCTTTCTGACAACTTCCATGGCGTTTGTGCCGGTTTTGAGCTGTAAGGTGGTTTTCTCCGGCGCTTGCCATTTGTAGCGTCCGGTTTTAAGCGGGCTTGCTGCTCTCGCCCCGGTGCCGTTCTTTTCTAGAGGTTTATTCGGCTTCTGGGCTGCCACCGGCGCGGCTGCTCCAGAAACTTCGGGGACGGCAGTTTCGACGGTTTCTTCAAACAGATAGGTATCGGCGCTGCAGGGGCGCGCCAAGCTCAAGGCCATAACTACCAGTAGCACCGGTATAGCTGGAAACGGGCGGAAGCTCAAGTGAAAAACCTGCATTTGTACATCCTAACAGACGAAACAGGGGAGGGCTTGTTCTTGGTGCCCTGTCTGGAATTTTGCTGCGAGTGCCCGGTCGTCAGGGGGCATTGTATAATCTCTTGGACTGCACTTAGTGCTATATGGTTTGAGGGAAGGAGTGCTTGTCTTTGCGCACCAGAAGAGTTACCTCAGTAAGTCTTTGTCTGTCGCTTGCTGCCGCCTTACTTGCCTTCTTGCCGGTCTTGGCTGCCGACTCCTTGAGCAGCGCCATTTCTCTTTATGATAAGAAAGACTATGTCGGCGCTGCCATCGCCTTTCGCAAGCTTTCTCAATCAGCCGACCGTATCACCGCTACTTACTATCTAGCTCTTTGCTATCAGCAAATGCGGCAAGACGCGCCGGCCGCCGACCTGTTTCGTTATATTTGCAAGTATTATCCCGGTACGCCGGAGGCTAAGCATGCCGCTGATTATTTGAAGCAACTGTCAGCAGGCGGTAGCCCAGCCGGCAGCCCCAGCAGCAGTGCACCAGCTGCTTTGAATGTTTCTTCCGGAAGTGCTCAGCGCAAAGGCGACCAGGACTCCGAGCCTGCGCTTACCAGAGCTGAGTGGGAGGCCTTGCCTGCCCGGGTTCGCATCCCAATTGCCAGAGAGCACGGGCATTTAATGGTAAATGCCAAGATTAACGGCAAATTTTGCAAGGTTGCCTTTGATACCGGGGCTACTATAAGCGGCATCAGTCTCTTTGATTACCCTGATATTTTGTCGCAGGACGAATTGGATAAAGCCAAGACGGTTCCCGTCAGTCGTCCCCATGGTGTGGTGCCGGTGAAGGATTGCATTGCCACCATTACCTTGCAAGACTTGACCCGTAAGGTGCGTTTTCTTGCTTTGAATGAAGAGGGTGTCAGTGTTATCGGGCAGAACTTCTTCAAAGACTACAACTACGAGATTGATGACTTCTACGTAAGGCTTACTAAGGCGCCCTTTCCGGGTACTGAAACCGCCGCGTCTGCAAAGCCGACGGTTTCCGCTGCACAGGGTGCGGCTCGCGCTCCTAAAGCCGACAAGTATTCGGTGCCCTTTGAAACAAGCCATGACGTGATGTTTATAAACATCGAGATCAACGGTATCAAGACCAAAGCTTGTTTTGACACAGGCTGTGCACCTGATGGAATAGTCTGTCACCCCAGCTATTTCGACAAGGTGAAGTTGCATCTCGACAACGATGGTAATGCCATAGCCGACAGGCTTGTCATCGGGCATATTATTAAGACCAATGTGAAAGCCTACCCTGCTGCAGGTCTGGAGTATCCCTTGCTTGGACCGAAGATCTTCGGCAGACCTTTTAAGGTTGACCAGAAAGAAAAGGTGATTCGATTTGACTGGTAGAGTGTAGTCGGCACCGTTTTTTAGTGCCGGATCACGCACAAGTCCAGTTCTTCAAGGTCGCAACCCACCAGGTGCTCCAGAACTTGGTCGTTATCAAGGAGGCTCTCTTGTAGAAGCAGATTTAGAGCTTTCTCTCGAGCGAGCAAGTCCTCCTCCAATATGTGGCGCTTGGCACCGGAGATATCGGCGTAGTTACGTGCCAGAAGGTGCAGCCCTTTGATCAGGCATGTGTCTTGATCGGTCATGCGGCAAAGATCTTGTATGTACTCACGTACCTCGAAGAGTTCAAGCTTGCCGTCACCGTTTTTGTCCCCGGCCATACTCAGACCGAAGGCGCAGTAACTGAGAATATGGTTGATGGCATGCAGTTCCCTCAGTATTGGTGCCACTATTTCATGATAGAAAAGAAGGGACTGAAACTTTCCTGCTATCTTGTTCTGGGCCAGGCTACTGTAGGGATTGAGCCATGGCATCGGCGCGGCAGAGTCTGCCTGACCGCAGTCAGTTGCTTCTATCATAGGCACCTCGGGATTGAAAGAAAAAGTTGAGAGGAAGAGCCGCTACAGTTAAAGCCTGGCTGGCTCGAACCGGATGGGCGATCGGTTTGGACTTATTTTGAACGGTGGGCTGGTAAGTAATTTAATCTTACTCGGATTGTGTGACAAATCCATTTCAATCATTTTGAGCATCAAGTAGCAGCTCACCGAAGTGCAGTGTCGGCGGTTTTATAGAGCCCTATTGCACGATGACGCAGAGGTCGAGTTCTTCCAATTCGTCCGGTTCGCACTCTGCTAACTGTTCAAGAATGGCTTCATTTTCCAGAAGCTTTGTCTGAATCAGTTTGTTCAAGTAGTTTTCTCTTACTATCAAGTCTTGCTCGTCGATATAGTTTTTCGGTCCGGCAATCTCATTGTAATTGCGTTCCAGAGAGTTTAGCCCCTTCACCAGGCATTTATCATGACCGGTTATCTGTAGGAGGTCTTGAATGTATTCTTTTACTTCGAAGAGTTCCAGTCTGCCGTCGCCGTTTTTGTCACCGGCCATGGTCAGTCCAAAGCCACAGTAGCTGAGCAGGTGATTAATGGCATGCAACTCTATCAAAGCCGGTGCCACCACTTCGTGATAAAAGAGCAGGGATTGGAATTTCCCGGCTATGACGTTTTGAGCATTACCCGCATAGGGATTGAGCCAGGGTTGAGGCGTATCCTCAGTGGGTTCGCCTGCTTCAGAATCTGTAAGCATGGGCACCTCGGTAGTAATAGAAAGAGGGGGCGAAGACTTTGCCGGACGAAGGGAAAAGTCCTTCGCCGGAATTCAGGTATAGATTTTGCATAGTAAGTGTTACCAGCTTTTATCATATCTCGGCGCCGGTGGCGGAGTTGTGTCCAAAAGCCCCACCCATTCATCCTTCCAGGCGGCGTCATGGAATAGAAGCCAGGTGGTTTCAGGCGCTTGCGCTTGCATTAATTCTGAGCGGATAAGTTCAACGGATTTTGGAATGTCGTGATTCAGGAAGCGAATCCTTTATACTCTGCCAGTCGTTCAATCTCAGGTTTTGCAGTCTCTCTCAGTGGAGATGGATTCTTGTGTTTCTTTGATCCAGTAAGTCTGTTTATGGAAGCCGGCTGAGAGTTTTGCTATCAGTGCCTGGGCTTCCTCCCGGCTTGCAAAGGACTGGATGAGAAATTGATGCCCGTTATCATCCTGCCGCCAAACCTGGAAGTGTTCCTTTTCTTTCAACTTTTACCGCCTCCTAAAGTTTCCCCTGCAAGTTATACCAATTGTGGATGCGTTTCAGCCGTCACTTCCTTCGGCTGGGAGATTACCCGGACCCTTCCGTGGGCTGAGTTTGTGCCTGCTGGAGCGAAGGTGGAAGGAAGAATTTTCACTGTATCGGTATAATCTCCTAAGTAGAATTGGAGTAGCAGATGAATCTAGGTTCCGGTAGCCTTTTCTTTTGTTCCAGGCATCTGGTTTTTGTTTGCTCCATGTGGGCCGTATTGACTTCATTGATGCTGTTGGTGGGTTGTGTTGACAGGGCTTCTGGAGCCGGATTCCAAATTCCATGGACAGAAGGGAAGAACTTCGCTTCAGCTCGTGATGCTACGGTATCTGGATATTCTAGTCTCGATAAATTCTGGAGTGACGACATTGAAGCTCCACATTTGAGTCAGCACCGGTTCCGTCTGTTGGCAGAGGCTGCCATTCAGAGGGCCAATCCCAAAATTAAGGTGCTCTCTGCTACAGATAGTGCGCTTGTACTGGGCCTAAACGGACAAAAGGGTGAGGCTTCATTAGATAATGCCTGGAACCTTTGCAAAGGAGAGTCTGGGTATCGCCGTGAAATACTACGCGGATATCTAGCCATCTGGACATTCCAGCCCGGGGTCACAAGCGAGAATTCTATTGAGGCGTCGAAAGTAGTACCTCTGGTGAGATGTCCTGAGTGGCTTATGAATTCAGATAAAGGGAGCCCCCTCGTCGTTGAACCGGTGTGCGGAGATCTAAGGCTGGCCTATGCCAGTGAAATGCCGCGCTCCCTCAGTTTTCTTTCCGATGAGAGCTTGACAAATACGCTCAGAATGAGCAGGACTCAAGTTAGAGTGTTGGCATTGAACAACCTTCGCTCTCGTATGCCACCTTCCCTTGATTGCCAATCCGTAGCAGAGGGAGTTTTTTCGGTAGACAGTGGTGACTTCTTTAATCCGAGTTTGATTTTGTTGGAAGATTTTATGGCTGTTCTCAATAAGCGAATGGGCGGCGCTCTGTATTTTTCCGTGCCTGATAACAATATTCTGCTGTGCACGAACGGTAGTTCCGAAGCCAATCTTACGGAATTGAGGAGGAAGACGGCGGAGCTTTACAAGGCTGCTGCTAAACCTCAGACCTTGCAGGTCTTTCGTTGGCGAGACGGACAGATATCTCTTGTTCAGTGAAGTACCGCCTCCTAAAGTTTCCCCCGCAAAAGTCTATACCAATGTGGCAGGCGGTCAATTGTGACCGATAGTGCGCAATTTCGGCGAATTACTAGAAGGACAGTGCAGTTTCTATGAAACCCTCAATTCAGCACGCGGGTGTGGCGCTTATGGCGGCCCTTGCTCTATTTTGCGCAACGCCTTTACCGGGCAGGGCCGATGCCGTGGCCAATATTAAAGCCGACGGCGCAGTCTTTAAATCCGCCGCAGGCAGAGCTGAAGCGGTTCTGGGTGGTGGCGGCATAAGCTATACGGTCAAGGTCGACGGTCGGACCATTTACGCGACCATGCCGGAACCTCGCTTGAATCTCGGAAGTGCCTACCTTTCTGATGATGGACGCCTGCTGGTCTGGGTTCTAGCTGATCATTTTCTGATGGGGCGGGGCGATCATTTGAAAGAGCCTGCTGTTGTTTTCTTTAAGGACGGCAAGCGCCTGAAGAGTTATTCTCTGGAGGAACTGCTGGTCAGACCGAAGATGGTGTCTTATTCGGCAAGCCATATTCAGTGGCTTCCCTCCTTGCACGACGAGCACTGGAAATTTTCCTCGCCTGTCAACTTCCTGGCTAATGAGGGCAAGCTTTTGCTTGAGACCACCAGTATGCGTAAGTATGTCTTCGATTGTACAAGTGGGAAAATGCTTACTGCAGAAGATAATGATGTCTACCGTAGCGCGGATATTTTGGTGTATGGGGAAGTAGACGGCGGAGACGGCAAACTCTCTTTGAAGCGTGGGCAGATCATAAAAGGGGATCTTTTAGCCGATGCTCTCAAGGGTGCTGTGATTGTGGATCCTACCGGCACCTTCAGCAGCGGATATCATACTTTAGCTCTCAAGAAGGTGGCTGGAGCCTATGTGGTGTCTGCTCCGGAGTACAAACTTTCCACAATTTATAACGCACTGTGAGTGGCTCAGGCTAGTTCAGGTCGGCCGATTTGATAATCCGGCCTTTATGCAGATTGACTTTTGCTACTTTGCCGACCACTGATTGAAAACCGCTTACTGCTGAATCTTCTACGGCGCCGGCATCCATTGTCATTTCGTCGACGGCGTCGATAGTAATGATTTCACCCGCCGGAATGTCTTGGGAGGCGTAGATGACGGCACGCATTGCCGGCGTTGAACCACTTTGTGCAGTCGGACCGCTTTCCTTGCCTCCGTAAAGAACCTCCAGAACTATCTTTGTGCCCTTTTGCGGCTGTGAATCGAACCAGATTTTGGCGGGATATACCACGGAGATAAGTTCAGTTCTCTCTCTGATGATGCCGGTGCCGCTGCCACCGGCGGTGGTGCGTGCCTGGGCTGCCTCGGTAGTCTTGTAACCCTTGCCGTCGTCTCTGATTGTCATGTTGAAGACGCCGTGGTCGGCTTCGATGTTGATGGAAGCCATGGAGGCGGAGGCGTGTTTGGCTGTGTTGTTGAGACATTCCTGGGCGATGCGGAATATATGCAGGGCAACTTCCGTGGGAAAGTCCGGCAGCGTTTCCGGGGCATGGAAATGACAGGGGCAACCGATGCGGCTGGAGGCGGCGTCGCAAAGTTCCTCCAGAAGGGGTCGTAAGCCGCAATCTTTCAGATCTCGGGGGTAGAGGTCCTGGCAAATTTCACGCAGTTTCTCCGAGATTTCGTCGAGAATGGCCCTGGCTTCCTCTTCGTTTATGGCTGCTTTGCCGGCTTTACTCGAGAGATTGCGCTTGAGAAGCATGACATTGCCGATTACAACATCGTGAATTTCCCTGGCTAGAGAGCTGAGGATAGCCTCTTGCTGGTCGACCATCTTTTGCACCAGGGCCTGTTTTTCGGCCATAAGAGCGCGTACTGCCCCGGCGAAGCTATAGCCGCTGGCTATGAGGCGCAGTGGTTCCGGCATTCCGTCCAGGTCACTTCTGGTGCGACTGACCACGTCTTTAAAGAGACCGCGCATGAGGGCATTCATTTCGTCGCCGGTTACAACTACATCAGATACAGTCCAGGCCCCGATTTCTCGGTCATGTACCTTGAGTGTGAGTTTGTTGCGCGAGGGCAATTCGCTATTGGGAAGGGTCATTATTTCTGTGGCTGGAATTATGAAACAGTCCACGCTTTCCTTGCGTCCTCGAACCGAGAGCGCCCACTGGGAAGTGGCTACGATCAGGCGGCTAAATTCTTGCGGTGATTGGTGCGGAGTTTGGGGCTGCCTCTGCACGGACATTTGCAACAGTTCGTCGTCTATTGTGGAATTGTAGCGTTTGACCAGGAGTGTGAAAAATTCTTCCAGCGACTGCAGGAGCACGTCGAAGGGCTCTTCTTTATGAGTCGTGCCCTCAGTCTTCGCCTTCATATCTCAGGCTCCAGCTTGCCATAGCCGCTATCCACGGCCCAGGCGATGAGAGATTCTCGGCTATCCAGTTTTAGCTTGGTGAGCAGGGCTTCCACTTGCTTGCGCACCGTTTCAGGGGCGGTGAAGCGCTGGGCGGCAATATCTTGATATTTTAAGCCGCGGGCAAGCAGGGTAAGTAGATGCCTTTCGGTGCTGGTCAAGTGCGGGTGTTTCGATTTGGCCAGTTCAGATGAGATAACTGGTGCGTTGCCGCCCATCACTTCTCTAATGGCATGAGCCACTAAGGACAGTGGCTCCGACTTGAGCAAATAACCGGCTACTCCTGTCTGCAAGACAATTTGCAGGATAGCCGCCCTCGTATCGCCGGAGAAGACGATTACCTTGGCTTTACCGAGGCGGCAAAAGGTTTCACTGAGACTTTTGGGACCGGTGGAGTCAGGTAGATGCAGATCAAGGAGGATAATGTCGGGATTGAGTGCTTGCGCTAGGCTGAGAGCCTCAGTGCTTGTGGTGGCGGTGCCCACTACTTCTATATCTTGCTCTTCGTTCAATTCGGCCTTCAGGCCTTTGAGGGTGGCTTCGTGATCTTCCACGAGCAGCACCTTGATTTTGCTCTGGCCTGCTTGCTCCGGTTGTCCGACGGTTTTCTTTTTCATGGAATTAAATAGCCAATGATTGCAGCCGGGACCGGAGCAAACAAATTATCAGGCATTCACCTGGCTGACGTCTGGTAGAGGCAATTCGTCTGTTTGCTTGGAGGTTACCAGGCGGGCCGATAAGATGGTGACATTGTCCGGGGCATCTCTGGAGAGTACCATCTCAAGCAACGTGGAACAGGCTTCTTCAGGCATTTCCAGGTTGTTGACGGTTTCCTGCAGTTCCTTTTCTTGCACGACCTCAGACAGTCCGTCACTGGCCAAGACCAACCAGTCTCCCGGTCCGAGAATCTTCAAGCAGTAATCTACTGCCACTTGCTCATCGTGCCCCAGGCAGCGGGTGATAATGCTGCGGAAGGGACTGACCCGGCATTGCTCTTTGGTCAATTGTCCGCGCTTGAACATCTCCATCACCACCGAATGGTCCGTGGTCAGCCCCACTACCTCTTCGTTACTGATGTGGGTGGCGCGGGAATCGCCCACATGGGCAATGTGTACGTGTCCTTCGTCGCTCAGAACGGCCATGACCAGGGTAGTGCCCATGTTTGGTGAGTCGCGGCTTTCCAGGGCGGCGCTGCGCACGGCTGCATTGGCTCTGGCTACAGCTTCCTTCAACCAGTGTTCCACCTGGTTTGGCTGTGTATAGTCGGGCGGGGCTTCATTCCAGTAGGCTTCAATGGTACCCACGGCTAGCTTGCTGGCTTTTTCGCCGCCGCTTGCGCCGCCCATGCCGTCGGCGACGACCAGGAGGCGTTTGTCGTCGCTTATGAGGAAGTTATCCTGATTATCTTTACGCTTCAGACCGCGGTCGGTAAGCCCAGCTGTCAGCCAGGTGGAGTTCGGCATAGAAATTGCTCCGTGTTTGTTGCCGGACTTGTCGATAGTCGTATCCGGTATGATTCCATGATAGGGGGCGGTCATAATGATGTTAATTCCCGAAAACGGGTAAATTCATGCAAAATTTCCCATGCTTGTTTTTCAGTTCAGAATTGGGCGATTTTGTCATTTTTACCCCTGAATTATCTTATTTTGCTCTGGTCGGCAATCTTCTACAATACAAGCTGTTTTTTCCGTCCCATTAATCGGACAAACGGACCAAGATGGGTTATACACCGCACCTTCGCCAGTTTCATAAAAGCAGACTGAAGCTTCGCTTGCTTTGTTCCTGTTTACTTCTAGGCTTGCCTCTGACCTTCACCTTTTGCGGGCGTGAGGCAGAGGCCGGCGGCGGTCGTCATGGGGTGGTCAACTTCAAACCGGTGGGCCCCCTTTCGCCCAGAATGAAGGACGGCGCAGCTTTGATTCATCATATGAGCCGCCATGCCGGTGCCCTTAATGACTATTCTTTGATTTTTGAGACCATTACTTTTAAGGAAAAGGAAACAGTTAGTGAGAAGGGCCGTCTTTACTTCAAGAAGCCTAAGCTGATGCGGCTTGAGGAGATAGGAGAGTATAAAAATGGTTCTGTGGCCGTGATCGGTAAGGACGGCAAGGCCAGAGCTCATGCGGGAGGACTGGTCAAGTTCATCACTTTGACCATGAATGCCGATGATAAGCAGTTGAATGCCGCCAATGGCGACCGTATGCTCGATTCGGATTTCGCCTCCCTGGCCGGTCTTCTGGAGCGGCGCTTGCAGGAGGGCAATCTGGCCCGGGCGACAGAGACACCGGCGGCCTACGAGGGGGTGGACGGTCAGACTTATATGCTCGAGCTTTATCGCCAGGATGACCCTGAGAAAGTATTGAAGCGAATCTATGTAGATCCGGTCTCTTACCTGCCGGTGCGCTGGGACGATTATGACTATAGAACCCCCTGCAGTAGCACCTGGAGCGCGGTGAAGGTAAACACCGGGCTCAAGGATGAGCTTTTCGAATTGTAGATGGCGAATTTTCGCCTGAGAGGCTGATAAATTAAGGAGTATTCGATGAATTCAAGCGTCGTACCCAAGTTCGAGCCCGGACAGGCTGAAGATGGCAGTGAGCGTCTATTTCTTTTAGATGTAGGACAGCGGCTTGCACCACTTACCCTTCGCGGCGCAGTTTTGGGAGCCCTGGTGCTTTTGCTTTGCACTGGCGGTAATGCCAGGGCGGGAGAGGCCCAGACCAGGAAAGCCGTTAAGTTCTCGGATGCAATTCCATATATGAAGAGTGGTCAACCTGCGGCCGGTTCAGCGGCCAGATCGGTGGCTCCGGCCCGAATGCAGGCGCTCAAGGTCTTAACCCCGAAAGAATTAGCGGGACTTTTGCAGCAGCGGGTGGACGGTGCCATGAGCGGAACTTTTGATAGTTTTGCCAATGGCTTTATCGGCCTCACTAGAGACGACCTGGGTTTTATGGTGGGGCTCTACCCCGGCGCTCCCTCCGTAGCCAGGCAGCAGTTACAGAGGGCTTTCGCCTCTTCTTATGATCCGACCCTGAAAGAGCTTTTCGATGCCATTGCCGTACAGACCCAGACCAATTGGGCCTATAAACCGGACGGTCAATTTGTGAAGTCGTCCAAGCCGGTGCCCAAACCAGTGGAAGGTTTTGCCGTCTTTGAATTTACTCCCGCCAAGCGTGACCTGACTTACCAGGTGCGTCTGCCTGCCGGTTGGCAGTCGGAGGACAAAGGCAGCTTCATCAAGTATTTTGGTCCCAGTTTTCCTCTTGCCGTAGATGTCTTTCCTCAGGGGCGCGTTTCCATCGGCGGTGCCGACAGCAAGGGCAAAGAGCAGCTTCGCTTGTATGCTTATCAACTTTCCATAGACTGGGCCAAGAAAGTCAAGCCGGATGTTAAACCTTCAGAACTAAGCACAGGCCGGGTAGGCGCCTATGATGCCATCACTTTTGATACCATGGTCGAACGTGCACCGGGGCAGAAAGTGCACTGGCGTCAGTGGGTGGTGGCCGACCCCGTTACCCGCAATGTCTACTTTATATTGAGTTCGATTCTGCCTGAAAAAGAGCGCGAAATTTATCCCGGCGTGCAGGAATTGCTTGCCTCTTTCAAGATTTTGTAAGAGCGTCTCTAGTCTCTAGGTTCGCTTTAGACGGCCAGCAGGCTCTGGGCACCTACTTTGCTCAATTCTACAGAGGGATTTAATTCCTGGAAGCGAGATACGTCCCATTTTGTCTTGAAGAGCAAGACCGGTTCTTCGAATTTGTCGGCGGCTATGTTCAGTCTGGATGTGTTCTCCAGGCTCTTGAGTGTGGCCCAGCCGCCCACTACCCATAAGGCCGCTTGTATGTCGTAGTTGGTCAAAATTGTGGTGACACCGTATTCCGATTGCAGTCTGAACTGTACAACCTCAAATTGCAGGGGACCGACAGCGGCCAGAAGTGGAGTGCGCGTATCTCGCTCTGTCATCCATAAGATCTGGATGGCGCCCTCGTCTTGCAAGGCGGTTATGCCTTTGTGGAACTGTTTATATTTGCTTGGTTCGCGATTTTCAAGAAAGGCAAAGAGTTCCGGGGCAAAGGTCGGAATGCCGGGGAATTTCAGGGGCTTGCCACCGCTGATAGTGTCGCCGATGGCGAAGCCGCCCGGGTTGGTGAAGCCGACAATGTCGCCGGGATAGGCCTTCTCAATGGTTTGCCTTTCCTGGGCGAAGAGGCGCTTCGGTTGGCTCAATTGGATTGGCTTATTGGTACGGCTATTGGTTACGGTCATGTCCTTTTCAAAGGTGCCTGAGCAGATGCGCACAAAGGCGATGCGATCTCTGTGGCGGGGATCCATATTGGCTTGCAGTTTGAAGACGAAGCCGGTGAAGTCGGTGTGGGTAGGCTTGATCTCGCCGATGGAGGAGGGAAAGGAACCAGGTGAAAGAGACAGTTTGATGAAGGAGCGCAGGAAGAGTTCCACACCGAAATTATTCATGGCGCTGCCGAAGTAAACAGGGCTCAATTGACCGGCATGTATCAATTCCAGATCGAGGGGGTGAGTGACCGCATCGAGAATCTGCAGTTCTTCGTTGAATTCGTTAAAGAGCTTGGCCGGGATGATTTCTTTCAGGGCCGGATCATCTAGCTTGTAGGTGCTGACGCCGGCTACCGATCTGCCTCCGACGCTGCGCTCAAAGAGGTGTACGGTTTGCGAGGCCCGGTCTACAACTCCTTTGAATTCGTCGCCGGTGCCGATTGGCCAGTTGACCGGATAAATGGCCAGACCCAGATCCTTTTCAATTTCGTCAATGAGCTCGATGGGGGTGCGACTGGGTCGGTCTAATTTGTTGATAAAAGTGAAAAGAGGCAAATGGCGCATGCGGCAAACTTCAAAGAGTCGCCTGGTCTGGGGCTCCAAACCCTTGGCGGCGTCGATGAGCATGACGGCATTATCGGCGGCGGCCAGGGTACGATAGGTGTCTTCGCTGAAGTCCTGGTGACCTGGTGTGTCGAGTAGGTTGAGCCAGCTATTTTCGTACTCGAACTGCAACACTGTAGAACTGATGGAGATGCCCCGCTGTTTCTCCAGTTCCATCCAGTCGGAAGTAGCGTGTCTCTGGGCCCTTCTGGCATGGACCGTACCGGCTTCGGCGATGGCGCCCCCGTATAGCAGGAGCTTTTCCGTCAAAGTTGTCTTACCGGCGTCCGGGTGAGAAATAATGGCAAAAGTACGTCTGCGGGCGGCTTCTTCCGCCAGACAGAGTTCTTCTTCGCTGAGCTGTGACATCATTTAGGTAACCCCGGCATTCAGACTCTCGATTTTACCGCAGCCCGGGTGTAGCGCCTGCAGTTGCTAAGGCCCTTGCCACTCTCCCTTAATATAGTTGCCGCTAATGCATTGGTCGGCAAAAGCCGGCAAAGTCGTCTGAAGGTGGCTCTCTCAGCTGTTCTTGATTGATACGACTGCCGGCGACCGCTATTTCTTTAGGGGCGGCATCACTAATTCTGTCAGGAATTTTAACTTTATTTGGGTTCGCCGATACTGCCCAGGAAGAGGACTTCTCCGGTTTTGCTGTCCCGGAGAGCCAGCATGAACGGCCTGTCCACTTTGAATTGAACGGGTTCAACGGGCATGGCGCAGGAGGTCACACCCATCACCCCGGCAGTGACGGCGGCCGCTTCCGTGCCTTCTTCGTTTACATCGATGAAAGTCTTCTGCACTACCCGGCTGATGTAGGCGCCGGCAGGCGGTTGGATCAGGTTGGAGAAATCGGCGCTGGGGCTGAAGGCATCGGCTATGCCCATGGCTTTCAGGCTGCTGCTCAAATCACGTCCGTAATTGATGGTGAATTTCGGCAGCGAAAGGGCCACTTTCTTTCCGGCAAACTGCTTCTGCCAGTCGGCGAAGTTTTCGCCGGTTAATTGCTGAGTGAAGGCTTTCAGGTTTTGATCTTTATCCGGGAGGAAGATCAAAAGCTCTTGATTAAGCCCGGCATACTTGAGGCTGACAGCGGCAAAACCCTTGCCTTTGAGGTAAGGCATGTTGTCTTCCCGGTGCATCATAGTGACTGTCTTTGACGCACCGGATATGGTGTTAAACGGCTCTCTGGTGTTCAAATTCTTTTCAAAAGGCTCGTCCCATTTGCCTTTGAAATAAACACTGTTTAGCAGCACCATTTTTTCCTGGGGGCTGAGTTTGTCCAGGATCTTTGCAATCTTGCCGCGGGTCTTGTTTTTGCACCAATCATTGATTTTCACCAGTACCTTTTCAGCTGCGAAATCTAGATTTTCTACTTCGGCCTGGTAGAAGTCCTGGCACAGATTCATAAAGGATTTCTTGAAGGGGCTGCGATTATCGGCGTAAATGGCGTTGGCAATGGCCAGTTCGACGCTTCTGTTTTGATTGAGGATAGCCAGGTTGGCCTTGTTGTGTTCATTCAGTTTTTCAAGCTGGTCGGATTTAACACCGAGAAGCCCGGCCATTTTCTCTCTGGTGCCGCCGGCGGCACCGTTTGCCACCATGGATAGCACTTCATAGAGGCTGAAGGGTGAGACTACCACATTTTTCTCGCCGTCGCTTTTGGTGTTTTCTTCCATGACGGTCTTGAAGAACTCTATGCTGAATTTGTTCGCCCCCTGCTGTTCCCGGCTTTGCCTATCGGAAGTGCCAACATTACCAGTCTCCAGCCTCTTGCCTCGCCCCATTGCCGGTTTGGCCGCCACCGGATTCAACATTGAGGCGGTCAGGGCCACTGCCAGGACCGCGAGGATTTTCTTGTTTTGCATAGGGTTGTTTATTGCCTTCTTGACAGGGCGCTCTCAAGGTCCGTACCAATGTTGTATTATCCCCCAAGTTAAACTGTTTGATCTTCAGCGCCGGGAGTTTCGAGAGTGCCAAGCCCAAATGTCTTGCGGTTCTCATTATTGGGCCAAGGCCCCCTGAGGTTCAGCCGTTCCTCTCAAGCCATGATTGTGGGGCTGTTCGTGGTGCTCACTAACTGCAGTCAGCGGGTTCTGGCGCAAGACTCAACGGCGGGCGCGGCTCCAAAGAGTGAGGCTCAAAGCAGCGGGGCTAAAAAGACTGACGATAACAGCGGCAATGAGGCCAAAGTAGAGGCACCAGCCCAGTGGGCGGCGCTTGAGGCGGAAGCTGAAAAGAGCTTTCTGGAAGGACGCCTCTTTGAGGCCGAAAGTAAGTGGACAAAGGCCCGGGCGGTGGCGGAGTCCAATCCCAATAAACTACTCCTGGCGGAAACTCTCAATCAGATGACCCACCTTCTGGTGAAGCAGGGTCGGCTGGCTGAGGCTCGCAGCAATTTGAACGAAGCACTGGAGATACGCCGTCGAGAGTTGGGCGAGGAAAATGAGAAGACGGCTGAGACCCTGGGCAATCTTGCCCTGATTGAGCATCGAGAGGGTCATGACGGGCTGGCTGAGAAGCATTACAAAACGGCGCTTGACATTAAGAAGAAGGTGGGCAGCGAGGCTTCCCGCGCCATTACCCTTACCAATCTGGCCAACCTCTATGGCGAGATGAAGAGAATCGAAGAGGCCAGAGAGCTATACGGGGAGGCTCTCAAACTGGATGAGAAGGTCTATGGCGCCGACCATCAGGAGGTTGCTCGGGATCTCTTCAATATCGGCGGTCTCAACTACCATCATAATTATTTTCAGGAGGCTCTTTCTTATTTCAATAAGTCCCTGGCCGTTTATGAAAAACTCGCTGATAGCCAGGGCCAGATCAAGTGCCATCACTATATCGGTCTTTGCCAGGCTCGTTTGAACGAGCACGAGAAAGCCGTCGCGGCTTACAAAAAAGCCTATACCTTGCACAGCAAAATTAAGGGCGAAGGTCACATCGATACCCTTGTGCATCAGTTGAATATGGCTCGCAGTTTGGATACTGCCGGTCAATCGCAAGAAGCAGAGCAGATCTATAAAGGGGCCTTGCGAGTTGCCGATCAAGGACACAATGAAGCGAAATTGCGACTGGTGGAGTGCAGCCTCGAATACGCGCATTTTCTCCGGCGTCATGGTCGCAGCCCGGAAGCTGAAAAGCAGCTCTCTTCCGTCTTGAGCGTCTATGAGAGTTTGTCTGCCTCAGACCGGCGCAGGCTCTATGAACTGCCCCGGGCTTACAGTGATCTTTTGCGAGAGCTGAAGCGAGAAGAAGAAGCTGATCAGATGGCCCGCAAACATCTTCATGTCTATGGCACCAGTGCCGTCAAGCCGGCTACTAAGAAGAACAGGAAGGTGCGCTAGATGCAACTTACTGCTGAAGTCAAGTACGATGGCTATGACGATCTGCCCCGGCAGCAAGAGGTAGCTTACGCCAATTCGGCCAATACCTATTTGAAGGCTGATGCCAGTACGGGCAAGCATTATTACGATCTAAATGCAGCCTCCAAAGGCTATAGCGGCCCCTGGCTCTTTGGTAAGCAAAAGGTGGAAGTGAATGTAAACGGTATGCGTGGGCAGTGGATTCAGTGGTGCCCGGTGCCGGCCGACATTCGAGACGGCGTGCTCATGCGCGGCAATGTCATTTATCAAAACTCCGACGGCAGCTATCGTATGAGCCCCGATGTCTATGAAGGAGTGGTCGAATCCGAGCATGGTTTCGAAGGCGGGCGTTATTTTGTGGGGCGCACCCAGCATACTTTCTATTCCAGAAATTTACCCGGCGGACAAATGAAGGTGGTGGCCAATCTCAAGATTCACCTTGACCAGAGATTGCCTTACAATCCCATGAGCGGCGGCGGCGGCGGCGGCGGCGGCGGCAGTGGCAATGGTGGCAGTGGTAGTGGCGGCGGTGGTACTGCTGCTTACGATTCTCAGGGTGCCGCTGCGCCTTATTCCAGCTATGATAGCGGTCAAGTGGTGGCGCCCCCGCAGGGAACTGAAACCGTGCCTACAATGAGCGAAGGGGCATCGGGCTCGGACAGTGGGTTCTAGGTCGGTTTTTCATGAAGACGGTGTGGATATCTAAGGGCCGTTTGCTCAGGGGCAGGGTGCTCTCTCTTGTCACCCTTTGTGCTGTCTGCGGTTTGATGCTCCCGGAACTCTCGGTACTGCCGGTATGTCAGGTATCACCTGTATCGCCTGTATCGCCTGTATCACCTGTATCTCCTGTATCGCCTGTATCACCTGTATCTACTGCGTCTACTGTATCTCCTTTAGCTTTTGCCGCCAGGGCCGCGGAGCTGACGTATCCCCCCGACTATCTAAGCACCCTCAGGCAATACCAGAGCGCCAGGAATCTCTATCAGCGGCACCGGCAGATTTTTCAAAGCAATATCAATAGTCAGGGTTCACTCAACGTATCAGTGGAAAGCTCTCTCAAACTGGGAAATAAACCCAACTTCAAGATGCCGTTCATAGATCTGCCAGATGATTGTCCGTTTCTGGATGTGGCTCACCGCGATTACGAAATCACCCAGATGGAAGAGTCTCTCGCCCAGCTTATTCCGGCCCTCTTTGCCAGTCGAGACAAGATTTCTCGCGGCGAGTATCGCGCTACCTGGCAAGATCTGATGCAACGTTCTCTCAATGTAGAGAAGGCGGTGGCTTCTCTCAATCACGATCTAGCGGTACTGAGCGCCTCCAATAGCCGTAAGATTACAGAGATGATCCATGCCGCCGACAGAGACGGCATACAGTCTGAATATCAGTCCACCTATGGCATTTTCAATGCCACCAACCGCGTTGAAAATGAACTTTTCCGGCGGGCCGATAAGCATGGGCAGATTGCCCTTTCCCTCAAGAGCATGTTGCTTGCCAGTCCGCCTGCGGCGTTGGCCGATCCTGTTTCAGCCTACGGCGGCGCCACTGGTGACGGTGCGCAGTCCGGGGCGTCGGTGCCGGTGCCTATTGATGCGCAGTTTTCCGGTCAGGATATTGAAGCCCAACAGAGGCAACTGGACAGCGAATACCAGGAGGTGATGCGCCTCTATCAGGTCTTGTCGTCCATGGGGAGAGTGCCCTGATTACTTGACTCCCAGTTCTGCCAGGAGCTTCTCCATTTCCTTGCGGCAGAGGGGGAAGTGCTTGTAGACAAGCTCTCCCACTTCCTTGCGATAGGCATCGGTCTCACCGCCCAGGCGTGAACAAATGAGTTCGGCGAAGACCTCTGAAGGGCCGGAGGTGGACTTCTGTAGATAATACGCCATTCTTCCCCTCAGTTCATCCGGTACCCTGGCTTCATCGAGATAGTAAGCGTGTCTGAACGACTCTCTAGTGCTGAAACCATTCAGGCAGTGATCGATGGCATGTCCGGTTTCGTGTCTGACTACGCCGATTTCAGTTTCAGTGGTGACGTATTCGCCTGTGCTGCTGTTTAATTTATACTGGGCGATGATCACTTTGGTGCCGGAGCAGACTGCCGGCGACTCTTTCCAGCTTGACTCGCTGCCCCAGCCTCTGGGGGCGGTGTTTTGTATGCGCAGATCGTGTTCCACCACCGACGGTGCTATATCAAATTCCCCTCCTCTTTCATCCATCAAGATAAGAATCGGCAGTGGAATTGCCGCCACCATCTCTTTGATGCTCTTGATGAAATCTCCTGTGACATCGGCCAGCTTGCCCGTGGCCTTTTGTACCTTGACCAGGCGGTTGGTAAGACTTTCAGCGGTTTCTTTTTTCCTGCTGCCAACGTCTAAGTTGCCCGTGTTGCCAGTCTCAGCAGCCGGATTTCCGGTCTGACTAGCCTTGTACTGGGGATCTATGGCAGACAGTGCTCTTTGGGCCTGCTGAGCTTCCTTGGTTCCGGGAAAATTCTTGCTCAAGCGCCGGTAGCTCTGGATGGCCTCCGGCCTTTTCCCCACCAGGTGGAAGCAGTAAGCCGCGTAGTAATTGGCTGCGAGGTTGCCCGGCGCTCTCAAGGAGGCCGTCTCGAAATGAACGGCGGCTTTTTCGTATTGCTTTTGCTTGTAGTAATTTAGCGCCGTATCGTAATCCTGACCGGCGAGGGCCTGCGGCGCCATGAGCGGTGAGCAGGCAAGCACGGCGAGAGTTGCTATAAATCTATTGATTCTGGTTGTTTTCACTGCCATTGGGGAATTCGAAACCGGTGGTCATGCCCGGTCTGGGCACTCTTTCCGGCCCTCTGCGGGAATTCATTTCCACTTGCCATGGCTCCGGGGCATAGACCGGCAGCGCTTGAGGCTTGAGCTGGTAGCTTTCGGCATCCTGGCGAGGCAGGGCGGCGGTTTGCTCGGGGCGAAAAGAAAGCTCACCGCTTCTGGCCTGCAAAAGAATCTGCGCATCCGCTGATACCAGGGGTGGTAGCTCGATCAAGAAAAAGTCTGAAAGGGAAGAGAGTGCTGGAAAGTATCTCTGGCGTAAGACCGAGAAATAGCCGGCCGTTTGTTCTACATCGGAGGCGCCCAGGTTCTTGAAGAGCGACTGGAAGAGGGCGGGTTCTTGGGTCACATTTTTGATGCGAGGATGTAAGGTCAGGTAAGTGGCAAATACATCTACGGCTCGACTGCCGTTGTCGTAGATGGAATTGAAGAGAGCCATGTGTCTGGAGTTATTCATGGCAATTGCAATTGCTGCTGCATCGAGGGCCACGCAAAGTTGAACCAGCCAGGAGGCGCGTGAGCTGCGGGAGCGGAAATAAAGCAGAATCGGATAGGCCGAGTGGCTTTGATAGATGTCGGTTACCCATCTTTCGCAAAGTTCCAGGCAGCCGGCGGCGCTGTTGTCGTCGAGCAGCCGTAGATACAAGACGGCACCATTTTTGCTGTGCCCGTGTCTGGATGAGATTATCTGAGAAGAAACTTCTCGGTTATGAAAGTGTGACTGAATGGCAAACATAAAGGACACTGATATAGCCAGTAAGACCAGTCCGGCCATGGCGGCCGCTATAACGGTCAATCTGGAAAGGGCGGAGCAGGCTACTACATCTCCGAAGCCTATGGTGAGCACCGAGGTGGCGGCGAAGTATAGAGCTCCTTCCAGGCTCTGCAACTGGGGTTTGATATTGGCGCGCTCGGCATAGAGCAGCAGGGCAAAGCCCGTGGTCATCAGGGTCAGCCAGCAAGCTAACAGGCACATGATGGCCGCCGGCGCAAACAAGCTTAAGTCTGCCTCAGCTTTCTGCTTCAATTCTCTGGATTTTATGAACTGCCGCAGGGGCTGCCAGAGTATGCCGGATATCAAGAGGGGTGAAAGGCGCGTGCCCTTGGGTCGGTAATGGGGCACGATGATTGATTGGAAGACGTCGGAGAGCACCATCACGATGATGGTGAAGCCGGAAACTGCAATTGCTATGTCGCCCCAATTCATAATTTAGTGACTTGCTCCTGAATTCGTGTCCTTCAAGGGGCTCGGCATGTGAACGCCTCTCTCTCGGCCGGTGTGCTTCCCAGGCTCTTTCTTCAATCTGCAACAGGGGCGCAATTCCTATGCCCTAGATGTTACCAAGAGATGTCCTCCCTTTCATTAATGAAAGCACCGACAGAACTGACAAAATAGACGGACCGGCGTCTTACATCTCTCTCAGAAAAGGCTTTCGAACTTGATATTCCGCCTTTTCAAGGTGAGAATGCGACAAAATTATGTGGATTGTATTGGTTGGCTTTTCGAGATGGCTTGATCTATGAAAGATTCTTATATGGTTTTTGTGCTTCTGGCAGTGATGCTGACGCCATTTCTGCCATTGATGCTCAAAGGTAAGTGCCCGACCTGCGGCAAGCGTAAGCTTGAGACCCTTGAAACACCACAGGCTACCGATGAGAACGCCATTAGTTATACCAGTCACCACCGTTGCAAGGCATGCTCCGCAACTTTCACCCGCGAACGCAGTGGTCCGCTGACGCCGGTTTAGATTACTTGTAGCTAGATTGCTTGTAGCTAGATCGCTTTTAGCAAGTTCGCTTGTAGCTACATTACTTGTAACTAGATTACTTGTAACTGGTTTCCTTGTAGCTAGTTTGCTTTTTGCTAATTTCCTGATAGCTAATAGTCAATTCCGGGCTTCAAGGATACTTCCAGGTTGATTTTCCTCTGGTCGGCATTAACCAAAAATGGTCTAAGAGCCATCAATCGAACCTGTGACTGACGGTTGCTCACATCGTCGATTGCAAGACTGGTTAGACATTTTGAACCGGCAAGCAGTGGAATCAATTTCTCTGGAATGTCTTCTTCCCTCACTCTCAGGTAGTGGATATTGCTTTCCCTTTTAAGAGTCTGTAGGGAGTCTTCGTTCCATTTGTAGCCGAAGATGATCAGCGTTTTCAATGATGGTGTCTTGAGTAAGCGCAGCATTGTCTTATGTGAAATGGGCTGTCCCTTCAGGTTGAGAATGGAAATTCGTTTGTTTTGCGCAAGACGCTCAAGCATTCTTGCAATGTGAGGAGCCTCTCTTGCCGGTGTTTGTTCATATAGATTCACCATGGCAAAAATTCTTAGATTTGTCAGGCAATTTAGATTGGCCACGCTCTTCATGTTGGTTTTGCATTCAACCAGTTCCAGTTCATTCAAGTGGGGCAGTCGGTCCAGTGCTGATAGATCTGCCGATTGCAGGGAGCCCTGGCGAAACAGCAGGTAGACCAGTCTCTTCCATGGTCTGGCTATGTCTAGGATTTGCTCAAACTGCTCTGCTGAGGCCAAGTCTTCGACCTTCATTCCAGAGATATCTTCGTCTTCAAAGATTTTGAGTTCTGAGATATGGAAGTCGGTAAGTGAAAAGCCTATCAATGCCGGCACCACAAGATTTAACCGGTTCATTTCATCGACCAGTGTTTCTCTTGAGCGACTGTTCTTGTAGTAGCTCATGTTTTCTGAACCTTTGGGGAAAGTCAGAACTATAGTGTTTGGACCTACCTTTTCTCTTTTTATGGATGGCGGGTGAATGGTCAGCGGATCTTTCGATTTACTTTTGGAGGTAGTGGGCATTTCCAGGGCAGTGCTTGTAGGTCTTCCCTTTTCTTGCCGGTTGGGACCCTGGTTAATGCTCTCAATCTTGTGCTTGTTATATGTTTTATTGCCTGTAACCGCGGTATTATCGGTGCTCGGCTTGGCTGCGCTGCCTTCAGGTTCTGCCACCCGGAGAAAAGACTTCGCACTTGACCGGAAATAATTGTAGGCACCAAAAGCAGTGCCTGCAATGAGCAAGAGAGCAAGAGCAAAAAGTGCAGGTGCCAGCCATTTCTTCCTCCTGTCTTTCTGTGTTTGCGATGCACTCTCCGGCTGCAAGAGGGCGGCAGTGTTTTTGTATGTTTCATCACTCTGGCTTTGGATAGCGATTGGCTTGCCGACAGAGATTCTCTCCAGATCGTGAATGAGACTATCCATATTCTGATATCGATCTTCTTTGCGCTTAGCGAGCATCCTTGCTACGGCATTTTCCAGGTCATCAGAGAAAGTGCTCAGGGGCGACATCTCACTTAATTTTGGTGGACTTTTGGATTCGTGCATCATGAAAGTTTCCAGGGGAGTCTGACCGTGGAAGGGCACTAGCCCTGTCAGGGCCTCGAAGATACTGCAGCCGAAGGAATAAATGTCGGAGCGGACGTCCAGAAGTTCGCCCCGGCATTGCTCGGGGCTCATGTATAGCGGTGAGCCGAAGACATTACCGGTTCTGGTCAGATTTTGTTCTTCCTTGACCCGGACAAGACTTTGCTCCATCATCTTGTTCTCAATTACCCGGGCCAGACCGAAGTCTACGAGCTTTACCGAAGGTCCCTGCGAGGCTTGCGTGACAGCTTGCTCATTGGGCGCAAGAAGCATGATGTTTGCAGGTTTGACGTCCCGGTGGATGATATGTTGTTTGTGGGCGGCTTCCAGCGCCGATGCTACTTTCAGAAAGCAAGCCAGGGCATCGGGTTGCGGCATTGGTCCACGCTCTTTCAGGGCGTCTGCCAGGCTTATGCCGGTCAGTAGCTCCATGACATAGTAAGGGCACCTTTGCCTGTCAATTCCCATGTTGAAGATGCGCACTATGCCGGGGTGATTCAACTTGGCCAGGGCTTGCGCTTCCCTTTGAAAACGCAGCCAGTTCTCTTCCGTCAAAAGATCTAGGGGAAGTAGCTTGATGGCATAGTCTTGCTTGATGAAGCGGTGGCTGGCTCGGAAAACCACTCCCATGCCGCCCTTGCCCAGGAACTCCTGCAAAACATAGTCTTCGCCGACGGTAACACCGGGCTTGTAGGAAAACTTTTCTGACTCCGGCTCAGTCGCCATTGTCCAGTCTTTTTTGCCAGGCAATTGGCATGAAAATGCGCTCTGTAATGGAGCCGTTCCAGGAAGGCTTGAAACCATGTTTTTTTAACACTTCCATGATTTCATGGCCGATCGGCAGTCCGTCGGAATCTTCTCCGGAAATAGCGGAGAAGGCAAGATTCAAGCCGGCTCCGTTCACTGCTCGTTCTAAGTCCTGACCATGGTAGAAGCAGCCGCCTCTTACTTTGTTCAAAAGACCTTTTGCATGCCATTCATTGGTCACCACCTCGTCCCACTCGGACCAGCCATCACTCAAAGTGTAGCCGGCATTTTCCAGAGACACTATGCCCCGCTCGGTCAGTTCGGCGAAGGCTTGTTGAAGTCTGTCGCAATCGGTGCTTTCCGGCCAGTTCTTTTCTGCCTTGCGCTTTTCGTCGAAGCGACTGGCGATGATTTTTTTCAACTTTGCGATCTGTTCATCACTCAAGCAATCTATCGATTCTTCGTCTTCCTCTTCATTCTCGTACCAGCCTTCCGTCAAAGCTTCCACCGCTTCTTCCAGGATCTGCTCCTGGGTGTAAAAGCCGCTCCAGACCTTGAAAGGGATCAAGTCTTCCTCGATCACTTGCCAGGCGCTATTTTCGTGCATTTTGAGCCCTCGAATGAATTGGTTCGAACGGTGGACCTAAGGATATATAATGATACCAATGTCTCCCCTTACTAGTCCTGAACAATTTGCCCAGATGGTAGCCGAGCGCCTCAGACAGCGCATCGCTTCTGCTCACGTGGAATACGGAGCCAGCCGCTTTGAACTCTTTGTCAAGGGAGAGAAGGGGCAACTCATAGGCAAGGTCTTTCTGGGCAATTTCTATCGTGAGTTTTTGGAGAGTGACCTGCACGGGCAGGAGCTGATAATGTTGCGGGCCTGTCAGGTAATTGAGGCTCCTGATCTGGCCGGCATAGATTTTGAAAGTCGTCTTTATCCACAGATCAAGGACCGCTGGTCAATAGAGAAGGCAAGACTTTCGTCGGTACATCTGCCCTATGTGGAGCTGAGTGAGCATGCGGCATTGCTTCTCGCTTACGATTTGCCTGAGCGTATTTCCTATGTGGGCAGCGTACAACTGGATAGTTGGCAGCTCAGCTTTGATATGGCATTGCACAATGCCAGCGCCAATTTATATAGTCGCACCACTTTCAATTTCGAAGAAGTATTTGACGAGAACACTGGTGCTCTGCTCTTTGCCGTTTCGCCCTGGCGCGATCACTATGATTGCGGACGCTTTGTTTTTGCTTCCGAGATATTGAAATTACCGGTTCAGGGCGAACACGTGGTCTTTTTGATCAGCCCCAGTTATATGTTTATAACCGGTTCCAGAAGCGATCGAGGGTTGCTTTTTGCGCTTTCGGAGCTACGGGCCAATTTGGCAGATCCCCATGCGCTGCCGCCGTTCCCCGTACTTTTGAACCGAGACGGGTACAGACCTTTTGAAATTTCCCCTGATAATCCGCTTCATCATCTTTTCGAGGAAGCACAGGCCGGCTATCTCAAAAATGTTTATGCAGATCAGCGCCAGTGCCTGTTTGGACAGTTCAATCGGCTTGTACCAGGGCTCTATATTTGCCAGTATGATGTGGTGCCAGATGGCTACAGAGTGGGCGTTAGAACTTCAGCGGTTATAGACCAGCGGCGCTTGCCCTGTCTGGTGCCCCAGGTGAGCCAGGTGCACTTTCGCTCAGGGGAGGGACCGCCAAACTCTGCCAGTTTCGCAGCTTTTCTATCGGTGATGGCCGATGCCATCCAGACCACCGATTTCTATCCTGCCCTTTACCGCCTCAATCGCTTTCCTTCCGCCCATGAGCTTGGGCAGATGAGTTACTTGAGCGGAGAGCTTGGCTAGAAGGGCGCGAGAATTCCGGCTGTTACGTGTCACCCGGCTGTACCTGGTTATCCGACTCTTCCCTGAACGCCAGCTGTTACTGGTTATCCGACTCTTCCCTGAACGCCAGCTGTTACTGGTTATCCGACTCTTCCCTGAACGCCAGCTGTTACTGGTTATCCCTGTTACGTGTTGTCCCTGTTACGTGTTGTCCCCACGGTTTCCTGCTCCATTCAAAGACAGCCCTGCTATTTGCCAGAAACCCGGTGAGCTTCAACCTCGCGAGCAATAATGAGGGCGGTATCCTCAGCGGCTTCGTTGTTTTCCCTCATCACGTAAGTGTTTTGCATTTGACGAAGAAGCATAAACTTAGTGCTGAAATCCGGTGTTTTGCCCCTGTCCTCCAGAAGAGAAAATATTCTCTTCGCTGTAGACTCAGCGCCTTGAGGGCGGAGGCGGTCAACCAATATCGAAGTGGCATCGTAAATGTCAAAATTTCTATTGCGACTCTTGCTCGATAGGGACTGCGCTAGCTGGTCGGCGAGCACTGCTTCTGCTTCTTGCAATCGACCTTCCTTGAGATAAATATTGGAGAGAAGTATACTGGCTCCGATAGAGTCACCCTTCTGTCTGGTCAGGAGACTCCGGCACTGTTCTTTTGCCGTTTGCCTGAACAATGCGGCCCGGCAGGTGTGTCCTCGTAATTCTTCGCACTGGTATTGCCAGTACGTCACCTGCGCTCGACTGTAATCTATGTTTGCGATTCTGTAGATCTTATTGAGCCTGCTCAGTAGGCGTGCTTCTCCTTTGTAGTCTTGAGAGTATTCCAGGGAGTGACATAGACCCTCGACCGCCTTCAGTCTATAGCCCCAGTAAAGCTCTGAACTGTCTCCGGACTGCCTTGGCGGTTCAACTAGTGAACCTGGCGTCATTGCCAGTTGGAATGCCCGCCCGGCTAGAGATTGCTGTCCCAGTCGCATAGAGCGGAAGCCTTGCACCATCAGGCGCTTGCGCAGCCCCCACTCGGCTTTCTCCAGGGGTAGTCTCAAATTGAAATTGAGGCAGGCGGTGGCCAGAAAGATCAAGAGACCGGCAACGAGAACGCGCGGTCTAGAGGGACACGAAAATGTTGCAGTCATGGCACCCCGCAGATGGATGAATGAGCTCTGTTACTTCTCACCCACGCTAGCACTTTTAAATGGGCATGAAAAGAAGCTGGACAACACTATTGGAATTTCTTGCCTTAACTTGAGGGTAAGGTCCTTCTATCAGCAATTTGACCTGTCGGCCCGGCGCGCAGTCCCTTAGCTTGCCCTGTGCGCCGGTGTCTCTGACTACCCACCCCTCCGCCCCCTTTATCTTTTTCAAAAGGCAGGCGTGCGTGAAATTATGCGGAAAATCTTGCAATGGGAGTTAATGTGCAGCATTTTTACCGTAATGAGCGAAAAACGACAAAATTTCGTTTACGCCTCAAAATTGAAAAAGACATACCGGTTCGCCGCCCGACCGCCCTAAATCGGCTCTGTGAGCGCGCTCGCGGTCAGCTTGGCGCACGTTCAATGATTGTGACATTTGGGTGGATGAATTGATTGAAGTCTCATCAGGCAAGGTAAAAAATTAGCGGCAGTCTGTTTTAAAAGGAGCAAAGTGATTAATTTAAAGTTCAATCAGTCTTTTCTGGGTTTTTGCGCGGCTCTTTTAGGTTTCGCCGTACCTGCTTTTACAGGCCCCTGCCTGGCTCAGCCCCAGACCGGTGCTGTTGAGAAAACTGAGTCTCAGTCCGGGGAGTCGAACCAGTCCAAACCGCCCCAAGGTCAATCCGGGCAGCCAGCCAATCAGTCAAAACCGTCACAAGGTCAGTCCGGGCAGCCTGCCAACCAGCCAACGGCTTCATCTGCGCTTGCTCCTGGGCAACTGGAAAAACTAATTAAGGACCGGTATTTGCTCTATCATCAGACTTTGCTGAAAGCTGGAAGCTTCGATGATGTCTTGCCTTTCCGGTCTGCCAATAGCCGCAAGGAAATGGAGAAGAAGTCGGCTGAAGCCCAGAGCAAGGGAGCGGAAGCCGGCAAGAAGATGATGGAAGGTCTCTTTGCCCTGGTCAAGACCATGGAGCCCCGTAATGTCCGGGTTGATTCCGTGAAGGTAATGGGTGATAAGGCCGAACTTTCAGTCAGTGCCTTAGACGGCGGGCAATTTTCCGATGCTGTAACCGCCGGTTTGGGCGGTATTGCCAGGGGGCTGACCGGTGCCTCCCGGGGTGGGTCGCAGCCCGGGCAACCTATGCGCAGCACCACCGTCGGCAAGATAAATATGTTCAAGGAAGACGGCAACTGGATGGTGGGCGATGAAAGTTGGTCTACCAGGGTGACTAATTTGACTCCTGCTCAAGAGGCTAAGCGAGCCGCTGAGGAAGCAGCCAAAAAGGGACTGAGTTCCTGGTGCGCTCCGGCTGCTTCCATGGACTTTCCCAAAAAGCCGGCTGCCGGCAGTTTGAACGGCCAGGCTTTTGTGGTGGAAGGGGCTGAGTTCAATAACGGCAATCTGACTTTGCGCCAGGGGCGGGATTTCTTTGCCGACCGAGAAGTTTTGATTTTTCTCTTTGGTCTGGAGGGCAATCCGGACGGTCAGCAGATAGCCGTTCGTGACGGCGAGCCGGTGGGCGGCAAGGGCACCTGTCATGTGCACATGAGCTATAAGGTGCCCGGTAAAGACTTACCGACGACCAAAATGTTTATGCCGAGCGACGGCTACGGCATCAGACTGGCTTTCGGGCAGAGAAAGAACGGACTTTTACCCGGCTATATTGTTCTGCGATTGCCTGATAAAGCGCAGAGTTATGTGCAGGGTTATTTCTATGCCAAATTGAAATAGCCCTGCGCATAACTCACGGCTCTTTGCTGTGCCGGTGTCCGAGCTTCAGTTGCGCATCTCCATGAGATTGCCTGACTGGTAGCTCCTCAGCCCCAGCGCGAAACACAGGCTGCCAAAGCCCAGCACGGCAAGAGCACCAAGACCGGTTAGCAGAGCCATGTTCCAGTTCAGTT
Source organism: Candidatus Melainabacteria bacterium (assembly GCA_016212515.1). Classification (GTDB taxonomy): domain Bacteria; phylum Cyanobacteriota; class Vampirovibrionia; order Obscuribacterales; family Obscuribacteraceae; genus Obscuribacter. The sequence continues at coordinate 74,524 of JACRFZ010000095.1, forward strand.
GCTTGAGAGCTTCCGGTGGCAGCCCGGCTACAAATCCGGCTGGAATGAGGGTGAAGAGCACCAGCTTTACCCAGCCGTCGAAGAGTGAACTGGGATAGGTGGAAAAGGTGATCATGGAGAAGAACCACTGCTCCGAGAGTACCTCGGCCTGTCCCAGAAAGAAAGCCAGGCTGCCCCGCATCAGGTTGAAGCCGGTGAAGAGTACTGCCACTGCTACTGTCAGAAAGACATACATGAGGAAGTGCTCCAGGTCCGGTTTAACCAGCAAAAGATAGGCTCCATAGCCGAAGGCCAGGTCACCCATGGCCGTGGGGCTGAGCTTGCCCAGGGCCAGATGCGGCACCAGGGCTCTGGGGTAGAGCATCCAGGTGTCGAGCTGACCTCGGGCAATTAGCGCGGCTAGATTGTGCAGGTTGAAGCAACAGGCCGCCGATAGTCCGAAACCTGCCGAGGCAATGGCCCATAGGGTGACTACATCGGCTTGACCAAAGCCTCTCACAACCGGAAAGCGGTCGAAGAAGATAAGCCAAAAGGCAAGCCAGGTGGAGTTGTTCAAGACCATGGCCAGAAACTGGCTGGCGAAGGCACTTTTGTATTCCATTTGCATGCGCCAGTTGAGTTTGATATACGCAGCCGCCAGGCGCAGGTAAGACAGCAATGACATGAATTTTCCCCTTTGTGTAGAGCGGATAGTCGTTTGGACCTGATCATCCTTTGTGTTTGGCTCTTGATTTGAGTGTTCGTTTAGACGAGACTCAGCGTTCGTTTAGACGAGACTCAGTGTTCGTTTCGACGAGACTCAGCGTTCGTTTCGACGAGACTCAGTGTTCGTTTCGACGAGACTCAGCCCCCGTGGGCGGAAACGCGCCGCAGCGCTCTTTGCCAGAGAAGGGCCACCAGGGCGGAAAGTGCTACCAGGCAGGCAAGTTGCCGAATGGCAAGCTCCAGGAAGGAGGCCGCCAGTTCCGCCTGCGGTGTGGAAAGCAGATGCACCGGACCCCAGACCAGATAAGGAAAGGGCAGGTAGACAACCAGATTCTTCAACCAGCCTGGAAAGAGATCCAGGGGGATGAGCATCCCACCTAGAATCATGGTCAGTCTCGTGTAGATCAAATAGAGACCGGAGGTATCTTCCAACCAGAAGGCTGATAGCCCCACAATCAGGTGACCAAGCCCATCTAAGAGGAAGGCCAGGCACACCGATAAGGCAAGCATCAAAAGCGCCTCCGCTCTCAAATGAATTGGACCGACCAGCGCCAGCGCAATACAGGCTCCCAGAGCCAGATTGAAGGAAAAGCGCACCAGGCGCTCACCCATGTTGGCGCTAAGACAGTAGAGCGGATAGCTGAGTGGGCGAATTAGCTTCACAGCCAGACTACCGGTGCGCACGTCTTCGTCCACCTGCTGAGCCAGCTTTGGCGCCGACATCCACATGGATTCCGTTATGGTCAGGTACCAGAGCATCTCCGCCAGGCTGAGCCCGGCAAGTTTAGACTGCCCGCTTTCACTGTAGGTAGCCTGCCAGAGCTTGAGGAAGATGTACAGGACAACCAGGAGGAAGGTGCCCCGACCGAGCACCTCGCCTGGATAGGCGAGGTTGGCCCGGGCCGAGATCTTGGCCACGGCAATTAGTTTTTGTGCTGTTTTTAACATGACTACCTTCCTATTTGGCAGTGAACAGATCTGAGAGCACCTTCTCCAGCGCTGGAAGAGACTGCATATCGGGCGGCTCACCGGTATCGGCACTTTTGGGCGCACCATAGTGGCGCACACCGTCTATGGTGTCATCAATGATGACCCGTCCGTGGTTTATGAGGATGACCCGGTCTGCTACCGCTTCGATGTCGCCCGTGTCGTGGCTGGTGAGAAAGACAGTCAGTCCTTCTTCCCGGTTCCACTGAGCGAGAAGCTCTCTCAGCCTTTGCCGGGCAACCACGTCTATGCCGATGGTGGGCTCGTCTAAGAGCAGTAACCGCGGGCGGTGCAGCAGACTGGCGGCGATTTCGGCACGCATGCGCTCTCCCAGAGATAGTTTGCGCACAGGCGTGTTGAGAAAGGCCGCCAGTTCGAAGCGCTCGATTAGCATCTCCAGTCTGGATTTGTACTGCTTCGATTTCTTGTCGAGGCTGTAGATTTCGGCTAGAAGTTCGAAGCTGTCCTTGGGAGGTAGGTGCAACCAGAGCTGCGAGCGTTGTCCGAAGACTGCCCCTATCTGTCTTACCAGTCGGCTGCGCTGGCGCCAGGGATCAAGTCCCAGTACCTGGGCTTTTCCGGAGCTTGGTTTGAGTATGCCGGTAAGCATCTTGATAGTGGTGGATTTGCCGGCGCCGTTAGGACCAATGAAGGCCACAGCCTGACCCTCTTTCACCGTCAACGAGATGTTGTCTACGGCTACCGCTGTGCGGCGCTCGAAGAGTCCCTTTTTGAGGGTAAATTCTTTTCTCAAGTCTTCGGTGTGAACGGCGAACATGGTCTTCCTTCCTTTCTGTTTCTGGTATCTGCGTTTCTTCGTTTTGAGTTTTGCGACTGTCTTACGGGCATAGCAGTAGCCGTCTCATGGGCCTCAGACCAATGAGCATAAAAAAGGCTCCCGTAAGTGGGAGCCGCAATCAGTTCAGGATGTTTTTTATCCTAAGCGCTCCCGTTCCCGTCTTCGTTTACCTGCTCGCCGTAGCAAAAGCCGGTCTGGGCTGGTACAACCATGATTTGTTTAACGATGGCAAGGACTTCAGTCATGGTGTTCACGCTTTTGAGATAAAAGGTTGATTTATTGATTGGATACTTTTCTATTATGTTGAAACTGCAGCTTAGGTCAATGCTTTGTAAAGTTAGTGGTTCCCGAAATCCAAAAGTCCTGGTGCAGGCGAGTTTCTCCTGACCATCCGACTAAAGGTGTCATAATTGGTCCATGAACAGGCTCACACGGAGACTTCTTAAAAGGGTAGGCTTACCAGAGGGTTGGCTCAAGATCTTCTTGTTTTGTTATTTGAGTCTGGCAACCTCAGCCTCTTTACCGGTAGTACTGGCTTCGCCCGAGCCTGCGCCAAGCCGGGGCGAGCTTGCGAAACTGTCTCAGGCTGAGCTGATTCGCTTGAATAATCCCTTTGACAAACACTATTTTCAATTAATTGACGCGCTTGTGCTTAAGTATCCGCACTCGCCCCAGCTTCATTTGCAACGCGGTGTGGCTCTGGCAGACTGCTCGCGCTGGAGCGAGTCTTTGAAAGACTTGAATGAGGCGCTGGTATTGGATAAGTCACTGGCTGGATCGGCGTCCTTGCACTTTCAGTTGGGTAATTGTTATGCGGGTGTCAAGCAGTATGAAAAGGCAGCAAAGGAATACGAACTGAGCCTGGCAAAATACGGCAGCAAGGGCACTGACGGAGCGGAGGCGCAGAACTGTTGCTTGCGACTGGCTCAGACTTACTTCCGTCTTGGTAAACGGGAGGCCTGTACGAAAGCTTATTACAGGGCTGCCGGCATGACTAATTCAGGCGGCTTCTCTCATATGGAGATGGCGGAAAATTTGCATAAGTGCGGTTACGATCTGGAAGCCACAGCTTTGCTCTTTCAACTTCTAGATATAAAAGCGCGGGAGCATGTGCTAATGAAGGCCGCCGGTCTTGTAGAGAAGTTCGGCGGGCTCAAAAAGAAGATGGAGTTTCTCAGTCGCTGCCAGGAGAAGTATCCGCGCAGCGTGGGCTTGCTCGATCTTTGCCTGGAAACGGCAGAAAGACTGCAAGACAAAAGCAAGCAGACTTATTTTACCGGCCTGGCCAAAGCACATATGTCCAGCCCGGAAGAGAAGATCTTGTTTGAAGCCTCGGCCCTGACCTCTCGTGGCCATGATCGGGCCGCTCTCAAGCGTTTAGATAGGTTGAAAGAGCCGCTTCCGGAAGCAATTCGTGTGCGAATGGCTTCCCTGAAAGGGCGCATCTATTTCAAACAGAAACGTTACGAACAGTCCCTGGAGCAGTTGGACAAACTGGACCTGTATCGGGAGCCGCGGGAGTACGAATTGCTATCCCGCGCCACCAGTCGTTTTGAACTGGGTAAGTATGACGGGGCAGTTCAAGATTTCAATTGCCTGATCAAAAATTTCCCAGACACCGATTACATTGTTTCCAGAGCCCACTGTTATGAAGCCACATCTCAGTGGCTCAAGGCAATTGAAGACTTCAACCGGGTGATTGCCTTGGGACCGAGGAAGAAAGCCTCTTTTGCCTGGTACCGCATCTCGCAGTGCCGTAAGCGCCTCGGTGATAGCACCGGTGAGATTAAGGCCATTGAGACGGCCATGAGACTTGAACCGGCTAATTACATGTTCTCCATCAATTATGGTCAGGCGCTGGCCGACAGGGGCGATTTTGAAGCGGCCATCAGTACTCTCACTCGCCTTGTCAAAGCCAGACCCGATTGGCCTATGCCTCTAACGGAGAGGGCGAAAGTCTATAAGAAAATGGGACGTGCCGACCTGGCCCGCCGGGACGAAGCGGCCGCTGCCGGTATGTCGGGTTCCCTGGCTCGGGATATGGGAATCAAGTGAGTCGACTGAGGCTCAGTTGTTGCTGCCGAATTGCTTACCGAGGTCGTCCACGATGTCGTTGATAAGATCATTGCCGAGCATGACGTTGTCTTCGCTTTTTACCTTTGTGTAGCCCGCGGGGGCTTGGAAAAAGTCGCCGGGGACGGTGACTTTTTCCATTTTTACAGTTTCGATTTTGGTCTTTTTCACTCCGGCGCCGGTCCAGACAAGGATGCGCAGGGATTGTCTCCGGCAAAGCTCTTTACTCCAGGTTTGACCGAAGTAGTCGGTTACTTGCGGTGCCATGGGAATTTCATTGGACATGTAGTAAGCCGACCTGACCACATCGGTTTTACCGTAATGCTCTTTGCTTTTTTGACCGATGCACATTATGCAGTCGGTTTTGTGCCCGGCTACAAGCTCGCCTTTCCCCGGTACCATTTTGTAGCTATCCGGAAAGAAAGACTCTTTGGCAATACGGGAGCGCAGTCCGAAGTTTTGCTTGGATTTTTCTATGGTGTTAGTGAATATGGTTTTGCGGGTCTTGTTGTAGAAAATTACATCCCACTTCGGCTGAGCCAGAAGTACCACGTAATTAGCCTTGGTGTACTCTGCTTTGTAGCCGTCCTTGCAAATGTACAAAATACGGTCACCCATGAAGTCGCCTTCCTGTGTGAGTTTCCATACCGAAATCGTGGCGGTCCGTGGGTTCAAAGGTGCCGCTGCATTTGGTGCTACTGCTTTTTGTGTCGGTGCTTTTGATGCCGCTGTATTTGGTTCTACTGCTTTTGGTGCCGCTGCATTTTGTACTGGCGCCTTGTTTCTTAAGTCTTCGGTTTTGACCGGATTGCCGCCGTGGGCCGCTACGGCGAACTGGTAACTGAAGAGCAGCAAGACCAGGGCAACTTTCGCCTTTGCGCCGAGTAAGCTTGGTGAGGTTCTGGAGTTTTGCACTGGAGTTACCTTTTCGTAGTCCTGAAAACGGTCAGGACCGGCCAATCATTTTATTATCGTCCATTTTATTATCGTCCATTTTATTTTCAACCAGTCAATTATCGACCAGTGCCCAGTTGTTTGCCTAGATCGTCCACAATGTCATTGATAAGGCCAGTGCCTAGAATCACCTCATCTGCGTTTTTGGCGGGCTTGTAATTGCGTGGCGGCTGGAAGAAATCAGCCGGCAAAAGTTCGCGCTCCACTTTTTCGGTGTCTATTTTGGTAGACCGGTAGCCGTTTCCCAGGACAAGCACAATGCGAAGCGGCTGTCTTCTCGAAACGGCTTTCCCCCATGAGTAAGCAAAGAACTTTTGCATCTCAATTGGTACTTCAATGCGGTTGGAAAGGTAGAACTCACTCATGTAGATGGAGTCCAAATCAACCTTTTGCTTGCTTTTGAAAAGCAGGCAGTCGGCGATTTCACCGGCCACGAGTTTCGGCTTACCGGGCTTAATTTCGAATTTGTCAGGGAAGAAAATCTGGGCTGCTGCTTTGGAGCGGATATTGAGGCTCTTTTGCCAGCCGTCCATGGTGGTGGAGTAAATAGATTTTCTATCCACGTTATAGAAGGTTACTTTCCAGTCGGGCGGACCGGAGGTTATGGCGTAGTGTGCCTTGGGGTAGAAGACCTTGAAACCCTCCTTGCAAACATAGATATAACGCTCCCCCAGTATGTCGCCGGTTTGTTTGAGTTTCCAGACCTTGAGCCTTGTTTCCTGGCTAATGAGCCTGGCGGGTGTGGGCGCTTTGGCTTGGTTCGGGGGGCTTGCCTGCCGGGGCGAAGCCGCATTGGCTTGGTTCGGGGAGCCTGGCTGCCGGGGCGACGCCGCTGACGGTCTGCTGCCCTTAAGCGGCTGCGCCTTAGCCGGGAGACAAAAAGCCGTTTCGCAAAAGATCAGAACCAGGGCAAGCAGAGGCAAGACCCCGTTCAGGGTCCTTGAACTGGTTTGTGGTCGGTGGTCAGCAGCAACGCATGGGGGCATTGAAACTCTCCAGGTTTGAGCCTACTGATTGTTCGTTGCCTTTGCTCTCGCTTTCTTGCTCGCAAGCAGTGCCGGTGTTGCTGTTCGGACGGTGGGGGCGCAGCCAGGAGCGCACCGACTCGAAGAGAATGATCATGACCAGGGTGATGAAGAGTCCACCAAGGGCGGCATCCAGGTAGTCGTTGAAGATGAGCACCGGTGTGGCCTGGGCTTCTGCCTGTGGTAGATTGCCTACCGCCAGTTTATCCGTCAGCATTTTGGCATGGGCCAGAAAACCAAGTTTGGGATCGGCGGCGAAGAGTTTCAGGTAGCCAGCACTCAGGGTGACGGTCAGGAGCCAGACCAGCGGTGTGAGCGTTACCCAGGCATAGCGTTTCTTGCCCATAGAGATTATGCAGGAAGTGGCCACACACAAGGCTACTACGGCCAGGAGCTGGTTGGAGATGCCGAAGAGCGGCCAGAGGCTGTTGATGCCGCCCAGAGGGTCGATGACGCCTTGATAGAGAAAATAACCCCATCCTGCCACCACCAGTAGTGAAGAAAAGACCACGGCCGGGTACCAGTCGGTGCGGCCTAAGGGCTTGTAGACCAGACCAAGGAAGTCTTGCAGGAGGAAGCGTCCCACCCTGGTGCCGGCGTCCAGGCAGGTGAGGATGAAGAGCGCCTCGAACATGATGGCGAAATGGTACCAGAAGGAAATGGTGGCATCGGAGAGACCGGGAATTGGTAGTGAGGCCAGCACTTTTGAGAAAATATGTGCCATGCCTACAGCCAGGGTCGGGCCGCCGCCGGTGCGCCCCCAGAGGCTCTCTTCACCAACGTCTTTGGCGAGAGTGGTCATATCGGCTTCGGTGACGCCGTAGCCCCAGGAACTGATCATGGCCGCGGCCTGGACATGATCGGCTCCCACCACGCCCTTGGGGCTGTTGATGGCAAAGTAGGTGCCCGGTGAGAGAACGGAGGCGGAAATAATGGCCATGATTGCCACAGCCGCTTCGCAGAGCATACTGGCGTAGCCGATGGGACGGGCATGGGTTTCCCGCCAGATCATCTTGGGTGTGGTACCGGAAGATACCAGGGCGTGGAAGCCGGATATGGCACCACAGGCGATGGTGATAAAACAGAAGGGAAAGATACTGCCGGTGAAGAGTGGTCCTTTGCCGTTTACGAAGACCGTCAATGCCGGCATTTCCAGGTCAGGGCGGAGGAAGACGATGCCCATGGCCAGAAGTCCGATTATTCCAATCTTCAAGAAAGCAGATAAGTAATCCCGCGGCGCCAGCAAGATCCACACCGGCAGTACGGAGGCAATGAAGCCGTAGATCATGACGGCAAGGGCCAGTTGTGTGCCTGTGAGAGTGAAGATGGGAGCGAGGACGGCATCTTGCCCTACCCATTTGCCTGCCACTACAGCCAGAATGGTGAGGATGACTCCAATGATGGAACCTTCCATGACTTTGTGGGGGCGGACCATCTTCATATAGATGCCCACCAGCATGGCGATGGGCACCGTGGCCAGTAAGGTGAAAGTGCCCCAGGGGCTGGCTTGCAGAGCTTTGACAATAACCAGAGCCAGTACGGCCATGAGGATCATCATGATAAGCAGTATGGCCACCAGAGCTACAATACCGGCCAGGGGGCTTATCTCGTCACGGGCCATCTGACCAAGCGATCTGCCGCCTCTGCGCATGGAGGCGCAGAGAATGACAAAGTCTTGCACGGCACCGGCCAGAACCACTCCGATGATGATCCAGAGGGTGCCCGGCAGAAAGCCGAACTGCGCTGCCAAAATCGGACCTACCAGGGGACCGGCGCCGGCAATGGCGGCAAAGTGGTGACCGAACAGCACCCACTTGTGGGTGGGCACGTAGTCCTTGCCGTCATCGATTTTTTCAGATGGCGTCTGGGCTTGGTCGCTTAAGGCGAAGATTTTCTCGGCGATAAACTTACTGTAAAAGCGGTAGGCTGTGGCGAAGGTGCATATGGCCGCCAAAATTAGCCAGACGGCGTTTACCTTCTCGCCGCGATTTACGGCAATGGTGGTGAGGCTGTAGAGTCCCATCAGGGCGATTGGTACCCAGATGAATAGACCCTTCAAGATGGCATTACCAGTTTGATTTGACAAGGGTGGTCTCCAGTTTTCTAACTCAAATTTGGGTGAGAATGCCGGCCAGGCAAGCTGAAAGGTAACTGGCCATAGTGCCGCAGATAAGGGCTTTGACTCCCAGGCGGGCCAGGTCTTCCCTCCTTGTGGGCGCAATTTCGCCGATGCCGCCAATCTGAATGGCGATGGAACTAAAATTGGCAAAGCCGCAGAGGGCAAAAGTAGCGATTGTCTCAGCCTGGGCTGAAAGTGTGCGAGTGGGGCTTTTGAGTATGGCGGAAAGATCTGTATAGGCTACGAACTCATTGATTACAAGCTTCTCGCCCATAAGTTTTCCCACTTCGTGGGCGTCAACCCAGGGCACGCCCAATACAAAGGCGATGGGGGCAAAAACGGCGCCGAAAATGTCTTTCATGGCCAGGTGCGAGAGATCGAGACCGAGGGCATCGAGACGCAGTCCAAACTTGTATAGATTGGCACCGATGAAAGCGAGGGCGCTGTCACAAAGTGCAATCAGGGCAATGAAAGCAATGAGCATAGCCAGTACATTCAGACCGATACGCATGCCGTCTGAGGCACCATGGGCGGCGGCATCAATTATATTGGCCTGGTTGCGCTCCACTGCGATTGTGACTTTGCCGCGGGTGGTAGATTCTTCCGTTTCCGGGAAAACTATTTTGGCGATCACCAGGGCACCTGGCGCGGCCATGATGCTGGCCGTCAGCAAGTAAGAGGCTTTGATGCCTATGCCTATGTAGACAGCCAGCACTCCCCCTGCCACGCAAGCCATGCTGCCGGCCATGGAAGCAAGCAGTTCCGACCTGGTCATGGTGGGCACATAGGGTTTGATGAGAAGCTGGGCTTCCACCTGTCCAACGAAGACCGAGGCGGCGTTAGAAAGAGCTTCCGCGCCGCTTGCGCCCATGATGAAGGAAACCACGCGCGCTACGATTTGTACTACTTTCTGCATCAGACCCAGGTAGTAAGAAATACTCACCAGGCTGGAGACAAAAATTATGGTGGGTACCACCCGAAAGGCAAAGATAAAGTCGGCGCCCGGTCCGAACAATTCCACCAGTTTCTCGGGACTTTTTACCAGGGGGCCGAAGACCATGCCCGCACCACGGTCGCTAAAGTGCAGAAGCTCAGTAATGAAATCGCCCACGGAGCGAAAGAGGCTCTGTCCGAATTCTACCTTCAGAACGAAGATAGCCAGTATGAGCTGCAAGAGCAGACCCGAGATAACCAGGCGATAGTTAATGGCTTTTCTGTTGTTGGACATGAGGAATGCCGTGCCGATGATCAGCACGAAGCCCAGAAGTCCCGTCCAGTTGGACATACGGCTGCACCTTTAGCTTTTGGTCCGATAGCTCATGATCCAAACTTCAAGGTAGGTCACTATAACCTAATACAAAGCTTACCGGTTCACCCATGAGTGATGGCTCACCCCCGGGGCGCCTAAATTGTCGTTAATCTCAATCTTGTTTTTCCAACAAGTGGGCGAAATAGGTGCGCAGATCCAGGCTGGAGATACCGCTTTCGGAAGCATCTTCGCTATCGGGTTGGTCATCGACGGCGGCGGCGATTTCGTTCATTCTCACTAGCAGAAATTGCAGGAAGGCTGCTTGCTTCACGGTTCGATCCGGTGCCCGTAAGGCAATTTCAATTTCTTCCCGGCTGAGAAAGCCGTCTTTGTTCAAGTCGAATTTGTCAAAGGATTCCAGTACGAATTGGCAGACATCAGCCAGTACTTTGTCGGCTTTTGGCTTGGCTTCAACTAGCAGGGCATCTAATTCAAACATGGCGGCTATTTTAGTCTATATAATCTAGTCTGGCGTATTCGCCTGGCGTTCTAATAAAGAGTATAGCGGTTCTCCAAATTATGACCTTAAACAGTAAACTGGCAACCCAGAATCCTTATCGGCGCATGGAGTTTCTCTCTCGCATACCGGCGCTTGCCGATATCGAGAAGTTGCAGCAAGAAAGCCAGCAGTATTTCAACCAGACGGTGCAACTGCCCTGGATTGTCGGGGAGCCGCCCTGCGGCTATTTCCTTCTGGCATCATATTCCGGCAGTCCTGACAACGTACCCAAGTGGGCGCTTTACTGTGAAGACGGCAAGAGCCGCGAACTCAAGTGGGTCTACGAGACCTACGATACTTCCCTTCTGCACAATATGCTCCTGTGCGCCTTTGCCGATGAAGACCTTTCGCCGGAAAACCACAGCACCTACGCTTTTTCTTCCACCCAAAACCGGCGCGAAACGTTGCCATCCAGCCCTGAAAAAAACGCGGCTGTGCCGCTCTCCAAGGCAGCGGAACAGGGCACGGTGCAGAATGTCCCCCAGATTAGTGCCATTGAGGTCTACGAACGTCATCTCTTGCAGATTGGCGTGGATGGAGCCACGGTGTTACAGATAGTGCCCATGACCGCCGAAGACTATTTAAGAGCCACGGCTGATGCCATTCCTGTAGACACGGCCTTACAGTTTCAAATGGGGCGACTGATGGACGGTAAGAACACCATCGCCGAAATAGTGCAGTCCCTTGCCATCGACAAAGATAAATGGGTGCCGGTTATATATAACGTTCTGCGCTGCGGTCTGGCCCAGCGCTGTTTCCTTGCTTCCAGCCCGACGGCAGCCGCTCCTGACTCGGCCACCACATCGGCGCCGGCAGCAAAGTCCGAAACTGATCCGGCAGCGGTGCCTAAGAAGCCGGAGCCTGAAAGCGGTGCGGGTGAAGCTCGTACCGTGGAAGCTTTGAAACGGCAGATTTACAATGCACAGACCGGACTGCTCTCCTATCCTGCCTTTCAGATGTTTTTAAACAAGGAACTGCAGCGCCATGAGGTTTATGAGCGACCCTTTGCCGTGCTGCTCATGCGCCACGAGCGCGAGGCGAGCCAGCCTGTCTTTGATATCGCCAGAGAGGGAGGACCCTTACTGACTCGCTTGCAGGTAATCATTTCGCATTTGAAGCGTAGTGACTACCTCTGTCACTACGGTCGAAACGGTCTGGCTGTAATTTTGCCCGAAGCCAGTCGTGCTTCCGCGGCCAGTCTCATGAAAAGTCTGGCTGCCGCCCTGGTGGATTTTCGCCCTCCGGTCGCTGCTGGCGCCGGTGCCGTCCATAAAATCAAACTGGGAGTGGCCGGCGTACCGGAAGACGGAGAGAGTGCCAGTACAATTTTACTCACGGCCATGGAGTCGGATCCGGTAATAATCGAGCTTAGCTGAAGTGCTCAAGGTCTATAGCCTTTTGAGAGGAGGTCAGTTGAACAAGTCGAAACTGCGGGTGCTTTTGACCCTGACCTTCTACCTTTGCTCCGCTCTGGGCGTTAGCCCTGCCCTTGGCGCCGCCAAGTTCGAGACCATGCAAAAAATTGTGGTGCGCTGTCTCACCGATCAGGATATGTTGGCCGGCAATGTACGCACTATCTACCGGGCCGGCGCCACCCAGGGGCGTCTGGAGGAGCCGCTCACAGGCAGCCGGCAAAAGCTTTTGGTCATCGATTGCCCCCATGTCTGGACTGTTGATATGGAGACCGGCCAGGCCGAGCATATGCTCGATAAAGATTCCGATTCCAAGCTGCATCTGCCCATTATTTCCAGCCGCCAGAAAGAGTCTGCCGCCCTGGAATTTGGACAGGAAGTGGAATTCTTTAAGACCAGAGGTGTGAAACCGGTGGAGGGTCCGCTTGTTGATGGCAAGAAGACTTCCATATACAACTGTGTAGCCGGACCGGTGCAGTTTGACTTGATGGTGCTGGAAAGCGGTTTGCCGCTCAAGCTTACCGTCAACGCACCGCGGGGCAAGCGAGTTTTCGAATATGTGGAATATCGCACCATGCCCTATGAGGCTGAGAAGTTTCAGGTACCGCCGACGGTGACCGTGGTGGAGGCTCCCAAGCCGGGCTCCATTGCCGCTCGCCGTCATTACAGCACCTCGGGCAGTGCCACCCATGAACCTGCCGCGCCGGTAAAGGAAATCAAAACCAGTTACGACCTGCAGATCTGGCTGACTTACTACTATTTGTTTCCAGAGCCTGATTTGCTTGTCAGTGCCGTCAAGCGCATGGAGGCGGATGGCACCTTTGATAGTCTCGGCGGCAGTCCGCCGGTTTGTGCATTTCTCGCTTCTATCTTCGCTCAGAATCCCGATAGAATTGCCGCCTGGGTGGAAGAACTAAAGTGCCTGTCGCCTGAGCATCGTGAACAGATCTTGCCTGTGGCCCTCAAGTGGTCGGGGAACGATAAAGCAATAGAACTGGCCGGCAAAATAGCCGGGGGCGACAACATTCTATTGAGAGAACTCGGCTCTCTATCTCTTGCCCCTGATAATCTTGATAAACTGCAGCTCGATAAACTACAGATAGTTTCTCCCAGTCATCTGGACATGCTCTGGGGTTGTTTCATGGCCTCAGGCGACCGCCGCTATCTAGAGAAAATTATGTCGGTTTTGCCCTGGCTGCATAAGAAAGACGTGGAGCTATCTCAGATTATTATTGCCGGTGCCGCTGAATGGTCGCTCACTTCCAACTGCTATCAGCACAAGAAAGTTATGCAAATCTGCCAGGAAGAAATGCAGAACAGGCCGGAGCTTAAAGAGCAACTGACGGAAATAGTCAGAAGCGCCCAGGATAAATAAGAGCGACGCTCTATCTAAAGGTTGTCTCTGGTGCTGCGATAAAGGTCTTTTATATCGGCTTTGATGTCGAAAGAAGGCCCCCACTGATTGGAGATAGCGGCTTGCTGTTTGCTTTCATCGAAGTCTGTCACCGAGACCACATGCCATTTGTCCTGGTTGGCTGCTAGACCGGAACCGGAGAATAGTTTGTCGTTGCTGTCGACCATTACAATGGCCGGCAGTCTGTTTTCGGCTTTCATACGTTTGAGGGTTTCGCCCAGTTCTTCCTTCGTGGCAACGGGAATGAGACCATCGCTGTTGCCCAGTTTGAGCAGGGGGGCGAACTCATTTGATTCGATGATATAGTCGGTTTCTCCGGTAAGGCGCTTGCCTATGTCCGAGATTTCCGAGAGGGAAATGCCGTGATAGCCTCCGTCTCCTACCGGCGAGCCATCTGCGTAGGTGACGGTTTCGCCGGTTTTGTTTGTGGCTGAGGGGCTGCCGTAGCCATAATATTGCGGCGGCATTTTGCGCTGCAGGCTGTCATTGACCATGGCCAGATTGAGCAACTGAGTGGCATAGGTGCGGGAGCCGTCACTGATGCGATGTTGGAATTTCTCTTCACTGCCGGGCACGAGATCTTGCGCCTTGAATTTGATCTCTTTGCCATCTTTAGCTGTCCATGAACCTTGGATGGCGCTGGTGGCCACTATCTCGGCGGCGATAGCCGGCTGTCTGGTGAGGGTTCGCTCGGCTAGAGTTGTGACATTGCAGGTATTGTGGTAGCCCTGGTCGGTGATATTCGGTACTGCCAACTGGTGCATAAGGGTCTTGGCGGCAAGCTGTCTGTGCTCTTCCGGCACGGCGGCGCTACTTTCTTGCAAGAGCCGATTTACTTGTTTATATGTGTTGTCGATTTCCTGTTGGGGCAAGTTTCTTGCTCTGGCGCGGTTCTGGAAATCGTCCATATCATTTTTGAATTCGCTCTTGTCCGTTTCCGACTTGAACTTCTCATCGGCAGTTTTGAGCAATTGCTCTTCTGCGGTTTCAGGCTTCTTATTGCGTTCTTCCTCTTCCTTTCTCTTTCTCTCTGCTTCTTCTTGTTGCTGCTTGAGTTTAGCCGCCTCTTCCAGCTCTTTGCGCTGGGCTTCTTGCTTTTGTTTTTCGGCTTCTTCCTCTTGCCGCCTTCTTTCCGCCTCTTCCCGTCTCTTCAATTCCGCTTCGCGATTTAAGAGGGCCGTTTCTTTGCCGTGTTTTTTAGCGTAATCGCTTTCGTAGTCAACGGCTTTGAAGCGGTCGTCTTGCTGATTGGCCATGGCGCCGCTTTTGTCGATGATGCCGCGCAGAAGCGGACGAGCCGCACCGTTTTCGTCTCTGGTGAAAATTGAAATTACTTTGCGGTCACCGACCTGGGTTTCGGAGGTTTCGTAAGACTTGCCGTCCGGTCCAAGGAAGCGTTTTTCACCTCCTTTGTACATGCGGTCCGCTTCCAGGAGTTTCTCTTCGTTGGATAGGGCCGGATTGAAAATGGCTTTGCCGCTGTAGGGCGGCGGTTGCTCCGGCTCTTTTACAGGCGCCGCTTCAGTTTCGGACTTTTTTGGCTGCTCGGCACCACCAACCTCGAGCACCTCACCTTGCGCGTTCAGGGACCCTCTCAACTCTACTGCGGGAGCCTCACCGGCTCTGAGAGTAGATACCGAAATCTGCTCCCGCTCGCCCTCTTTAACCGAGTTTAGTTGATAGTTTTTACCGTCTGCACCTTGCACCTCGGTGATGCCGTTTCTGACCAGGGCCTGGGCCGCTCTCACGCGGTCTTCCGGGCTGGTGGCCGGGTTCAGAAATAGATCTTTGGTGTTCTTGAGTGCATTAGGTTCCAGTTTGCCGGGATCTTCTTCTTTAACCTTGATACCGGCGGTATCGTGCACCAGTTTTTCAGGCGGACTGAAGTTGATGATTTGATCGTTTGAGATAACGGCATTATTGTCACCCTTGCCTGGATGACACATGCCTTCGTGACCCTGACAAGATTGCGTACCGGCCACCGTTTTGGGAGAGGCCAGATTGGCTTCTGCAGTTAATTTTGCTTTTGCATCTGAAGCTGTATTGTCGACATCTTGTACCGGTTGTTTATCACCGGCGTTTGCCACTTCGTTAGCCATAATAGAAATTCTCCCGAGCGGAAATGGAGCACAACAGAGCGGTTTGCTCGTGCTTCCTTGGAAAACATAGATTCTGCTCGGATTGATCTATGTATGCGGTAGCTGGTTGTCGTCTTTTTTTCGAGGCGTTGCCGGAAGTCTACTAGGGGATCGAGACAATAGCATTGCTTCAATTAAGCTAACACGAAATTTTGGAATGGCGCCAGGAATTTTATCTGCACTTCGTAGGATTCCCACGCCATGCAGCTGCGGCCTTGTTTTTGCTGGATGATTTCGGTCAGACCTTGAGGGCTGGTTTCACTTCCGGCATGGGGGCGCCAGTAATCTTAGAGAGCGCTCTCTGCCATATCTCTTCGCCTTCTTGTTTGACTCTCAGGCTGCTACCAATATCTTTGCCCTGTTCCAGCGCCTTCGCATAAACAAAGCGGGTGGCAGCCTGGCTCATAGCTGCGTCCAGAAGAGGTTTCTGCGCCACTGCCAGGGCTTCCTGGGCTTTTTCACCCCGTTCTTTCAATTTCAATAAGTTGTCCACCGACTGCAACATTCCCGGATAGTCTTTCAGGGCACCGCGCAGATGTTCTTTGGTTTCTTTCGGCACGGCGTCATCGAGAAGCAGCGCCGACATTCCCATTACACTGCGCCTTTTATCTTCAGGAATTTCTTTGGCCTTGGCGGCCGCGTCCATATTCTCGCGCATGGAGAGCGATTGTACGGTGGTCACTTCCCGGCGGGCGCTGAGCAGAGTCGACCAGTTGTCGCCCATGGCTTTGCCGAAGTCTTTGTCCGACTGTTCCATGCCGGCCTGGAATTTTGGTGTCGTCTTCTCCAGTGCCGCTTTTTTGTCGGGGGACTCGGTAAATTCTCTGGCGGCGTCCGCTGTTATGCTCAGTCCGGCGCTCAGTTTGTCCTTGGGCAGAGAGAGGAGCCCCTGCAAAATGTCCCTTTGCTCTGTGGGCTCAGGCTTTTCGGGTGCTTCAGCCTGGGTTTTAAGAAACTGCCAGGACCGATTTTCGGAAGGACTGTAAATGTCGGCACTCAAATCGCCGGCGTTCACCGCTGTGCCAGGAGACTTGACCTGACGCTCGCTCTGTTCGAACATGCTCGTGCCTCAAAGGTTCTATAAGGGGGTGTGCTAACCAGAATGGTTGTCAAGATTATCTTTAAGTAGAGCTTTTATGCCAATGGTGAGATCACGACTGCTCCGGACACAAAGCTTAGATTCGCTTAAGGCTTGCGCCCTGAGTCGATAGTCATGGCTTCCCCCGCCGCTGCTTGCTATGTCTTCCAGCGCAGTTTCGTTTCTTTGATGGGGTTGACGAAGGGTCGCTTCTCGCTTGTGGCGGCGTTCCACTCCTTCTTGAGCAAGAAGTACCAGTGCCCCGGCGTGCCGGCATCCTTGATGGTCATAATCAGGCGAGGCTTGTATTTGTTGATGATTTTTTCCTGCATGAGGGCCAGGGTCTGATCCTGCTTGAGGAAGGTGGTGACAAAGTAGTCGAGCACCGGATTGGCCACAATTTTGGGAATGGGCAGGGTCCAGTAGGTGGTGTGATTCAGCTCCGTATGGGTTTCATCCACCGGTGTGAGGGTGGTGATACCGGCCAGGAAAGTGGTGCCGTTGAAGGTCAGGTATTCGCGGCGGCATCCCGGCAGGCGGAAGCTGATCTCAGTTTCCAGATACTTGCCTATCAGTTTGAAGGCTAAGGAGTGCTTGGAAGGCTGGTGCTTGACCATGGTCCAGCCAGTACCCGAGGGCACATAGGTTTTGGTTTTTTCTTTCACCGATTTGGCGGAGCGCCACCACCACGACTTATGCACATAGGGTACGTGGGCCGTGTCTATGAGGGCTGCCACCGCATAATCGATATGGGTCGGCAACTGCAGGGTGACGGTGTTCTTGCGGTACTTCAGTCCATCAAGACCGGGCGCATAGGGAACTTCCGGCAGATCCGCCTGATTGACTGTATCGCCGAAAAAGACCCAGATACTGTCCAGCACTTCTTTGACCGGGTAGTTGGCGGTGCGAATCTTGCAGAGATTCATTTTTTGATCCGAGCAAAGAGAGGGAACTTCCGTGCAGGTGCCGGAGGTATCAAATTTCCAGCCGTGAAAAGGGCACATCAGTTCTTTGCCGTCAAAGGGACCGGCGGAAAGGGGGACGGCCTGGTGCGGGCAGATATCTCTCAGGGCAAAGAGTTTGCCCTCATTGTCGCGTCCGATGACGATGGGTTCGCCCAACATTACCTTGCTTTCGATTTCACCCTTTTTGAGTTTGTCGGAAGGCAGGGCGTAATACCACATGTTTTTGGTGTAGGTTTTGCCGTAAGGTTGCCCTTTTTCGAGATCACTTTCTACGTCTGAGGGCTTCCAGTCTGCGGCTTTTTCAGCACTGACTGGGCTGCTCGTCTGGTTCGGCACGAAAGTGGTCTGCATGTTAAACCTCGAGGGGACTTTTTCAGATGGCGAAATTGCATCAAGCTTACTATGTCGAAGCTCCCGGAGATATCAAGTGTTATTAATAAGGCGCTAATATTGACCTAATTTTGAATCATCTTTTTCGAGGTCGTTTTGACGCCTTGTGGTGGCATTGGTTAGATTTACCGCCCTGGCTTCCTTTGGTTTTTCGGGCATGGGTGTGGTGCTTTGCTGAGGATGGCCTTTGTATTTTGGCCTGATGGGGCATGCAAGAAATTCGCCATAATTTCTCACGCACGGTTTTGAGAATCTGTTTTAGTTGAGAGAGGCTAGTTGCAGTGTGTTAGATTTGCGGAAGGCGACTGAGTTTGAATCGCTAGAAAGCAGTGCCGTCTCTCTCTAAGATCACACCCAGGTAATCCTGACCTTTGAATTCCAGTACCCTTGAAAGAGTCTTGAATCCGGGCTTGCGCACTTCCAGGCTGTGGGTACCGTCTATTAGGTGGCAAGAAAAGATGCCGCCCGATAGTCCGGAATTATTGGCGATGTTCATTTTGCCCAATCTGGAGCCGTTCAAGTAAATTTCAGCTCCGACTGCTTCAGAATCACCGCTCAGAAAGAAATTGGTATTACGGCGCCCGGTGCCTCTTGTCTGGGCAAAGAGCACAAGTAGAACGCTTACTACCACTGCCAGCCAGATCGCTGGTGCATTGTTCCGTCTGGCATTTAGCATAGGGCTCCCGACCTTATCTGGTCTTTTCGGCCGGCAGATACTGCGGGCCGGGATTGTAAGGATACAGCCTCATGACCACGCCTTCGGCATTCTTGCTTTGCACCGGTTTGGCGGCTGTTCTTGCCGGGGCTGGTTCCGGCAGCTTTTCGCTTAAGGTTCTGTCGCTGCTCTGGGGCAGCTTGCCCTGAGGACCTTCGTTGCCGCTTCCCGGTGTGGGAGCGGTGGGCGGTGCTTCTGCAGGGGTGGTGACGGGAGGAGCGGTGGGCGGTGTCTTATCAGGGCCCGGTGTGGGGGCCGTGCCTGGTGTTTGTGCTGTGGTATCGGTGCCGCTGCCGGTTTCGGCCGCGGTGCCGCCGCCATCAGTACTGCCGGTGGTGCTACCAGTTTCGCTAGTGCCGGCGGTAGCGGTTTCTTCTTTGGCAGTGTCGCTGGAGCGCGCCAGTTGTTCACCGCTACCGGCCGGTTTTGATTCATCGGGACTTATTGGTGAGGGCACCATGAAATTGCCGGGCGGTGTGGGATGGGCTTTATAGTAAGCCTCGTTGTAGTTGTGCCAGATCTTGGCCATTACAACGCCGCCTGTGACGTTCTTGCCTTCAATGGGGTGGTTTTCGTCGTTACCGCCCCAGACGGCTGTGACCAGGTCGGGAGTGAAGCCTATGAACCAGATGTCTTTGCCTTCATCGGCGGTGCCGGTTTTGCCGGCCACGGGACGATCGGCCAGCTTAGCCTGGGTGCCGGTTCCCCATCTGACTACATCTTGCATGCAGTCTACCAGGCGGGCTATTGGTTCAACCTGGAAGGCTCGGTCGACCTTGGGTTCGAAGACTTCAATCACCTGACCGCGGTTGTTTTCGATTTTGCGAATCACCTGCGGTTTGATGGTGACGCCGAATCTGGCGAAAGTCGAGTAGGCGCCGGCCATTTCCAGGGGTGAGGCGGCGGAACTGCCCAGGGCGAGAGAGAGGTTTGGATCCAGTTTGGCGGTCAGACCGGCCAGTCTGGCTGTTTCAATAACGCTCTCCATGCCCACTTCTTTGCCGATTTTGACCGCTGGTACGTTGCGCGACAGCGCCAGGGCCCTTCGCACTGTTATGCGTCCGTAAAATTTGCGGTCAAAGTTTTTGGGCGCATAGTCGGGCAGACCCCAGGGCTGGTGGATGACCAGGGGCGAGTCGTCGATGATGCTGTCAGGGTTATAGGCATTTTTGGAAAAGGCCGTCAGGTAGACGAAGGGCTTGAAGGATGAGCCGACTGTGTGGGGATTGGTGGCGCGGTTGAACTGGTTCTTCCAGAAATCGCCCACGCCGCCCACCAGGGCAATGATCGCTCCGTCGTTTACCCTTACGGAAACGAGAGCGCCCTGGGTGACGCCCTTCGGTGCCTTCTTGATGCCTTCATTGAGGTTTTGTTCGGCCAGTTCCTGGGCGGTGGTATCAAGGTTGGTGTAGACCCTCAAACCTTGCCGGCGCATCTCCGCCTGGGAGAAACGCTCCCGCAAAACTTCCAGCACATAACTTATATAGTATGGGTACTTTTGCAGGGGATTGATGCCCTTTTTGAAAGCCAATTTTTGCGCTTTGGCATCTTTTGCCTGTTTGTCGGTGATGTAGCCGTATTCCACCATTTTGGCGATGATTTCTCGCTGTCTGGCAATAGCCTGGTCGCGGCCTTTGACCGTGCCCAGTTCGCTGGGCGCTTTGACCAGACCGGCTAGAAAGGCTGATTCGGCGATGTTCAAGCGGGTAGCTGTCTTATCGAAGTAGCGGGAAGCGGCCCGTTCGATACCATAGGCATTATTGCCGAAGTAGACCTGGTTCAAATACATATTGAGGATGCGCTCTTTGCTGTAGCGGCGCTCCAGGTCCCAGGCCACGTAAGCTTCCTTCAGTTTGCGATCGACGGTACGACCGGCGTCGGAGAAGAAGAGGTTTTTGGCCAACTGCTGAGTGATGGTGGAACCGCCTTCCACCACGTGTCCGGCCTGCATGTTGGCCAGGAAGGCACGAATGATACTGAAGAAATTGATACCGTTATGTTCGTAGAAGTGGTGATCTTCAGCGGCCAGGATGGCCTGCTGCATGTGGTTAGAAATTTGATTGAGGGGCACCACGCGCCTGTCTTCGTCACCCTCGACGGTACAAATCAGGTGGTCTTGCCCGTCGAAGATCTGGATCGCTTCAATGGGTTCATAGCGCTCGACCATGGTGACATCCGGGATGTCCTGCAGTTGTTTCCAGAAGGAAGCGCCCAGGTAGCCCAGACCGAGACAGCCCACCACCACACCAAAAATGGTGATTTTCTTCAGGGGGCCGGAAATGCGACCGAGCGCGCCCTGATTTTTCTTTCTGGCCTGTGATCTGCGTTTTGCCACTTTTGCCTGAGCCGGTCGTTTTCGATATCTGTGAGAGATTCCGGAGATGTCAGTTAGTACGTTTCATCGGCATTATAACTTAGTTGTGCAGGTGTGCCTGTTAGCGTCGCTTCATGGTAAAAGCTGCTGTTAAGGGTGGGTAAGAATTGTGCCTGGCACAGGCACAATTCAAGCAAAGAAGAGGGGTTTCCCCCTCTTTTGAGTGTTGCTTAATGTTTGCGTTATATCAAGCGCGCGGATGGGTGTTCATATAAACCCTTCTCAGTCTTTCCAGGCTGACGTGGGTGTATATCTGGGTGGTGTTGATGGTCGTGTGACCGAGCAGGTCTTGAACTACGCGCAGGTCGGCACCGCCCTCCAGGAGGTGGGTGGCGAAGGTGTGTCTCAAGGTGTGAGGCGTGATGGTCTTATTGATGCCGGCCTTGAGGGCGTGTTTCATGACGATGCGGTGCACCGAGCGGGAAGAAAGCCTGGTAGCCTGGCGGCTCACGAAGAGCGGGTGCTCGGCCTGAGGGTGGCGACCCTCTGCCAGTTTAGACCAGTACTCGGTCAGATATTTCTTCAGCCAGTTATGGGCGCTCTGGTTCAGGAGCACTACTCTTTCTTTGCCGCCTTTACCGAGGACGCGCATTTCCATGGCTTCCTGATTGTAGTCTTGCACCCTGAGCCCGCAAAGCTCACTGACGCGCATGCCGGTGGCATAGAGTACTTCCATCAGGGCTCTATCTCTGACACCAAGCACGGTGTTGGTATCGGGTGTCATGAGCAGGCGAACTACTTCTTCTTTGTCAAGACAAGAAGGAAGTCTTCTTGTCAGCTTGGGACCTCTCACTTGTTTTGAGGGATCTTCATCGATGAGTTGTTCGCGGCGCAGATAGCGATAAAAGCTGCGAATGGCTGAGATCTTTCTAGCCACGGTGGGTCTGGAATATTGTTCTTGAATCTGCCTTATATAGGCTCGCAAGCCCTCTGCTTCCAGCCAGCCGCTGCCAGCACCGGCGGTGCTCATATCTACGGTGGGCACATTCGTTTGTATGGGGGTTGCTTCCCCTTCGGTGTTGGGCAGATCTGAGCCGATTAGTTGGCGCAGATCATTCATGTAAGCCCTGATTGTATGTGAAGAGTAATTCCGTTCTACTTCTAGATAACCAGCAAACTGATCTAACCAAATTTGGTGGCAATTATTAGAACCACCGTCGATGGCACCACTCAATCCATTTTGCGAACTCACTTTTGACCAACCTTCTAGTAACTGGGGAAAATCAAGCCGACACTTTACTAATTATGAGAAGTTTGCAAGCTTTGTAAAGCCCCCCGGCCTGGGCAAAACGGAAGTCATGAGGCTAATAATTTGCCTTTATCGGTCTGTTTTTAGTGCCATCTTGGGTGGTGTCAACTAGTGGTAACACCCGTGGTGGCACGACTTTCGATCATTTTGATGCATGCAAAAGTTAGCGAAGAATTTTTCTCTCAATGCCCAAAAAAATTCGCTAAATTGTCTAATAATTTAATCAGTCGGGGATGCGTGGGAATCGAACCCACCCAGGACAGGATCGGCCTGCCCCGCAACGGTTTTGAAGACCGCACACCACACCAGCAGTGCTCCATCCCCATATGTATCGGTATCGTAAGTGGTGCGATCTTCTTTTTGCGGAGCAATGAAACTTTTTGCTTATCGCTTTAAAACGCCCAATTGATCTGTCACCACTGGTGATGCCGATTTCACCACTCTCGATGGCTGAAGACAAAGGAGAGCGGAATATTTAGTGTATACGCAATCGCTATGCCTGGCAATTGAAAGTTCCTTTCGGACTGCTTAGATAGATTCACTTGCCTGGAAATATTGCAGTGTTCCCCTGGTCAAACACCTGGAAGCCTCAATCGGTGGCGTTCTAATTGTTAAATCTGAAAGCTTAGGCAAGGTTAATAACTGTGCAAATTTATTAAAGGGATTTTATTATAACTCCTTGAATCCTTGAAACTCCTCTTGGGTATGGCGATTCGGGTTTCTGGGAAAAGTTTAAGAAAAATTTGGGGGCTTGACGGCTCGTCATGATTCCCAACATTTTCGTTGACAATACAATAGATATATCCGTATAGTTGCTCCCTTGTGCCTGCATTTGCCTCAGCGCAACTGCAATCTTTGTGCATCCACAGCCATAATTTAGAGGTAACCGATGGCTTTAGAGTTGTCTGAGCGCGTAAGAACCTTCGGGGCCGGTTCTACGCGCATTGCCGATCTGCCCGATCTCGCCGAGATTCAAAAAAGTTCGTTCAAATGGTTCATTGAAGAGGGGCTCGCAGAAGAACTGCGTGCCTTTAGTCCTATTAAGGATTACACCGGCCGTCTTGAACTGCACTTTTTGACCAACTACAACTTCGAGGATCATACTGAGCCTAATAAGCCTAAGACCCCCGAAGAGGCTCGTTCCCTCGATGCCAGCTTCACTAAGAAGCTGCGTATCCAGATGCGCCTGGTCAACAGGGAAATGGGTGAGATCAAAGAACAAGAGATCTACGTCGGCGATATTCCGATGATGACCGACCGCGGTACATTCATTATTAACGGTGCCGAGCGCGTTATCGTTTCTCAGATTGTGAGAAGCCCTGGTATCTACTTCAAGAGAGAAGTCGATTCCAACGGTAAGCGTACCTTCTCCGCCACCATGATCCCCAACCGGGGCGCCTGGCTGAAGTTCGAAACCGATGTCAATGACATTATCTATGTCAAGATCGACAAGAACCGCAAACTGCCGGCAACTACCTTGCTTCGTGCTCTCGGCTATTCCGATTCCGAGATGGAGAGCTTGTTCCGTCATAAAGAGTTCCTCAAAAAGACTCTCGACAAAGACGCCAACAAGACTCGCGAAGACTCACTCATTGAAGTCTACAGAAAGCTCAGACCAGGCGATCCGCCCTCTGTGGCCGGCGGTCAGAGCATCTTGGACAGCCGCTTCTTCGACGACAAGCGCTATGACCTGGGTCGTGTCGGACGCTACAAGCTCAACAAAAAGCTTGCTCTCTCCGTTCCCGAGACTCAGCGCACCCTCACCCGTGAAGATATCGTCGCATCGGTCGACTACCTCATCGGCTTGCACTACGACGAAGGTCACGTAGATGACATCGACCACCTCGGTAACCGTCGTATCCGTTCCGTCGGCGAACTTTTGCAGAACCAGTTCCGCATCGGTTTGACCCGACTGGAGAGAATCGTGCGTGAGCGCATGACCTTGCAGGATGCCGACACCCTCACACCGGCCAACTTGCTCAACACCAAGCCTCTGGTGGCAGCTATCCGTGAATTCTTCGGCTCCTCGCAGTTGTCGCAGTTCATGGACCAGACCAACCCCCTGGCTGAACTGACCCACAAGCGCAGACTGTCTGCCCTTGGACCGGGCGGTTTGTCCAGAGAAAGAGCGGGCTTCGCTGTTCGCGACATTCACCCCAGCCACTACGGTCGTATTTGTCCGGTTGAGACTCCTGAAGGTCCCAACGCCGGTCTGATAGGCTCTCTGGCTACCCATGCCCGCGTCAATGCCTATGGTTTCATCGAAACGCCTTACCGCCTCGTACAAAACGAGATGGTCACCGAAACCATTCACTACCTCACCGCCGACGAAGAAGATAGATTCCGCGTTGCTCCTGGCGATGTGCCGGTGAATGAGGACGGCAGTTTCGTCAAGGAATTGATTCCGGTTCGCTATAAAGCCGAGTTTATCGAAACCTCTCCTGATCACGTCGACTATGTGGGCGTCAGCCCCATTCAGATCGTTTCAGTGGGAACGGCTCTCATCCCCTTCCTGGAGCACGACGATGCTAACCGAGCCCTCATGGGTTCGAACATGCAACGTCAGTCGGTGCCCCTGGTCAAGACTGAAAGACCGCTGGTCACCACCGGCATCGAGCGCCAGGCGGCGCGCGACTCGGGTATGGTGATCGTGGCCGATATCGAAGGCAAAGTGGAGTACGTCTCCGCTACCTCTATACATGTACGCACCAAGGACAAGCGCCTGGTCAAATACCGTCTTTCCAAGTTCCAGCGTTCCAACCAGGATACCTGCTTGAACCAGAAGCCGGTGGTGAGACCCGGTGACAACGTCAAGCCCGGCGATGTCATCGCCGACGGTGCCGCCACCAATACCGGCGAGCTTTCCGTAGGACGCAACTTGCTGGTGGCTTTCATGCCCTGGGAAGGCTACAACTTTGAGGACGCCATCCTTATAAGTCAGCGCCTGGTCTTTGATGATGTGCTTACTTCCATCCACATTGAGAAACTGGAAATCGATGCCCGTTCCACTAAACTTGGACCGGAAGAGATAACCAGAGAAGTTCCCAACGTATCGGAAGAATCGCTGCGCCACCTGGACGAAACCGGTATCGTGAGAATTGGTTCCCGCGTATATCCGGACGATATCCTGGTCGGTAAGATCACACCCAAGGGCGAATCCGAGCACCCGCCGGAAGAAAAACTCTTGCGTGCCATCTTCGGCGAAAAAGCCAGAGACGTTCGCGATAACTCCTTGAGAGTGCCCCACGGCGAAGGCGGTCGCGTCGTAGACGTTAAAGTCTTCGACAGAGAGAAAGGCGACGAATTGCCGCCTGTCGCCAACAAAGTGGTGCGTGTCTACATTGCCCAGAAACGTAAAGTATCCGTGGGCGATAAAGTGGCTGGACGTCACGGTAACAAAGGTATCGTGGCCAAGATTCTGCCCACCGAGGACATGCCCTTCCTGCCCGACGGTACTCCGGTAGACATCGTGCTTAACCCGCTTGGTGTGCCTTCCCGTATGAACGTGGGACAGACCTTCGAAACCTTGCTCGGTCTGGCTGCTTACCTGACCGGTCAGCGCTACGAAGTACCTCCTTTCGACGAAATGTTCGAATCGGAAGCTTCCAGCGTCACTGTGCATAACGAGATCAAGAAAGGCAAAAAGGTCTCCGGCTTTGACTGGGTAGGCGATGACGGTAAAGTCACCCTCTACGACGGTCGTACCGGTGATGCCTTCGACAATCCGGTCACAGTCGGCAAGATCTATATGATGAAACTGGTCCACCTGGTAGACGATAAGATTCACGCTCGCTCCACCGGACCCTACTCCCTTGTTACCCAGCAGCCGCTCGGTGGTAAGGCTCAGTTCGGCGGACAGAGATTGGGAGAAATGGAATGCTGGGCTCTTGAAGCTTTCGGCGCCGGCTACTCTCTGCAAGAGATGTTGACCATCAAGTCTGACGATGTGAACGGACGCTCCAAAGCTTACGAATCCATCGTTAAAGGTGAGAACTTGAGACGTCCCGGTATTCCTGAATCCTTCAAAGTACTGGTGCGCGAACTGCAGTCCATCGGTCTCGATGTCTCTGTGGCCAAACGTACCCGGGAAGGTCAGGAAGTGGAAGTGGACCTGATGACCGAAGTAGAGGATGTACGTCCTCGCGGTCTGAGACGCCTCAGTCCCTTTGGTGAGATTGGACTGGAATCCGAACTGGCTGAACTCTCCCGCCAGGCCCAGATGCCCGCGGGCGCTGTGGCCGTCTCCGCCGGAGACGAAGATGGCGAAGAGCTGGTCGGCGCTGGATTCAGTGAAGTCCTTGATACCGGCGATGAAGTCGGTGTTGTGCCTGCGGTAGCCGCTGCAGCCGACACTGTCTTTGATGACGGTGATCTCGGCGAAGACGACGAAGCTTAAGGCATCTGTCTAAAAGTATTGTTGGCCAGAAGGCCATATCCCACTATTAGCCGCACGGCGGCAAGGACGGAGGACTGTCAGGTAACATGCCTACAAGTATTGACCGATTTGACTACATCAAAATTGGAATCGCGTCACCGGAGCGTATTCTCAGTTGGTCTCACGGCGAAGTAACCAAGCCCGAGACAATCAACTACAGAACGCTGAAGCCGGAAAAAGACGGACTCTTTTGCGAGAGAATCTTTGGACCATCCAAGGACTGGGAATGCTATTGCGGTAAGTACAAACGCGTACGTCACCGCGGTATCACCTGCGAACGTTGCGGAGTGGAAGTAACCGACTCCAAAGTAAGACGTCACCGCATGGGCCATATCAAATTGGCTTCGCCCGTGACCCATATCTGGTTCCTGAAAGGAATCCCCAGCTATATCGGTCTCTTGCTCGATTTGCCCCTGCGCGATCTGGAGCAAGTGGTTTATTTCAACGCCTATGTTGTGACCAACGCCGGTAACTCACCCGATCTTCATAAGAACCAGCTTCTTGCTGAAGACGAGTACGAGAAACTGCTCGAAGATCCCAACATGCAGTTCGACGTGGGCATCGGTGCGGAAGCCATCAAACAGCTTCTTCATGACCTCGCTAGACCGGTGTACGAGCGTCCCGACAACAAGGACGATCGCGGTCGCCTTCTGGAATTGCCCGGCTTGAAAGAGATCTCGGTAGCCCTGCGTGAAGAACTGGCCGGCTCCGGCGGTTCTCAGCAGAAGCGCGCCAAGATCATCAAGCGCCTGCGCCTGGTGGAAGCGCTGCTTTCCTCCCATACCGATCCTACCTGGGTCATTCTCGATAATCTGCCGGTTACACCGCCTGATCTTCGCCCCATGGTACAGCTCGACGGCGGACGCTTCGCTACCTCCGACCTGAACGATCTCTATCGTCGCGTTATCAACAGAAACAACCGTCTGGCCAGACTTCTGGAGATGGGCGCGCCGGAAATTATCGTCAGAAACGAAAAGCGTATGCTGCAGGAAGCCGTAGACGCCCTCATCGATAACGGCAGAAGAGGCCGTGTGGTGGTCGGTCCCAACAACCGTCCCCTCAAGTCTCTCTCCAATATCATCGAAGGTAAGCAAGGTCGTTTCCGTCAGAACCTCCTCGGTAAGCGCGTGGACTACTCCGGTCGTTCCGTTATCGTGGTCGGTCCTACCCTCAAACTGCACCAGTGCGGTTTGCCCAGAGAAATGGCTCTTGAACTGTTCAAGCCTTTCGTGATCAACAAGCTCATTGAGCGCCAGATTGTTCAGAACATCAAATCAGCTAAGAAGCAGATTGAAAAAGGTTCGGCTATCGTCTGGGAAATCCTCGAAGAAGTAATTCAAGGACACCCGGTACTGTTGAACCGCGCTCCCACACTGCACAGACTCGGTATTCAAGCCTTTGAACCGGTTCTGGTGGAAGGTCGCGCCATTCAGCTTCACCCGCTCGTTTGCTCGGCCTTCAACGCCGACTTCGACGGTGACCAGATGGCTGTTCACGTTCCCCTCTCGGTGGAAGCTCAGGCAGAAGCTCATATGCTCATGCTCGCTTCCAACAACACCCTGCTTCCCGCTACCGGTCGTCCAACCATCACTCCTACCCAGGACATGGTGCTCGGAATCTATTATCTGACCATCGAGAAGCCGGGCAATGACGATCCTAAAGTCTGTCGCGGTGCAGGAATGCGCTTCGTCAGTCTGGCTGATGCCCGTTCTGCTTTTGAAGCAGGCATAGTCGACTTGCACGCCCGTATCAAGGTGCGCGATTTCGACGGACAGATGCTGGAGACCACACCCGGTCGGATCATCTTCAACCAGGTGGTGCGTGAGGCAATCGCTTCCGTCAACTAGCTTTTACTTGTAAGTCTTCATGCCATAAAAGACGAGGGACAAATGGTCACAGGCGATAAGAAAGATACAATGGAATTCATCAACACCACGGTGGACAAGAAGAAACTTGGTTCTCTTCTTTCCGACGTGTATGAGCGTTTTGGTACGGCCCGCACTGCCGAGCTAGCCAATTCACTCAAAAACCTGGGCTT
Source organism: Candidatus Melainabacteria bacterium (assembly GCA_016212515.1). Taxonomy (GTDB): domain Bacteria; phylum Cyanobacteriota; class Vampirovibrionia; order Obscuribacterales; family Obscuribacteraceae; genus Obscuribacter. The sequence continues at coordinate 103,202 of JACRFZ010000095.1, forward strand.
CAGATATGCCACCAAGGCCGGCGTCACAATCTCGATTGACGACCTTGATGTGCCGGAAGCCAAAAAAGGACTCATTTCGGCTGCCGAGAAAGAAATCGAAGCTGCCCAGAAGCGCTACGAGCGCGGCGACATCACCGAGGTGGAACGCTACAACAAGGTTATCGACACCTGGTCGGCAACCACTGACGCTCTCACCAAGGAAGTGGTGGATAACTTCGATCGCTTGAACCCCGTCTATATGATGGCGTTCTCCGGCGCTAGAGGTAACATCTCCCAGGTTCGTCAGTTGGTCGGTATGCGCGGCTTGATGGCTGACTCTCAAGGTCAGATCATCGACTTGCCCATTAAAGCCAACTTCCGCGAAGGCTTGAACGTAACCGAGTACATCATCTCCAGCTACGGCGCCAGAAAGGGTCTCGTAGATACAGCGCTCAAAACAGCCGACTCCGGCTACCTGACCAGACGTCTCGTAGACGTCGCCCAGGACGTGATTGTGCGTGAAGCCGATTGCGGCACCAAGCGCGGCATCGACATGCAGCCCATATCCGAAGGCGACAAAGATATGGTCAAGCTCTCCGAGCGTATCTACGGTCGAAGCCTGGCTGAAGACGTAGTCAACCCCGAGACCGGCGAAGTAATTGCCCGCCTCGGCGAACTCGTCACCCGTAAGCTTTCCACCACTATCGAAGGCGCTTTGAAGAAGCCCAAGAAAGTAAAAGTGAGAAGCCCGCTCACCTGCGAAAGCCAATATGGCGTTTGCCAGAAGTGCTACGGCTGGTCGCTCACCAATAACCGCCTGGTCGACCAGGGTGAAGCTATCGGTATCATCGCCGCTCAGTCCATCGGGGAACCCGGTACACAGCTGACCATGAGAACATTCCACACAGGTGGAGCCGTTTCCGGTGGTGCCAGCCGTAACCAGGTGAAAGCGCCGGCCAAGGGTACAGTTTCCTTCAAGATCCAGAGCCGTTCCATCCGCACCGCCTACGGTGATGTTATGGAACAGACCACCAGAGACGGCAACATGAAAGTTGTCTCCGGCGAAAAAGAACACACCATTCCGATTCCAATCGGCTCTTTCTTGCACGTCACCAGCGGTTCCGAAGTGACCGCCGGACAGGTGCTCTGCGAATACGATCCGCCGGGTCAGAAAAAGAACCTGACCGAGCGCGCCACCAAAGATATCACCGCCGATATCTCCGGTCGTATCATGTTCCAGGGCTTCCAGGCCGATGAAAAACGCGATCGTCAGGGCAACATTTCCCGCACCGCCAACCGCGCCGGTATCATCTGGGTACTGGAAGGGGACGTATACAACCTGCCCTCCGGCGCCCATGTGGTGGTCAAGGACGGTCAGGAAGTAAACGCTCTTGATGTGCTGGCTGAAATTCAAATCACCTCCGAGCATGGTGGTGAAGTGCGTTTCGGACCGGAAATCGAAACCGAAGTGGTGAAAGTCGGTCGCAGCAAGACCCAGACCAGGCTCGTCAAAGGCAAAGAGATGAATGTCATCATCGCCTCTGTCGGCGCCAATAACGCCAAACTGGAGCCCGGTCAGAAAGGTCACCTCTGGAAGGTGAACAAACAGAAAGAGTCATTCACCATCAAAGTCGTCAATGACGAAGTGGTGGAAAACGGCAAAATCATCGCTGAACTGGTCGACGACGGCACCAACGTTGTTAGCTGCGGCGGCGAAATCATCTATGACGGTGTTGAAATCGACGACCGCCGCGTAGTCACCAAAGCCGGTAAGGTACTCTTCGTTCCCGAAGAAGTGCACTTCATCTCTAAAGACATCTCTTTGAAGATGTCCGAAACAGGTGAGACCGTCACTGCCGGTCAGGAAGTGGTCAAAGATGTGTTCGCCCACATGGAAGGCATCATCGAGATCATCGCCGACAACGACATCATCCACGAAGTGATCATCAGACCGGGCGACCTGGTTCCCATCAATGATCCTTCTGAAGTGAAAGTGCCGGAAGGACAGGTAGTGGAGCCGGGTACCGAAGTTCTCGATGGCTACACCTACAAAGACCGTAAGCTCGTCAACCTCTTCGAGAAAGAAGATGGTTCCTGCTACCTCCTGGTCAGACCGGTAGAAGAGTACTGGATCGAGCCGAGAGAGACCAAGTTCAAGCACAGAGCCACAGATGAGAAAATCAGCTTGCGCTCGGTCACTCAGTTGCTTTTCCGCGACAGAGAGAAAGTGCGTCACCTGCAGGGCGCCCAGCTCACCAGAACCTCCCTGGTTCTGCAGATGCAGGGTCACCTTCAGGGTCTCAAGGGCATCGTCGAGATGGGCGAAGAGCTTCTCATCGTCGTGCAAGAGAACATCCTCTTGCGCCGTGAGCAAGACTTGAACGTCACCTTGCTGGCCGTCGAGCACGGTCAGATCATCGGTGCCAAGGAGCCGGTTGCCACCACCCAGGTGCTCACCCGCACCTCTGCCCGGGTGCAACTCTCCAAGACAGACGAACGCCGTATTCTCTTGATCACGGAAGAACAGCAGACACATCAGAAGATCAAAGGCACCTGCACTGTTAAAGAAGGCGACCTGGTACGTCTTGGCGATAATCTCTCCAAGTCTTCCTCCGCCGGCGTCAGCGGTCAGGTTGTTTCCGCCGACGGTGCCGATGTGGTGCTGAGAAAAGGTCGTCCGTACCTGATCTCGGTCAACACTCAGTTGCAATCCGATGACGGAGCGCTGGTGCAGAGGGGTGACCTTCTCGCTACCCTCATCTTCGAAAGACAGAAAACCGGAGACATCGTTCAGGGTCTTCCTCGTGTAGAAGAACTCCTGGAAGGTCGTAAGCCGAAAGAGAACGCCATTCTCTCCGAGAAAGAAGGACGCGCCCGCATCACCGTCGAAGACGATGTGACAAGGCTCTTCCTGGTCTTCCCTGATGGTTCGGAAGAAGAGATCATTATTCCTCAAGGTCTCAACGTCATCGTTGAAGACGGTGAAGAGATAACTCTCGGTAAGCCCCTCACGGACGGACCGCCCAACCCGCACGATATCGTCAGACTGCGCGGAATTGCTTCCGCTCAGAAATACCTGGTGGACGAAGTACAGTCCGTATACCGTTCACAGGGTGTAGACATCGCCGACAAACACATCGAAGTGATTGTTCGCCAGATGACTCGTAAAGTGCGTGTTGACGAACCCAAAGACACCATCCTCTTGCCCGGCGAGTTGATGGAACGCTATATCATCGACCTCGAAAATGAGAAGATGGTCCAGCAGGGTCTCGAAGGCGCTACTTATACCGACGTTCTGCTCGGTATCACCAAAGCCTCCTTGAACACCGAGAGCTTCATCTCTGCTGCCTCCTTCCAGGAAACCACCAGAATCCTGACGGAAGCAGCGGTGGAAGGTAAGAAAGACTGGCTGCGCGGTCTCAAAGAGAACGTCATCATCGGTCGTCTTATCCCCGCCGGTACCGGCTTCCAGGGTCATTCACAGCCCCAGGAAGAGGAAGAGGAAGAAGAGGACATCTATCCGCCCATCGGTGAAGGCAGCTTCAACGTTCCGGCTTAAGGTAGACTCCAGGACAGTAAAAGGAAAGGCTCCCCTCGCGGGGAGCCTTTCTCATAATTGGGTAACTGAAGGATAACCTGTGTGGAAAAGCCTTTTAATGCCGGTGATGCTTATAGTCGTGGCAGAGAATTTCGCTTGCGTTGAAGCGTTTGGAGATGCGGTGAGCCAGGAAATATGTGCCGGCTTTACGGGAGGGGTTGCAGCGCTGGTCGAGAATCAGGTGGGTCAAAATGGACACCGTGATGCCGACCCGGTAGGGCTGCCTGGTGGGACCCTTAAACAGAAAGAAGAAAAGAGCCAGCAGTTCATAGGAATGCAGGGGCAAATAGAGCTTGCCGCTGTATTTTTCATGGGCTGCCTCTGAAAATCTGCCCCAGTCCATACGCCAGCCATGGGCTCGCACGTAGTCGACGATATGATCGAGGTCGATTAGAAATCCTGCAAGAAAGCTGGCAACCGCGGCTTTGCGTGACCTGTAAACCAGATAGCTGGCGGCGCCTACCCCGGCTGAAGTAATGATGTGTCCCACTGTTCGCATAGTTTCAAGATTCCCTAATTCCGGCTATAACTTGCTAAGATCCTCAGGAAGGGTCAAGTCTGACCGGGCTGTTATCTACATATACCCGCCAGTCTGATTATTATGCGTTTAGCTTCAAATAAGTATTTAAGGGGTTTTGGCACTAATGCAAACGACTGTTCTTAGTCAAAAGTCAACTTCTCTAAAGTCTCGCCTGGCTGGCCGGGGTGCAGGGCTCATTCTCTCCGCCCTTTTAGGCCTGTCACTTGCCAGTGCGGGCGTGCATGCCCAGCAGCCGTCCTCCCCTGGCAACCCCATGTCCGCCAAGGAAAGTCAGAACCATCAGGCTGTCGGCATGTACAACCTGGGGCTTTCCGCCTACCAGCAGGGCAGTCTTGAATCAGCCATTATCTTCTTCCGCCGTGCCACCGACCTCGACCCCAATCTGGCCGACGCTCAGTACAACCTCGGCGTGCTCTACCAGAGCCAGAGACGCGCTAAAGAAGCCATCCCGCGCTTTCAAGAAGTGCTCAGGGTAAAGCCTTCCGACGCCGATGCCCACTATCAATTGGGTCTGGCCCTCATGGAAATGGGTCGTCCCGCCGAGGCCAAGACCCATTTTGCTTCCATTGCCCCTAATTCCACCCACTTTGCCGACGCCCAGAAGCGCACCCAGGTCTGCGATGCCCAGATGAGCGGCGCCACCATCGCCACCCCCAGCTATTCGCCCAATCCCGTCGAAACACCGCCCCTGCAAAATCAGATGCAGCCGGCTTTGAGTCAGTCTCAGCCCCAGATGTCGGCGCCGGTGCAACAGGCGAGCCCCTCTTACAGCGAGCAGAGTAGCTACCAGCAGGCTTATCCAACTTTGAGCTCCCAAATGCAACAGCCGCAGCAGCCTGTTCAACAGCCCCAGCAGCCCGCCTACCGGGAGCCGGCGTCCGTCCCGGCAGTGGCTGCTACTGCACCCAAAGTCGCTGCCCGTCCGGTTTCCACTACCGGTGCACCCACCGCCGTTCTGGCTAATACGTCCGTGCGTGTAATTGCCACCGGCTTTTCTGCTCCTTCCGGCCTCACCTTCGACCGTTCCGGCAATCTCTATGTAGCAAACTACGAGACCAATAGCGTCGATAGAATCTCTGCCGACGGCACCCGCACCCAGTTCAGCTCCGGCGCCCATCTGAAAGGACCGATCGGACTTGCTGCCGACGACAGCGGCAACATCTATGTGGCCAATTACGAGTCCAACACCGTTGCTCGCATTACCCCGGCCGGCATTTCAACCATCATCGGTACAGGCTTCAAGCGCCCCTATTACCTCACCCTGGACCGGGAAGGTAATCTCTTCGTCAGCCAGCAGCAAGACAATTCCATAGCCCGTATCAGTCTTCCCCGTGCCGTAGTTTCGAGATAAAAGCAAAAGATGGCCAGTCCCAAATTAGATCCTGACTATTTTGACGACCACCGGATAAAAGTGCAGGAATTTGCCGGGCAAGTTGCCTTTGGCGGCTATCACCGGCTCTTCACCCGTCTGAAAATCGAAGGGCGGGAGAACATTCCCCCGGAAGGCCCCCTGGTGATTGTGGGTAATCACCGTTCCTTCTATGACCCGCCTTTGTTTCAGACTTCCACCAATCGCAAGATGGTCTATTTCGCCAAACAGGAACTCTGGAACTTCAAGCCTCTTGGTTGGTTGCTCACCTGGTTGGGAGCCATTCCCGTCAATCGCAACAAGCCGGAGATTTCGCGCATCAAGTTCCTGCGCCAGATGATGAAGCGGGGCTGGTCCATCGGCATGTTCATCGAAGGCACCCGCTGCAAAATACCGGGCAAATTGGGCAGACCCAATCTGGGACCGGCGTATTTCGCCAAGGTGACCGGCTCGCCTATTTTGCCCATTGGTTTCATCAATACAGATAAGCGTTTTGGACCGGTGACCGTGCGCATCGGCAAGGTGATGCAGGGCTCCGATGACCTGGAGAAGACTACCTGGGAAATTATGGAAGCCCTCTCGGCTTTGACCGGCTACGAGATTTCCGAGCGGGTACTGGCTAAAGACGGCGGCGAAACAGGCAAGGAAACAGGCAAGGAAGAGTTGCCGCAGTTGACTGCCGGCACGGAAAAATAGCTGTTTTTGAATTTAATCTTTTTTCTCAGGGCAAAATTGAACTTTTTGCTCACCATGGACGTTAATAGTAATATCCAATCCCTTCAGAAGCTGTGGGTAATTAGCGACCATGATCAAAGTTCCAATCGCTCGCCTGGCGAGCCTGGCTTTAGCTTCCTTCTTCCTGTCGGCCTGGCCTGCCGGGGCTGCTCCTAATCTGGTCTCCGGCACCGAGCAATGGGAGAACGTCAACTATCTGAAGAAAGAAATTCAGTGGTACGACAATTTGCGTCAGGCCCAAGACGCCGCCCGGCAAAAGGGCAAGATGGTCTTTTATATGCATATTCTGGGCAAACTTGACGGCGCCACTTGAAGTGCCGGAAATAGTCTGAGAGCCGTGTCGCTCTCTACGCCCCAGGTAGTTGCTGCTCTCAAAGAAAACTTCGAATGTGCCACCCGCGACATCACAGGCGAGTCCTATGCCGGTGTGTCGGGGCGCCATGAAGTGAACGGCAAGGCCGTTAAGACCACAAACGGTGCCGGTCCACACAATATTCAAATGTTCATGCTGGCGAGCGACGGCACTGTGTTGCATTGCCTGCCCGGTTACTGGGCTCCGGCCGACATCGTGCCCGAGATGGAACTGGCCAGGCAACTAAATCAAGTCTGGATGAGCAGCTACAGCCCTGAGCAGAAGCGGCGGGAGTTCTACCGCCTGCACCTGGCCCATGCCTACAATCATTCCAACGCTACACGCATGCGAAGCCGCATGCAGGGCTTTGATCAGCAGTGGGAAGCTCGCCATAAGCTCAATACTTCCGACACCATTTTGAATCCCACACTCGCTGCTCAGGTTTTACAGAAGGGCGTGAAGGCCCCCGAGGGAGCTTTCAAAACCACCGACCTGATCATGCACGAGCGCATGGCCGTGCGTCCCTTCCTGCCCTATAACCAGTTCGATGTGGTGGCCTACAGCGACTACGGAAGACCACTCTACGACAAGCACGAAGACTATCGCACCGCCTCCGGTGAGGTCGATAAAGAGGCCGCTAAGAGTGCGCCCAAACTCGGTAACGTTGATGTGATGCGACAGGCGCGCCGGGCCAATAAGCAGGCTCAGATGGGCCAGTCCGGCGGCATGTCACAGGCTAACTACCTGGCTCGCCGGGGCATCAAGACCTTCGCTCGTTACGGGGTGAGGGCCATTTCCAACTAGGGTGGGCTCACCTTCTGCGGTCCTATCGGTTGGCTGTCCTGGTTAGCGTGGCACATAGTTGTGTGCGCGTCATTTCAGGGGCGATAACCATTTGTCTTTGCAGGGGCTGAAAGCTATCTTCCTTCTTATCTGGCTTGCGTCAATGCCTCTGGCTGTTTTGGCGCAGGGCATGAGCGTTGATGAGATTCAGCGTTTTGCCGCTTCTCTTCGGGCGCCTGCCCGAAGCAAGAACAGTGCGGCGGTCCTCAGTTCCATCAAGACATACAGGCAGAAAGCCGCCAAGCCCACTGAATATTTCTTTGTGGAGGTGCAGGACAAGCTAGCCTTCGAGGGGGATTTTCGCTCAGCCCTGGCTGTGGTTGACGACGGGCTTACGGTTTATCCCACCAGTTACAGGCTTTACGAAGCACGGGGCAACATCTTCTTGAGCACCTTTGAACTGGATGAAGCTCGGAAGAATCTGGAAAAGGCCCTCAGTATGGCTCCGAACAATCCCTCCGTGCTCTATCACATGGGGCTGCTTGAGCTAGCCGCCGAGCGCTTTGCCTCCGCACTAAAATATGTAGACCGAGCAATCGCCATCAAAGACGAACCTTCCGGTCTCTTCCAGCGGGACCGCGGCCGTATTTTGCGAGCCTTGAAGCGCTACGGCGAAGCCGAGCAAGCTTTTCGCAAGGCTATTGCCATGTGCCCGGCCAATCAATCTTGGGAGCTCACTATCATCCGCGATAACCTGGCTCGCACTCTGGTTTCCCATGGTCAGTTCGAAGAAGCGATCAAGGAATATTTGTTGAACACAAAGAGTGGCGGCAAAGGCAATGCCGATCGCTATTATCAGGTGGGCCAGTGCTATTTGAGCCTGCATAAGCCTTCCGAGGCGCTCAAGAATTACCTTGCTGCCTTGAAGCTTGCCCCGGACCGTCGCGATGTACACTAGGGGCTTTCTCAAGCATATGAAGCTCTCGGCGACAAAAACGGTGCCGCCAGGCACAAAGCCATTGTTTCTCGCATGGATGAAGAACTGGCTCCGGGACGGTCATTTTCGTCCGGCAAATAGGCTTTGATAAATGGCTTCCGGTTGATATCTGGCGGTTGCTCTCAGGCTACTTACTGCCTGCGGTCTTGCCCGGTTTCTCCAGGGCGCTTGTGAGCACGTTTGAGAGGTGATTGATGCCGAAGTAGAGAACCACACTACCAAGGGCGGCAAAGAGCACTGTCATGCCCAGCATGCGCTTCATATAGGCGTGTTTTCTATCGTCGATGCTCATAGCCTTCCCCGATTGGTTTAATCACTATAGCAATTATGCCCCGGTTGCCCACACTTGCAAAAGTGGTGGCTGAGCAATTTGCCGATGCCTCTTCCGACCTATGATGAGCTTGCAGGGATTGCATTCGGGAGGCATCATGATCGGACGGCAAATGGCGAGTTTCATTTTCTCTTGCCTGGGACATCTTTAGCTGTCCTACGCTCAGGTCAGTCCGGTTGGTTATTACGGCGCCCTGGCCGCCCTTCTGCTTGCCGGGCTGAGACCGTCTTTGAGGGGTTATGAATACTTGTGGCGAAAGCTGAGTGCGATTCGGCAGCGTGTCTTGTATCCCAGGGAAGATGTGGTGGAACTGAGAAGCCGCACCCGGGAGCTGGAGCTTGAACTGGCCGGTCTCAAGCTTAGACTGAGTCCGGAAAGCCCTGAGAGTATTCAGGCTGAATATCGCCGCCTGATTGAGTTCTTGCGCAAGGATCTTGATCAAATCGCTCTCAATCATACGGTCCTGGTTGAGAACAATCGGCACGAACACGAGCAGCTACTGCGGGAGTGGCAAGGGGCGATTGCAAAACTTTCCGCCGACAGCCAGTTTTTAGATCACGTGCGGGAAATCATCAAGATGATCAAAAGTGCATGAATTCAATCAATCTTGAATAACGGCCGTTCCAATTGATGAGTTCAAGTACGGTCCCTTCTGCCTGACTTTTGCTGATGCGCTAATATGGGTGATCATGATGCCTGGAGCAGAATGAATCGAAGGTAGCTTGGGACGGAAACCTGAGGCTGGGCTAGAAATGAGACTGCTAAGAATACATTTGCTGAGCAAGATGACTCTCCTTGCATTGATCTGTACTTCCACGGCCCAGTCAGGGAGGGCTGAAGATAATACAGAATTGCTTGAAGAGACTGTGCCAAAGTATCTTGAGACGGTGGAGTTCAAAATAAAGCAACAATGGTTTCCGCCGAGAATTAGTAAATTCAAGACTGCAATAGTGCGGTTTCAATTGCATCGTGACGGAAGTCTATCTGACCTCTTCTTGGAGAGGTCGTCTGGGCAAGAGTCGCTGGACCAGGCTGCTATACGCGCAATCAGGAACGTCTCTCCGGTAAGCGGTATTCCGGAAGGCTGCCATCAAGCACTCAAACTCCGGTTTAGGTTTGACTATTATGATGCAGCGGTTCTGGCAGATCCTAACAGGCGAGCCCGTAAGCATCTGGAGCTGTTGAGCCGGCAAGCTAATCTGTTAGAAGGCTCAATTTGGGCATTTGCTTTTGCCAGAGAGAGCCATGGCTGCTAAGCGAGTTCGAGGTGAACAAGGAATGAGGCGAGATTTAGGTTCATTGCTTCTTTTGGCGTGTCTCTCGGTGAATTTATCAGGTTCATTCCAGCTTGGTGCACTTGCAAAAGAGCGCATTGTAAAGGCGATAGTTGAGGCGCCAGTCCCACAGAATAGAAGGAGTAAGTCTCGATCAAGGAAGATGGGTAAGGTGACGTATGAAGTGAGAAGTTTTACTATATGCCACGCTGCTGGAATTAGGCATCCTGATTCTTACGCGCTTTCATTGGAGTTGAAAGTCCACAATGGAAGCGAGCGAACTATGGAGATATCTTCCGGCTCATTTCTATTACTTTCTAAGAATGGCCGCAAGGTTCCTCCGACTCCGTGGGAAAAGGTTAGTCTTAGAAGTGGTCAAAGTGCAACATACCCTTTCACCTTTGACGTGACTGAGCAACAACGCGCTTCGAGTTTTTTTCTGGTTTCGAGCACGAATGCATTTCCGCCGATAAAATTGCCAATTTCTCAATCTGACTTTCCTTAGTAGGACTTCTGTCATTAGTCCTGAATTCATAGATTGTGAGCGAGTGAATGAGTTTCTGGAGTCTTTCACCTACACGGGCACCTCCAGCGCCATCGTCGGTAACGATGGTTTTGGAATCCTGAAAGTGAATCCAGTGATATGATCACCGGACCAACACACTGGGGCGTGACCCTTTCTCCAGACGGAGGTAATAACTGTCCGGATTGTAGCTTAAGTCTGGATGACGCTTTCGTCCACGGTTTCGGGAAGGGACCAATCCACCCTGGGATTTGGGGGCTGCAGCCTGGAGGGATTGAAGCATTGAAGGTTCCAGCACCCAGTGAAATACATTCAGTTCAGAGAATGCCATGGCCCATTCAATAGGGAGGCTTGCTCATAATGTTCAAGATAACTATCATCGGTTTGTTCGCAATTCTATTCTTTGGGAACCATGAGTGCATGGCGCTTCCTAGCGATACTTACGAGTGTGACGAAGACGATATTTGGGTTGGACCGGCTGCCATATTGAGTTGCAGAAATATCATACTGTTTCGTTATCACCATGATGGGGCGGAAAGCGATTCCGTAATCTTAAGTGAGGGTGATAAGAACTTTTCTCGGACAAAGACCTGGATATTTAAGCACTTCTTTGGAGTGTTGAACAAAAAGAGGAGCATAGCCGATCGCAGCTACAAATTTTGTTTGTCATTAAATAGCCGACCGAGCCTGAAAGGTAGTTCTCCGGCAGATATCCTTCTCACCATTCCGTTATCGCAAGATACGCTCGGAGTCGATTATGATCAGAAGATTTTAGAACTTAGAAAGGTTATGACGGATGACAGACCATAAGCTCACAATTCCGCTCCTGCTTTCCTTTCGAAGCTCATGCTCCAAGTCGATGAATGACTTGATTCTATTGATAAACGCTATTCCGCTTGTCGGTTGTCGGACATAATCTATGAAGGTGCAATAGAGGCTCGCCCGCACGTTTGAGTGACTTGAATTTACTCAAATGACTACCTGGCTTCGGCTTTCTGGCGTCTGCAAAAGATGAGGTTGCCTTTCTCGGCGTCGTCCAGTTGTTGCTTGAGCCAGAGGTGTCTTTGCTTGTGGCAAGAGAAAAGCACCACTTGATGCTCTTTGGCGATGCTACCGATAAGGAAGCGCATCATCTTCAAGAAGCGCTCGTCATCAGCTTCCGAGAAGGGCTCGTCCATAATGATGGGCAAAGAGAGTGAGCGGGAGAGATATCTTGCCACCACCATGCGGGCCAGCCAGTGCAGTTGCTCTTTCGTACCGGTGGAAAGCTGGCTCATTATTTGGGCGGCACTGATCTGGTCGCCGTCGTTCTTACGGCGAGCCACCAGCCTCAGCTCATTGTCGAAGCGAATTTCATCATATCCAAGTCCCAGGCGCTCCAGCATCTCGGTGGCGATGCTATTGAGGTGCTGCGACCAGTCGATGTAGTTCTCTCCCGAGAGGCGGCGCAGGGTGTTGCGGGCCAGCTCCAGAGCCAGTTTGGCCCGTTTGGCGCTTTGCAGGCGAAATTCGGTCAGGTCCAGGTCTTCCATGGCCGTCAGATACTGCTCATCACAGGTGTTGGAGAGGCTTCTAATTCTAACGAGCAGATCTTCCCGTTCGGTTTTCAGTCCTTCCAGCTCGCGCATATCCTTGGGCGCGTCTTCCTCCTGAGCCAGTTCTTCTTCCGTCAGGGGGGCAATGTTCTCGATGCCGGGGTAGAGCATTTTGATAGAGTCAATCTGCTGCACTACACGGCTTTCGAAGTCTTCGGCATTTTTGATGAAAGTAGGCAGGTCATTGAAGCCACCACCTATTTCCGCCTCCATGGCTGAGATTTCGTTTTGCAGCTTGTTGTAAGAGGCGAAGATGTTCATGCGGGCTCTGGCTTCTTCCAGGGCTTTGTTTTCGTCTTCGCCGAAGTCGATGCCGTTTTTCATCAGTAGATTCAAAATGGCTTTATCGGTGTCGATGATTTCTTCTTCTACAACGGCTAGCTTGCGGGCGGCGCTGGCCGACTCTTGATGGGCTTCCGCCAGAAGTTTCGACTCTTCCATGTACTGGGAAAGGGAGGATGAAAGTTCCTTGGCGCTGGCGGCACAGGGCTCGAGATCGGTACGGCTGGCTTTCTCAAGGAAGCGTTTCAAGTCGAGCCGGGAGCGTTTCACTACCTGTTCTTTCTGTTCTACAAGGGAGTCGAGTAGCGATAGCTCTTTGATTTTGGCTGACTGTTGACCGTATTCTTCCAGTTTTACCGACAGTTCGGCGCGGTTATTGAGACCGACTTTGCGGGCCAGGGCATCGAGCTTGATTTCGAGAGCCCCGACTTTGTTTTGCTTGTCGGCCATGTCCGAAGAGATGCGGTTGATATCGGCTTCGGCGGCAGAAAATTCGCTGCGCAGAAGCATTTCCGGCTTGAAGACGGGGGTCATCATATAGCCGGAAAGGGCCAGCATGAGGGTGCCCAAGACTATTAAACCGACGGCGGCGGCCGCAAATTGCTTGACCACCACAAGAAGCACTATGGAGATGATGATCATGATTACGGCCAGGAAGCCCACAAGAAGGCTTGATACTTGCCGTTTTTTACGTTCTTCTTCCCGCTTGGAGGTCAACTCCTTTTGTTTGGCGCGGCTCTGGTGCAGGTTTCTTTCGGCGTCTTCCAATTGTTCCTGGAAAGCCACTATGAGCGAACTGTAGGAGCGGGCGTTGTCTACTCCTTCGGCTTCCAGAGAGGCGAGGGATTCTTTCACCGAGTCTATGTCTTCGGTGCCGGTTTCTCTGGTGAATTTCTCGCGCTCTTTGTCGCGGCGTGCCGTCAGATTGGCCAGTTCTTCTTCCGCCGACTGCATGCTGCCGGCTAGGGATGCCACCATGTGCGCTTCTTCCTGGGTGAAGCTACTGAGGCTGCCCAGGCGGCTTGTTATCTCATCTTGCTTTTCTTTGAAGGAGAGTTCATGGGGGGAGAGGTCTTTCTTGAGCTTCTCCAACTCTTCTTCTTTATTCTTGCGTCTGTCCCAGAGATCCATGAGGGGGCGCCGCAGATCCATGGGAAAGTCCGGCAGGGGCGGCAAATCTTCCATTTCGCTCTCGGCATCTTTCTGGCGCTGGCGAATTTCCCGCAGTCTGGTCATTCTGGCCTGGGCGTCGGTGAGCTGATATTTGAGATTTTGCAGTTCGGTGGCTTTGTAGCGATTGTTGTCGCCCGATACGACGCGGTTGATAATCATCAGTCGGTCGAAGGAGGCGGCCACGTCTCTTCTGTCTCTTTCAAAAGCTTTCAGCTTGGTGAGCAGATCTTGCCGCACTACTTCCAGATCGCGCACCAGGCTGTCGATGCGCAAACTGCGGTTGTCACCGGGGTTTTCTTCCAGAGAGTCTGAAAGCACGCGAATGGCTGCCGCGCATGTGCCGGAGGGGCTGGCCGAGTCGGCGATGCCCTGCACGAGGGAAGCCATATCGTCGCCGCCGAAGGCATGTTCATCCAGTTCTCTTTGACCCACGAAGCAGGTGCTTTTGAATAGCTCTCTGGTCATGCCGGTGAGCTTGAGACCGACTTCGTCTTCGCCGTTTTGACCAAGAAATTCGGCGGTCACATCTTTGTCTAAATGATCTCGGTCGAGCACCTGGAAGGCGCCGGTCAGGAAGTCTCTTTTGACGGTGAGCCGGCGGCTGTCGGTGTTGACGTCCATCTTGGCTTGATAGGGCTGACCGGGTTTGGGACGGCGTGCATCCTTGCTGGTGAGCCGGTCGGCTGCGTCTTGCTCTTCGCTGGGGAAGTCAAAGAGGATGGACCAGATGGCCGTGGCCATTGTGGTTTTGCCGTATTCGTTGGGCTCCACCACCAGGTTTACCTTGTCCTGGCTGAAGATGACGCTTTCGCCCTGAATGCCGCCGTAGCTGGTTAACTCGACTTTCTCAACCCACATTTCTTATTGTCACCCGTTTTTGTCTGAGAGCATCCAGTCCGTAGTAGAGGGCGTCTTCCACAGTTTTGCCGGAAAGATCGGTGCCCGGTATACCGGAGAGACTGTCGGAACTGGAATGTTCCGACTGCATGCGGTTCAATGTTCTTTCAGCCTTGGTTTTCATTTCCAGCATGGCTTGAATGTACTTCCATTCGGTGGTGCGCTCGTCGAAGCGCTCGGCCAGGTAGTCGGGGCGAGTGTTATCCACCACCAGCAGGCAGTGAAATTGCGGCGCCAGGCTGTCGGCCACTTTCCTGGGGTTGGCACCGGGCTTGCAGCCCCCTTCCAGGCTTAAGGCTACAACATCCACTTCCGGTCTCACTTCCGCGTATTCTACGGCGACCATGATTTCTTCTTTGATGTCGGCGTCTCCGAGCCCGGAGACATCGACGGTGACCACCATCATGCGACGTTCGTCTATTTCAACGGGATTCAGGTCGCAGTTAACGGTGCCGGCTTCGTCTACTTCAATTTCGCCAAGCAGGGCATAACTGGCGCCGGGCTTGTCGAAGGTACCGGCCGCCAGGCAACCGGCATAGGCACCCAGGGTGGTGCCGCTTTCCGATTCTACTTTGAAGGCGCTGTCGGCATGTCCGAGAGCAAAGTAGGTCATGCCCATGCTTTCCATTTCTTGTTGAGAGAAAGGATAAACAATGCTCTTAGGGTCTACTCTACCTTCTATCTGGGGATGGCTTTCGAGGGAGCCCACCAGGAGGGCTACATTTATTTGACTGCCGGCCGGCTTGGGCAGTTTGCCTGAGAGTACTCGTTCGGTGCGCCGCACCCCTTTGGTGATGGCCCTGCCGATGATGTTGACCTGAGGTTTGTTGGGCAGGGGTTGGGCGGAAAAATGTTCGGAAGAGAAGATGTGCACATTCTTTGGCCAGGTCTTGAGTCCGCGCGCCTGCAGCATATCTGCGGCATAGAGAGAGCTTCTCGTGTAATAGTCGGCCACTCCCGGGGCAATGAAAACGGGAATGTGTTCGATGGTGGCAATGCTTTCAATCAAGGTGTTGATGGTGTAGCCGCTCACCGTGGCTGCTTCGAAGAGCCCGCCCGGAATGAGCACGGCATCGACGTTTTCACTGGCAGCCAGGGCA
This sequence comes from Candidatus Melainabacteria bacterium, assembly GCA_016212515.1. Lineage (GTDB taxonomy): Bacteria > Cyanobacteriota > Vampirovibrionia > Obscuribacterales > Obscuribacteraceae > Obscuribacter. The sequence goes on from JACRFZ010000095.1 coordinate 118,731, forward strand.
AAGGCATTGATAGTGGTCTCGAGAATTTCCCGGGCCCTTTCTTGTCTTTCCGTGCGTGGCAGTGAATAGCCGCAATTGAGCTGGCCAGGTTGAGCGGAGGCGGTGCCGATGGTGAGCTTGCTATCGAGAAGCACATCGGAGAATTGCAGGAATTTAAAAGTGGTTCTTTCGGCGGCTGTCATTTTATAGAACCTCTCTCAGTCTCTAGCTATTATGGTGGCGATGCCCTGACCGACGCCGATACACATTGTGGCCAGACCTGTTTTAGAGTCGCGGCGTTGCATTTCGTGCACCAGGGTGGTGAGGATTCTCGCTCCACTGGCGCCAAGCGGGTGACCGAGGGCGATGGAGCCTCCCAGGACATTCATACGGTTCAGGTCTACTTCCAGGTCTCTGGCGCAGGCCAGCACCTGTACGGCGAAGGCTTCGTTCAGCTCCATCAGGTCGATTTCACTGATTTTCAAACCGGCCCGCTTGAGGGCTTTTCTGGTAGCCGGTACCGGTCCCACCCCCATGATGGCCGGGTCGACACCGGCCACGGCGGCGCTCACGAAGCGGGCCATGGGCTTCAGCCCTAGCTCGGCTGCCTTCTTAGCAGTCATGATCAAGAGAGCGGCGGCGCCGTCATTGATGCCGGAGGCATTACCGGCGGTGACTGAGCCACCTTCCCGGAAGGCCGGCTTCAACTTGGCCAGTTCCTCGATGGTGGTCTCAGGTCTGGGGTGCTCGTCTTGCGAAACGGTGATGGGCTCGCCTTTCTTACGGGGAATGACGACAGGCAGAATTTCATCGTCGAAGAGTTTTTTCTCGCTTGCTACTTTGTATTTGTGCTGGCTTGAAAGTGCAAAAGCGTCTTGCTCTTCCCTGCCGATCTGGTATTTCTCGGCTACGTTTTCGGCTGTTTCACCCATGGCATAGGGATGGTGCAGGGCGGCCAGGGCTTTGTTGAGGAAACGCCAGCCCAGGGTTGTATCAATCAACTTCATGTCGCCGCGGGGAAAGCCGGCTTCCGGTTTTCCCATGACGAAGGGAGAGCGGGTCATGGATTCCACACCACCGGCGATGAAGATATCGCCCAGGTTGTTACGGATGGCGCTGACGGCGTCATTAACGGCCATGAGACCGGAGCCGCAGAGGCGATTGACTGTGCCGCCCGCCACTGTCACCGGCAGCCCTGCTAAAAGCACGGCCATGCGGGCCACGTTGCGGTTGTCTTCGCCGGCCTGATTGGCGCAGCCCATGAGCACATCTTCTATATCTTCGTGCGGTACCTGAGGATTGCGGGCGAGCAAGCCTTTGATTACATGAGCAGCCAGGTCATCAGGTCTGACGTCTTTCAGTGCTCCGCCGTATCTGCCGATGGGAGTGCGCACCGCATCTACTATTACTACTTCTCTCTCTTCGCCTGCTCTGGTCATTTCTTCCTGTTCTTTCTTGTCTCTGATTTTCCGGTGTGAAAGGCTATCTGGTCAGCCAGACTGTATTGTCTTCAGCCAGTGCGCTCAGTACTTCTACCGGAGTGTTGGGATTGGCGGCAGTTGCCCGCCTTACTTCGGGGCTTTCGTCTCTGGCCAGGAGCTTTAAAACCTCCGGGGCGCACTTGGCGTTGGCTGCTACTCTTGCCCGCACCAGGGCTTCTTTGTCTCTGGCCAGGAGGCTCAGTAGATTGCCGGCTGCAGCCTGGGTGTTGGAGGCGCAGGCGGCCCGCACGTACTGGCTCTGGTCCTGGGCTAGCTTGTCCAGAGTGGCGGCTTGTACGGCCGGGTGGTTGGCTACCTGGGTGCGCAAAGAGGGATCGGGGTCGCCTGCCAGAGTGGAGAGCACTTGCTTGTCGGTCTGGGCTCTTGTGGCCAGCACGAATTTTACTTCTTCCGCTGCCGTCAGTTTGCTTAATGCGTCTGGCGGTAAGTCTTTGCGGCTGAGTAAGGCGTTGCGCACCGAGGTGTAATCACTCTCCGCCAGTTTTAGCAAGGTTTTGGCATCGATGGCCGGATTTTTGGCGAGGGCCGTCTGCACTGTAATTGAATCGGTGAGAGAGAGACTGGTGAGGGTTTCCTTGGGCACTTTGGGGTTGACGGCCAGGGCTTCTCGCACCAGTGCGTCTTCGTCTTTAGCTAGCTTCAAAAAGGTCTCGGTGCCCAGATCAGCCTGGCTGTTACGGGCAAGGGCTGCTCTCACGCGGGCATCGGCGTCGCCGCTGAGGTCGCTTACAGCCCTGGCCGAAAGGGCAAGAGCCGGATTGGCAGCCAGGTTTAAGCGCACCAGCGGGCTCTTGTTGGCGGCCAGTGTGTTAATATCGGTGGCGGTCAGTTTGCCGGAGATGGCTGCGGCCTGGCAAACAGCGATGGTTTTATCCTGGGCAAGAGTCGTTAGCGAAGCGGCCGAGAGCGAGGGGTTGAGAGCCAGGGCCGCTCTCACTGCCGCTACCGGGTCGGAGGCCAGTTTGTCGAGCACGGTCTGGGGCGTTTTACTGTTGGAGGCAACAATGAGGCGGATGGCGGCTTCCCGGTCGGAGGCCAGTTTTTCCAGGTCCTGAGGGCTGGTGCTGAGATTCTGGGCCACAGCCGCTCTCACATCCAGCTTCTCGTCCAGGGCCAGCTTGCTGAGGGCGGACTGGGGGGTGGCGCTATTGAGGGCCGCCGATTCTCGCACGGTGGCGTGGCTGTCTTTTGCCAGTTCATCCAGTATGTTGGGCGGGCAGAGCGGGTTTACGGCCAGCATGGCCTTGACGCCCAGGTCGCCGTCGTTGGCTAGCTGCACGAAAGCTTGCGGCGAAAGGCGCGGACTCTTGGCTAGAAAAGTGCGTACCAATCTGTCGCCAATCTTGCACAGGTGCAGCACTACGGCATCGGGGGTGTTGGGGTTTCTAGCCAGGGAGAGTAATAGGTATTCGGTGTACTGAGGCCCCTGGGAGAGTTTGGTGAGAATGGGGGCGGGAGTATTGCCGTTTGCCGCCAGGGTTTCCTTCAGGCGAGGCTGACCGTTTTCCGTCAGCTTCTGCAAGATGGCCGCCGCCGGCAGGCGGGGATTGCGCAAGAGCGCTTCCAGCACCATCTGATCTTGATCCTGGGCCAGAAGGTCTTTTATCTCTTCAGAGATGGCGGGATTGCCGGCCAGGGCCCGACGCACAAAACCGTCCCGGGATTTCGCCAGCTCGGCCAGGGTCTCTTTGGGTGTTTGTGGATTAGCTGCCACGGCTACCTTTATCGCTTCCATGGGAAAGCTGTCTAGTTCCAGGCGCGGCTTGGGGCTTGCGGGTAGAGCTTGCTCGCTTGCCTCCTGGGCTAGAACCGGAAGTTGGGCGAAGACCACTGAGGAGATAAAGACCGGGGCGATTAGGAGTTTGGCTATCCGCATATTTTCTTTTGTGGCTTTCCTTTATTTGTAAGAACTAGCAACTTCTAAAATTGTCAGGCGTTATGCACTTCTTTGATGATGGAAAGGAGTACGGTGCGATCCAATTCCTGGGTGGCGTATTCGATATATTTGACCTGCCAGTCTTCCAGGTCTTGCAGCACCACAGATAGTGAGGTACCGGCCGTGCGGGCGGCAGCCATATCTACGCCGACATCGCCCTGTCTGGAGAGAATGAAGACCCTGGCTCGCCCCGAGTAGCCGAGGGTATCACGCAGACTCAGTCTCAGGAAGGCTTCCGAGCGTTCCACTCCGATGGTCTCGGTGATCCGTTTGACCAATTGTTGGAACTTGCTCAAAGGACCGTTCAAATCAACCTGGGGCACATTGACCAAGTTATAAGAGAGTAGCCTGTCAATGGCGGCGGCCGCATCAGCGGTGGTGACATTCTGAAGATTTCGCACCACCATGGAAAGGGAGTGCAAGCCATCGAGGGCATTCCAGAGCTTGCGCATCATGGCTCTCTCGTGGGCGGACAGGACAAATTTTTCTTTGGGATCGGTAAGACCTTCGTTATCGAGGTGTCCTTCCTTATCAGGCACTTTCTCCAGGACGCTGTCGGCTCCCTTCGGTAATTTCTTCCAGGTCACCTCGGTGTTGTCGGCAGCCAGAGCGGCATCCAAAAGAAGTTTGTCGAGGGCCTTCGATACCTTACAGTTGTCCTTGGCCAGATCGGCCGGCGGCGTGCGTTGAATGAAGACGAAAATGCCCTGTTTCCATACCGAGGCAAATTCGATGACGGCAGGATTGCCCAGCAGTTTGCCCAGTTTGGCGTGGCTTATCTTGCCGTTTTCAAAGAGGGCGCGGAACTG
>JACRFZ010000096.1 GCA_016212515.1 Candidatus Melainabacteria bacterium
AAAGCTCGATACCGAGCGGAGACCCTGGTTCTGTAGTGGGTCACAGCGGCAGCAGTCAGAACTTCGCTCAAGGCTCGATACCGAGCGGAGACCCTGGTTCTGTAGTGGGTCACAGCGGCAGCAGTCAGAACTTCGCTCAAAGCTCGATGCCGAGCGGAGACCATGGTTCTGTAGTGGGTCACGGCGGCAGCCAGAACTTCGTTCAAAGCTCGATGCCGAGCGGAGATACTGGTTCTGTAGTGGGTCACAGCGGCAGCCAGAACATCGCTCACAGTGCTGAATCCGCCGGTCATGTTGGAGGCGCCCAACAGTTTGCCTACAACCAACCGGTAGACTCCAGCGTCCCGTATCAATACGGTCTGCCTGGCAGCACTGCCGGCAGTACCGTCAGCGGTACGGGTGAGCAGGGTGCGATCCGCCGTGAATCTGATTTCCAACAACATGGCAATCAGCCTCACGACACCGGTAATCGTGACTTCGCGCAGGGTCATCCTTCGCTCGGTAGCCACGGTGAATCGACCGGCTCCACCGGCCATCATGGTCAGCAGTACGCCGATGCCGGCGCCGGTGCACAACCGACCAGCGGCGGCTGGGACCGAGCTGAGCCCAGACCTCAGGAAGGCGGCAATAACTGGCTAGCCAGCAACAACCTGCCGACCGACCACACTGGTCATGGTGCGCAGGGGCAAAACCAAGGGTTCAGTACCGGAGTGTTTGAGCAAGGTCGGGGTCAACAACTAGGCAACGACCGTGGCGAGAACAGACAAGACCCGTCTCAGCAGCGGCAGGTTCAGCCGGGTAGCATCCAGCAAGCTGGTTGGACGCCGCCAGTGATTATTCCTTCCAGCAATGCTGCTCGAATGGATAATCGCCAGCTAGCCAGTAACAACGTTGCCAAAGAGGCTGCTGCTAAGGACGCAGCTGCCAAAGAGGCAGCGAAGGGACAGCAGATGGCTAAAGCTGATGCCGGTGAAACCGGAGCAGAAGGCAAGAGCAACGCTGACGCGATGAAGATGAGCACCAATCAGAATCGAGTCAGTGGCAAGGACAACACGAAGAGCTTGCGCGATCTGCTTCAAAAAACGCATCCCGATCCTAGGAAGAAGAAAAAGGAGCAGGACCCGAATGAACCGCCCGATCCCAACAACGTTGGATAGGAAAGGTAATTTGGTTTCTCAAAATCGCAATCATGGAGGACTGTCCGGCGATTCGAAGTAAATAGCAGAAGGCGCTAGCGCCCAATGCTTGCAATGACAACCGGAGGCAGATGCTCTGAGAAGGGGCGTCTGTCTCCGATTTATTGGGGGTAAAGGACCTGAGAATGGTTTAGAATGACAGTTCTTCAATTTTCAGCTCGAATCAGAATGCATTAGAATTGCCGGAGCATTAGCCTTGGAACTTGATAACATCGCTGTTCGCTGTCCCGATTGTGGTCTGAAATTTATGACCAGGCAGGTGCGTGAATTCGTCGATACCGGACTGAGAAATAGCGAACTGCGGCAGCATATCGGTGAGGTGACTCCCTGTTATGAGCCATACGCGATTTGCACTTGCCCCAGTTGTGGGCGAGCTGACTGGTCTTCCGCCTTTGATGCTGTCTTTGAGGAATGCGCCCTCTTTCAAGCCAGAACTACGCCGCACTTGCAATATCGCGCGGCTGCTCTGCGTGCCGCGCAAAAAGAGCGCAACTATTACGATGCCGGCATTTTTTATTTGCATGCCGCCTGGTGCGCTGATGACGGAGGCGCGGTGCTACAGTCAAAGGAGTATCGCCGGTTGGCCATTGAAGTTTTCCAGAGGTCTTTGAGCGATGTTTCCTGTCCGCTTGATAGCCGTATCGATGTTGAATACCTGATTGGAGAATTACTGCGAAGAATCGGTCAGTTTGAGGCCTGCCGCAGTCACTTTGCTTCGATTATCGGACATTTGCCGCCCAACTATGCCGTAATGGCGCGAAAACTCATGCGCCTGGCTGATCTGCAGAATTCTGAACTTGTGGCTTTTGACACAGCGGCATGAGCGGGCATATATCTATAACATCTATAATGAAATGGTGGAAAGTCTTGGCTGGTCGAGTAGTTGCTTTGGGGAGCTGAAATTCTATGTCCAGGGTGCACAAAGTAATCGTGCTCAACAAGCCCTTTAAGCTCTGGGACTTTACAGTGCGCCAGCTTCTAATGCTGGTGGTTTCCATCTGTATTTCACTTTATATCCTCTCCAGTGTGCCGCAGCAATGGAAGGTCGGCAATTTGCCAGCAAACATCCTTCTGGCCATCGTGTTCTTCTGTGTTTGCCTGCCGGCGGTCAAGTTTACCGACCTGAAGCCTATCAACTGGTGGAGGAATTTGCTTCTTTACAAGCTGCGTATAGTGCCTACCACCTTCATTCCCAGACCCGAACCGGGGCGCATTTATCCAGATCCGACCATTCAAGAGCCGCGCAAAAAATCCGATGATTTCTACATTGGGTCGGGTAGTTGAGCCGGTCCCGGTGTAAACTTAACTTAGCCTCACTTTCTCCATAAGAGCCCTATGCAGCCAAGCCCAATTCGAAAGATATGTAATAAGCGGAAGAGCAGATGGTAAGAAGCGATAGCCAGTATTCTGCTCTTAGAGGCGGACCCCGCCGCGGGTCTTCCGGAGGTTCCTCAGGTTCCCGGGGATCTTCCAGCGGGCGGGGGGCATCAGGCGGCAAGCGTCCGCCGCCCGGTCGCGGAGGGCGGGGGCGTCATGATGATGATGATGACGACGATTTCGAAGATGACGATGATGATGGTGAGAGCTATGGTCTTTCAACTCCCAGTATCAGCGGTAAGCGCATGTCGCTTACTCCTCACGCTTCCTTTCAAAACGTAGTTGCCGGCTTCTATAACGGGCTGCCTGAGAAAGTGCGGGAGCTTTTGCCCTGGGGTGAGGAAGAGGGGGAAAGCGGCGCCGAAGACGGACCTCCTCCCGATAGGCGCGGCGCCAGCAGTTGGCAGGAAGTTTCTTTCATCCACTCCATCCCTGGAGAAGATGAGGAAGAAGGGCTTGTAGTGCTGGCGGACGGCAGTTTCCGTAAGTATATTTCCTGCAAGGGCATCAACGCCTTGCTCTTCGACGAAGCCGAGCGCGAGATGATGGCTCGCACTTTTGCCAATTTCGCCAATTCATGCGAGTCCGACATTCAGATTATTATCAAGAGCCGCAACTTATCGGTGGATGAGTACCTCTCTCGTTATCAGATCTTGCTTAAAACCGATAATGATTACTTGAAGTGGTATGCCGACTACACCGATAAATGGTTTCGCAAAGTTCAGGATGTGACCTTCGTTCCTCAGCGTGATTTCTATGTGGTGATAAGCTACCATCCGCCTGATTGCAAGACAGGCAAGAGTTGGAACGGACGGCGCTCCATTCAAAAGCACGAAGAATACCTTGAGATTTTGAACCGACTCAAGAAGACCGCCTTTGAGCAGTTGCGGGCTTCCAACTTGAGACCGCAAGTACTGACACGCAAAGACGTGCGTAACCTGATCTACTCGGATCTCAATCCCTCGCTTTATCAAAAAGATCCGGAAGCGCCGCCTTCTCGTCCGAATATGTCTGAGGCTTCTACACTTGCCGGTTCTGCCTTGAAGATTACCGACGAGTACGTCTGGCTTGACGGCAAGTACATCGGTACTCAGTACATGTTCGCCACGCCCCACGAGACCTGGATGGGATGGTTGGTTGACTTGCTTACCATCAGCACCGAATATACCCTGTCCATGTTCATTCACCAGTGCGATCAAGACCGAGTCAGGCGCGAACTCAAGCTCAAGTACCGCATGGGTCACGTCACCAGTACTCAGCTTGCTACTCCCGACTTGGAAGGACTGGAGTCTACGAGATCGGCTGCTCAGGCCATTCAAGAGTTCTTGCGCAGTTCCAACAAGGCTTTCGATGTATCTCTTTATTTGACCACTGCCGCTGACACTCCCGAGCATCTGGCTCAGAACATGGATGAAATCAGGCGGGTCTTCAAAAACCGCGGTGCGCAGATGGACCGCGGGCAGATGCTGCAGCTTGATCTGTGGCAGTCGACCCTCTCAGTGGGAGTAGACAAGCTGGCGGTGGTGCACCGCGTCATGTCGCCTATCGTGGGCACCATGTGGCCGTTTTTCACAGCTTCTTGCGGCACCCCTGACGGTGTGCCCTTCGGCTTCGCGCTGGCTTCCAGAGAACCGGTGCTCTTAAACCCCTTCTTCCGGGGGCAGGGCAAAGACGCGAACAATATGTTCGTAGTAGGAACGACCGGTGCCGGTAAGTCTTTTGCCGTGTCGATGATGATGCTGCGTCTTTTGCCGCTTGGTACGCGCTTTGTCTTGATTGATAAAACCGTAGACAAATTCGGTGCCTATCGGTTTATCACCGAGCTTCTCGGACCTGAGCTTTGTGCTTATGTCGACCTTGGTCCATCTTCCGGCTTCGTTCTCAATCCCTTTGACCTGGGTCCTGAAGACAAGCCCGGGGAGCCGTCTGCCGATAAAGTCAGTACACTGCTTTCCCTGCTTGATTTGATGCTGGCTCCGGAAGGGCGGGAAGAACTTTCCGTGGAAGAAAAATCTCTCCTTGATGGTTTGATTCGACTGGCATACATGGAAGCCAGTTTCCGTAATCAAGTTCCCACTATGACCGATCTGGCTCAGGTAACGGCTCAGGCTGCGGCAAACGAGGTTGATCCTCTGCAGAGAGACAGGCTGCATCAGTTTGCTCGTGGACTTTCTCTCTTCACCAGATCTGGTGCCTTTGGCGGACTTGTGGACGGCTTGACCAATATCGAGACCGAAAAGTTGTTCATCGTATTTGATACCAGAGAGGTAAACGAACCTCGCTTGGAAAGAATCGCCGTGTTTATTCTGGCAGAGTTCATCAGGCGCCGCGCCGCCGATTCCAAGGCGCGCGGACAGCGCTTTGCCGCCATCATAGACGAGGCGGCCACGCTGATGCGGTTTAAGGCCGGAGCCAGGTTGCTTGATGACCTTTCGAGAAGAGCCCGTCACTACGGTATGATGCTCGTCAGTATTACGCAGCAGTTAAAAGACTTCTTCCGTCAGGCCGAGCAGGCTGACTCCGTGGTGAAGAACTCGCACATGAAGATACTCTTGCGGCAAGACCCCAGCGACCTGCGCATGCTTAAAGAGACGCTCCGCTTGACCGACGCCGAAACGGCGGCTATTGAGCAGTTCTCCCGTGATGAGGAGAAAAGAAAAGACAGCCAGTGTTTGCTTATTGTTGGTGCGGTGCACGGCACCATCCGATTGGTGCCGAGTCCCATGGACTATTGGATCTGTACGTCTGAACCGATCAAAGATATTCCTAAGCGCTTGCAGATGATAGAAGATGTGAGACGGCGCAATCCCAAGCTTTCCCACACGGATGCTTGCCGGCAGGCAGTCTATTATTTGGGCTTGCAACATGATGGCTGAGGCAAGGTAGATGGACAAGTTCTTCTCTCCCAGTAAATGGTTCGTCGGCTTTTGCGGGCTGTTTGTCTGCATTTTCTTCGCTCTCAAATACGTGCATGAATGCCACATGCAGGAAATCGCCCGGGTGGTAGCCACCGATATGTTCAGCTATAGCTGGCCGACCAGCGGAATCAATATAGTTTGCGATATAAATGAAGCTAAGGTACTTAAGGCGGATACCAATGACGCAGAGGTCATGGTGCAGGGAACCCAGAAGATAGAGAGGAGTTCTGGCGATACTTCCACATCCAGTTGTCGCGCGCTATTGAAGCTCTACCGCGCCAACAATAAATGGTTTGTGGGCGCGATGGAGGCGCAGTAAGTATGTATTGGAAAGTCCAGAAAATCGGTCCGGAACAATTGGTGAAGCAGTATGGAGTGCACCTCCTCTTAGGGGTGAGCATACTCTTGAACGGTTTCCTCTTCCTGACCATGCCCAAGGGCAATAAGATGTCCAGTGAAACCAAGGGCAATATCGAAGGCTTCGTGCGCAACGTCACCATGCACTTGCTCGACTCAAGCTATATCAATTGCGAAAAGAACAGCGTTGAATTGCGTAAGGAACTGGCTCCCAACATCCTGGCCGGCATGGTGCAGCGCAAAGACCTGCCCGGCAACGACACCGAGCTCATGGCTCTCATTCGCGATATGTCGGAGCGCAAGCAAATCTGCGCCGTGCGCATTGACCGGGTGGCTACCGGCGACCCTGATGCCAGGGGGCTTGTCCCTGTGGAAGTGCAGGGCGTTTTTGCCTTCCATTCCTCTCAGGATACCGGTGAAAATCCTTTCAGGTTTCAGTACATGATTGGTCAGCACTCGGAGACCAAAGCTTATCTAATTGCTGATTTTCGCGATCTGACCCCACAGCAGGCTCCGGCTGAGTAAACTATAGGCTGGTCAACTGTAGAGGTAATCGTGTTTTCAGGAATCGTGGAAGAAGTCGGGGAGGTCCTTGAGGTAAAGGATACCGAGGGTGGCCGTTGGCTTAAAATTGGTGCGACAGCCATTCTTGGCGAGGCCATGTTGGGTGAATCAATTTCCGTAAGCGGCACTTGTCTGACCGTAGTCGACTTTGCCCTGGCCCAGAATGGTGAGCCCGGCTGGTTTGCTGTGGAGGCCGTGAATGAGACCCTGCGTCGCACCCGCTGCGGCGAGCTGGCTCGGGGCTCGAAAGTCAATCTGGAAAAGGCGTTGAAAGTCTCGGATCGCCTCGGCGGGCATATCGTCACCGGTCATATCGATACGGTGGGCGAAGTGGCTGAGATTGTCGAAGACGGCTTCTCCTGGCAGATTAGCTTTACTCTCGATAAAGCGTATGCCCCTTTCTTTGTGGAGAAGGGCTCGGTGGCCGTGGATGGTGTTTCGCTTACTGTGGCTGCCTGCGCAGACCCGGGCGATAAACGCTTCGGGGATAAATTCTGGTTCAGTGTGGCGCTCATACCTCATACCTTGCAGGTAACCACCATGGGGGCGCTCAAGGTGGGCAGCCGGGTCAACCTGGAGACGGACATTATCGCTCGCTATGTCATTCGTCTGGCGCAGTTCGGTATTGGTAGTCTGACAGCCCTCTAATCTGTACCATTAAAAAGAATGCATGGAAATTATCCTCACTAAATGTTCCCCTCTATGGCTGCAGGGGCTATGCTTTAGGAGTCCCTTGACATATATGTAGTTGGGACTTTCCTTCGAGGAGCCGTTAGAAGGGTATGGAAGTTATTTTCGACAGCGTGGAAGAGGCCCTGGCCGACATCAAAGCCGGCAAATTCGTGGTCGTCTGTGACGACGAGGGGCGGGAGAATGAGGGCGATCTTATAGGGGCGGCCGAGCTTATCACCCCCGAGATGATCAACTTCATGGCTACGGAAGCGAGAGGTTGGATCTGCCTTTCCCTCACCACCGAGAGAGCCCGCGAACTGGACTTGCCTCTCATGGTGGACAAGAACACCGAGTCCCAGAGTACGGCCTTCACCGTTACCGTTGATGCTGATACCAGATTTGGTGTGACTACCGGCATCAGCGCTTACGACCGAGCTACCACTATCAAAGTTTGCGTCGACGAAATGTCCAAGGCTTCCGACTTGAGAAGACCAGGGCATATATCTCCTCTGGTGGCTAAACCAGGCGGTGTGCTACAGCGTGCCGGACATACCGAGGCGGCGGTGGATCTCTCTCGTATGGCCGGTCTCAAGAGCGCCGGTGTCATCTGTGAAATTATGAATGCCGACGGCACCATGGCTCGGGTGCCGCAGTTGAGAGAGTTTGCCGACAAGCATGGTCTCAAGTTTATCAACATCGCTCAGCTAATTTCTTACAGGCTCGGCAAGGAGCGTTTTGTGGTAAGGGAAGCGGAGTGTACCTTGCCTTCAGCTTACGGTGACTTCAAGCTTTATGCCTACCGCAATACCCTTGATGATCAAGAGCATCTGGCCGTGGTCAAAGGTGATGTGGCCGGGAAGTCCGATGTGGTTATTCGTGTGCACTCCGAATGTTTGACCGGCGACGTTTTTGCCAGTCTGCGCTGTGACTGCGGACCGCAATTGGAAGCCGCCATGGCTCTCATTGCCAAAGAAACGGAAGGGGTGCTTGTTTACCTGCGGCAGGAAGGACGCGGCATTGGTCTTCTCAATAAGATTAAAGCCTATGCCTTACAGGAAGGCGGCAAAGATACGGTACAGGCCAACGAAGCCCTGGGCTTCAAGCCCGACCTGCGTGACTACGGCGTAGGAGCGCAGATTCTCTGCGATCTGGGGCTGACTTCGGTGCGCATCGTCACGAATAATCCAAGAAAAATTGTCGGTCTGGAAGGTTACGGTCTGAAGGTGACCGGGCGCGTGATGATGCCGCCGGCCTGCAACAGTCACAACATGAATTACTTGCTCACCAAGAAGGAAAAACTTGGGCACTGGCTGGAGTTGGGCGGCAAGGAAGAGACTGCAGGCGGCACTAAAGAGAAAGTACAAAGCAAAGGGGAATAGGAATGTCCAAGGGCGAACCTGAGATTATTGAAGGCAGACTGATTGCCACCGGCTTGAAGTTCGCAGTTGTGGTCAGTCGTTTCAATGACTTCATCACCAAAGAATTACTGGCCGGTGCCACCGAATCGTTGCGTCGCCACGGTGCTGATTTGTCGTGTGTAGATGTAATCTGGTGCCCGGGAGCATTTGAAATACCTCTGGTGACCAAGCAAGCTGCTCTCACCGGACGCTATGATGCCGTCATTGCCCTTGGGGCCGTGATCAGAGGTGCTACCGCCCACTTCGATTTTGTGGCTTCCCATAGTGCTTCAGGCCTGGCTTCCGTCGCCCTTGAGACGGGTGTGCCGGTGATAAACGGTATCTTGACTGTTGATTCCATCGAACAGGCTATCGAGAGGGCCGGAACCAAGGCCGGCAACAAAGGGGCTGAAGCAGCCACTGGTGCCATCGAGATGGCTAATTTGCTCTCGGCTATGAAGTCGAATGCCGCGGTAAAGTCTTAGACCGCTTCAATCTGAAGTAAATAAAGCAGAATTTCAGTCTTCCTGACTCTTGCTCAAATCTTGCTGTGTAAGGGGAAATTCCTTGAGGAATTTCTCGATGGTGCCGGCTATTTTGAATACCTGCAGCATATTGCCTTCCACAGTTACTTCTTTCATGAGCAGGGCCTTGGAAAGATGTATTTTCTTTTGAATCAATCCGGCCAGGGTCATGCCGCTGAAGTGGAAGCAGACATCGGGTTTATCGAAGGCCGGATCAAGTACGCAGATCTGGGGTGTGGAGCCGTCCGGCGCGTTTTTCAATAACCAGCCGGGAAAGCTCGATGCGCGTAGCTTGAAGCCCACGCTGCTGCCGTTGATTTTGGCGTCGTTGAGGGCGCCCTGGGCTATCTTTTCGGGCACAAAGCGTTCGAAATAAAAGCGCGCTACTTTTTCCGAGTAGTCTACCTGGCTGCCTTCCGCCGTGCTGGCCGGGGGGTGGGGCTCGCCCCAGTGAACGGATTCGGCGTAGGAAATGAGCTTCTGCAAGTAGTCTTCATCGAGGCGAACCGGCAGCAGTTGGTAGCGACCGCTCACTTCGAAGAGATTGCGAGTCTTGACCTGCACATCATCCAGCAAAAGCTTTCTTATGGTGTTGGAAAGATTGAGGCCGTCCGGTTCCGCTGCCACTATTTCGTCGGCTTTCAAGGCCCTGGCCAGGTGAGAGAGCCATTCTCGGTTGAGGGTGGTCTGGGTGGAGACTAAATTACATATGCGCGGGCGGTTTTCGTCATCGAGGATGCGCAGGAAGGTATTGACGGCCACGTCTACTGGTAAGAACCAGAGTGTGGAATCGGGATTATAAGCCAGCTTGAGCTGGTTGGAGCTTTTAAGGGGCTTGGCTAGAGCTTGCTTCAGCTCTTTGATCAAACTATAGATGCCGGCCATTTTGAGAGTGGTACCGGTTTTGGTATCACCGCTCAAGAGCGGCAAGCGCACCATATACCAGGGTGATTCGCTGGCGCTGAGATTTTCGAGCAGGCGCTGTTCATACTGCTGGCAGGTGGTTTCCCACTGGCTCAGCGGCTTACGCCTGGCAAATTCCAGCTCTTCCGGCACCACCCCATCTTTTTGAATGCCGCCCCAGAGAGAGGAAATAATGAATGTGGGCACGCCTTTGAAATTCTTGGCCATGGTTCTAAAATCGGCGCCTGTCCATGGCGCTCGTGCTCCCCGCGCTTCATCGAAATTGGGAGGCAGGGCACTGAATATGATGGCATCATAGTGCTGGTTTTTGACCTCGGAGGGATCAACCAGCTTGAGGCGGTCCTTGAAGGTCCTCGCCTGTTCCTTGCCGCCCAGGGCTGCATCGAGCAGGGTCTGGGCCTGGGTGGTCAGGTCAAGGGGGGAAAGGCTAAGGAAATTGAGGGAAGACTTACAGGCAAAGTGCACATGCCAGCCTTTCAGGACCAGACCGGCGGCAAGCGGACCATTAAAAGAGGTGACCGGACCCCAGATATAAGCCGTTTTATGTGTCATTAACTCAGGCCTTCCCCAATGGCTTAAGGGCTTCTTTGGCTTTATCCTGCTTCATCGCGGCAGCATTTCCGTGAAATTCATGTCGGCATCAACAAGGCAGGTGCCGGCTAGGGCATCGCCAAGCCTCATACTATCTTCCCTTGAGTAAGACCGGTAGGCTTCGTAGGGGACTATTACCAATACGTAAAGAGAAACTAGGCCGTGAATAGTCCCTTTCAGAGTTAAGAGGATGGCGTTTACCGTTATTAAATGCAGGAGCGGGTCTACCAACTGGAGGAAAACCAGAGGACCCAGGTAAATCGCATTGCGAATCAAGACCTGCACGAAGGACGGTGAATGCCCGGTTCTCATGTCAACCACCCGCAGACCCATGAAATTTTTGCCGATGCCCCGACCGCCGAAGAGAAAGTCGCGCATACACATGACAACGGGAATGACAAGCCCCTGGGTGAGGAAGTGCTGCAGGGGTATGAACCCGGCCACCATGGCTATCAGAAAGGCTGCTCCAAAGTCGATACCCAGGGCAATCAGGCGACGACCCGGCTCTACTTTGATTGGTTGCACCGTGGCGTCGGCCATTTTGCTGTCGACATAGCTGTTGAAACGGTTCAGAAGACCGCCGGGTTGAGCACTTGACCCGACGGAGCGGGAACCGCGATTAGCTTTGCTGCCGGACCGGTAAGGGCTCAGTTCCTCGTCGTCGTCAGGAGCCGGCCCTCTTGATGAAGGAGCCGGGCGGCGCACCGACCGGGAGTTTCTGTCCTGGTTTTCTGGATCGGGAAAAGATCTTGACATATGCTTCCTGATATCTATCCTCCAATCATAGTCTAAAATCCACGCCTCTCATAGAGTTCAAATTGGGACCGGCGTAAAGCTTGAGGACTTTGCCGGGGCTCTCAAACAGGCTGGCTGACAGGCGAAAAACATAAAAATAGATGAGCTTAGCGGGCCGCCCGGATTACCTGTTCTAACATTAGGGAGGCGCATTTAGTTCATGGTCTCTTGAAATCCGCCGCTTCCGGCGTGTTTTTCGCTCATGAGCTTTTGCCCTGTATTGCCGGTAAGGGCAACCCTGTCTGAAGAGTTCTTTTGAAGGTGAAGGAAAATAACCATGAACGATAGAGAAACGGTAATTGTGGATGGTCTTAGAACTCCATTCGGCCGCATGGGCGGGGCTCTTGCTCAGCTTAGCGCCGTTAAGTTGGCCACACCTTTGATTAAAGAGATTGTGGAGCGCAACAAGATCAAGCCTGATTCCATTGATGAGGTGATTGTCGGTCAGGTGGTCCTTGCCGGTTGTGGTCAGATTCCTTCCCGCCAGGCTTTGTTGGCGGCCGGCCTGCCCAACACCACTGAATCGACGACGGTCAACAAGGTATGCGCCTCCGGTATGCGCGCCGTTACTCTCGCCGACCTGCGCATTCGGGCCAACGACGCCGATATCATCGTGGCCGGCGGAATGGAATCCATGAGCCAGGCTCCATACATTGTCGAAGCCAATTCCGCTCGTTTCGGTAAGCGCATGGGTCATGTGGCTTTCCAGGATGCCATGCTCGTGGATGGTCTCGAATGCCCCGTCACCGGCGTGCATATGGCTGTACACGGGGCTAAAGTGGCGGAAGAGTTTTCCATCGGCCGCGAAGAACAAGACGAGTGGGCGGTTAGAAGCCACAAGAAGGCCGTGGAAGCACAAGAAAAAGGCGCATTCAAGAAGGAAATTCTGCCGGTGGAAGTGCCGGCCGGCAAAGGTCAGACCAAGTTAGTCGATAAGGACGAGTCGCCCCGCGCCGATACCAGCAAGGAAGCTCTGGCCAAACTGAAGCCGGTCTTCTATGACAAGGGCAGCATCACCGCCGGCAATGCGCCGGGAGTCAACGACGGCGCTTGCATGCTCCTGGTTATGAGTGCAGGCAAGGCAAAAGAGCTTGGTCTCAAGCCGCTGGCTAAAATTGTTTCCCATGCCTCTATCGGTCAGGACGTTCCTTATCTGGCCACAGTGCCTGCCCTGGCCACTGAAAAAGCCTTGAAGAAAGCCGGTCTGAAGGTCGAAGATCTGGATCTCATGGAAATCAACGAAGCTTTCGCCGCTGTTGCTCTCAAGTCAATCAAAATGCTCGGTATCGATCCCGAGAAGGTCAATGTCAATGGTGGTGCCATTGCTCTTGGTCATCCTATTGGTGCCAGCGGTGCCCGCATTCTCCTCACCTTGGCCCGCGAAATGGAAAGCCGTGGCGCCAAATATGGTGCAGCTGCCATCTGTTCCGGCACCGCCCAGGGTGATTGCGTCATCTTGAGCCGTGAAGGTCTGGACTAAATTAGTCGAATTGGCAAACTGACAGGTAGGGCGGCGCCGCTTTCCTTTTTCAAAAGTGTTCTTTATGAAAGATGGAACAGGCGCCGCTTTCCTTTTACAGATGAAATGGTCTCTGGCGTGTGGTCCCTGAGGAGAGAGGCGGGAGAGAGCTATGGTTGAAGGTCAGGTTTCGGTACAGGATGCTAAGGCTCGCATTGATGAGCTCAGTCGTTTGGTGGAGCACCACCGATTTTGCTACTACGTGGGCGAGCCCGAGATCATCGATGCCGAATTCGACAAGCTTTTCTATGAACTGCAAGAGTTGGAGAAAGCCTATCCCGACCTGGCCAGACCGGACAGCCCCACTCAGAAAGTAGGGGCTAAACCGAGCACCGATTTTAAGGAAGTGGTGCACCGTATTCCACTTCTCAGCCTGGCCAATGCCATGGGCGAAGATGACCTGGTTCACTGGCAGGAGCGCCTGGCCCGAGGCTTGAAAGAGGCCGAGCGGGAAGAGTCTGTGCTAAGTTTCGTCTGTGAACACAAAATAGACGGACTCTCCGTCGCTCTCTCATACAAAGACGGTCACTTTGTCCAGGGTGCCACCAGGGGTAATGGCGAAGTCGGTGAAGACGTCAGCCTCAATCTAAAGACCATCGCCGGTTTGCCACGGCAAATCAAGCCGGTTGCCGTCATGAAGGATGGTACAGTGCGCGCGCCCTCGGCCGATCTTGAAGCGGGCAGCTTTGAACTGAAAGTACCGGCGCAGGTGGAGGTGCGCGGCGAAGTCTATATGCCGGTGTCGAGCTTCGAAGCTCTCAATGCCCAACTCCTGGAGGATGGGCAGGAACCTTTCGCCAACCCCCGTAATGCCGCTTCCGGCTCTCTGCGCCAGAAAGATCCAAGTAAAACAGCAAAGAGAAAACTAGCGCTCTGGGCTTATTTTCTCTACATCCTTGATGAGGGTCTCAAGCAACCGGATAGCCATTTTGAAAATCTGGCCCTGCTTGAAGCCATGGGTTTTCCCGTGGAACCGAATCGTACTTTAACCGGTGCCGAGGGGCTCATGCAGTTCGTTCAGAACTGGCATATGCCCAGGCATAATCTCGATTACCAGACCGACGGCGTGGTGATTAAGCTCGACCAGCGTCCCCTCTGGAACCTTCTCGGCAATACCAGCCACTCACCTCGCTGGGCGATAGCATACAAATATCCACCGGAGGAAGCCGAGACGGTTATTGAAGAAATTCATTTCGATGTTGGCCGCACCGGCGCCGTTACGCCTGTGGCCTGGCTCAAACCGGTGAAGCTGGCCGGTACCACGGTGAAGAGAGCTACTCTGCACAACAAAGACCAGATTGAGAGACTGGATATTCGTATCGGCGACACGGTGATTGTGCGCAAAGCCGGCGAAATTATTCCCGAGGTGCTCTGCGTGGTTGCGGCTAAACGCCCCGAGGGCAGCGAGCCCTTTCTCTATCCCAGCCAGTGTCCGGCTTGTGGCACGGCCCTCGTGCGCCTGAAAGAAGAGGTGGTTTTCCGGTGCCCCAATATTTACGGCTGTTCGGCCCAGTGTTTGCGCCGGTTGGTGCACTGGGTGGGCAAGGAAGCCATGAATATTGACGGTGTGGGTGAAATGCTCATTGCCGAATTGAATCGCAAAGAACTGGTGCGCACTCCCGCCGATTTCTATCGCCTCAACGTAGATACACTTTTAACTCTGGAGCGCATGGGCAAAAAGTCGGCGGAAAATGCCGTCAAGGCCATCGAAGCCTCCAAGAACCGTCCGCTGGCAGCCCTGATCTTTGCTCTCGGTATCAGGCATGTGGGCGCTTCCGTGGGTGAGCTTCTCGCTCAGCGCTTCTCGTCCATGGATGCGCTGGTGAACGCCAGCGCCGAGGAAATTGCCAATATCGAAGGGGTTGGAACAGTAATTTCAAACCAGGTGAAAGAGTACTTCAGTCAACCCGAGAATATACAATTGCTCGCCGAGCTGAAAGAACTGGGAATTGCCATGGAAGACCAGGGCGGCACCCCTAAGTTCAGCCCCACCCTGGCCGGGCTCACCTTTGTGATCACAGGCACCCTCAATACTATGGAACGGACGGAAGCGGAAAAGGCAGTCAAATTGAGGGGAGGCAAGGCCAGTTCCTCGGTCTCCAAGAAAACCGATTTTCTGGTGGCCGGGGCAAGTGCCGGTTCTAAATTGGCTAAAGCTCAAGAACTTGGTATAAAGGTTATTGACGAAGCTGCCTTTCTGGAAATGCTCAAGAATGAAGTATCCGCGTAAATTGCCAGCCCTCTTCTTGCTTGTACTCATGTCTTCCGGCACGGTACTTTTGGAGTCGGCTCCCACGCAGCTTTCGCCTGCTTATGGAAAAACTTCCAGCAAAAACACCAAAGATCCCAGCGAGAAAAATGCTCGTCTGGGCAAACAGCTTTACGAGAAGGGCGACTACGATGGTGCCATCGATGCTCTTTTGCAGGCTACTTATTTTGCCCGCAACGGCTATGCGCCGGAAGCTTTCTACTACCTGGGTATGACCTACAAAGCCAAGGGGCAAGACCAAAAAGCCCTTGATGCTCTCAGCCGTCATGTGGAGCAGGCTCTCGATAAGGCTGGACCGGGGCACCTGGCGCTTGCGCAGGTCTATACCCGCATGAAGAACTACCAGAAGGCCCGGGAAGAGATAATGAAAGCCTTCTCCGCCACAGATTACCGCGATCCGCTTTTCCGGCAGATTCACCTGGCGGCCGGTGTCAATGAAGACACGGCCGGACATTACCGGGCTGCTCTGGATAGTTATCGAGAAGCCCTGGGCAACAATAAGCGCGATTGGGATCTGTATGAAGCCTGGATTCGTTATGCCGAATGCCTGATGAAACTGAAGGAGTGGGTGCTGGCCTATCAGACCTTGATGGATATGACCACCACCAAAAATCCCCTCGTCGGCATTCATTACGACCGGGTGCACCTGGATATCGGGCTCTGTCTGCTCACCAAGGGCAATCACCAGGGCGCTATTGAGAACTGGCACCGGGCCCTTGAGTATGAGCCGCGCAACCGGGAAGTGCATTTGCAATTGGCTATGTTGTTGGAGTCGGAAAGACACCTTTCCTCTGCTCTCAAAGAATACAAACAATTTGTAGCCAGTTGCGGCGAGGAAGACCGGGAGCGTGTCAATCAGGTGGAGCGACGTATCGCGGTAATCGAGCATAAACTGGCTGCTGAGAGTGAGGCGCCGGCACCGACCAATCCCACTCCTTACATGCGTGATCAGGAGCAGAAGACGGTAGATGCCAGAATCAGGGAAGAGCAGGAGCGCCTGCGCAACATGCCTACCGATCCGGGCTTCTAAGAGTTTAAAAGCCTAAAAGTCTAAGAGTCTAAAAGAAGGAACAGATGAAGAGTCTCGTTATCAGCGCTAGTTTGAATCCCGACAGCCGCAGTCGTATCATGGCTCGCCATGTGTTTGAGGCCTTGCCTGCGGCTGAACGCCAGTTCCTTGATCTGCGAGATTATCCACTGCCCCTCTGTGATGGTGGTGCCGCCTATGGTGCCGCCAACGTGAAGGAAGTGCATAAGCTCATCGCGGAAGCAGACCTGCTTATTGTCGGCTTTCCTGTATATAACTTCAGCTATTCGGCTGCTTTGAAGAACCTTGTGGAGTTGACCGGAAAGGCCTGGGAGAACAAGGTGGTGGGTTTTGTTTCGGCTGCCGGCGGCAAGTCTAGCTATATGTCGGTGATGAGTATAGCCAATGCCTTGATGCTGGATTTTCGCTGTCTGGTTGTGCCGCGTTTTGTTTACTGTGATGGGGATGCCTTTGCTGGTGACGAGCTGAAAGACGAAGGCGTCGCTCGTCGCTTGCAAGAACTGGCCGGCGCCGCTTCTTTATTGGCGGAGACACAGAGCCGGGCCAACCGGGTGATCTAAATTCTCGTCTTTTTGTAGCCTTCCGGCGGCAGAAAATCGCGAGCCGGCAAACTGCCTTTCTGGTACTTGAGCAAGCTGGTGGTGACGCCCGCTCCACGAGCGAAGACCAGGCAACCGGTTTGTTTGGAAAACCAGGCCTCCACTTGCTCGGCATCGGTGAGGGGAAAAGTCGTCAACCAGCCTCTCACCGGCGTGCCTTCAATGACCGTGTCTTCCAGACGTTTGGCGTCGGAAGACTTGTACATTTCCTCGTCGAAAATGCCCACGCCCAGGTTGGTGAGAGGGCTCTCCTGGATGGTCTTATCATGTTGAAAGACAATGTATTTTTTGCCCTGCAGGTAGTCGAGCAGGGTGATTCTATCTACGGAGAGGAAGAGATTTTCGGTGCGCTCGCTGCCGACACTGTTCTTGAAAGGCTGGGAAAATCGCATCACCGATGCCACTTCCTTCAAGCGCACATGACCCTTGCCGTCGGAAGAGAGAATCACTCGTCCCTCGCCTTTGTCCGACTTCTGATGGAACATCGCTTGATAGGCTTGCCTGGGGTAAGTGGTTTTCAAGTCGCGGGAGAACTTGGGATCGGCTTTGCGAGATGCCTGGCTGAAGCCGTACATGCCGAGAATGAAGGCAAGTACCAGAATAAGTGGTGCAGAGCGCCCGAAAGATGTGGTCATAGTATTCGGCTTACTTCCTGACTATTTTCGAGATTTTCTGGTGGGTGGCTTCGATGGTATCGGCCATTCTAGCCAGAGTATCGGCTAATTCTTTATCTGCGGTCAAGGGTGTGGAGCCGGTCATGACCAGGTAAGAGCCTCGACCCAGGTCGATCAGGTAGGCTGTCTGCCAGACATGGAAATCTTTGGTTTCTCCTTCCAGTGAGAGCCTTGCTCCAGCCTTTTTTTCGCTACCGAGGGTAACCACAAGATTTTCCAGAATTTTTGAAGTTTTCAACTTCTCCTGCATCTGTTTTTCAAGAACCTTGCGAGCTTTCATGTTAGGTCTGCCGCGGCGCACTTCAAAAACTATCGATTTGTTCAGCTCTCCCGCTTCTTTCACCAGAACATCTGTGGCAACGAAGGGGTTTCTGGTCAGGGCCCAGCCATTAGGCATCTGGTAGCGGAACCGACCGGCTCCTTCCTGGATAATGGCCCACTTGCCCTGCTTTTTCTCGTCTTTCCCGGATTTTGCGCTGGTTTCGTCTTCCTTACCGGCTTGCTCTGGTTTTACTTGGGTGCTCTGGTCTACACCTGTAGGGGCGACTTGTGAAGTTTCTTCCTGGTTTATGGGCTCTCTACCAAAAGTATCCGTCTTTCTACCAAAAGTATCCGGCTCTCTGCCAAAAGTATCCGGCTCTCTGCCAAAAGGAGCGGACTCTCTACCAAAAGTGCCCGGCTCTCCACCAAAAGGAGCCGGCTCTCTTCCAAAAGTTTCCCCCCGGTCGGCGCCAAAACCCTGAGCTTGAGCTCCCACGGCTAAATTGAGGCTGATTAAAATGGCCAGAACCATGGCCGGGCCGCGGCTGATTTTAAACTGGGGAAAACCCCCTCTGGTGATCAGGGTGAGTGCAGGAGCGTTCATGCTTCACTTGTAACATAATCAGGGTGATCCTGGACTAAATTTGGCCTGAACTTAGTTGTTCCTAGTTGTTCTAGCAATTTGCAGCGGGCGACATTAGAATGGAAAGACTACCAGTTGACTACCAGGTAACAAGTTTTTACCCTTCCTGCGAGGGCGCAATTCTTGAGAGATGTTAATGCTGCCGCCGTACAAGCCGGTGGTTCTACTTGTCAGCCTGAAAGTACTAGCGGTAGCGGCATTGAGGTTGTAAACCTGTGCAAGACCTATAAGGGCGGCCGGGTTAAGGCCATAGATGGGCTCAGTTTAACCGTAAGACCCGGAGAAGCCCTTGGTCTGGTGGGGCCAAACGGTGCCGGTAAGACGACTTTGCTTGGCTGTTTAATGGGTTTCCTTAATTATCAAAGCGGCACCATCTCCATAGACGGTCTGGCCGTGGATGACCTGGTCACCAGGGCCAATGTAGGCTACTTGCCCGAGCGCCTCACCTTTGACCGCTGGATGACCGGGCGCGACTTCCTGCACTACCACCATGAGCTGAGCGGGCGTCCCCACAAACTGCAAGAGGCGGAAACCGAGGAACTCTTGCGTCGGGTCGACCTGGAGCCTTCGGCCTGGTCCAAGCCGGTGCGCAAGTACTCACGCGGCATGCTGCAGCGCCTTGGCTTTGCCCAGGCCTTGATTGGTAAGCCTCGCTATTTGCTTCTGGATGAACCGGCTTCCGGCATGGATCCCCATGGCGTGCTTGTTGTGCAGGAACTTTTGCAGAGTCTGCGGGCGGAAGGCCTGACCTTTTTGCTAAATTCGCACCAGCTCGACCAGATTGAGCGGAGCTGCGATCGCGTCGCCTTCATTCAGAAAGGCAAAGTGATCAAGGAAGAGAATTTGCGCAACCGGGAAAGCAGCTTGAGCCACACCCTCATCGTTAAGTGGCTTTTGGACGGGGCTCCTGTGGAGGCTTCCACCTTTACCAGGGTAACTGCTCTTTGTGGTGCCACCCTTGAACAATTTTCCCCGGAAGACGGGCTGGCCAGGGTTTTTGTCGACAATGAAGAAGACAGTGCCAGTCTCATTAAGGGTTTAGTGGAAGCCGGCGTGCCGGTGACGAGAGTCTTGCCTGAATTGTCCAGGTTGCAACGGGTCTTTATTGACGAAATGCGCAGAGGAGAAAAACAGTGAACCGAGCTATTTGCGTTAATACCTGGCGTCAGTTCAAGTCAAATAATGTCAGGCTGATTCTACTCACCTTGCTTATATTGGCTCCCCTGGCTCACTTTACCTGGAGGCGCTGTACTTACGAGTACGACCTCATGGAAGATATGATTTCCTATCCCTTTGTGGCCAGTCTGTTTGCGCTCATCTGGGGTGTCGGCGTCATCAGTTGCGAGAGGCAGCACGGCACCATCTCACTGGTTCTGGCCAGACCCCTGACCGTCAGTCGCTATGTATTGAGCAAATGGTTCGCGGTGGGTTTTGCTGCTTCCCTTTGTTCTTTGCAGTGCTTGTTTGTGGAGCATGCCGTTTCCGTAATCTTGTATCCGCCTCTGCTAAGTAACCTCGATTTTGTGGCTAACGGTCTTGAGCGTGTCATCCTTGCTTTTGGCACGGCCAGCATGCTCATCTTCTACTCTTCTCTTGTTACCGGTCTGAAAGATCTGGCCTTGATCGTCGGTACTCTCTTTGCCGGCATGGTGGGCATGCAGTTTCTTCGACCAATACTTATAAGCGAAGTTTGTATGCGAGGCGCGGGAACAAGCGGTCAGCAGTTCATGACTCATCTGACAAATGTTGTCGGCAGTGGCTTCGCTGTGTTTTTCTTTCCCAACATTCCTGTTTCTGAAATTTTGAACGGCAGCAGCGCCATTTTTACATCCACCATAAATTTCGTTTGTGTGGTGACTGTTTGTCTGTCGCTAGCCATATTTTTCCTCAGCCGCAAGGAGTTTTCATATGGCCAGGACTAAATACAAGGGCACTCGCAAGCAGCCTTTATTGCTCTATCTTGTTGCTGGCTGTTCATTCATGTTGGCTGCTTTTCTCTGCGTAGACAAAGAGTTCGGCTTGAATATTACTTACGATCTCTCTTCACCATTTCGCAAGCAGCCGCCTATTAAGTGGCGCAGCCGCACCCAGGCAATCAGCGAAGCTAAGCTGACCAGAAAGCCACTTTTGTATGCAGTGCTTTATAAAGGCGATGAATTTGCCTATCGCCTTGAGTCTGACGGACTTTGCCAGCCGGAAATCTACAACTATGTGAACGAGAATTTCATTCCGGTGAAGGTACCCATATCTGTTCAACCGGTTACCGATGAAAGTCTGGGTAAGGAATTTAAAGGCTTTACTCATCAAGTGAATATGGACTATCAGCAAAGCGGACTCTATGTAGTGCCGTACCGCCTGCTCGATGCTTCCGGTCGTGACATAGCGTCCACTGCAAACCTTATAGAACTGGGGGCCACCGACCCTGAGAATGTCAATCCTTATGGCGATAGCTATGGACATCGATTTGAAATGGGGCGCAGTGGAGCATTTGATAGTCTGGGCGCCCATAAGCCACCGCTCCTGGTTCGCTATCGCGACAAGGAGGATTTGCTGGAATATCTCTACCTGGCTAAGACCTGGCACACTCTAAGACCCACACGTGGGCTGGTAAAGTGGCAGTCTGATTCGATTCTAAAGGAGAAAACCTCTGTCCGTGCGCAGGTCAAACCCCGGATGCTATTTCTTTTAGCCGATGCCGGCTATGACTCAGATTATTTCCGGCTCTCTTCCTTGCATTCCAAAAAACTTGCCGCCATCATCAACTCCAAAACCCGCCCGGTGCTGGTTGAGTATCATCCCTTCCAGCCTGCCCTCGATAAAGATATTGAGTATCTGAAAAAACAATACGGCGTTAACACCTTGCCGGCTGTGATTTTGCTCGATACTAAAGACGGCAAGCCGGTTGTACAGAGGGGTAACCTTTACGATGACGGGCTTATCGACTTCATCGAAAGTGGAAGGAATAAATTGGCGACAGACAGCGAGCAGTAAAAAATGCTTTGTCGAGGATGAAAGCAGGAGCTAGCGGTGATTTAACTGGAGCGATCAGCTCTGCGGCTGTTGCGTGGTGATTGACGTGTCCAAAGAAGGGGTGAAAATCCATCAAACAGTAAGGGTGTTGGTTCTTCTGTGTTTCATCGTGCTCTTGAATATTGGCACGTTTGCTGTTTCTGCTGTACATCATTCAGTCCTGTACATGTTGGGTATCCCCGTACTCTGCTCGACAGTCCTAGCATTGTTGAAATGCCTTGGTCTTCTTGGGCTTGAAATGCCAAACAGGTTTTTGAGTAAGCAGAAATTCGGATTGAAAGTCTCGGTCTGGTTGATAATTATCGCGAGCGTATGGTTGGTAGGTAGTTGGTTCATTTGGTCCTTGATGCAGCTCTTTGGACCGTAATGGCACTTAAGGGAAACTGTCACTGCTATTGTGGTACAGCGCTAGTTCGTTGACGAGTACTAGGCGTTTCACTTGGTGTTATTTCGGTCGCTGTGAAGAACGGAATTTCAGTGATTCTGTTACCAAACGATTTTTGGGTCAGTGCGAGGTCGATCCATTCAAAGTTACCGGTGCATACTTGGAACTCTGGGAATGTATTAAGCAGATGTGTAAATGTAGAGCGAAAGGAAGAGCTAATAACAAATGACGAGGCCGATCATGAAGCTTAGTATGATTTTAGTAGGGATTGTTTTGGCTTTCGTTGCTTTATACCTATCCATATCAGAATGGTCACCCGATGCAATCAGGTACTCGGTGCGCTGTGACACGGAGAAGCGACTGTTCATATTTTTTGATCAGAACACAGTTAGCTATGAGCAAACCCCCTTTAGCACAATAAGCTTTTCAGAGTTAAGTTCATCTGAGCCGCGACTGATCGGAACGATGTGGCAGAACTGGAGAAAGGATCGCTATCTCAAGCACAATTACGATAAGGTTCTTTCTCTGACTTATGGGATTTGCCCGCCAGGATTTGAAGAACAGGTCGCGCCAAAGCCTCTGATCGCAGGACATTACTATATGCTTGATAATGCGCCTTCGTTTGTGATTATCAAGCGGGTGGACGCCTTTGATTTGATTTCCTACAATGACTATGTAAAGCTGGTCTCCCGGAATTGACAGCTAGAAACAGCCAGCCCCAAAATGTTCCTCGGACTTCCAAATCGATAGGCACCGATGTGCGTAGGCTCCCATCTTTTGGGCTGACCGGATTGTTGTCGGGTATTATAGATGGCAATGAGAGTCTGGTGAGGCTCTGATTGGCATTGGCTCGATGTCCGGGAGATTTCTTCAATCAGCTTGCCCTGTATCTGGTAGTTTAGACGACGGTGGGTTCTCTCCTCATCCTGTGCTGAATACTTTTCTCATTGATTCGTTTCCCGGCTTGTGACTTCTGGAGTAAATTGTGACTTTGAAAATTTGTCTTGGTGGCGTCAGTGGTTGGACCGGTTCAGCCGTAGCTCAGGCGGTTCTTGCTGCCTCCGATATGGAGCTGGTTTCTTGTGTTTCGCGTAAGTATGCCGGGCAAAAGTTGAGCCAACTGCCCGGCTTTGCTGGGGCATCGTCCACGGTGCCGGTATACGATACGGTCGAAGCTGCACTTGCTTGTGCACCGACGGTGTATATCGACTACACCAGTGCCGAGGCGGTGAAAGGCAATGTGAAGGCGGCTCTTGCCCAGGGGGTGCACTGCGTGGTGGGAAGTTCCGGCTTGAGTCAGGAAGCTTATGCCGAGCTTGAGAGTTTGGCTCTGGCTAAGGGCGTGGGTCTGATTGCCTGCGGTAATTTCTCCATTACGGCAGCCCTTGCTAAGCACTTTTCCCTTCTGGCGGCCAAGTATTTGCCCCACAGAGAGATTATCGACTATTCCCATGCTGAAAAGCCCGATGCCCCCAGCGGCACTGCCCGAGAATTGGCTGAGGCCCTGGCGGCAGTTGCCGAAAATCAGATGCTCTTTCCTGTCTCTGCCACCGTGGGGGAGCCTGGGGCTAGAGGGGCGCAGATAAAGGGTACGCCTGTGCATTCGCTGCGGTTGCCCGGTTATGTGCTGGCCTTTGAGTCAATTTTTTCTATGCCGGAAGAAAGGCTTATCATTAAGCATGAAGCAGGCAAAAGTGCCGCCCCCTATGTGGACGGCACTATGCTGGCTGTCAGGCGCGTCACCTCTATCAAAGGTCTGGTGAGAGGTCTCGACACATTGCTGTTTTCTTGAGCGCTAAGTCCTGGGCACTTCTCTCAGGATTACTTGCCTGTGTACTGGGGCTGGCGCTTTTCAATGAAGGCTTTGACGCCTTCCTGAAAATCGTCGGAGCGTCCGGCTACTTCTTGCAGTCCGGCTTCGTATTCCAAGAGTTCTTCCAGGTCGTCGAAGATGGCTTTGTTGACGGCTCTTTTTGTGAGACCGAAGGCCTTGGTCGGACCCATGGCCAGCTTCTCGGCAAGAGCCAGGGCTTCTTTCATGAGGTCTTCTTCGGCGACGATTTTGTTCACCACGCCGAGGTTCTGAGCTTCCTGGGCGGAGAGTTTGTCTGCGCTCAACATCAGCTCAAAGGCTTTGGTCAGACCAATCAAGCGCGGCAGAACAAAGGTTGCACCGGAGTCGGGGATGAGACCGACTTTTGTGAAAGACTGAATGAAATTGGTTTTTTCAGTGACGATGCGGAAATCGCAGGCGAAGGCCACTGAAGCTCCAGCACCGGCAGCGACACCATTGACGGCGGCGATGATGGGTTTTTCAATGCGGCGCAGCTTGATCACGATAGGATTGTAGCGGCGCTTGATGCTGTCCCCGAGAGAAGGGCGCTGTCCCATTTCCTGGGCGATGGAACGGCTTTGCAGGTCTTGTCCTGAACAAAATCCGCGACCGGCGCCGGTAATGACGATGGCTCTTACTTCCTTGTCTTTTTCCATTTCTTTGAGAGCGTCTTGCAATTGAAAGGTCAGCTCGTCATTGAAGGCGTTCAGTTTATCGGGGCGATTGAGGGTGATAATTCCGACGCCGTTTTTCTTTTCTGTAAGAAGGATCTTTTCGTCCGACATTTTTTTCTTTTCCTTTTGCTTTGCTGGCGATGAGTGAAATTGAGCGTTAGCGACCGGTGAAGACGGCTTTGCGTTTTTCCAGGAAGGCTTTCATGCCTTCTTTTTGATCTTCGGAGGAGAAGAGCATATAGAAGTTTTTGCGCTCAAAGGTGAGACCTTCATCGAGGGTGCCGTCAAAAGATTTTAGTACGGCTTCTTTAGCCAGTCTTACGGCAATGGGAGATTTGGCGGCGATTTCTCTGGCCATGGCTTTGGCTTCTTCCAGGTAGAGTTCCACCGGCAATACTTTGTTGACCAGACCAAGTTCCAGGGCTTCTTTGGCGCTGAAGGGGCGGCCTGTGAGGGTCAATTCCATGGCTTTGTACTTGCCCAGTACGCGGGTGAGGCGCTGGGTGCCGCCGGCTCCGGGGATGACGCCGATGTTGATTTCCGGTTGTCCGAACTGGGCGGTTTCGGAAGCGATGATGATGTCGCACATCATGGAGAGTTCGCAGCCGCCGCCCAAGGCGAAGCCGCTTACGGCAGCAATTATTGGTTTCTTGATGTTCTTGATTTTGTCCCAGGTGGCCAGTCTGTCCTTGAGCATCATGGACACTGTTGTTTCGTCGCACATTTCCTTGATGTCGGCACCGGCGGCAAAGGCTCTGTCACTGCCCGTGATGACGATGGCCCGCACAGTTTCGTCCTGGTCGAATTCTTGCAGGGCGGCCACCAGCTCGGTCATCAGTTCATGATTGAGGGCATTTAGAACACTGGGTCGGTTCAGTGTGGCGATGCCGATGAAAGCCTGTCCGGCTTCTTCTCTGGCGGTGGTGATGTTTTTATAAGTGATTGTCATTACCATCTCTTCTCCTGCTTAGATTTCATCTGTTTGGAAGGGTCCAGTGTTTTACCTAGTTTAATTTTTCGCCGCATTGACCGCAAAAGCCGAAGCTGACCGGCATTTCTCCGTGGCAAGCCTGGCATGGTCTGGTGTCCATGGCCAGGTTCAGGGCTTCCGCTTGCCCGGCTTCTTTGCAGCGGATTTTGCCGTAATTCATGGGTTGTTTTTTGCGGAATGATCTAAGACCTTCAGCCGTTTCAAATTGTCCGGCATGGAGGGTGAGCCAATCTCTTGCGTGGCCTATGGTCATAGACCAGGAGAAATCTCTCCAGAAGTTTAACTGTTGTTTGGTGTAACGGGTGCACTCGGGCAGTTTGTTGTAGAGCTTTTCTGCCAGTTCGGCTACGGCTTGATCGAGCATGGATGCCGGTACTACCTGGTTGACGAGACCCCAGTCGAGGGCGGTGTAGGCGTCTATTGGTTCACAGAGGAGCAGCATTTCTCTCGCTCTTCTGTCGCCTACGATCATAGGCAGCCACTGGGTGGCACCACCGGCGGCGACACTGCCGCGGGCCGCTCCTACTTGTCTGATGATGACATGGTCTGCTGCCACTGCCAGATCACAAGCCATATTTAGCTCGTTGCCGCCGCCCACGGTCATACCGTTCAGCCTGGCGATGGTTGGTTTGCCGATGTTACGCAGGCGGTCGTGCATTTCGATAAACTGATACATCCACTTATGGTAGTTGTTCGGTTTTTTCAGAATTTGCTCTTCTTGCTCTTTCAGATCGGCGCCGGTGCAGAAGGCTTTCTCTCCGGCACCGGTGATGACCACCACGGCGATCGCGTCGTCGGCCGCAGCGTCCATAAAGGCCTGCCCCAGTTCCTTCAAGGTGAGGGTATCGAAGCAGTTTAGTACGTCCGGGCGGTTGATGGTGATGGTGGCTACATAGCTTTGTTTGACGTAGATAATCCGTTTGAATCCATAGGCTTCGGCGGGAAGTCCCGTGAAAACTGCCTCGGCTGAGTTGGGCTGTGCCATTAGTTGTCTTCCTTGCTTTTGCCTGGGATTATCTTTAGCTATCGCCTGCCTTGAGCGGCAATTGCTGCCGCGGGTATCTTAAATTACGTTTTTCAATAAGCTTTGGTCATTTAAGACTTGATGCGTTTGTCTACCACTCTCACGGCCTTGCCTTCAGAGCGAGGTAGGGAGCGAGGCTCCATTAGTTTTACATCGGCTGTCAGACCAAGGGAGTCTTTCAGTAAGTTTTGAATGCCTTCGCAAAGTGAGCTCAGTTCCACGTGGCCGTTTTCAAATTTGCCCCAGCGGCCAATCAGTTCTTCCGTTACTTCTACCTGAACTTCCAGAGTGTCGAGGGCTTTGTGGCGGTCTACCACCAGTTGATAGTGTGGTGCCAGCTCTTCCATAGAAAGGAGGCATTTCTCGATTTCGGAGGGGTAAAGATTGACGCCTCTGATGATGAGCATGTCGTCAAGACGGGCTTTGATCTTGGTCATGCGTTTGAAGGTTCTGCCGCAGACGCAGGGCTCGTCCATGAGGCGACAGAGATCGCCTGTGCGATAACGAATAACCGGTATGGCTTCCTTGGTGAGAGTGGTGAAAACCAGCTCGCCTTCTTCACCGTCTGGTAGCACTTCACCGGTTTTGGGATCGATTATCTCCGGAATGAAAAGGTCTTCCCAGATATGCAGACCGTTCTTACCTTCGATGCATTCCATGGAGACGCCCGGACCCATTACTTCCGACAAGCCGTAGATGTCCAGGGCTTGAATTTTAAGCAGACTCTCCAGTTGAGCGCGCATTTCTTCGGTCCAGGGCTCGGCTCCGAAGATGCCAATTTCTAGTTTGATGGAATCCCTTGGTATACCAAGCTCGAGCATGGTGTAGGCCATATTGAGCATGTAAGAAGGAGTGGCGAGAATGATGCGAGCACCGAAGTCTTGCAGCAGCATAATTTGCTGCTGGGTGCGGCCGCCTGAAGCCGGAACCACTGTGGCTCCTAACCTTTCGGCCCCGTAGTGCATACCAAGACCGCCGGTGAAAAGCCCGTAGCCGTAGCTGTTATGAATGATGTCGCCTGGTCTGCCACCGGCCGCAGCCAGAGAGCGTGCGCAGGCTTCCGCCCAGTGCTCCAGATCTTGTTTGGTGTAACCCACCACCGTCGGTTTGCCTTTGGTGCCCGAGGAGCAGTGCAGTCGATTGACTTCTTTCATGGGGCTGGCGAAGAGACCAAAGGGATAGTTGTCCCTCAGGTCGGACTTCTTCATGAAGGGGAAGTTTTTGAGCGCCTCAACATCTTGCAAGTTGCTTATGGTTGTTTCATCGATGCCGGCTTCTTGAAAGCGTTTCTTGAGAGTGGGCACATTGTGCCAGACTCTTTCCAATACCTGCTTCAGTCTTGCCAGTTGCAAGTTCTTCAGGTCTGAGCGGGAGATCGTCTCGCGCTCCCTGTCCCACATATAAGTTTCGGACTTTGTAGCCACGGCGAAATCGGTGCCTCACAAGCACTTGTAACAAAACGTCCATATTACCCTCTCGGCATCTTGTTTGTCGATAATCGTCGGCGGGGCTTGTTGATGGAGTCCGCTACCGGTGCCACTTCTCGGGGGCATTGGCGGGTAGTCCGGTTGGAAATTTCAGGTTTTGTTAATGTCTGTGAGCCTGGTATTATCAAATCGAACAGTCAAAGAATCAACGTGAAAGAGATGGAAACCCCGGGGCCTGAAGAAACTGGGAGCAAGCGGGACAGGGTTGCTCTGGTTTTGCTCATTCTTGCTCTTTTGGGTGGGCTTTTGTACGCCCGGTTGCAAAGCAATGTGTTTCCAACGGCTTCCCTTTCGCTGCCCCTTAGCCGTAGTGAAATTGTGCAGCGAGCTCGCAGTTTTGCCGGTCAGCAAGGTTACGAAGGACGCCTCTGGCCCCTTGATAAACCGGATGGGGCCAGGAAAAAAGAGATTGAGTCCATAACTTTCACCAGTTTCGACGAGGCTAAAACCTTTCTCGAATACGAACTCGGTCTTTCTCAAGCCGGAGCAATCATGCGTGATAAGGTGCCGGTCTGGGCCTGGTCTGTGCGGTTCTGCCGAGAATTTACCATTGAGCAATGCCGGGTGTGGCTTTCGCCGGACGGGGCTCTGGTGGGTTATTTGCGCACCCTGGAGGAAGAGCGGCGTCTGCCCAGTCTGAGTCATCAAGAGGCGCTCTACCTGGCTTCCGATTTCCTCAAGCTGGAAGGGCGAGTACAGGAAGGCACGCTTAAGCTGGTGCGAGACGAGACCAATGCCAGGGTGCATCGAACCGATCATTCTTTTACTTTCGAGGATAAGCGGGAGGACTTTCATGGCGGCAAGCTGAGGCATTTCGTGGAAGTCTCAGGCAATATGGTGACCGGCTACAACCGCTACTTGTTCGTGCCCGACAGTTGGAGCCGCAAGTACAACAACATGCGTTCATATAATGAACTATTGCAGCGCATAGCCAATATTTTCTACAGCACTCTCCAGATAATCTCTGCCCTGGTTGTGCCCTGGGCACTTTCCCGCAAGCAAATGCGCTGGCGCTTCGCCGTATTCGGCGGCTTGACCATGGCGCTGACGGGCTTTCTTGACTGAGTCAATGAGTTCGTATCTATTCAAGCCGCTTACGACACCACTTCCTCTTATAACGATTACTTGCTCTCCTATTTTGGCCGGTCGGGGGCCTCTGCTCTCGGTTCCATGCTTTTTGGCGGGCTGCTTTTCGGCGGTGCCGATGTGGTTTACAGGCACTTTTATCCCCAGCGGGTGGCCCTGGAGAATTTCCTCAAACCGGCCGGTTTTTTCACCAGGGAAGGTTCAAAGGCGCTCTACATAGGCTACCTGGTGGCCCTGGTGCATCTGGGCTGGATTGTTCTCTATTATCTGCTGGGTGAGAAATTCAATTTCTGGTGCCCGAGCGGCATAGATAGTGTGGAAGTGTTGAGCGCTACGGTGCCGTTTTATTCTGCCGTTTCTCTGGGGTTGCATGCCGCTTCCCAGGAAGAGACGGTGGCGAGAATTGTGGGCTTGTCCCTGGCCTGGAAAGCCACCGGTCGCTTCTGGCTCGCTAATCTCTTTCAGGCTGTCATTTGGGCTTTCATGCACAGTTCCTATCCCCAGCAACCTTGCTTTGCCCGCGGAGTTGAGCTGACTGTGGTCGGTCTGTTTTACGGCTTTGTTTTGCGGCGCTACGGACTGCTGCCTTGCTTCATCGGGCACTACCTCTTAGATGCCTTCCTTGATGTTAAGCCGCTCCTCTCAGTTGGCCCGGGTCAGCTCTGGCTCTGGCTGTCTTCCTTCATTCCCCTTTTGCCGTTTCTCTTGCTCTTCTTTCTTTCACTCTTCGTCACCAGGTTGCGGGCAGCCGCGCCGCTAGGGGATGCGGAAACACTGGTAAATGCAGCAGCCGGGGACGCTGCCCTCACCAATGATGCCGTAAGCAAGTCTTTCGGGGCTAATGCAGTGGTGTCCATGCCCGTTGCCGACAGTGTTCGTGATGTCTACGTGTACAAGGGTTTCTCCAGTCGCTTTCGTTTGATTGCCGGTATTTCCTCCCTGGTTCTTTTGACCATTACTTTCTTCATTCATTTGCCCACTTGTGGTGATAACGCCCGTTGCCAGATTGGACGGGAGCAGGCTGTAGCAAAGGCGCGGCTCATTTTGCAGAAAGCCGGTGTGAATGTGAAAAATCACATTGCCGTGCCGGTTCTCTCAGCCAATGTAGCCATGGAAGAGATGCAGTATCTCTTTGAGCAGGTGAAAAGACCCAGAACCCTCGAACTGAGTCGTTTTACTCAGCCCGGTCTGGTCTGGTCCGTTAGTTTCTTTCGCTTCATGGATCCCACTGAGTACAGGGTCGAGATGAGAGCTGATGGTTCCGAGTATTCCCTGGATTTGAAAGAAGATGACGATGCCCCCGGCGCCCGGCTTTCCGAGGAGGAAGCTAAGGCTCTGGCTCTTTCTTATATCAGGCGCGTGCATCCCGAATACAAAGACTTCAAGCTTTCCAGGCTTTCTCGGGAAGATGAGAAGAATCGGCGTGATTACAGCCTGGACTTTGTTGTGCCGTCTTTGAAGGTAGGGGAAGCCGAGTATAAGTTCTATTTGCAAGTAGTGGGTGATTTGCCCTGCAATTTTGCCCAGGCCTGGACAATACCCGATAGTTGGCGCTACGAGAGGATCAAAGAAACCAAGCAAGATAAGATATTCGCTACCGTGCGCCTTTACACTAAGGTGATCATTGTCTTGATCTTGCTGTACTGGGTGTTCTGCTTGCTAAGGGCCGGTGTGATTCGCTGGCGCCTGCCCCTGGTGGTGGCGGCTGTTCTGGCTCTAGTGCCTGTTCTTGAACAGATTAATCACTGGCCTTCATTCATGGCCCAGTACGAAACTCATTTGACCGAAGCGACATACGTATTCAATCGTTTCTTGCAGCTTGTGCAGCATAGCGCCAGTGTCTTCTGGCAACTATTTCTGGCGCTGGCCCTATCTCTTGGGGCATTCAAGCTTCTTTCGCCCCGCTCTACTTTTTCTGCCATTTTGACCACTGCGTTTCGGCCAAGGGGATTGGAGGAACGGCTCTCGCAAAAGGAAATGTGGTTGGACGGTATAGTCGTTGCTCTTTGCGGGGAGGCGCTCAGCCAGCTAAAGGAGACCCTCACCTACTTCCTATATTATCTCTATTCGCCTGAGATACGCGGCGCGCAGATTGATGTCTTATGCAGTCTCAGTGATTATTTCTCGGCGGTCTTTTCCGATGTGCTCGACTTGCCGCAGTCTTTCTTGCTGGCCATTGCCATTTATTTGATAGGCGCCGGCATGTATATGAAGTTCTGCCGAAACTTCTGGTTCTATATGGGTTTTTGCCTTCTCTACGATTTAATCATGTGCAGTGGTGAGAGGCATTGGCAGGACTATTCAATTGCTCTTCTTTCCGGTCTGATCAATAGTGTAATTGTCTGGTTCTTTATTGCAAAACTGGCAAAACTGAATCCTGTCGCCTATTTGCTTAAAATTGTGCTGGATGACTGCTTGCCTTTCATTTATGCCATTTATGCCTATGGGCTGCCTGCCTTTGCTCCGGATATGGTGGCATTCTTGATTTACTTGCTTGCCCCCCTGGCAGTGCTTCTTTATCTAAGCTTGCGCAACCGCAGCCTCACGCGCGAAGCTCCGCAGCAGGTGCCGTAGTCGTTTGCCACTCTTCCCCCGACCGGGGGAAGGCGAGTACACGAATTTAGAGTAATACTGACTGAAGGGTTTCCTTTTGCAAATAGTTTTATGCCTGATGGCGGTTAGCCGGTTGACAAGCTGGATGGCTGGGAATAGGCTCAGTATAGGTAGTCTACTTATTGGCTCTGGTTATTGGCTCTGGCGGTTTGATTTAGATTGGCGCGGCGGCAATATTTTGTCGTTTTCTTTGACGTGTTTTTAGTTGCTGCATTAGGTGGAATCGTTGTTTTGGCGCGTGCAGCTTTTCGCGGGTTTAGCTATTGGACGGCATTGAAGAGTCGGATAACTGTATGGAAAAACGGTCGGAAGACACCTCACAAATGGAGTCCGCTGTGCGCCGGGCGGTGGCTTCCTTCACGCAGGAGCGCGTCTTCCTCTGCGATCCGGACGGCATACCGAAGTTTCTGGATAGGGTTTTCCCCGATGACCAGAGGGCCTTGCAGGCACCTGATTGGGAAGCCATTGAGGAGAAGGGCTGGATTGCCGTCTGTGAAGAATCCGGCGCTGGACTGTTGGGAGAGAACGGCTGGCGGGCTAATTGCAGCAAGGGTAAGCCGTTTCAGTTGGAGCTTTCGCTGAAGTGCCTGGACGAGCAGAACCGCTGGTATCGAATATACGCCACTCCGTTTCAGGAAACGGGTGCGACCTGTCAATGGTGCGGTACTTGCCGTCTGGTTGATGATGAAAGGAAACTACTTGTGGCTCTGGAGCATGCCCGCAAGGTTAAGTCGGAATTCGTAGCCAACGTCTCCCATGAACTGAGAACTCCGCTTAACGGCATACTCGGAATGATTGAATTGCTTCTGCGCGGTGCTCTCAGTGAAGAGGCCCGCGAGCATGTGTTGATGATGCAGGAGGCCGGTCGGTCTCTATTGAGTATTGTGAATGAGGTCCTCGATTTCTCCAAAATTGAGGCAGGCAAGTTACTGGTGGAAAAACGAGATTGCGACATCTTCTCAGTTGTGGAGGCGGTGACGCAGATATTGGCTCCGGCTGCCGCTGCTAAGAATATACTGCTTGTCTCATCGGTATCACGACTGGAGTCACAGCGTTTCCATACCGATCCACAGCGCTTGCGCCAGATTTTGCTCAATCTTGTGGGAAATGCAGTCAAATTCACACTTTCCGGTCATATCATTTTGAAGGTGGAGCCATGCCTACTCAAAAATAGTGACCAGGAATGGTTGAGATTTTCTGTTTGTGATACCGGTGTTGGTATCGACCCCGGGCAGATTGAGAAGTTGTTTGAGCCCTTTGCACAGTCCTCCGTCAATGGGGGACGCGATAAGTCCGGGACCGGTCTGGGTCTGACGATTTCTAAGCGACTGGCTGAGCTTCTTGGCGGTATCATTGAGGTGCATAGTGAGCCTGATGTCGGCTCCACATTTTCTTTGCTTCTGCCCCTGGAAGATGAATTGGCCGAGACCGCTCTCAGCGATATCTGGAGTAAGCCGAGTCGCCCAGTTTCCAGTCCTGTTCGACTGTTATGCCTGGAGCCGACGGTCAATAATACGGCGGTATTGTCCGATGTGTTTGAGAGTTTCGATTTGCTTCCTCAGTCTGCAAGTTCAGCGGAAGCTGCCATCCGCATTATCAACCAGGCGGAGCAGGACGGGCGACCGTTTCGTGCCGTGGTACTGGATTTTGTGCGCAATGATAAGGAATGCCAGTCGATGCTGCAGTATTTGCAGTATACCGGCTTAGATAAGGTTCTCAAGACAGTGGCGGTTTATGGCAGTGAGGCGGATGCCGGTTCTTATGGGAACGTGCACAGTTTATTTATGCCTCTTCTGCGCAGGCAGGTATTGGAAGTGATTTCTTATATTGCACCCGACTTCGGTAAAGGCGA
Source organism: Candidatus Melainabacteria bacterium (assembly GCA_016212515.1). GTDB lineage: Bacteria > Cyanobacteriota > Vampirovibrionia > Obscuribacterales > Obscuribacteraceae > Obscuribacter. The sequence continues at coordinate 33,305 of JACRFZ010000096.1, forward strand.
ATTGCTTACGAAGTCGGCGGAGAACCCCCGTCTCACCAGTCGTATTGTCCTGAGCGGACCAGTTGCTGCCGGCGGTAAGGTGCCGGTGATTTCTGCCGGTGACCGGCGGCGGGCGCTGGTAGCGGATGATCATGCCATCAATCAGAAAGTGCTGAATCTATTTCTCTCTGATTTGGGTTTTGAAGTAGACGTCACGGTCGATGGTGTGGATGCCGTGCATGCATTCAAAGAAAAAGCCTACAGTATTGTTTTTCTGGATTGTCAGATGCCCCGCTTGAACGGCTTCGAGGCCGCCAAAATTATCCGTGAGATCCAGACTCGAAGAGGAGTTTCCGTACCTGTTATAGCCGTAACCGCCAATGCCATGGACGGCGCGCGCGAGGAGTGTTTGCTGGGCGGAATGGATGATTATCTTAGCAAGCCGGTAGATCCTGCGGCGCTGGAGAAGCTGGTAGAGCATTGGTTGGGACCGGTGACAAGGCGAGTTACACCGGGCCGTCCGGTTCCCTGTATCACCGCCCGGGCTTTGATGCAGTCCCAGGGGCTGGTGGATTTTGCTTATTTGCGTCGTAGTTTTGAACCTTCCTTATTGCCGATGATATGTGAGCTTTTCGACCGGGATTTTTGTGCGCAGCTCGAGCAGATGAAACTGCTGCTGGCGACGGGAGACTTGAATGGTTTGGAATCGAAGCTGGAAACCATGGTTTCGGCCTATGAGTTGATTAAGGCTCAAAGATTGGTGGATCTCAGCCGCGGCCTGCAGGAAGCGTTCAGGCAGAGACAGTTGGAAAAGGCCTGCGATGATCTGGATTTGTTGATCAGACTGACGGACAAGCTGGTCAGTGACCTGGAGTATGAGTTTACGGACAAGTCTACGGTAACTCTGCCGACCCTTGGACCTAATTCACGCACAATGTAAATTGTCTGCGCCGGAACTGCTCTTAGAGGGCCGCTCCGCTTTTCTCCGCACCGGCATTGTTCTCGTTGAAGACAGGCGCCAGATAGTTTTTTAGCTTGATTCGCCTGTCGCTACCATCGGCTTGAGGCAAGACTATAACCGGTTCCACCACAAGAAATTGGTAGACGGAATAGGGAAGGCGCTGGTCACGCCTGACCATGTGGAGCTTGAGCGTGATTCTTTCCAGGCGGGGTAACTTTTGCAGGATCTCCTCTTGAGATAGTTCGCTGCCATCCTGGCGTTTGACCTTGCCGGCATCGGCCGGATGTAAGTACTTGATATGGTCTTCGCCGAAGAGATTTTTGGCCATTTCTTCTACTTTGTCGTTGGCACCGCTGACGGCACGGTCGCGGGAGGCGGAGTCGTTCCCTGGTTTCTCCAGCGCTTTGGCCGCAGCCGGCAAAGCCGTGAGACCGGGGCTTAAGTCAGGTCTGAGGCGCAGGCAGAACCCTCTCCAGGCTTCGGCATCAGGATTATCGAGAAAGTTCTGCAATTCGTTTTCGGTCATTTCATAACCGTAGGCCATGGCCAGAGGCAGGAAACGAGGCTGGTATTTGTGGAAGTCAAAACTGATTGGAACATTGACTTCCCAGTCTTCGGGGCGGTCCAGAAAGCTTGTGGGTTTCACTGTCGTGGCGATTTGTCTGGCTTGAGGTTCTCCGACCTTGAATTCTTTGCCGAAGAGAAATGCCAGATTCTGTGATTCATTGGAGGCATAGACAAGGTATGAAACCCAGCCCAGACTGCCGGGGCAGCGGCAGGTATTGGTCCCGAAGCCTTCCACTGCCGCTTTGTAATTGCCGGCCTGGATATTGCTCAGAAATTCCTCGGCTTTGGGAGCCGGCCCTCTCGTCTTTACCGGCGCGTTCAAGGCCGTATAACCAAGGGTGATGAAGACCCCTAAAAATATAACCATAACCAGTAGACGATTCATATTCGCTATAATCTAGTGCAATGTTGGTGCGATTTGGGCGTTCCGAGCTTTCTTACGGTGTTTTCGGTAATTACTGCTCCACCTTCGGGTCTGGTCAAGCTTATCGGGTTCACCATTGAAGCTAGTTTAATGGACCATATTTGAGTTAGAGTCTAACACGGAGTTAATCTCATGGGGCAAAACGATCTGGCAGGGCTTATGGCAAACGGCCTGCATCCTGTTCTCTTAGCTCTGTGCCTGGTGGTTTTCCTCTTTGATCTGGTTCGCTCCAAGTTCTGGACTGTGGACTTGAGCCCTCTCAAGAGCCAGCTCAAGTTGCTTCTGGCAGTAGCCGGTTTTCTCGCGGCTATCTTTGCGGTGGGCTTTTCCTTTCAGTATGATTTTGCCTCTTATTGGCCTTATGCGGCTCTTGGACTTGCCGGCGTCTATCTCTCCGGCGTCATAGATCCTTCCAAGCATCGTAATATGCGGACAACATTTTTGCTCGGCATAAGTGCTGCCCTCGTCACTAGTAAACCCGAGCACCTCACCGAGGCGGCCGCTGCCTTCAGTGCCGGCATGTTGGCCTGGAAGGTTATGTCTAACTTTACTTCGCCGCAACTGGCTCGATTGGATGATGTGGCGGCGTCCTTTGCTTATTTGGCCTCCATGGCCTGTGCCACCTCTACTCTCTCGACCTCAGGTCGAAACGGTGACATCATCGCCGGTGCCTTTGCCACGGCCGTCTTGCTCAACTTGATGCAGCGACCCTTTATGCATGACGATAAGCTCATCGTCAAAAGGTTGGTTCTGACCATAGCCGGCGGGCTGGGTATGCTGGTGGTTTTGACCAAGGGGTTGAATGCTCTCACTTTTACTAATCTAGCGGTGCTGGTTGGTGCCGGTTTCGGTTCCATGTATGCCCTCGATGCTCTCGGGCGGATGGCTCAGGATGAGCGGCTCTCCGACGGAGAGCGGGCCGGCAAGCACATCAAGGCCTTGTTGATAGTCGGCATTTTTACCTTGCTTTCAACCAGACTCTTCGGCAATTTGGGACTAGCTGTCATTTCAGCTTGTGTTATGGTTTCTGCCTTTACACAACTGCCGGCTTGCGCTGCCATGTTCTTTGGCGCAAGGCTTATGGAGCAGGCTTTCGCTGCGGCACAGGTATCAAATGTGACCGGCATTAACTTGCAGCATTCCTATGTGAGTGCGGCGCAGTACCTGGGATTTTTTGTGGTTATGGCTGTGATGGTCATGATCCGCTACAACAAGGAACGGCGCATTGATGCCGCAGCCATTACCTTGCTTGCCACCTTCGGTACCGGGCTGGCCAGTTTCTTCCTGCACGCCGAACCGGCTGCTGGTTATCTGGTTGCCCTGGGCGTGGCCGGTGTTGTGGGGGCCGTTCTTTTGCAGACCTTCTTTGGGCGCAGCCCCGAGGATGAAGCTCGTTGCCTTTCCGTAATTTTGATTCCGTCTCTGGCCGGGTCTTGCGCCGTACTTTCAGGCGGTCTGGTGGCAGCGGGGCTGACCGCTTCCATGGAGGAGCGCCTCACGACCCTGGGTGTTTTAGCCGGACTGACCGTGGTCTTGCTCCTGCTTTCCCACTTCTTTGGAAAATCAAGGACCGATACGGTAACAGTCGCGGGAGACTAGCCGGGTCTCGGGGTTGCCGTTTTCGGTTTCAGAAGAGAGCAAATAAACTTCCACCAGGCAAGTGCGATTGTCTCTGGCTATCTCCTTCCTTTCCAGTTGGCGTTTGATTGGTTTCAGTCCAGCCTTTCCCAGCATCTTCATCGAGGCGAAATTGCCTTCCACCTGGCAGGAAATCTCCACCGGGTAGGGAAGGCTGTTCTTGAGTTTTAAATCCTGACTGCCGTACCAGACCGTGGCGTCGAGACCGGGGGCTACTGAACGGACGGGTCGCACATGATTGCTTCGTTCTATAACTTCGAGGCCTGAGAGCAAAGCCAGTTGATAGAGATTGGAAGAAATCAGGCAGATGCCGCCGCCGCTGGTGGCAATGCGATCATTGCCCAGATAGCCCGGGGCCGGTACATAACCGCCCCTGGTGGTACGCTGACCAAGTCTTTGATTGAAGGAAAAGATCTGCCCCGGCTTTATGATTGTGCCATCCAGTCGGGAAAGGGCGCTGGCGAAATTCTGGCGATGGGGGCCGGAATAGCCGGAGAGATTGATGCTTCTTCCGGCCAGTTCGGTGGCGAAGGGGTGCGTGGCCAGGTGAAAGGTCAGAAGAGCGGGAATGAGCAGGGCAAGAAAAATATTGCCCGGCTTCTGCCAACTTTTCCATTGCCCGCCTTTCACCCCTGCTTACCTTATTCGCTGATGGTCAATTGATCGAGATTGGAGAGACCTTTGATGGCGCGACTGTACATGCCTTCCATATTAACGGGAGCCACGTTCACTTTGCCCGGCAATTCCATGCGCAGAAGGGTTGAGAACTCCGACTTGCCAGCTTTGAGATGGGAGCCGAAGAAGACAATCTTGTCATCAAGGATATCCTGATGTGTCCACCAGGGCGCTTCCCAATCACCCTGCACGTGATTCTCTTCCTCTACTGCATCTTCTTTGGCGGCGTTTTCCACTACTTCGGCGCCGCTGGGCAGAGCTGCTTCTACGATGACGTAAGGAAGCGAGCGTGGGGTTTCCACCAGCACCTTCATCAATATGGTTTCCCCTGCCTTAATCTGCCCGCCGGCGATTGGTTCCGCTTTCAGGTGGATGGTGCCGTCGGCAGTATTAGCCAGGGGCTTCAACCTGTAGAATTTTCTTTCCATTTTCAGGTCTTGCGGCAAGTTTTCTACACCGGTCTGGGTCTTGCCCACCAGATTTTTGTAATAGCTGGTCTGGTTGCAATAGTAGAGACGGCTGCCATCATTACGCAAGGTGACTTTACTTGCCTCTTTCGTGGCCGGCAAGTTGAGCAACTTCTCGGGTCCGTAGCGATTGGAATCGCTCAAACTGATACCGTTCACCAGGCATCTGAAGCCGTTCATGACCTCAGGGCTGAGAGAGGCGGCTCTATCAGCGGCCCGGGCTTTCAATTCCTCCAGCAGCAGGGCCTTGAACACGGCTGCCGTGGCTTTTGTCGTACCCCAGCCTTCCTTGCCCCTGGTGAGCAGGAGCCAGTTTTTAACAAGCTCAATCTGTCCGGAAAGTTCCGGCCGCACTTCCACCAGTGCCGTCATTGCCAGAGCTGTGCTTTCTTCGGGAGTGAAGCGGTAGGGGTAATAGTTCTGCTCCTTGTCCCCGATGAAGGCGGCCAGTCGTTTTGAGTATTCCCAGTCGATGGTAGCCTCTGTAGTGTTGGCGATTTCTATGAGGCGATTGATGGCGCTGGTGGCATGCTCTCGCTGACCAAGGTTGTTGGCGGCGCGGGCATAGTAGGCGATGGCCTCGACAGGCATGGTCTGGAACTGCTCAGGCTCTCGCAGATAGCCGAAGGCTTCCTTGAGCAGCGCTTGAGTATTGGCCTGCTGACTAGCTGCCTTATCCTTGTACAAGCTTCTGGCATAGAGCATGTAGGTCATGTCCACCAGGCGGGCTCTGTCCTCATAGGCGTCCTTAAGGCGTTTGGGGTCTCTCAATTGCTTGAGCATCTCTTTCAAGCTGTTGTCCGTCCACTTGCAGGCTCGCTCCATGGCGGCGGCATCGACGGCATAGCCTGCTTCCGAAAGCAGTTTCATGCCTTCCATAACGTAGGCGGTCAGATAAGGTCTCGACTCATCACTCTGCCACCAGCCCCAGCCTCCATCGCCGTGCTGGTAGGAAGAGAGCTTTTGCATGGCTTCCTTGTAGACGGCATCGAAGCGTTTTTTGTCGCTGGCGCTGAGCGGCACCGACAATTGTTTGTTCAGTTGCATCGCCACTGTTGCTGGTACCAGTCTGCTCATGGTCTGTTCGGTGCAGCCATATGGGTAATCGATGAGAGCGGAGAAATTGCCCAGGACGGGTCCGATGGTTGAGCCGGCTACACCGAAGCTGCGTTTTATGGTTCCGGGGGCGGCATCCACTGCCTCCGGCACTTCGATTGCTCTTTCGATGTCGTCTTTTGTCATCATGCCGGCTCGCACCAGACTGACTGCTATGCCCATGGGTTTGACGCTTACGGTGCGCTCCAGGGCATCGGCGGCTGTCTGCCCGATGGCCGTCAGCTTAATGGTTGTCTCACCGATAGTGACTGCTTCTACGTTCCAGCTGAAGCGTTTGGCGCCGTCCGGCTCGATGGTCAATGTTTGAGCCAGGGGCAAGGTGGTCTTCAGATTGCTGCCCATGCTCAAATTGATTTTGACGGTCTGCGACTTCCTGGTGTAGTTATGGATCACGGCCGTGACCAGGCCCTGGTCGCCCTGGGCGAAGAACCGGGGCAGAGCCAGTCTGGCGATTATGTCCTGGGTGGAGATAACCTTGGCAATGGAGGCACCGACATCGCAACCGGCAGTGATACCACGTACAGTGGCCCGCCAGGTGGTCAGGTTGTCCGGCAGTTTGAATTTGACTACGGCTTTACCTTCGGCGTCGGTGACCAGGTTGGGGAACCAGGCGGCGGTATCTTTGAAATCTTTGCGCACCCGCGGTTCCAATTTGTCCGGTCCGCCCGAATACTGCTCGGGGAAGGAGCAGAGGGTGGTCACCCAGTTGGAAATGCGGCTGTAGAAGAACTTCCGTATGTCTTCAGCGGTTTCCGGGCGGATGGCATAAATGCTTTCGTCAACCACGCCCAGGGACACCTCCGCTCCCGCTGCCGGCTTACCATCGGCGGTCAGGGCCCGGATGGTGTATACGGCATCGTCGCCGGGTTTGTACCTTTCTTTGTCGGTCTCAATGGATAGCTTGAGGAAGTGATTGTCAGGGCTGACCATGACTGGTTCTTCCTGCGAATAGAACTGGCGTTTCTTGCCTACCACCGACACGGTCACGTAGAAGTTGGGCGCATAATTTGGCTTGATATCCACTTCTACTACCTGGGCCGAAGATGTTAGCGGCACTACCTTCAGCTCATGCAGTTTGTAGCCTTCCACGCCCACCAGTGCTTCCATGCCTTCTTTGCCGGTGAACGGTCCGCTTATTACAAGGCGAGCCTTATCGCCGGCTTTGTAGACTTTCTTGTCAAGCTTGACGGTGAGGGGTTGTTTGTCTGCTTCTTTCTCGGAGAAGAAGAAAGGTTTCTCGCCGGCAGCTACCCAGATTGAGGTGGTATCGACGACTTTGTGGTTGCCGTCGTCCTGCGCTTCTGCCACTACATAGTAGCTGTCCGAAGGCAGTTGATTGCCGATGGCTGCTTGTAGATGAGCGCGTCCGGCACTATCGGTGGTGACAGTTTGCTCAACCACCACCTGATCCGGTTTGTATTCTTCCTTGATGCGGTCATAGGGAAAGCGCATTACTTTCACCTTGACCGCTTTGTTGGCAACAGCTTTGCTGTCATAGGTGAGGGCGCGAATGTTCACGGAAAGTGCCTCCCCGGCTCTCACCACCCAGGAGTCCGGATTGACGAGAAGCACAAAGTTGCCTGATGATTCCGGCACATTGCCGCTGGAAACCACAGAAAGGCGGCTAATATCAGTTACTTCCGCCTCGATTTTCAGTTTCTTGTCCTGGAAGATCGAACCGATCGGTCCACTGACCGGCATGGTGGGAGCGGTGGTCTCAAATTCAACTATTGCTTCGCCGTTTTCATCGGTAACGGCATAGCCTTCTTTCAGAAAATCACCGGAAGAGCTTTCGTAGTCGCTGCCTTCCCAATCATCGAAGAAGCCACAGTATTCCGGTCTATCCATGAGCTTGTAGCGCGAGGCCCAGTCTGTGGATGAATAGATGCTGTACTTGACTCTGGCTCCGGCCACCGGTCCGCCAAAGTAATAAGTGGCTCGCACTTTCGCCCGTCCCTTTTCTCCCATGATGATTCGGTCAGATAGAGGTTCTACTTCTACCTGATACTCCGGTTTACGATACTGGGCAACTTCAAAAGACTGATAGCTGGTATGTCCGTCACCGTAGGCAATTTGTACCTGATAACCGCCGGTCTTGCCGTCTGCCGGAATATCAATTAGTCCCGAGAAAGTACCGTGTTTACTGGTTTTCAGGTTTAGGGTCTGGATGGCATTGTTATCGGGATCTTCCACCGTAATGGCCAGGTTCTGTCCAGCTCCGGCATTGCTCAGTCCGTTCTCTCCCATCAATCTGGCGATGCCTTTGAACATAACCGTCTGGCCCAGCCTGTAGACCGGTCTGTCGGTGTAGAAATATGTTTTGTGCAGGTCGCTGTCGGCGCGCCAGTAGTTGTAGCCGCCATAGGCTCGATGGGCGCCTTTGACGCCGGTGACGATCACATCAAAGCCCAGTTTCTTTCTCAATTCGTCCGTCAGGGGCAGGTGCGCAATGCCGTCCACGCCCGTGCTGGCCTTTACTCTTTCCTGCGGAGATGTACCTTCCACTCTTTCGAAGAGGGCTACATTTACGCCCGATGTGCCTTTCAGGTTGGTGAGGTCCACTGCTCTCACCACGGCTTCACCAGGAGCGTGCTTGATCACCAGTCCGATGTCGCTGACTGAGAACCAGGTAATGGCTTTGGCGCCCTCCTTACCGAAGAGGTCTTTTACTTCGCAAACGGTGAAGTAGTCTCCGGGCGGTAAGGTTTTATCGAAGGCGAATTCTGCATGGGAGGAATCGCTCTGGTCTTGCACCAATTTGCGCTTGAAGACCTTAATCGGCTCGGTGCGGGTACCGGTGCTTGCACTTTCAAAGGGATTTTCAAACTTCTTGGAGGAGTCTACATATAGGGACATGTCGGAAGCGAGAGAGATGCCCCATTTCTGGCTGGTTTTAGCATCAAGAAGGGCGAGCAGATCGCCTTTGTAGACTTTTACCTCGGCTTCTGCCGCACCAGTGGCGTTCACCCAGAAATTAGGCTTGTCTTTGGTGGTGAAGACCCTGCTGTTGGAAGCGATATTGACACTGGGAGAAAGGAGGCTCAGTTTAACGGGTTTCGGTAACTTCGCTACTTTTCCGTCTTCTATATATAAACCCCGCACCAGTTCTCTGGCGAAGCCCGGCGCTCTCACTTCCAGCATGTATTCGCCCACGGGCAGTTGGTCTATGCGAAAGCTGCCGTCGTCGTTCACCCAGACGCCGCGCTCCACCTGGGGACCGTTACGGGGACCATTTACCAGAGCATAAACTTTGTTTTCTTTCAGGTTGTAGCTGTAGACACCGAACTGCTTTTTCTCCAGGGCTATAGTGCCGGCGATGGAGCCGGTGGGTGTTTCCAGCATAACGGCGACGAGACCGAGGGCGAGAATTTGCAGGATGAGAAACTCCCAAGTAAAGAGAGCTGCCAGTGCAGTATCAAGAAAGTTCTTCACTCTTGGTTCACCTGATGACATGGGCCTTTATCCTGTATAACTGGCACGATTCTCTGGGGTTTATACCAGCTTTGAGTTTGCACTGCATTACCTGGTAGTGAGGACAGCTAGCTTCCCCCGGAAGCAATACTGCTCCCTTTCCACCGCTTCGGACCATGAGCCCGTCCGTGAGGGGATGCAGGGTAGCGCCGCTCCTCACGGGTTCTACCTTTTCCACGATGGTTACCTGGGCCTTCAAATCCTCCAGTTCAGAGGCTTTCACCGGCGGATAGCGGTATTCTTTAGTGAGGCAGTCAACGGTTGTATAAACCGTGGCGGAAACCAGATCTGCCTGCCTCGGACTGATTGAGCCCCAGCAGGCGCGGGTTTTGCCATTTTTGTAGAGGGTCACAAATAGTCCTCTGGCAATCTTCTGGTCGGGAGTGATGTCGAATTCTTTCACCATCTCCGTCAATCTTTTAGGCGAGCTGGAAAAATGATTGAGCATAGTAGCGCGGGCAATCTGGTGAAGGGGTGTCTTTTTTAACTTCTTACTAATTAAAGAGTGCTGCTTTTCCTTTTCGGCTGCTTTCGCTGCCATCGGCACCGCAAGTCCAATCCCGGTGCTCGAAAGCGCCAGGGACAGGACTAAAGCGGTACTCGCCAGTTTGAATGGATTCATCGCCAGGTGGTTATTTCACAGGATTAAGCCTATTATGTCTTTCAATTCAGGCTTTCGTCTCGCCTGAAGTGTGAGAATTGGTTTGGACCTTTGTGAGGCGGTTGTCATGGTGGCGTTAACTCGTTTGGATGACTGTCCCGTGAGGGGAATTTGGATGAGGCTCTCGGAATAATGAGCATATTAAAAGACGAAGCTGAGCCGATAAATAGACGGGGTTTTATTCGCTCGCTCTTTTCTCTGGGAGGCTTGCACGCGGCAACCTCATCTTGTGATGCCCGGGCAAGGGCGGCATTTGTCTGGTGTGATCTCTTAAACGGCAATGTCGGCTTTCCCACAGGACTGTCAGTACCCACTGAAAAGCCGGGTTCTTTAATGAAGTTGGTGGCTGCCGCCTGTCTGGTGGAAGAGAACTTACTGAGTCTGAACGAAAAGTTTGAATGCACCGGTACTTTTGCCGTGGGTGGAAGAGTTGCAGGCAAAAGGGATACCTCGGTGCATTGCCAGTTTTCTCATGGCAAAGTTGATTTAGTACGGGCCCTGGCAGTTTCCTGTAATTGTTTTTTCGCGCAAGCAACCACCCGTCTCACCAAGCGTACCTTTCTTGCTAAAGCCAGACAACTGGGTCTGGCTTCTCCAGTAGCCGGCCGACGCGGTGGAGTTTTCCCCGAAAGTGAAGGCGCTTCAGGGAAGTCATCTCTGCCCTACGTACTTGGCCTGGCTGAAGATTTTAAACCCAGTTGCCTGCAACTGATGCGAATGGCTGCCTTGATTGCGGTCGGTCCTGAAGGTAAGTTACCGGTCTTGCACAGCAGCGAGAACTTTACTCTCGTAGAGAAAGAGAAACCTTTGAGCGTAGGTCTTACCAGTCAGGCCAGAGAAGTGCTGGTTGCCGGTATGCGACATTGCGTGTTGGATGGCACGGCTCGCAAATTGGATAGCCAGGACAAGTTGAAGATTGCGGCCAAGACCGGTACGACACCGCACGGGAAGACATTTCAATCGCACATTATTGGTTTCTTTCCGTTCGATAAACCGCGCAATGCTTTTTGTTTATTCGCGCCTGCCGGTACTTCGCAGGATGCGGCCGTACCGGAAGCGCGGGAGATTCTTTTTTCCACGACCTGGTGAGTGCTTGAATGGGCAGTCATTGGCATCTTCTTATTTTGCTACTGGTAGTGTTTTCCAACTTCCTTTCACCGCCGGTGCTTAGTCTTGATGCCAGAGTGAGGGTGCAGCTCTTCGCCAGTGCCGAGAATGCAGCCTCCAAGGGGTCCGTTGCCTACACGCTCTCTCCGCCCTTTCGGGTGGTTGCGCCCCTGCCTTTGTCGGTTCTGACTGGCGATGATTGGCGTCTAGTTCTGGATAGTGCTAGTCGTCAAGTTCGGCTGCTTCCCAGCGCAATAGGCACCCTTGATGACAGGGTGAGACAGGCCGGTTTGAGTGGCGCCGAACTGCAACTGCTTCCGCTGGGCAAACCCCTTTCTTTGCATGCCGGTACCGGTGGTGCAGCCAAGAAGACAAGGCTAATCAATGCCAGGGTGTTTCTGCGCTATGCCGGCGGCGGCTTAAAAGTGATCGCCGAATTGCCGACGGCGGATTATGTGGCTGGTGTGGTTGGTTCTGAGAGTCCACCGCAGTTTCATCTGGAGGCATTGAAGGCGCAATCGGTGTTGGTGCAAAATTGGTTGTCTTGTCGTGACTCGAGGAAAGATATTGCCGATGATACCAGCACCATGGCCTACCTGGGGGCGGATTATGCAAGAACTAAATGCCGGGAGGCTGTGCAAGCCACTCTTGCTACCCAACTTCGGGAGAGTGCCAGCCGGCGCTTGCTCAAACCTTATTTCCATTCCACATGTGCCGGTCGGCTCTCAACCTCGCAATTGTTTCAAGGCAAGCCCGGTCCTTCAGCCAGACCGGCTGCCTGTAACACATGTCAGGCTTCTCCCTTCTTCTTGGAGCATCTGGAGAAGTTGTCTGCTGCCGAAGTGGAAAGGAAGCTGTCTCTGGAACTCCTGCAGGTCAACGAGCGCGACGCTGCGGGGCGTCCGCTGCTGGTGTCTGTGAGGCAGCACGGTCGTGTCAAGAAAATGAGCGGCTACAATCTGTGGCTTTTGATTGGGCAGAAACTGGGTTGGGGTGTTGTGCCCGGGCTTGCCTTTTCCTTTGAAAAGCAAGGCGGGACCTACCTCTTTCGGTCGCGCGGTGCCGGTCACGGCATTGGCTACTGCCAGTGGGGTGGACATGGTCTGGCTGAGAAAGGTAAGAACTATGTGGAAATTTTGCGTTTCTACTTCCCTGATGCGGTGCCTTCTAAATAGGCAAAGTCTGGATGAATTCTTCTTTTTGCAAAAATGGCAATCTTAAGGGAGTGATGAAGTTGAGAAGGTCTTGCAGTCTTATGGGTGCTTGCTGCAGGCATAGGTCTAGAAGCTTGATTGGTTGAGAGTCTTGTCTTATGCCTAAGCGCACATGCTGAAGGGCTGTGTAAAGCATTAAGTATTTGTGACTGCAACCCTGGTGTATTTCCGCCACGAAGGTGATGAAATCTTCCAGACCGCTTTGCGCCGTTGAACTTGATGCGCGCCTCTCATTTTGCCCTAGTCTGCTCTTTGACTGATCATCCGCCCGCGCTGATTCTATTGTTTGAAAGCGATCTCCTGGTAGTCTATAAATCCGGTTGTCTAGCTCGAGTAGGGTTAGTGTGGCGCTTACCTCCGGAGCGGATAGCCCCGTCAGCAAGCAGAGTTGTTCGGTTGTCGGGATCTTTAGTGTGGCGATTGCTTGGTAGATGTATTCATCCCGGTTCTGGGTTTCTTGATTGAGGTCTTGCTTTTGCTTGAGAGTGGTGTCCCGGTCTTGGTTTGAGCTATTGTGTTCCAGCTCCTGGTCTGGGTTATTGTGTTCCAGCTCCTGGTCTGGATTGTTGTGTTCAAACTCCTGGCTTCCCCCGTCCGCAAGTTTTTCTTCCATCTTTTGATCCCGGTATTGTTCATACTCTTGCTCGTGGCTGCTCCCGTGCTTCTTTTGCACCTCGTCATTTATGGCATCGACTTCTTCAGTGCTGGGGTGTTTCCACCGCGCCGTTGCCAGGCTTCTCTTGTTAAAGAGGGGTAGGAAATTTCCAGATTCTGTGACGAAGTCGCTCGGGTCGCATTGAGAGTTTAAAGTCCAGAATAGGCTCTTGAAGATGCGCTGAGCTGTTGATTGCGCAACTTGAGCCAGTTGGCTGTATGCAAAGGCGCTTGAAATGTAGCCGTTTTCGAAGAGCCAAATGGCTCCCATCCAGGGCCTGATCTTCTTTATCTTATGGAAGAAGGTGCCTGACGTAAACCAGTATGGCTTTCGACACTGAAGACAGCGTCCCACTCTTGCTCCTTTGATTGACTCTATATTGGTTGAATGGCAGTGCTGGCACATCCACAGTGCAGGATCTGAGAAGTTTTTCTGCAATGCTTCCAGGCACGACTCCTCAGTTGGATACTGGGTGCAGAACTCAGCCCAGGCTTCCTTCATCATCTGTCTACGATCCTGTCGGCTCATTCCGACTTTGGTACGATTGCTCCAATCCATCACGGGCATGGCATTTTTTCCTCCAGAACTTACTTTAATAACGTAAGCAAGTGGGAAAAAGTTCAACGCTAAATTTCATGGCTGGCTCGAGCCTCTGGTGAATTAACCCGGCCAGGTTCGATCGTTGACGATTTAAGAATGCGGCGAAATTCTAGATCTTTGACAATGTAGGAATGCGAGGAAAGGTTCGATCGTTGACGATTTAAGATTGCGGCGAAAATCTAAAGCGTTGACGATTTAACTTCGAACAACAAGGTGGGCGGCGCACCATTTTTAGTCTTTGGTTGTCAAAGGGTTCCGGGGCTTGCTTGCAGCCTCGCCATCTCATCAGGGGTCAGGGTTTCGACTCCTGAGTAAGTGTACTTTAGTCTTGCCTCCTCTTTACCAGCCAGACTATAGAAACTATAGACTGAGACTTCCAGTTCAGCGCCTGTAGGGAGGAGGAAACAAGGCGGTGGTGCAAGCGGACAGGCAACCGCCAAACCGTCGAAGGGACCGCCCACTAGTTCTACTTTTACTTTGGTTTTTGCGCCATTAATGAAGTACATCGCTCTTCCTTATACTATTGCGCCCACGCACTCTCTTACTTTTAAGGCCCACTGTCTTATACGCTCATCTGTCTTATGCGGCTGATTTACTTCGTCAAGAACCAGACCTATGAACTTGCCGTCCACCAACGACTCCGAATGCTCAAAATCGAATCCATCTGCACTGATATCGCAGGCAACGATGCGCGCGCCTCGCTCTTTGACTTTGTCGTAGAGTAGTTTCATGGCGCTTACAAAGTTATAGCAGTAGCCGACTTGATCTCCCAGACCAAAGAGAGCTACTGTCTTTCCAGTCAAATCGAGGGTGTTTAAGATTGGCCATGAGTCTTGCCAGTCGTCCGTAAGTTCACCGTCTCCCCATGTAGAACCGCCCAAGATCAGAAGTTCAGCACCAGCAATTTCTTCTTTCTTGACTCCGTAAATATTGCGGCATTCCACTATCAATTCCGGGAGGTTTTCGCGTATGCGTCTGGCTACGTCCTCGGTGGTCCCGGTTTGGGTGCCATAAAAAAGTTTCCCGATCATTCTTGTTTCTCCATGCTTGAGTCTTTTTCCCGGCGGCAAAGCTTGACCTGCCCTCAGTCGAGAACATTTCAAATTCGCGAATTTTCTTGCGTCGAGGCAAAGCAGTACAGTGCGCCTGCTTCAATCGACAGATGCAATTCAGTTGGGCGAGTTAATTGCTTAACTGCCAGGAAGATTGGATTTTTTAAGTGAAATCCATTTTCGATTTTGTTCGACTTAATTGAGAATTAGTCTCAATAAGCTAAAGCAAGACTACTCCTCTTTGCCGTTAAAATCAAGCCGTGGTTTTTAAAAGATTCATGAGAGAAGCGAGAGTCTATATCGTTGGCATGATTCTCAATTGAGTTCTATTGTTAAAACTAAGTCGCAATAATTGTTTGTGCTTCAGGCCTGTCTGCTCTGCCTGAAGGGCAGTCATAAGTTGTATGATCATGAGCCTGTTTAGCCCGGTTTTCTGCGAGGTGTTTATGCAATCTCAGGCGATAAAGTTTGCTTCTGCCAGAGCTAATCTCTTTCAGGAATCGGTGATTCGCGAAATGTCGAGATTGGCGGCGCAACATAAGGCTGTCAATTTGGCGCAAGGTTTGCCGGATTTTCCCTGTCCGCCGGAGTTAAAGGAAGCGGTAACGAGAGCCACTCTCGATAATGTCAATCAGTATGCGATTACCTGGGGGGATAAGCTTCTTCGACAGGCAATCGCCGAGAAGGCCCAGCGTTTTAATAGCATCAAATCTGACCCGGAAACAGATATTACAGTCTGTTGTGGAGCTACGGAAGCCATGGTTGCCACCATGATGGCGTTAGTAGATCCACTTGAGGAAGTAATCGTATTCGAACCCTTCTATGAGAACTATGGTCCGGACGCCATTCTCTCTGGTGCTGTACCGCGCTATGTGCGTATGAATCCTCCTGATTGGAGTTTCGACGAGCATGAACTGGCCCGGGCTTTCAACGACAAAACCAGAGCGATTATCATAAATACCCCCCATAATCCCACCGGCAAGGTTTTCAGTCGGGAAGAATTGAATGTCATAGCCGGTCTCTGTCAGAAATGGGGAGTTCTGGCGCTGACTGATGAAATCTACGAGCACATTCTCTATGACGGCAGGGAGCACATTTCCATCGCCTCCTTACCTGGAATGGAGGATCTGTCGGTGACGATCAATTCGCTTTCCAAAACTTACAGCGTGACCGGCTGGCGCGTGGGTTGGGCCATAGCCAGACCGGAATTGACCCTGCCCATTCGGAAGGTGCATGACTTTCTCACGGTCGGTGCTCCAGCGCCTTTGCAGAGAGCTGGAGTGACGGCGGTAAATATGCCTCAGTCTTATTATGATGAACTCAGGCGTGAATACGAAGAGAGACGTCGGTACATGCTAGAGACCCTCGAGCAGATCGGGATTGAATATTACATGCCTCAGGGGGCTTATTATGCCTTCTGCGATATCTCTAAGTTCGGTCATAAGAACGATCTGGCTTTCACAAAATACCTGGTTAAGGATATTGGTGTGGCTGTGGTCCCGGGTGGCAGTTTCTTTGGAGCCGACAATCCACTTAAGCATAAGTATGTGCGCTTCTGTTTCTCCAGGCAGGATGAAACACTTAAAGCCGCTCGGGCACGCTTGCAGGCTCTGAAGCCTCTCTGAGGAAACGGTTTCAGTTGTTTCTACCTGGACTTTCCGGCCAGTCGCTTGCAGCGTTCCAGATAGAGCTTGTGTTCTGGTACCGCCGGCAGTGTGTCGTAGAGGCTTTGCCAGCAACGGGTGGCTAGCTCATAATCTTTTAGTTTTTCCAGGCGGCGACCGATGATAAAAAGGGTACTGGCATTTTTTGCCGGTTCCTCCAGAAGGGTACTCATCCAGAGTTTGTATTGGGCTAAGGCCTGCTCTTTGCTCTTGCTTTCCGTCAGAATGCTCAGATCTTTAAGTCGATCGCTCGCCGCGCCTCTCTTTCTGGCTTGTTCAAGAAATCCTTTGGCCTGGTCGCTTTTGTTTGCTTCCAGGGCAATGGATGCCGCCAGGAGCAAGCAGTCGGTGTCTTGAGCGTTAAGGGCAAGGGCTCGTTCTATGGCTTCATATGCTTTTCCTTTGGTCTCAAGTTCCAGGTGGGTTAAGGCCAGCAAGTAGTTGATATCCAGCGGCGTGACAATCCAGTCGTCGAAATAGACGTGGTTGCCTCTGTGCTTACCGGTTTCTGCCGTAAACTTTTTTGCAATCAGCATGCGTCCGCTTTTCAGTATCTTTTCGTAATCACTGATAGCTGCTGAAGCGGCGCCGTCCAGTCTTTTGGCTTCGGCGTGGAAATAGAGAAGAGTGGCGTTGCCCGGCTCTCGCTTTAGTAGAATTTCCAGTTCGGTTGCTGCCGGTTTGTACCTGCCAAGATTCAGTAAGATTACGGCTTTTGTAAAACGCGGCGAGGCCCGCTCCGGGTATTGCGCCGCCACCAGAGAGGCCACTTGTAGGGCTTCCTTCAGTTTGAGCTGGTCTCTCAGTTCAAGTGCCTCAGTCAGTCGGCGAAGCCCACCGTACTTCTTCTCCAGGTACTGTTGTTTTGCTTCATTGCAGGCCGTTCGATGCTTGCTGGCAGTAAGAAGGTTGGCGGCATCACTTCCTTCGTCATTATATTGAGGCTCAATTTTATTCACCTCCAGGCACTTCTCAAGATCGGCCATGGCCGGCTTGAGATTGTTGCTCAGAAGTGCAATGAAGGCTCTGCGGCTGAGGGCTTCCCGGCATTGCGGCGCTGCCTTCAAGGCTTTTTCCAGATAGTTCTTGGCTGTACCGGGTTGCTTCAGTTCAAAATAGGCTGAGGCTAGATCTGTGAGCAGGGGGGCTGAATCCGGTGCTTCTTTCAGCGCTAGTTTAAGATAATGCAGTTGTTTGCTTGGCTCATGCAAGTCCACAAATTTCCCGGCCTGGGCATAGTTGCCGAGCGCGTTCATGGAAGAAATGTCATCAACTCTTGCCTGGGCAGCACCGTTGCTACTTAGGGTGGCGAGAAGCAGCAGCAGCACCGAGCCCCCGCGCCTGGTTCTGATAAGGCTGCTTGCCTTGTTCCGCCACCGCTTGCATTCCCTGTTGCCGATAGAGAGTCTGTCCTTGCTCAACGTTTTCCCGGCTCCAGTTTCGGCAGGCTGAACCAGAATGTCGAACCTTTGCCTTCCAGACTGTGCACCCCTATTTCACCGCCATGGGCCTCCACCAGGGCTTTGCAAATAGAAAGGCCAAGCCCACTTCCAGCCAGTTTATCAGCGGTGCTGAGTCGACTATCGCCTTGTCCTTGTCTTATTGCCTTGCGCGGCATGTCATCTTCACTGATCTGTTCAAAGCGATCGAAGATGCTTTCTAGAAATTCTTCCTTTATTCCCACACCGGTATCACTGACGGAGACAATATAGCTATCCTCGGTTTCTTCACTTTTCAGTGTAATCTTGCCCCATTTCGGTGTGAACTTAATGGCGTTGCTCAAGA
Source organism: Candidatus Melainabacteria bacterium (assembly GCA_016212515.1). Classification (GTDB taxonomy): domain Bacteria; phylum Cyanobacteriota; class Vampirovibrionia; order Obscuribacterales; family Obscuribacteraceae; genus Obscuribacter. The sequence continues at coordinate 51,341 of JACRFZ010000096.1, forward strand.
GGTTTTGCACTACCTGACTCATCCGCTCAAGATCTACTTCCACTTCATAGTCCTGACAGCGAAAGCTAAGTTCGATTTGCTTTTCATCGGCCAGTTGCTTCAAGGCTTCCACTGCCGGATAGACCACGGACAAAAGACCCACCCTAGTCCTATGCAGTTGAAAGAGTCCTGCTTCCAGTTTCTCCGTATCGAGCAACTGATTGATCAAATTGAGCAGCCTTTGAATGCTCTTTTCGGCACTGTTGATGCGCTCCTGCCCGACGGCGTTGAGATTGCCGTAAGCACCGGTTTGAACCATGGCCAGGGTGATATTGATTGCCGCCAGCGGGCTGCGCAAATCGTGGGAAATCATAGAAGTAAATTGTTCCCTTCTGGCCCCGGCTTCCTGCACAGCCCTGGCCATATCCTGAAATTCCCTCTCCAACTCGTAAATTTCGTCCTGCCCGCCACCTTTTGCTTTTACAGCGGGAAGCTTGCGATTGGTTTTGAAATACTTGGTGTCTTCGGTTATTTTGAGAATGCGTCTGGCAATACTGCCGAAGAAAAACCAGACCATAACCAGGCTTATTAGCAAACTGCCTATACCGTTTGCCGCCATCCATTGCCAGATATTCTCCAGACTGATGGGGTTCTCCGCGTGGGTGAGGGTTTTCACCCGGTTTGATAAGCGATCGCAGTCTCTGATGAATTGAACTATCTGGGGCTCCAGTTGATTGCGCATGTCCAGATTGCTGGAGAAAATCGTATTGCCGCCCAGGCTGTCGCCCGGCCTCAACTGGTAAGACAATTGGGCCGCTAACTTGTCGCTGCGGGCTTTCAGCGCTGCTATGTCGGCTTTCAACTCGGGCAGGGCTTCGGCACTGCCGGCCAGAGCTTTTGCCTGCTGCTCCATGGCTTGGAGTGTATCTTTGAAACGTTTCTCTTCGCTGGGACTTTCGTGATAGCGCGAGACAATCAGGTAAATTGCCGCGTCAGCCATCGAGCGAGACCAGTTGGTCAGAAGCGAGATCATGTCCCGCCCCTGCCCGGCCAGTTGCCGCTCTTTCTCCAGAGTGTTCAACTGCCAGGCCAGAGTGGCAATCAAGGAAAGTTCAAACAGTAAGGGAATGAGGGCCAGTGCTATGCCTTTGTGGACAAGTTTCATCTTCTTGACCTTTTAGTAATTGCATACTTTCTGACACTCGTGCCGCTTGAGAGAATCGGCAGTGTCGTTTGCTCAGTTGGGATCAAAAAGTGCTTTGGCTAAAAGCCCCAGTGAGCCGATACAACACAGGAGCATCAGACCTGCCGGCATTAGCTTTTTGGTTTTGACATAGCGAATTATGAAAACCACGGTCAGGAGCCCGGATACCACAAGGGCTCCCATCAGTCCCTGTCTGATTTCACTGAGGGAAATTGCGAAACAGGCAGCCAGGGCTATGCCGCTTATGACTCCGGAGATAAGGGAAGCTTTGCTCTTGGCCTTGACAAAGCCCATGATGCCGCCGGCAAAGACGATGATTGCCAGGGCGAGGACGGATATTTTTGCGACTTCCAGCACTTACTTTACCTTCTTATCGCCAGGTCTGCCTGCAATCGGGCATCTTTCACCACCTGGCTCTGTTTAGCTTACGAGCGAACTCGCTTATTCTACTTTATTTGCCGCCGGCTGCTACAAGTTCCAGTCGGAGGGCGCGAATGGGCCCGGCACTGTCCGAACCTTCGCGGAAGGCTGTCCAGGTGCCACGAGTGTCTATGTGTCCCGGCAGTTCCGCCTTGATCCACCAGACCCCCAGAAGGGACTGCCCGTCTTCGCTCATGGCGCCCCGGTATTCAATGGTCTCCAGGCGGGCGTTGCGATACTTCTTGGTGAAACTGATGGTGGGATAGACGAAGGTGCCTGAAACAAAGGCTTCGCCCAGGGCGCAATCATCCAGCATGCTGCCTTCAATATAGCCGCGACTCTCCAGAAATACAGCCTCGAAGGTGGCGCCTTCCGTCTCGTCTTCATAACCGTACTTGCCGAACCAGTTGCCGGCAATGCTATGGGAAACTTCGCTCATTTGCTCAACTTGAATTGGTCGATGACTTCGCCCGTGCCGGTTATCTGTTTGACACTTAAGGTATGTTCACCTATTTCCAGGCTGGTAAAGGAATGCTTGTCCGCCATAAAATGCAACATGTAGTCGTTGCCGGCTGATGGATGATAGCTCAGGTCCTTCTTGTAGAGATTGGCTCCCCCGGCTCCTGTGACAATATGAATCAAACCTTTCGGGGCGGTTGTCCGGGCTCCGTCGAAGTCCATGTCCAGTTTCATTGAGCCATCTACTGTACCGTCGGCGTTCATGATCAACTGAGTCTTTCCGGGCAGTGGCGCAAAGGTGAGTGGACGGGTACGCTCATAGCAATGGGAGTGTCCGCACAGCACCAGATCCACGCCATAGTCCTGCAAGATGTCCGTTATTAGCCGCATGCGCTGCTCTTTGCCATGGGGGGCATCGATGCTGAAAGCCGGCTGGTGAAAGGTGACGAACTTCCACATGCCGGCCTTCACCGACTTCAAGTCGTTCTTCAACCAGGCTCTGATCTTCTCATCCGACCAGTTCATGTAATAGTTGCCGTCCAGCACGGTCCAGTGACTGTTGCCGAAATTGAAAGAGAAGTTTGCCATGACCGGAAAGGCATCCTGGGCGGATTTGGTAAACAATTTCTGGCGGTTGATGTCGCCTTTCAAGGCCGGGGTGTTGCTACTACCGGTAGTGCTGTCAAAACCATTCAGCGGGGCCTGCCAGAAAATGAAGTAGGCCAGGGCATCAGGGAAGCGATCAAGATCGGTGCCCCGCCCAGAAAGGGCTATGTCATGGTTTCCCAGGACCGGCACAAAGGGAATCGAGCGCATCATGGAAGCCCCTTGCTTCTCTTCATCACTGTTGTAGTAAGGGAAGAAATTTGTCAGATATTCGCTGAACAGACCGCGCTGGTAGGTGATATCTCCGGGTATTACCACCAGGTCCGGGTTTTCCTTCTGGCAGGCTTTGGCCACCTGGCGCTGACCTTCCGAACCGGCGCCGCAATCGCCGAAAACGGCAATCTTGGTAATTGCCTTGTCGCCCTGAATTTTGCCGCCGCTGGACTTTTTGCTCTTGGCTTTCGGCTCGCCTTGCGCCGCGGCTTGGGCTCGATAGACTTTACCGTCGGCCTGAAAAAGAGGCTGGCCCTCTTTCTCAACCACATAAGAAAAACCTTCGCCGTCCTTCAGTTGGGTGAGGCGAGCACTGTAGCGAAAACAAGGCTTCAAGGTCGGCAGGGTGATCTCCCTGATACTGAGACTTTCCGCCGGTCTGAATTTCTTCTCACCGGCAGTTTTGTAGCTCAACTTTATGTCGCCTTTCTCCCGGCAGAACCAGCAAATGGTATAGCCACCCGCTTCATGACCGAGTTGCAAATAGGGTTTGACCAGAAAGGGCTGCCCTGCTTTTGCCCCGTCCGACAAGGCATCAAAATCAGGCTTGGCTGCACAACCGCTGGCAAATAAGAGGCTGAACAAGAGGCATAGCAAACCCGAAAGCAAAAGACGGCTGTTCGTGTCTTTTGAGCGGTTTGAATTTTCCATCAGCATTGATAAAGACAGCTTTTATAACGGCGGTTTTGACAACGGCAGCTTTGACAACGGCTTCGGAGGTGAATTTAAAAATTTGCCGAGAGGCGGAATTGAACCGCCGACACAAGGATTTTCAGTCCTCTGCTCTACCGACTGAGCTACCTCGGCATTTTGCTTGCTGGGGCACTGTTAATTTGGTTAAACAGCAACCCTGACTGGAGCCTCTAAGATGCTCCAAATCATTACTTAAGGGCGCCGGCCCTTTAGCTTGTTCAATATACCACAGGAGGTTTTTGCGCTTGCTCAAGTTGCTGAATTTGCATATTTTCGTTTCAAATAACTTGTCAGAAGAACTCTTGCCGGGTCGGACCACGCCACTGCCGGTATTCGAATCTTCCTCTTGAAAGTTTTTATCGAACCCCGCCGGGATAGGAAATTTCACCGGCTTGGGAATAGAAATTGACAATACGGTAGCCCTGCGCTTCTTTCTTGACCAGGAAGTTAAGCTCCAGGGGCTGGCTCTTAGGTGGGTAGCCGGTATCTTGCAGAACCAGCACGCCGATGGCTCGAATGGGAATGGAGCCGTCCGGATTGACTGCCAGAGGGGAAACCATCGAAGTCTGAAAGGAGCCGGTGCGTGCCCCTGACTCTACCTGGGCGGCCAGTTCGTCACTCCAGAATAGCTGCACAAATGCCTCCGTGGCCGGCGGTTTCATCCAACTCAAAGCTTCTTTGTGGGCGGCTACGGCGGTTGTCTGCTGGTAGTCCATGGCCTTGGTGAGCCACCATTTGATGAATTCGCAGGCAATACTGGCGGTTTGCTGCGGTGTTTCTGCCGGTGGGGACGGCCCGCCCTGAGCAGGCTGCGGCTGCCCGCCGGGTCGCTGTCCCTGACCGGCCCCTGCTTGACCCTGGTGCTGGCCAGGCTTCTGCCCGGAATTAGTCGCCTCTTCTTCCTGGTTGGAGACCAATCTGTCTTTGCCAGGATCTTTATTGGCACCGGTGACAAAGATGCCCAATATGCCGATGATGATCAAACCCAGAAGGAGTTTGTCCCTCAAAACCCTCTCTAAAATGGCTCGAATTATATCTACCAGCATGAATAGTCTCTATGTCCCATCTCTATAAAAGCCCCTGCGGAAGCAAAAATCAACAGGGAAACTGATGATTCCCCCACGAGTTCTTCTATTATCGCTTGTCAGTAGACCGTCTTTCCGCGCTTTCACATACAATGTTGTTATTGTTGTTGTCGTATTGCTTTATCGAGTGAGGGCATTTCCTTGGATAAAAAGCACGTTGCTCCAGACCTGAAGATAGGAACCGATTCCCACGGCGGCAGTGACGGCAATCCGTTAGATAGGAAGATAAACGAGGAAACCAGCAAAGCAAATATGGCAAACAGCAATTTTGAGTCGGCGGAGGAAGCCGCACCGGAAGTGGATGAGCGGGATTTCCCCCGAGAGATTATTCCCGGTTTTCATCAGATCAAGCCGGAAACCACCAACTCGGCGGTCGGTACCTCAGGCGCCGTCTATGCCTCCGGTTTTACGGCGCGCTCCGGTGCCTCTTCTAAGTACGTAAGCTATACAATCAAATTGCCGTCCGAGCAACTGGCGGCTCTGCAAAACATCTGGTTGGAACTCAAAAAGCTTTACGGTACTCATTCTCCAGATAAAAGCGGCATGATCCAGCTAGCTATTCAAGATTGGCTCAAGCGCTGGGACGGCCCTGATAAGCAAAAGCTCCTCAACGAGCTTCTGGAAATTCGTGAGGACACCCGCCGCCGGCAATACAAAAAGGGCTGAAGCCAGCCCTTTCTTAGTGGCGCGTATTTTTGGCAGAACGGTATTAGTGTTTGAGGTGGCGGTAGAGGTAATATCCGAAGCCGCCCACGCAGACAATCACAATGACCAGGTCGAATTTATGCCAGATGCTGCGGAAAGTTTCCATGTTTTCGCCGAAATAGACGCCCACCCAGGTAAGGAAGTAACACCAGATCAGGGAGCCTATGAAGGTGAAGATATTGAACATGAGGAAGTGAGCTTTCAATACACCGGCTGGAAAGGATATGAAAGTTCTTACCACCGGCAACATACGGCACACGAAAAAGGTCATGTCGCCCCAGCGATCCACCCACTTTTCAGCCAGCTCAAGCTCTTTTTCTTTGAGGAGAAAGTAGCGGCCGTACTTGGCCAGAAAGGGACGCCCGCCATACATTCCCAGCAAATAGGAGGGGATGGAGCCGATTACGCAACCGATGGCGCCGGCCAGGGCCGCCAGGTGGAAATTCATTTTGCCCTGTTGCACAAGAATACCGGCCGTGGGCATGATGGCCTCTGAAGGCAGGGGAATGTTGGCCGATTCAATAGCCATCATGATGACAACGGCCAGGTAGCCTCCCTGGGCGACTGAATCTTTGATCCACATTAGAATCGGATCGATAAGTTGATGTAGCACTTTGTATATCCCCGCGCCGTCCGGCGCATACTGAGCAGGTCTTGGGCTCTCATTTTCAGCCAAAGCGGCTGGTTCGATAGGTCAAGATCTGGTGATTCTAGCGCTTTAGTGAAACTTTCCCTTTAGACAGCTCTTAGCAAGAGGGGAATATAATCTAAGCTATGACAAAGTACTTCACTATCGCCACCGCCGGTCATGTGGACCATGGTAAGACCAGCCTGCTGAAAGCGCTCACCGGCGTCAATCCCGACCGCTTGAAGGAAGAGCGAGAAAGGGAGATGACCACGGATCTCGGCTTTGCGCCCCTTTTTATTAAAGCGGCGGCAGATTCTCAGCAGCCTGCCGAAGATATTGTGGTGGGCTTCATTGATGTTCCCGGGCATGGTAAGTTTCTCAAAAATATGTTGGCCGGTGTAGGCGGTCTGCATCTGGCACTGCTAGTGGTGGCGGCTGATGAAGGCATCATGCCCCAGACCTTGCAGCACATTAAAATTCTCAGCCTCCTTGGTGTGCGGCAAGTGCTACTGGCCATCAGCAAAATAGATCTGGCTCCGGAACAAGTGCACACGGTCAGACAGTCTGTCGAAGCCCTGCTGACCATCTACAATATGCAGGCCCTGGCCGTGCAGCCTGTCTCGGCCTTGAGCCTGACCGGCATCGAAGCCCTCAGCGATACTCTTGCCGGTTTGCTACTGCACTTGCACCGCAACAGCCCGGCAAAAGCGGAGCTGGCTGCATATTTGCCGGTGGATAGGGTCTTCAACAAAAGCGGTTACGGCAAAGTAGTCACCGGTACTCTGGTGGAGGGTTCCATCAAGGTCGGAGACAATCTTATTCTCAGCCCCGGCGCCGTTCCGGCTCGTGTGCGCGGGCTCGAGACCTTCGGGCGCAAGTTGGAAGCAGCCCATGCCGGTCAACGCCTGGCTGTCAATCTGGCTTTTAAAGATGAGCCCAAGCTCAGTCGCGGTAGCGTCCTCAGCCCTTTGCCCTGTGCGCCGGCTTTCACCTTGCTTGTCACCATTGAAGATCTGGGCGGTCTTGAGTATTTTGGCGAAGAGGGTGGTGGTGCGACCGGTGCCTACCTTGATCCGGCGCGTGGCTCCTCGACCGTTCCCAGGCTCAAACCACAGCCCATCAAGCTCTATCATGGCACCGCCGAGTATCCTGGCTACCTGCGCTGGCTGGAGCCCGCTGCCTGTGCCGCCGATTCTTCCCGAGATGAAGAAGATCTCCCGGCTCAGAAAGGCAACGCTCTCTATTTCGCCCAGATTGCCCTGGATGAGCCGGGCTCAGTGCGGGCAGGCGATCGCTTTGTTTTGCGCTATGGCGACCATGGTATTGCCGGTGGTTCTATACTCGGCGCCGACCGTCCGCACTGGTTCAAGCGAGCCGACATACAACCATTTCTTTCCCTGCTCTCGGCAGGGCAGTATGCCGGAGCCGTTCGCTTCGTCTTACAGAAGCACCCCCAGTTGGCCCTGAAAGCAGAGCAAATGTCCTGGTTCCTGCCCCAGAGCCAAGCTTCGGCTGCCCTGGCGGCTGCGCTGGAAGGTGGCGAAAATCCATCGCCAGCGGAAGATAGGGGCTTGAATGTGGCAGCTAAAAAGCTCGGGGAATACTTCTATCACCCCCTTCCCATGGCCCGGCTGGAGAAGAAAGTCTCTGCTTATGTGCTCTCCAACCTCGCTCAGGACAGCCAGGCTTCCTCTTCCCTTTCCCTTGAATCACTGCGGCAGAAACTCTGCCCCTTCCTGGACCGCAGTTTCCTGCCTCTTCTCACCACCGAAGTACTGGCCGGCAATCTTGTGCAGCGCCAGGGCGACAAGCTTGTGCCGGCAGCACGGGCTTCCCGCGGGGCTGGAGCGGACAAGGGACGGCAAGTGCTCTCCATACTGGAAGCACAACCGGTGCTGGAATTGAGCGAGCTGGCTAAACAATGCGGGTTATGCGAGCGAGACTTAAAAGAAATCATGGAAGAGCTTTCCACTGCCGGAGCAGCGGAGATCGTTTCCTATGAATTTGCAGCCAGCCGTAAGACCATAGAAGCCGGTCACCGCCACCTGGGTAAGCTCTGGCAGGCACGTCGCGATATTTCCCCTTCGGAGTTTCGGGAAGCCATGCAGGTGAGCCGCAAGTACACCATGGCCCTGCTTGCCTATTACGACGACCACCAGATTACTCGCCGGGTCGGTAATGGCCGCATGCTGCTAAAGGCGCCGCCTAAACAATAAGTCTTTCTCTATCTGGCCGGTTGCCTTTAATCGCGGGCGATAACAATATGGTCGCTTGCCTGACCGAAGCATTTGCCGTGGCTGTCTTTGGCCCAGAGGCGCATCTGGTAAATGCCCAGAGCCGGGAACATGTCGGCCGTCAATTTGATCTGACCTTTGCGCCGGGGCAATTCTATGGTGCGCCCTCTTACTTTCGAGGGCTCGGTGCTGTTCTGTTCTTCGAAGAGTAGATTGGCTCTGGTTATTTCAGCCATGGCGGCGGTGGCATTTTCTATATTGGAGACATCGTAGTCTACCGTGGCGCCCTTGCCCACATGCAAATAGCCCTTGCTGCCCAGGTAACCGCCACCCGGGAAGTGTATCTGCGGCAAAATTTGTTGAGGTTTTATCACTTCCACACTGGTGAGGGTAGCCTTCATGTCATGGGGCAGTTTCAAAACAAAACCATGGCTGTCCCCACCAAGAGACCATTCCGGCAAACTGCGCAGAGGCAGAATTACTCGCAACTCTTGATTGGCCAGACTGCCGTCACTGAGGGTGGTGGCAGGCAGGTGGGCATGGGTGCGGCAACGTAGTTCGTAATTCGGCACAAGGTCATTGGTATAAAGAAGGTCCAGCCCCTCTTTTACCACTCCCGGTTCGCTCACCTTCAGGGTTACCGCCACAAACTCCAGGGCAAAGCAAGGTTGTTTGGGCAGGTTTAACTTAATCTCCGGTCTACCCCAGCGCCCGCCACTGCCTTCGCTGAAGAGTCCTTCCGCCGTCCATTCATACTTGACGGCACCGCCCCTGGACTCACCGGCAGCGGCAATTTCCCTTAAATCGGCGCCAGTGAAACTTGTCTTTCTTTCCGGGGTGGAATTTTCCGCTTGTGGATACTGCCCGATCCTGCCGAGATCTACGGGTTGGAAACAACTGCCGGCACGGTCGAAACGAAAGATCTTGATTTTGTCTCGGTCCTGGAAGAGGGATTCCTTTACGTAAGCGAAAGGAAAAATGGGTTCGAAGCGATCAACCATGATGGCGTTCAATACATCCCGCTCAAGTTGCGGGGTGCGGGTCATACCTGGCAGGGCGTTGCGGCAGATATAGGCGCCGTGCTCCTGATCGGGCAGTCCCACAAAGAGAACCTGGGGATCCCCTTCAACCTTACGGTAAAGCTCTGAGAGGGCCTGGCGAATGGCGTTGGCCGTTTTTCCGCCTTCCACCCAGGCCTGGTTGTTGAGATTGAGCAGAACAAAGGCCGTGGCGCAGAAAATACCGGCATGAATGAGGCGAAAACCTTTGTCCAGAGGCTTGCGTCTTTTGCCCAGCCCGATTACCCCCAGGCAGAGAAGCATGGCTAGCGGTACGGTGGCCAGATAAGCGAGGCGGCTGCCCTGCAGGTCGTCGGCAATGGCAAAAACTTTGTAGACCGGTAGCAGGCTCAAGACGAGCCAGCCGGCAAGAAAAACATAGAGTCTGGTGAGTGGGCGGAAAAAGAGCAAATTACCCAGGGCAAGAAGGGCTGCCATGGCCAGGCTCAAGTCCCAGAGTTTGACGGGCCAGGATCGCACGCTGACCAACTCCCGGTTGAAGGGCTCGATGAACAGTCGCAGTCCGCAAATCCAGACATAAATGAAGTTCTTCAAGTCGGAAATGAAGAAGAGCGAATCGTCATAACCCCCCACGAAAGTGCCAAGGGCCAGAAGACGCACGACAAAGTAGACGACAATCACCAAAAGGAAGGGCGCTGTGGGAGCCAGGGCATCCGTCACTCTTCGCAGCAGGGCGCGACTGGAGAGTCCTCTGGCACTGAGGCGCACCGGGAAGAAAAATTCGAAGAGAATGAACACCGCCGGTAGTGTTATGGCCATTTCTTTGGAGAGCAAGGCCAGCACCAGAAAGACGTAGCACAGGCTTTGAACCAGGATATTCTTGCTGCGGCGGCTGGCCAGATAGCACCAGAAAGAGAGGGTAATGAAGGCTGTCACTACTGCATCCACTCGTCCTGTGATCCAGGAGACGGCTTCCGGATGCAAGGGATAAAGTCCAAACATGAGGGCCGCGCAGAAAGGCCAGAGCCTCTGAAAACTGGCATCGGGTATGGCCCCTTCCAGAGCCGCACCGTCAGCTCCCTTTGCCAGGCGCATGGTTTCCGAAGCTAGATGGGAGGCAATGAAAAAGATCGCCACCGTGGAAGCCAGGTGAAAGAGCAGATTGGTGATGTGAAAGCCCAGTCCATCTTTATTGAATAAGACATAGTCGGAAACCATAAAGACTGAAATGAGGGGGCGGTAGAACTTGGTGGTGGTACCGTCCAGCCAGGAACTGTGGAAGTTCCTCCAGATAAGCTCATGGTTGACTAAGGCGTCCTTGAGCCAGATCAGGTGTACAAAGTCATCGCCGGCAAAAAAATTGAAGAGGACGCTTTTGTAAGCCAGGCTGGTGAGCACAATTAGAGCCAGTACAAGAACAAGCACAGGTAAGGATTTCTCCTCCTGTGCTCGACCCGGGACTTGACTGTCCCTGTTTTTTTCCTTTGTATTGGCGGCAGTCACTGCTTGCTAATTAAGCCCTAAATCGAACTAAGGGCCGTGGACACCGGCATGGTCACAGGGCTGGCAGCCACTTTCGCCATGTGCGACTTGATGCAATCAGCTACATAAATGACTTGCTCATTGGTCAGCTCCGGATACATGGGCAAGGAAAGCACTTCCCTTGAGAGTCTTTCGGAGATGGGGAATTGACCCATACTCGCTCCCACTTGCTGGAAGGCTTGCTGAACATGCAGCGGTACCGGGTAATAGCACATGGAGCCGACATTGGCTTTGGAAAGTTCTGCTATCAACTCGTCCCGTCTGGGATTCTCCAGGGTGCCGCTAGTGCCGGCATCGCTTAGAACACGGATGGTGTACTGGTGATAGACATGCTGTACTTCCCCTCTGGCAGTGCCGGCTTTCTGCCCGGCCAGGCTGACGGTGGGGGTGATGATGCCGGGGCAGCCGCTCAGGTGTTTTGTATAGAGGTCGGCAATTTCTGCCCGGCGAGCATTCCAACCAGCCAGATAAGGCAACTTGACTGAGAGCACGGCCGCTTGCAGTTCGTCGAGACGGCTGTTGACGCCGAGTTCGTCGTGGTAGTAGCGTTTGCGCATGCCGTGGGCGCGAATGGCCTTTAGTCGTTCCGCCAGTTTTTCATCGCTTGTCACAATCATACCGGCGTCTCCGGCCGCACCGAGGTTTTTGGTGGGATAGAAACTGGTGCAGGCCAGGTCGCCCATACTGCCGGTGGGACGACCTTTGTAGGTGGCGCCGATGCCCTGGGCATTGTCTTCGATTACTCTCAGTCCGTGGCGCTTTGCTATTTCACAAATGGGTTCCATGTGGGACGGCAAACCATAAAGATGCACCGGCATAATGGCCTTGGTGCGGGGCGTGATTGCCCGTTCAATTTGCTCGGGGTCAATGTTGTAGCTGTGCTCGTCGATATCAATGAAAACCGGTTTGGCACCCCGCAGGGCGATGGCTTCCACTGTGGCGGCGAATGTAAAGGGAGTGGTGATGACCTCGTCTCCCGGCCCGATGTCCAGACACCAGAGCGCCAGGAGCAGGGCGTCCGTGCCGTTTGCTACGCCGATGCCGTACTTGGCGCCGCAAAGGGCTGCTATTTTTTCTTCCAGGCTCTGTACATATTTGCCCAGAATATAGTTACCGCTGCGAAGAACTTCCAGTATGGTGGCCTCTAGTTCGGTCTGAATGGTTTCGTACTGAGCTTTGAGGTTAAGAATGGGTACCGAATTACTCATGGTTTCTCTTTGTTGTCCTGGAATGGTGACGGGAAATCTAACTCTTTGAACAATAGCTTGCGTCAAACTATGCCAGTTTATCGGTTAGTGGTCAGGATTCAAAGGTAACCTTGATAAGCTTCAGCTTGACTTTCTGAGGACTGGTTAATCTTTGAGGAGGGGGTTGCCCTTCCTTCTTCTTCATTTCCCTTCGGTGCTTGGCTCAACTTTGCCCACTTTCGCTATTTATCAGACGGAAAATCCGTGAGAAGCAGAGGTAGCCTTGCCTTATCTCTAATATTAGAAATTTTGAATAGTGAAAGGAAAAGGGAGGACCACCGGTCCTCCCTTTTCCTGAAGCACTGATTTATTGCTTATCTTTTCTTGCCGGGCAGAGCCACGGTTCTGGAAAGAGCATTGGTGACGAAGAGGTTGAGGCTGACGCCTTCTTTCTCGGCTCTGTCTACCAGGGCTTTGTGCAGCGACTTGGGAAGACGGACCGTGAATTTGCCTGAGAACTTCATGTACTCATCATCGCCGCCGCGGGAAGCGCTGGGGGATTTGGCTTTGGTTGTGTGTTTGGTCGGGGCTTTGCGACCAAGTTTACGACCACCACCAAGTCTTTTTGCGGCTACCTTAGCCGGTTTTGCTGATTTTGCGGCTTTAGCTTTCGGTTTGCCACCAGCTTTTTTTGCAGCTCCTGCCATGATTCACTCCTTAATGTATGTAGGGACATTTGCTTTTCAATCCAGCAGGCATGATGCCAGTGAGGCTTTTGCTGCCGCTGGTAGCGTGGACTGGGAAAACTAAGTTTGGGCAATTCCCAGCAGAACGATCCTTTTTGATGGGACCGTTCTCATATCTTCCGGTGGAACTCTCGTTTTATGGCACCACCGTTTATAGGGTTACCACCACTCAAGGTGGCACATATATTGTACCAAACAAGTATGCATTTATAACCCATCGCATATACAAATTTTCTTTCCCTTGTGCGACAAGGGTTTCCGGGTTTTGATACCACAAAAAAGTGATACCAGGGGCGGAATTGGCCCTGTCAATGGTGCCGCACCATTCATAATGGCTGATACCAAAGGCGATGGGCACCGCTTGGAGTGTCAGGTAAATTAGCGAGGCAAGACCTGAAAATGCCGTGCAGTGGGCTCATGAGGATGTACAATCCCGAGAAGGATCCGGCTGAGACTTGGAAAAATGACCCGAATTTTATTAGTTAAGCTCAGTGCCATTGGTGATGTCATTCATTGCTTGCCTCTGGTGGCCCGCTTGAAGGAGAACCTTCCCGATTGCCAACTGCACTGGCTGGTGGAGCCTGCTGCCGCACCACTTCTAATCGATAATCCTCTGGTTGATAAAGTTTTTGTCCTTCCGAAAAAGGAATTCCTGGCCGGCTTCAAGAGCCGAAAACCATCGGCGGTGCTAGCCTCCCTCTCGACCATGGCGCGCTTTGTAAAGGCGCTCAAGCGGGAGTCCTACGACCTGGCCATCGACGCCCAGGGGCTCTTTAAGAGTGCGGCACTCGCCCGTCTTTCCGGTGCCAAAAAGGTGGTCGGCTTCAAAGGCACCAGGGAATTGGCCGAATACTGGCTCACCGATAGCCTGGACGTAGGTGATTATTTTGCCCCTGACTGCCATGTAGTCGACCTTAACCTGGCTCTTGCCGACTTCGCCCTGCGCACTACCGGAGGTGCAAAGCCGCCTGCCGACAACTTTCGCCGAGACCATACATTGGTCTGTTTCCCTTTGCCTGCCGTAACCGAGAGCGAGAGGGCCAAGATTGAGCAACTGCTTGGCTCTTTTGCTGCCTCAGTACCACGGGTGGAGCCGCTGCCGAAGCCATCTTCCGATAACAGCATTCAGTCGGCAGATGTGGCACCATATATGGCGACTAAAGAAAAACCGCTGATAGTCTTAATTCCCGGTACCACATGGGACACCAAAATTTGGCCTGCTCAGTCATGGATTGAGTTGGCATGCCGTTTTCAGAAGGAGCTGGATGCTGGAATTTTACTGGTGGGTGGACCCTCCGAGAGAGCTTCCAACCTACATATATATAAAGGAATAGAGGCTGCGGCCGGCCGTCCTCACTTACTGGCTGATATTACCGGTGAAACCAATCTCATAGATTTACTGGCCCTCTTTGAGCGAACCTCGCTGGTGATAGGTGCCGATACAGGCCCCATGCACCTGGCCTGCGCCGCTGCTGCGGGCGGCGGACCGGCCGTGCTGGCCGTCCATGGTGCCTCACCCTGGGGGCGTAACGGTCCTTACGGACCGGCCGGAAAGGTGGCTGCCTGCCACCTGGAACTTGATTGTCAGCCCTGCTTTTCCAAGCGCTGCCGGCTGGGCACCATAGAATGCATGAAAGACCTCCCCGTCGGGAAGGTCTTTCAAATGGCTATTTCGCTTCTTGGACTTTAGCCGCGGTTATTCTGAGACCCATTTGTCTACAGCGCGGTTCCAGTCTTTGATCAGCTCTTCCTCTTTGAAGAAGAGACCGATTTCTCTGGCGGCACTCTCGGGTCCATCGGAACCGTGCACCATGTTGCGACCGATTTCCACGGCCAGGTCGCCTCTAATGGTGCCGGGGGCTGATTGAGCCGGGTTGGTGGCACCGATGACGTTTCTGGCAAGAGTGATGGCTCCTTTGCCTTCCCAAACCATGGCCACAATCGGACCGGAAGTGATGAAGCCCACCAGACCGGCGAAGAAGGGTTTACCTTTATGCTCGCCGTAATGACGCTCGGCCAGTTCCACTGAAACTTGCATCTGCTTCAGCCCGACCAGTTTGAGTCCTCTTCTTTCGAAGCGTGAAATTATTTCGCCGACGTAACCGCGTTCAACGCCGTCTGGCTTAACAGCCACAAAGGTTCTCTCTTGAGACACCGCTATTTCCCCCTGACAATAAGAGTACGGGCTTGACCAGCCCGGCAATATATTATCCGGCTCACCCGCCGGGGAAATTGGTTCTGCCTCATAAGGCGCCTAAAGCTTAACGTCTATATCTTTGGATCTATTTTCACTAATTTGGCGAACTTGGGATCGAGGAGTTTCTTACCGTGTTCGGCGAACTCAACGTTGTAGAGTTCTTTGTCATCTTCACCGATGACCTGCACCACCGTTCCCTCGCCAAACTTGACATGGGTGACACGGTCGCCCATGGACAACTTCTGGTAGGAGACCTCTTTGCTTACTTCCAGCACTTCTTCCGGTCGACGCATGGCCCTGGGTTTGGCCGGCGGCTGGCTCTTGGCTTGTCCGCCATAGGGGCTGCCGCCGCTGTATGAACTTCTGCCGGGCTGACCGGCGGAGTTGCCGCCTGGTTTGAAGTTCCCTTTGCTCTGTCCGTAACCGGAATTGGAGTTTGCCGCAGGCCTTGCACCATATCCTGAACCATACTGGCCGGTGGAACCCGAATTATTGCCGTAGCTTCTTTGCCCGCCGCCGCTTGAGTAGTTGTTGTTGCCGTACTTGCTTTCGAAGCCGGAGTACTCGCCTCGATCGCGCTTGCGATTCTGCTCGTTGTCAAACGAACTGCGTTCCTCCGGAATTCTCTCTCTTTCGTAGCCGCCGACAGATTTGCTTTGAGGTTCTTTGCCCCAGTTGCCGGCCTGTCTTTCCAGGTGCTTGGCGTAGCCGTCTTCACCGGTGGGATAGTAGCCTGAGATGAGACCCGGCTGAATCTCCTTGAGGAAACGGCTGGGAATGGTGAACGTAGATGAGAAGCCGCCGCTGAATCCGCGACCCACCATGGAGCGTTTTCTGGCCAGGGTAATATGCAGTGCGTCACCGGCTCTGGTGACGGCGACATACATGAGCCGTCGCTCTTCTTCCATCTGGGCCGGATTATCCAGGGAGCGCACATGAGGGAAGAGCCCTTCCTCGAGACCCATGATGAAGGCGGAGGGGAATTCCAGACCTTTGGAAGAATGGATGGTCATGAGTTTGACGGTGTCTTCGTTGTTTTTGACGGCATCGAGGTCGCTCACCAGGGAGATACGGGTGAGGAAAGAGTCGAGATCGGGCTCATCGGCGATGGTCTCGAATTCTTTTGCCACTACTACCAGTTCTCTGATGTTTTCGATGCGGCCCAGTGCCACCTCATCTTTAGCTTGATGGGCTTCCTCTTCCAGTTTATCCAGATAGCGAGTATCGGTGAGAATTTTCTCCAGAAGGGCCGAAACGGATACTGTCTGAGAAGCCTCTTGCCAGCTAATTACTTGTTGAGCGAAGGTCTTCAAAGTAAACACGGTTTTCTGGGAAAGTTCGGAAATGCGCTCCGCCTCCAGGCAGGCTTCGATGGCGCTCATTCCCTTCAGCTCGGCATAGGCTTCCACTCGGTCGAGTGTGGTCTTACCCAGACCCCGTTTCGGTACATTCACCACCCGGTTGAAAGCCTGCCCGTCCTTGTGGTTGTAGACTAGTTTCAGATAGCCGAGCATGTCTTTGATTTCCTGGCGGTCATAGAAGCGGGTGCCGCCTACAACCACATAGGGAATATGGCTTCGCACCAGCACTTCTTCAATGGCCCGCGATTGAGAATTGGTGCGGTAGAGAATCACGCAGTCGGAAAGCTTGCGCCCTCTGGCGCGGGTGCGCTTTAATTCTTCGGCGATGTAGAAGGCTTCATCGATTTCGTCTTGTGCTTCGTAGCAGTTTATTTTGCCGCCCTTGCCGCGGTTGCAACGCAAGACTTTGTCGATTCTCTCGGTGTTGTTGGCAATGATGCTGTTAGCTGCTTCCAGAATGGTTGCTGTAGATCTGTAGTTCTCTTCCAGTTTGATCATGCGGCAGCCTTCATAATCTTTTTGCAGGCCCAAGATGATACGGAAGTCGGCTTTACGCCAGGAATAGATGGATTGGTCTACGTCTCCGACCACCATCAAGCTGCGTTCGTACCACATCTCTTCGGCGGTAAGCTGGGGGCGATCGCGTTTGATGAAGTGCTCGGGGCTATCCACCCTGGATATCAGTGAAATTAAATCGTACTGTGACTTGTTCGTGTCTTGAAACTCGTCTACCTGTACGTGGCGAAAACGCCTCTGAGTGCGCTCCCGCACTTGCTGGTTCTGCTGCATCAGATCGGTGAACATCAAAATTAGATCGTCGAAATCGAGAGCGTTGTTGCGAGCGAGGTCGGCTTGATAGGCAGAGAAAATTTCGGAAAGCCGGCTTTCTCTGTAGTTCTTCGCTTCTTTGGCGTAGACTTCGTGGGTATAACCGTCATTCTTGAGGGCGGAAATTGTATGCCTGATTTCTTTCGGTACGAAAACTTTGTCGTCTAAATTGAGTTTGTTGATCTGGGCTTTTACCAGGCTCATACTGTCGGTTTCGTCGTAGATGACGAAGTTCTTGTCCCAGACAAGACCGTCGGCCGTTTTGTAGTTGGCTATCTCGAGGCGAAGCAGGCGGGCGCAAATGCTGTGGAAAGTGCCGATAGTTATGCGTCTGGCAATATCCGGTCCGACGATAGACTCAATGCGCTGGCGCATTTCAGCCGCTGCCTTGTTGGTGAAGGTGACGGCCAGAATAGATTCCGGTTCCTGATTGAGCTTTGAAATAAGCCAGGCAATGCGGCGGGTCAAGACCGTAGTCTTGCCGCTGCCGGCGCCGGCAATTACCAGTGAAGGTCCCCAGAGTTGGGTGACGGCCTGCGCCTGTTCGGCGTTGAGACGATTGAGAAGTTCATCGCCTGCTCCTCCGCCACTGCCGTAATCGGATCTCGCTTCCATTACTTGGTTTTCCGCCGGTATCTCTATAGCCACTGCATGTCTCCGCTAAGTCTCTGCTCTGGGGAAAGTGATGTCAAGCAAAGCCGCCCTTTCGGGGTGGATATCTCTTTGCTATGCGATGTGCTCTCTTTGGAAATCGCCCGGGATTGGGACAGAGGCTGCCATCTACTCTATTGTCCTCAATAAGGGGGGTGATCCGTTAATTAAAACTTGTAAACAGCAAAGCTCTTGCTTTTGCCAAAGGCCTCGGAAGACTTGTAATCTTAAGGTTGCCAGAATCGAATTCAAGTTCAGGTTCAAGTTCAAGTCCAAGGTAAAAACTTTTGCCTTCAGTTTTCGACTCAGCATCAATATATAGGGATCGAGAGGAAGTATATGCCGCCACTAGAACCGACTGCCGCCACTATCCCGACTGTAGATGAGCTAGCCCAGGAGTTGCTGTTGATTCAGCAGTCCGGTCCTCGCAAAGTGGCAATCATTGGTACTCGGAACTTGCCCCTCACCCACCAGCAATTGGTAGAGATGCTCTCTTATGCGCTGGTGCTCTCGGGCAACCAGGTCGTCACCAGCGGCGGCGCCAACGGCACTAACATGGCCGTGATTCGCGGAGCCCAGCGCGCCAATCCGGACCGCCTCAATATTATTTTGCCCCAGACCATCAGCCAGCAGCCCGGGGAAGTACAAGACCTATTGATAGGCATTAAGAATATCGTTGAGTATCCCGAAAGGCGTACTATGACTCTCGCTGACGCCAGTCGCATATGCAACCACGAGATAATCGATAGATGCCAGCAAATTATTTGTTTCCTCTATCACACAAGCCATACGCTTTTAGAATCGGTAAACTATGCTAAGGAACATCGTAAGATAGTTACCAGCTTCTACCTAGACTAAGAAAAGAGCGTTAGCAAATCAGGTTTGCCCCATAGCATTCTCTACCAACCCGTGTACTTTGCCCTGTTGGACCCATCCTGGCAGGCTGCTTCGTCGCTCTTTCTACCGGCTTTAGCCGCCCTCTTGTTGACGGCGGTGATATTGCCTTTTTATATTGCTCGGCTCAAGCAACTGCAGATCAATCAGTTTTTGCGGGAGGAAGGCCCCAAGAGTCACGCTCACAAGGCAAAGACTCCTACTATGGGCGGTCTCACCTTCATATTCGCCACCGCCGTCACCTGTCTTGCCGTCAGTCCCTTTTTGAAGTTCGACCTGTCTGCCATTGTGGTTGTCCTGGTGGGGGTCCTTTGCGGGGTGGTCGGTGTTCTCGATGATTCCGCCAAGGTTGTAAACAAGGCTAATAAGGGCATTCCCGGGCAACTGCGCCTGGCGGTGGAGACCCTATTGGGGGCGGGGCTGGCTCTCTTTCTGCTCTATCTGGGCAAAGGGGCCCTGGTCTTACCCCAGGCCCTGGCTAGCCTGTTGCCTGGAGCAGGGGTTGGGTCCGGCTCCACGCCCTTTGCCTTCGTGACACTGCCGGTGGTGATTTTTGTGGCTCTCTGTGCTTTTCTGGCGGCAGCTACCACCAATGCCGTCAATCTGCACGATGGTATGGACGGTCTGGCTGCCGGCACATCCTGTCAGGTTTTTGCCACTCTGGCCGTCTTGCTTTATGAAACCGGTCAGCCTGCTTATGCCACTATATCCGCCACCGCCGCCGGCGCCCTCCTGGGCTTCCTCATCTATAACAAGAACCCGGCCCGGATATTCATGGGTGATACAGGCAGCCTCTTTATCGGCGGCTTGATGGCCTGCCTGGTTATGGCCGGAGGCTTGACGCTCTGGTTCATTCCCCTTTCCTTGATTTATATTCTTGAGGCTCTTTCGGTCATGGCCCAGGTAATTTATTTCAAGCTCACCAAAGAATATAAGCCCGCTGCCGGGGAGAAAGCTCTCACCGGACTGTCGCTCATCAAACTCAAGTTAACCAAGCGCCTGCCGGGGGAAGGTAAACGCTTATTTCGTATGGCGCCGCTGCATCATCATTACGAAGCCGTTTTCAGCGAGAAAGGTTTTGTGGAATGGCAGGTGGTCGCCGCTTTCTGGATGGTACAGTTCTTCCTCTGCCTGGGGGTTCTGGCCGCCTTTGAAGGGTTGCGAAGCGGACTTCCCTGCGGCTTATTCAGGGCCATGTGAAGGTGCCTG
The DNA here is from genome assembly GCA_016212515.1 of Candidatus Melainabacteria bacterium. Lineage (GTDB taxonomy): Bacteria > Cyanobacteriota > Vampirovibrionia > Obscuribacterales > Obscuribacteraceae > Obscuribacter. The sequence goes on from JACRFZ010000096.1 coordinate 71,261, forward strand.
AGAAAATGAACTTCCTATAAAAGAGCCATAGGTTAAAATCTAGGCAGTCCCAAGTTCTTAAATGACTGAGATATTCAGCTAATGCAGACCCCTTTTGCCCAAGTAGTATCAGATCTGGTCTCCCAGGGCAGATGGGATGAGGCGTACTCAGGTTTGGTCCAGTACACCCAGCAGAACCCGGGCATGGATGCCCGCGATCCGGCTATGCAGTTTCAACTGGGGGTTCTGGCCTTCAATTCCGGTAAAGTAGCGGAAGCTGAGCGGCACCTCAAAACCTCTCTTTCCATCGACTCCGATAATCCCGATTCCCACTACCAGCTCGGTCTCGTCCTGCTCAAGGATGGGCGCCCCGAAGACGCCATGCCGGAGTTTCGAGAAGCCTGCGAGCGGCGTGCCAATTTTGCCGTGGGGCATTTGCACTGGGGTATTGCCCTCGGTGCCATGGGCAATACGCGGGGGGCGCTGGCTCAGTTCAACCAGGCTCTCAAGATAGATGCCAACCTGACTGCTGCTTATATAGAGGGTGGGTTGGTTTGTTTTCAACTGGGTCAGTTTATGGAAGCGGCTCAGTACTTCCAGGCTGCCGTCAACCTGGAGCCGGAACTGCCTGAGCCCCTGGTTTCCCTTGGTATTGCCCTTTCACAGCTTGGTAATGAAGTGGATGCGGGTAAATGCTTCATGCGGGCCTGGCAACTGGATGGGCGCAATGTAGCGGTTTTGCGCCACGCCGCCTCGGCTATGGCCTATCAGGGGCAAATAGATGAAGCGGTGAAACTCTTCCAGGAGGCCGTCAATCTGGGGCACCGGGGCTTGAATGCCCGCGAACGGGCTCTCATTTATAACGACTGGGGCGTGGCTCTCTTTCGGGTGGGCATGGCGGAAGAAGCCGGTCAAAAGCTTATGGAAGCTGCCGACATGGATCCTACTTCCGTAGAACCCTGTATGAATTTGGGGTTGGTCAGTGTGCAACTCGGTGAGTTTGAGCGCGCCGCCGATGCCTTTGAGAAAACCCTGGCGCTGGAGCCTGATTCTCGCGATTTAAGAGTCTATCTGGCTGTTACCTTGATTCTCTTGAATCAGTGCGAGCTGGCCATCGAGCGCATGGACGAAAAGGCCCCTGATAATCCCGGTCAGTACGAGTTCTGGCTGGGTCATGCTCATCTGGGCGCCGGCAACTACGAGCAGGCGGCTCGTTATTTCGCTCAGGTATTGCAGGATACGCCGGCTAACTATCAGGCGGTTGACGGTCTGGGTTGCGCCTTGATGCTTTCCGGCAACTATGAAGATGCCATCGAGCGTTTTAAAACGGCAATCAGCCTCAGGCAGGACTACGCCCTCGGTCATCTTCATCTTTCCCGCGCCCTTGATCAAATGGGCGATCAAGCCGCAGCTCAGGCCCATTTGAAGGAAGCTATTCTCTACGATCCGGAATGTCTGACGCCGCAAAAAGAAGCCCTGGATAAACTGCTGAAAGCGGCTCAGTATGAGCTTGTTCAATCTCAGTCTATGAAAATTCTAGCGGTTTCGCCCCGGGACAGCGATGTGCGAGTGGCTCTGGCCAGGGCCTACAAAGAGCAGAACCGTCTTGACGAGGCCCTGGAGGCTATCGAGTCGGTCTTGATGGAAGACCCCAGTAATGCCGCCGCCCGCGTCGTGGCCGGGCAGATTTTCTTGTCCCAGGGGCGTTTTGTGGAAGCCGACGAAAACTTTCGTATTGCTTCTGAAACCACGGACGGCGACCATGCCCTCTTCTATGCCTGGGGCAAGACTCTCTCCTTGCTGGGGCTGGTGGAGCTGGCCCTGGAAAAATATGAGAAAGCCTGCGAACTGGACCCTTATGATGCCGATGTCTACGATGCCTGGGGCACGGCGCTCAAGACCCTGGGTCGCTTTACCGAAGCCGCTGAAGTATACAAGCGCGCCTCCGAGTACATTTAGTCTATGACTAAGAGCATAGCCCGTCAGCCGAGCTACAGTAAGGGAAAGAGCCGGGAATTCACTTCCGAGCTATATCTGAAGAGCGAGCAGTTGTTGCGCTTCCGCATTGCCTTTTCCCTGGTTAGCCTCTGTCTTTGCGTCGGTCTCTATAGTTTCGCCGGCGGTGAATTCGATTTCTACCGCGCCACTGGTATCATATGTGGTGTTAGTATCTATTCCTTTGTCGGCTTGGCTTTCGTGGTGAAGAATCTCAAGGCCAGCAGCCGTAAACTGCAGGCCTTTAACGCCGTTCTTCTCTTTCTCGACGTTATTGCCCTCACCGGCCTGGTGCACTTCACCCATGGGCTGGAGTCTGATCTCTATGTTCTCTATCTTTTGCCGATCATGCTCTCCAGCTATACTTTCGGCCGCCTGGGCATCTATCTGGTTTCTACACTGGTCACCCTTTCCTATATCGGTCTTTTGATGCTGGAAAGTTCTCCTCTTTTACCCTATCTCTTTCATAACACTACCATCGGTAGCGGTCTGACAACGGGCGATAGCGGTGCCACAAGCGGTCTGGCTTCCGCCTTTGCGCTCAAACTCTGGCGCCGCATCTTTGCCCGGGCCTTCTTCTTTGCTTCCGTTGCTTTTCTCTGGGCTCGTTTCTGTGATTATTTGAGCCGGGTATCGAGACGAAGCAATGAGCGCCTGCTTGAACAATTGGAAGCCAACGAGAAGCTTGTTATCGAATCGGAAGAGCGGGCCAAGCGAGAACGTCTGATCAATTCCATCAATAAGGGTGTGCGTAGCACTCTGGAACTCGATTCCATATTAGAAGCAGCCGTGGAGCAACTTTCGCAGGCGGTTCCGGCCCATCTTGTGGCCATCCTCTGCCCTCCCACCCTTGATGTGAAGGATGACGACGGTGGTCGTCGCATGAAAGATCCTCTCTATGTGCAGGCCGCTGCTCCAGCCGCTGATTCCGCCGGTGTCGGCTCTGGTAAAGGCATAGCACCGGTTTTGCAGAATTTCTTTTTGCGGCGGCGCAGTTCCTATGTGAAGGATCCTGATACCGGCGCCAAGATCAAAACTTTTATCTATCAATCACCGGCCAGTGATCAGTTCTTTGCGGAGGTGCAGAAGGAACTGCTTGAAAGTGGCTACAAGACCCTCGTTTTGCAGCCGATGATGTACGGCGAAGTCTCCAAAGGTATTGTGATTCTGGCTGATTGCCGGGCCGATCGTAATTTCTCCGAATCGGAGCTGGTGCTTACCAAGGTGGTGGCCGGGCAGGTGGCTGTAGCCATCGAGCATGCCAATCTGGTCGGTGAGCTTTCGTTCAAGAACCGAGATCTGGTGGGCAAGAATCTCAACCTGGATGCCAAGAACCTGGAGCTCAAGACCATGCAGTCTCAGCTCATTCACCACGAAAAAATGGCATCGCTGGGTCGCCTGGTGGCCGGTATCGCCCATGAGCTTAATAATCCTATTAACTTCGTGCACGGCAACCTGCCCTATTTGAAGCAATATGTTGACGAGTTGAAGCGGCTTGTGGAGGCCGCCGGCGAGATCCCGGAAGAACACCGAAAGCCCCTGGAGGAGCTCAAGCGCAAGCTCAAGTACGACTTCCTGGTCAGTGACCTGGACAATATAATTGCCGACTTGAATGAGGGTTCCGAGCGCATTCGCCATATTATTCGCAATCTGCGCAGCTTCTCCCGCCTGGATGAAGCGGAGCTAAAAGAGGCGTCCATCGCCGAGGGGATTGAGTCGACCCTCAAGATCCTCTCCCAGTACTACGGTAAAGACAAGATTCCTGTCAATTTCCAGGCGGGTTTTGCTGAATTGCCGCAGGTACTCTGCTATCCCGGTCAGCTCAATCAGGTCTGGATGAACCTGCTCTCCAACGCGGCCCAGGCTATGCAGGGGGTGGAGGGCGCCAGCCTGGATATCGAGGCCCGGCTGGAGGGGGAAAGCGTGCTTGTGCAAATAACCGACCACGGGCCTGGTATAAAGCCCGAGGTTCAGAGTAAAATCTTTGATCCCTTCTTCACTACCAAACCGGTTGGTCAGGGAACAGGTCTCGGTCTGTCCATTTGTCATTCGATTATCGAAAGGCATGGCGGACAAATCTGGTTTACCAGCGAGATCTCAAAGGGCACTACCTTTTATGTGAGGGTGCCCCTGACTGCCAGAAGGCAGGCTGGCGGAGACGGGTATTCGGCTGCTTCCGTGACTGCCGATTACTTGAGCGATCCAGATTAGAGAAACCCGTCCGGCACGAGGGTTCAAAAGAGGTATTTGCTAGAAATGCGCCGTCACAAAATCCTCGTAGTCGATGATGAAGTCCAGAATCTCAGGCTTTTGAGACGTGTGCTTTCGGAAGACCACGATATTTTTGAGGCGGCCAGCGGCCAGGAAGGCGTCAATCTGCTGGAAAAGGAAGAAATTTCCTTGATCATCACCGATCAGCGCATGCCATCCATGACCGGAGTACAGCTCCTGGAGCAGTCTTTGAAGATTCGCCCGGATGCCATCAAGATTTTATTGACCGGCTACACCGACGTACAGGCGCTGATTGACGCCATCAATGCCGGTCATGTCTACAAATATATTCCCAAGCCCTGGGACGCTGATGAGCTTAAACTGACAGTACGTCGGGCTCTTGAAGCTTTTGAATTGAAAGAGCGCAATGATAATCTGGTCATTGAGCTCTCGGGCGCCCTCACCGAGCTGGAGAATCTTTCCGTGGGCACAATCAGGGCCCTGGCCGATGCTCTTGATGCCAAGTGTGATTACACAGCCGGGCACAGTCTGAGAGTAAGCCGCATTGCCGTTTTGATCGGCCGCCAGATGGGCTTGCCCGAGGACACCCTGCGAGACATAGAGCTGGGAGGAATCTTGCATGATATCGGCAAGATTGGCGTACCCGAGTCTATTCTCTGGAAGCCCGACAAATTGACGGCGGAAGAGCGCTCAATAATGTCGCGCCATCCGGTCAAGTCCGCTGAAATTATCGGTGATTTAAAAGGGCTCGTGCGAGCGCGGGAATATGTCAAGCACCACCATGAGTTCTTCGACGGCTCCGGCTACCCGGACGGTTTAGAGGGCGAGAACATTCCGATTGGAGCGCGCATCATTCTGGTCTCGGATGCTTATGACGCTATGACCACCGATCGCCCCTATCGCAAGGCTATCGGACATGTGCGTGCTATCGAGGAACTACGCAAGTTGGCCGGCACCCAGTTTGACCCGGTGGTGGTAACAAACCTTTTGTCTCTCACCGAGGACGGTGGCAAGGAGATGGATAAGATAATCGCCGAGCAATTCGATGAGAGCTTTATCGGTCTTACCCTTGCCTCAGTAGATCCAGCGAAGACTGGACGACAGTATCGGGAAGAAGCCGAACGCCGAGCCCGTCTAGCAGGCTCCGAGTCGTAGCGGCATTATCACTAAGAGCGCAGAAGTTCTTCTGTCTGGGTATGAGCTTGGCCGGATCTGTGGGGCCAAAGAGCGCTACAACCTTTTTGTCTAAGCCTACTGCCACATGCATGGGGGCTGAATCTACACAGATGAAGAGATCGGTGATTTCGATGAGAGCGGCAAGGTCAGCCAGGCTGCGTGTTTTGCCGTAAAAATTGATCAATTTGTCGGCCTCGCTACCGAGCGCCTGCATCAAATCTTTCATTACCTCTTCGTCATCGGGACCGCCGGCAAGAATTATTTCTATGGGCTTACTGAGGCTTTTCTGTGCCAGAAGCGAGCGGATTAGTGTCAGCCAGTTTTGGCTGTCCCAGGTTTTGATGATGCCTTTCTGGACCGCCAGTCTGGATGTGCCGGGGTGGATGAGAATTCTCTGTACGGGCTCGTCTTGTTCATCCTCCGCCGGTCTTGAAGCACCGCCTGTGGGGGCAAGGCTGAGCCTTTTCTTGAGTAGCCGTTCTTCTGTGCTCAGGGCCTCTTGCATGCGCGCGGCAGCGGCTCGATCGATGGTCACGCGAGGAATTTGCAGCATTCCGTCTCCATCGCTTGTGCGAACGGTATGACCTTTATGGTGTTCGTCTAGATAGGCTCTCAGACCTCTGCTTAGATCGTGGTACATATTGCCGGCGTATTGTTCTTTATTCAGCTTGACCGGATGGGTGAGCAAGCATTTAACGGGTGAGCCGGCGTCATATCCGATTCTTACGGGAATACCGGAGGCGAATAGCAGCATCGCCACCATCGGTGAAGAGCCTGAGGAAATGACCAGATCGTATTTGCCCTGTCTGGTTAGTGAAAGCAGCTTCAGGTAGTCGGAGGGTAGGAGCGGGCGTTTCTTTATATCGAAGGGCAGCACCTCGTCAACAAGATCCGTCACTTCCTTCACGGATTTGGAGCGGGGTTCCAGGAGCAGGGAAATGCGGCTGTCCGGAAGCAGTTTCTTAACTTCCAGCAAGGTAGGCAGAAACAAAATTTCATCCCCGATGCCGCCGAAATTTATTGTCAGGATTTTCTTGGGGAGAGGCTGTAGGCTCATTCTGTAAGTCTCGTTTTGTTCAGTCTGTCGAGTGGTTTTGCCTCGATTGGTTAGCCGTCTCATGATTAAACAGCTACAGCACGTATAATATCCCAGAGTTTGGGGACCCGTAGATAGCTTGAAACTATCCCATTGGCTTTTTATCTTTATCACTTGCGCCCTTCTAGGAGCGCTCGGCGCCTACCTTTACGTATCGGTGTCCAAGCCTCAGTTGATGCCGCCGCAGTTGCGCATAGCTACATTGAAGCAGCCCCGTACCATACTTTTGCTTGGTACCGACGTGGTCTATTCCGACTCCGGGCGCAAACTCAAAGCCGATAAAGATGCTTTCACAGGGCGCTCCGATACTATTTTGGTGGGGCGCCTTGATCCTATTGCTAATACCCTGAGGGTGATTTCTATACCGCGCGATACCGTGGTTGATATCCCCGGTAACGGTTCTCAGAAGATCAACGCGGCTAATGCCCTGGGCGGACCGACTCTGGCTGTCAGCACGGTCAGCCAGTTTCTTGATACACCGATTGACCATTATGTGGTTTTGAACGTGCACGGGCTTGTGGATCTGGTCAATGAACTGGGCGGAATCACCGTTGAAGTTCCCAAGAAGATGCAATATATGGACTGGACCGCCAAGTTGAAAATTGATCTCGAGCCTGGCGTGCATACCCTTACCGGTAATCAAGCCATGGGCTTTGTGCGTTTTCGCCATGATGCCTTAGGCGATATCGGCCGGGTTCAGAGGCAGGAGATCTTTCTTCGAGCCGTGCTGGATAAGGCTCTCAAGCCGGAGTCCTGGAGGCATATTCCGCGCTTGATGGAAATAGCACAACAATATATTTCTACGGATCTGACTGTGCCTCAGATGATGGAGATGGCCAATTTTGTGCGGGGCGTACCAAAATCTAACCAGCTCTTAACGATGATGCCCGGCAGCTTTTCACCCTCCGGTGACTGGGCTGTCAGTGAAAGTGATGTCAGAAGGATGGTATCGCGATTGATGGGTGCAAATTTTATCGAGACCACCAGGGATGATATCAGAATAGTTATTGGCAACTCCAGTTCTACTGAGGGAATGGGCTTTAAATTGGCTCGTATACTGGGTTCTAAGGGCTATAAGAATGTCATCGTTCAGAAGCGCATGCTTGAATTATCAGACCCGGTTAAGCGCACGAGAATCATCGCGCAGAAGGCAAATCCGGAAGATGCGGGTTTAGTAAAAGCCGATCTGGGCAATATAGGAGATGTGGTGAATGCATCTGTTGGAGATATAGAAAGCTCCGTCACGATCATCATCGGTGATGACCTCGCCAGTAAAATTCTCTCATCAGAAGCGGCACAGTCATCCCAGGAAGGTAGAGCAGAATCAGCATCAGGAGCCGGATCTGGACAACCTGTAACGGGAGCTGTTACACACTAAGACAGCAATTGTTCAGACAATATTATTTTTCACTTTGAAACATAGCTCCGCACTTAGTATTTCCTGGTGTACATTTGAGGCAATTGCGATTAAACTCCTGGTGAGGCATTCTTATACTTCTCTCAGGTCTCAAATAAACTCTTCTTTTTCTTCTCGGCGTACTTCAAAGGCATCTAAGAGCAATCTAGAAAGGCAGGCGGCATGATTCATTATGTATATTCGACACGCGGCGGCTACCTCTACCTGGTAGGCAAATACAACCAACAACCTAAAGTAGAAGGCAACACAGAGTTCGTTCTTTCGGTGCCGGAGAAAACCTCCCAGGCCCAAATCGATACCCTCGCTCATCGCAGATTTATGGAGCACTTGAGACGTCCTCGTAAAGTACAGCACGATCGTCACAAGACTGAACAGAAAGTTACCGTCACTGAGCGCGAACTAGTAACCGTTTAGGTTTCGTCCTCATGTAAACCATTGTTAAGCCGCCAGGATTTCCTGGCGGCTTTCGCTTTTCCCGGGTCGTTATTGTTGTTCACAATCTGGGCAAGTCAAAGGCAGGGCTCGGGAGAATCTCTAGTTTTTCCAGACAATTCCCCTGGTTTTTACTCTGTAAGTTCTCTTCAAACCGGTTAATATGAGTTTGGTCACATTTAGAGGGGCAGTGCTATGTCATTAGTAAGTTTGCGGAGTCGCGTGGGGCGCAAACCTCAGCGCAGGTCCAACCAGGGCTTCACCCTTATTGAGCTTCTGGTTGTAGTTATCATCATCGGTATCCTTGCCGCAATCGCGCTCCCGAACTTCATCGGCGCCCAGGATAAGGCCCGTGAAGCTTCGGTCAAAGCCAACATGCGCACGGCTCAGATTGCCGCCGAGTCTTACGCTACTGACAATGGCGGTACCTATCCGGCCAGCGCTTCCAGTTCCGATTATTTGAGCTACCTGCCAGGCGGTAGCAGTTCAACCGGCGCCGGTGCCACGGCTGGGAAGAATCCGGTCAACCCCTTCACCAACGCCCCCGAAGCGATTAAGAGTGGCGCCGTTTCCGACGTGCAGGCTACCAGAGCTGGTGCCCCCACTTCCGTGGGCTCGGCCGGCAACGTAGAGTACAGCGCCATCACCGGTGCCGCTCCTACCTCTTATGCTATTCGCGGCGCTGGTAAATCAGGTACTGCTCTGGGTGGAACCTCTCCCGGCACTACTCTGGTTCTCTCCAATCAATAAGCCGGCAAATTTATAAGAGATGCAGCCAGGCTCTTTCTTGTCCGCAAGCCGCCTCTCTTGTCTAGCTTTGCTTGGGCTTGCGCTCCTGGGTTCAATTTGGGCCCGGGAGCGTTCTCTTAGTTGCCTTGCTTCCAGTCTTAAGAGCACCGATAGCTCCCTTGAGAGCACCAGCCTGGTGCCATCTGCCGGACATGCGCGGCTCCTGGGGCTTGGTTATGATCAACTGCTGGCCGACCTTTACTGGCTGGCCTTTGTGGGCTATGAAGGCGACACCCTCAGTCGGGGGAAAGACAACTATGCCCTCTGCGCTCCTTATCTGGAGCTAATCACCGGTTTGGATCCACACTTCATCCAGGCTTACTGGTTCTGTGCCTTTAGCGTCGGCGCCGACCAGAAACGGCCGGACCTGGCCGATAAGATTATAAAAACCGGCATCGAAGCCAATCCCGACAACTGGTATCTGCCTTACATTGCCGGTTTGAACGCTTATCTGTACGGTCACGATGAGGTGAAAGCGGCCAAGTATTACCGGCTGGCGGCGCGCTGTCCGGAAGCGCCGCACTGGCTTGCCGGCCAGGCTAATATCCTGGAGAGTCGCATCCCCTCCATAATCAAAGAAATCCGCACCTGGGACGGTATTTACCGCTCCAATGAACCGGAAAAGGTGCGCAACCGGGCTCGTGAGCAATTGGTCAGGCTCTGGCTCAAGGTCTTCAACAGCACCAAGAGTAAGGAGATCAAAGCGCGAGCCAGGCAAGCCCTTATTGATCTGGATTATGAGTTGAACTGAGAAAAACCGGGCAATTCTCTGTAGACTTAGACTCTGTTGTTTTGCTTGACGGAGCTATTATGAAGTTCGGCGATTTTGACCTGTATGTTTTGAGAGAATCAACTTTCCGCCTTGATGGTGGTGCCATGTTCGGGGTTGTACCCAAGACCATGTGGGCCAAGACTGCAGATTGTGATGAAGCCAACCGGGTGCTTCTGGCTTGCAACTTGTTGCTCATCGATACAGGCTCCAAAAAAGTGCTGGTGGAGACCGGCATGGGCGACCGCTGGAGCGATAAGGAGAGATCTCGCTACGATTTGAAGACGCTTGCTGCACCACCCATGGTACCGGCTCAATTGGGGCTGAAACCGGAAGATATAGATTTCGTCATAATTTCTCATTTGCATTTTGACCATGCCGGCGGTGCCACCATTGAGAAAGATGGCAAGATTGTGCCTACTTATCCTAATGCCAAATATGTGGTGCAAAAGGGAGAATGGGATTTCTCCTTCAAGGCCAATGCCAGGGCCAGAGCCAGTTATCGCCCCGACGACTATGTGCCTCTTGAGGAGCGCGGTCAGATATTGTTTGTGGACGGTGATCACGAAGTTTGTCCGGGCGTGCATGTGCGTATTACAGGCGGTCATACCTCGCACCATCAGGTTGTCTACCTGGAATCTAAGGGTGAAAAAGCCGTCTACTTCGCCGACATCCTGCCCACCAGAAGCCATCTCTCTCCGCCCTGGGTAATGGGTTATGACCACTATCCCCTGGCCAGCTGCGATGAGAAGTCGAAGTGGCTGGTAGACTGCGCTAAGGACAATTACCTGGTAATTTTCGACCATGAGCCGGGGGTGCCCTGGGGTCATGTGAAGAGTAGCGCCGCCGGTAAATTTGAATTTGAGCCGCTGCCGGCCGAGAGTCTGGCTTTGCCTTCCGGTGCGGCAGTTCAAAGCGCTTAAGCCAGACCCCAGGCAAAAACACCGGTGAATTGTTCGGTGCACTTGAGACTGGCGTCTCTCAGGAAGCGCGGCAGGTATGGCGTGACAGCATGGTTTAGAGCCATGGTGGGCGATGGTTTTTTATCAGCCTCAGATGGGAATAATAGGGCAATCTTGCAAGAGGTGTGCCCTGGTATGGCTGATGTGAACGACAAAGGCGAAGAAAAACTAGACAAGCTAATCAAACCAAAAGGTCGAGGCTGGCGCATGGCGGCAATTGATCTGAGAGCGCCAAATGGGCAGCTTCTTGAGTATCAAATCTTGCCGCTAGAGATGAATGAAGCCGGTAAGATTGAACATCAGATGTACAAGCAATGGCGTGGAAAGGACGTCAGTAAAATGACGAGTGCGATGCGCAATGCAAAAGACGAGGCTGATGCAGTCGCAGCCGACCTGTACTTTGATGCATGGGCTGCCTATTTGGCAAGGACAGGTCAAACAAATGAAATAGTTAAGCAAATAATCAAACAAGCTCGTTCAGCAATTAAGGAATAGGTGAGATCTCATGGCTCGGAATGTACTTCTGCAAAAGTCAGATGCTGGTGAAGTTAGGTTATACGACCGTCGAGACAGTTTTCATGCCTGTTTTAAGAGTGGTCGGTGGTTTGATACTCTAGTTTTTAATGACTTTGAACTAGAAGAGTTTGATTTGATTGAAGACGAGCGGGAAATAGAAAGAGTTTTGGCAGAGGCTAGAGCCGCGCTGGGCTGTCCTTTGAAAGAGTTATCGGACGATAGGACGAAGAGCGCGTGAAGGCGGGAGTGCTTGGCTTTACCTTTCGGTGCCGCAGTTCAAAGCGCTTAAGCCACACCCCAGGCAAAAGCTTCGGTAAATTGTTCGGCGCGCTTGAGACTGGCTTCCAGCCATTGTCTCTCTCTGGTGAATGGTTTGAGACTGAAAGTTTTTGCCCCTTCCACCGTGAGAATGGCCGAGCGAGGAATGCGGTCTTGCCCGTCGAGCAACTTCAATAACTCCCCGGCTACTTCCATGCGATGTTGGCTGCTTCGCCTGTCTTGTTCGTCGAGCAGTCGACCCAATAAGAGAAAGCGGCCGGGACGCCAGAGGTAATTGATATCTTCAGCCCGGTACGAGCGTGCACCGAGTTCGGTGGCAAGGTGTCCGGCGCAAAGTATCTTGGTCTTGCCCTCGCCAAAGCCCTTCACCTGTTTGTAGTTGAGGGGCAATTGGAAGACCGGGCTCCAGGTCAGACCATCTTCGTGGGCGAGCAGTTGCCCGCCCTGGCTGTCCTGTATTCTCCAGGTGCTGGCCCCTTCCACCACGGCCCTCAAGAGCACCATTTCCTGGCCTCTGTCGTCTTTTACAACCGCTTCCACAAAGCGCCTGTCTTTCCAGGGGAAGTCGACCTGCTTCAAGTAATGTTCCACTTCTTTGAGAGAGCGGGCCGGCAGCGGGGCTGCTCCTGCTCGTATGTCATTACCGCGTGACAGTGCATGAGCTATCCCCGGGGCCATGACCAAATTGTTCACCGGTCTGCCGCCACTTTCCAGCTTGCCGACTACATTGACGGCCAGTCCGTCCACATCATCTTGCTGTGCCACCCAGGCAAAAAGCTTCCTGCCGCTCATGGTCATGGTTTCGCTGAAAGGGCATTTGTCTTTGTGGGTGGCCGCCAACACCATTTTGAGATCTGAGAAAATAGTGCTTTTAACTATTTCACCGCCCCTCACTTCCACCTGCCACTGGTGTTTGAGCAGGGTCTCTAACTGTGCTCCTGCACCACCGGGAAAGACCAGGTAGTGCTCTACTTGCATCGCTTCAGTCAGGCTCTTGAGGCGCTCGATGTACTTCTCCGGCAAGAAGAGTGGTTTCGTTCCTGCATCTTCCGCCTCCATATAAAATAAGATACCGCCGCACTTTGCTGGCAGGTATTTGACTATTTCGCCGGCGGGGATGGGTATGGCTGCCGAGCACTCCCGGCGATGCAAGGCCAGGTAAGAGACTCCCGCTTCCTTTACCGGTCGGTACTTGGGGCTACTCTCCCGGCTCTTGCCGCCTTTTGTCTCGGCCTTAGCCAGACCGCTCAGGTCGGTGTAGGGAAAGTACTTAAATTGCTCCGGTACTTGCGCAAGGTATACAGGCTCGCCACTTTCTTGCGTTTTTACGAACCAGCCATCCACCGACAGTACCGATCTCAATGCCTGGGATAATTTGCTTTCATCGCTTTCGGCAAAGAAGTTTTCTTTCAGCCATTCCAGGTGTCTTGCACTGGCTTCTTCTTGATCTTGTTTGTATTGATCTAGAAATGACGGAGAACTTGCTTTCAGGCTCTCGCGCCAGTCTTGGAACTGTTCAGTCAGTAAGTCTTCCCAGAAAAACATCTCTTATCCGGTAAGTTTCAGTTTTTGGCGGCCAGGAATTTATTGTGCAACTGCCCGCAGGCCGCATCTATATCGGTGCCGCGCTCCAGGCGGATAGTGACGGTTTTGCCGGTGCGACCGGAGATGTCGCGGAAGCGCTTCTGAGTTCGTATGTCGGGGCGCTGGTAGAGTATCTGACCTTCTTTGTTCATGGTGGGATTGAAGGGAATTAAATTGATGTTGCAGTGTAGATCTTTGACCAGTTCAGCCAGCATGCGGGCTTGTTCTTCCGAGTCGTTCACCCCTTCCAGCAGCACGTATTCGATGGTCACCCGCCTTCTGGTGGTGTTGACGTAATCGTGCATGGCTTCCATGACTTTATGGATGGGGTACTTGCTTGTGATCGGTACGATTTCTTCCCTGGTGGCGCGGTCCGGCGCATGCAGGGAAAGGGCCAGGGTGATAGGTAGATTGGCGGCAGCCAGGTCGTTTATGCCGGGTACGATGCCGGAGGTGGAGACGGTAATGTGGCGGGCTCCGATGCCTACTGAGTTCATCAGGGTTTTGATGGAACTAATTACTGTATCCGTATTGAGAAGCGGTTCGCCCTGCCCCATATAAACGATGTTGGCAACGCGCTGGCCGCTCTCTCTTTGAATACTCATCACTTGGTCCACGATTTCTTGATGGGTCAAGTTGCGCTTGAAGCCCAGGTAGCCGGTGGCGCAGAAAGTGCAACCGACGGCGCAGCCTACCTGGGATGAGAGGCAGGCCGAGAGACTATCCCGGTCTTCAAAGGCAATCAAAACCGACTCAATTAGTTGGCCGTCCGGTAGTTCGAAGAGATATTTACGGGTGCCGTCTCGGCTCACTTCCAGATGGGCCAGCTTGAGGAATTGAATGGTAGCCACTTCATTAAGTTTGGCTCGCAATTCCTGACCGAGGTCGGTCATCTCGTCGAAACTCTTGGCCCATTTGGCGTAGATCCAGCTATGAAGCTGTTTGGCTCGGAACTTCGGCAAACCCAATTCGCTTACAAAGTCGGTTAACTCAGCCAGGGTTAGACCCGAGAGGGCACGTTTCTTCCCGATTTCGTTCATTTTGGATTCCGTACTGGCGTTTTCCGTGGTCAACTTCTTAATTCTCCGGCTTCTTATGAAATCTGGCTCAGCTTGCCCCGTCCGAGCCTTATATTTTGCTCTCTTGACGTCCGGATTATCATAGCAAGCCTGCTTCCAGCTGTCTGCGCTTTTCAAGGGGGTTGCTTAGAGATGTTAAAATAGGCTTTGTTGCAGGGGTAATGTAGCAGAGGGCGGGTTAAGATACGCCCTTGAGGTCAAATTGCCTCAGGGAAATGCCTCGGGATTGACACCGGGCTTTCTCAAGAAAGCGTTTCAGGAGCTGAGAAAAAGAGCATGAGTGATTGGGAGGACAAAGCCAAAAACTTCGTCAAGAAGATGTTTGGCGATACCAATGAGAAGCGGGTCAAGGCTCTGCAGCCTTACGTCAACCAGGCTAATTCCTTCGCCGATGCCATGGGTAAGCTCTCTGACGATGAACTGAAAGGCAAAACTGCCGAGTTCAAGCAAAGAATTGATAATGCTCTGAAAGATGTGCCGGAAGTCAAGCTGATTGCCGATGATGTGCCGAAGATGCCCGGGCAGATTCGCACCATGAAAGACAGAGCCCTGGCTGAGGTGATGGAGCAGATTTTGCCGGAAGCCTTTGCGGTTTGTCGCGAAGCCGGCAGCCGCGTGCTCAACATGCGCCACTTCGATGTGCAACTCATGGGCGGTGCCGCCCTGCACTTCAACAAGATTGCCGAGATGCGCACCGGGGAAGGTAAGACCCTGGTAGCGACCTTACCTACTTACCTGAACGCCCTGGCCGGACGCGGCGCTCATGTAGTTACCGTCAACGACTACCTGGCTCGCCGAGATTCCGAGTGGATGGGTCGCCTTTATGGCTTCCTGGGCTTGTCCACCGGGCTTGTCTATTCCCATCAGCCCGATTGGGAAAAGGCGGCGGCTTACCGCACTGATATCACTTATGGTACCAACCACGAATACGGCTTCGACTATCTGCGCGACAACATGCGCAAGTCTCTTGATGAGTTGGTGCAGCGTCCCTATTATTTTGCCATCGTCGACGAAGTCGACAATATTCTCATTGACGAAGCGAGAACGCCGCTCATTATTTCCGGTTATCCGAGAGATTCCTTCACCGAGCTTTATGTGCGCATGTCGCAGATTTCACCCCTGCTGGAACGCGGCAAAGATAAGGACGACGAAGACTGCGACTATTATGTAGACGAGAAACAGCGCAACGTCATGCTCACCGAGCGCGGCATCATTAACGCCGAGAAGATGCTTGGTGTAGACGACTTGTTCGATATGCACCACAACTACGCCCACCACCTGGTGCAAGCTCTGCGCGCCAAGGAAATTTATAAGCTGGACACCGACTATGTAATCGTGCCCAACGAGGAAGGCAAGCCGGAAGTGACCATCGTCGATGAGTTCACCGGCAGGATGATGCAAGGCCGCCGCTGGAGTGACGGACTGCACCAGGCCATTGAAGCCAAGGAGCGAGTGCCGATTCAAGAGGAAACCATGACGTTTGCCTCTATCACTTATCAGAATCTCTTCAGGCTCTATCCCAAGTTGGCCGGTATGACCGGCACAGCCATGACGGAAGCGCCTGAATTCGCCAAGATTTACAACCTGGACGTGGTTTCAATCCCCACCAATCGTAAGTCGCAGCGTCAGGATAATCCCGACGTCATCTACAAGACCGAGCGCATGAAGTACATCTCGGTGGTGGAAGAGATTGTCGACATGCACGAAGCCGGACGCCCTGTGCTTGTGGGTACGGTCTCTATTGAGAAGTCGGAACTAATTGATGATTTGCTGACCAGACCGGCCAAAATGAATGAGTTTCTGCTCTTCAAAATTAAGCGTATGGAAGAACTTATGGGCAGACGCAAGCTGGAAGGCGAAAACATTTCTTCCTTGCGTAAAATTCTGGAGCGGCCAGGTCAAATCGATGCCGACAAACTCGATGAAGTCGTGAAGAGATTGGAGAAAGAGCACCCGAAAGAGGAAGAATTCCTCGACCGGGCCTACTCCACTCTGCGCACGGCTAAAGTGGTGGCGGCCATTAGAAACGGCATTCCTCACGCGGTTTTGAACGCCAAGCACCATGAAAAGGAAGCCATGATCGTGGCTCAGGCCGGTCGAAAAGGCGCAGTCACCGTGGCCACCAACATGGCTGGTCGTGGTACCGACATTTTGCTTGGTGGAAACGCCGAGTATCTGGCTAAAGAGAAACTGTCCAAAGAATTTAAAGACGAAGAGCTGCATTCCGACCCGGAAAAAATGGCTGAATACGAAGCTCGGCTCAAGGAATTGACCAAAGAAATGAAGGTCATTACCGATAAGGAGCATGAGGAAGTCACCAGCATTGGTGGCTTGCATATCATCGGTACCGAGAGGCACGAGGCCCGTCGTATCGACAACCAGCTCCGAGGTAGGGCCGGTCGTCAGGGCGACCCCGGCACAACGCGCTTCTTCCTCTCGCTGGAAGACCAGCTCATGCGCATCTTCGGCGGTCAACATATTTCGCGTTTGATGGACATCATCAAAGCAGATGAAGACATGCCAATCGAGTCCGGTATGGTTACAAACTCCATCGAAGGCGCCCAGAAGAAAGTGGAAGCTCATCACTTCGACATGCGTAAGCACGTGCTTCAGTACGACGATGTTTTGAGTACTCAAAGGGAAGTTATCTACAGGGAACGTCGTCGTATCCTGGAAAAGGCCAACTTGCGCGACGGCATGCTGGACATGATGAAAGAGCACCTCGACTTGATCCTTGAGGCCCATCTTGATCCCGATGCGCCGCCCGATCTCTTTGAGGAGTCGGGGTTACCTGAGGTGCTGCAGGCACTCTCCATGGACATCCCCATGATGCATGAAGTGAAGGTGGCTGAACTGAAGGGACTCTCTTACGATGATATGAGAGAGAAACTCTGGGATGCTATGGAAACCGCTTACAGAGTGCGGGAAGAGCATGTTGGTCTCGAGGAGATGCGCGAGTTCGAGCGCCAGGTCTTGCTGCACAATATCGACACCAAGTGGGTGGATTATCTGCACAACATCGATCTCTTGAGAGAAGGCATTCAGCTTCGGGCCTATGCTCAGAAAGACCCGCTGCAAGAATATAAGCGGGAAGCCTTCAATATGTTCAACCAACTTTTGCGCTCCATTCAAGCCGAATCGATTCAGCAGATCTTCAGGGCTCAACCTCAACCGGAACCGATGGAGATTTTCGATATTTCCCAGATCACTGCCGATATGATCGATCCTTCTCAACTTCCCGATGGCGTGACGCCGGAAGAATTCCTCAGCATTATTCAAATGGAAGTGCTGCGGCAGCAGGGGCTCACCCCCGAGATGCTGCAGGAGATGATCGAGAGCGGCAATATAGAAGTGGTGGCGGAAGGCGAAGAAGGTCTCGAGCGTGCCATAGAGGAAGCCAGCGAAGTTGCACTCAGCGCTGATGGGCCTTCTAACGGCAGCGGCGAGCGTGCCGAGGAGGCAGTCGAGAACGTCTCCCCAAAGCCTGAAACTGCTGCAGCGGAGCCTGAAAGTCCGGTCTTGCCTGCTGAAGCTCAACGGGTGGATTCCGGTTCCAAGGGTGAATCTTCCGGGAGTCGTGACTGATCCTTCATGTTGATGCTCTCCTTCGACGGCAGCGGACGGGACCTTTCCGTCTCCATTGTGAGTGCCCGTATTGGCAGCGCATCCCAGGAAGGCGCCTCCGGATTTGAAGACTTTCGCGTTCTGGCTTCGGAGCGTCTGGATTTTGACGGGCAGGAGCGCAGTGATCGCCAGGGCACGGTAAGCTGTCTGATCCCAACCATCGACAGGCTTATGACCGAGCTTTCCCTCAAACGTGAGCAGTTGCAGTCAATCTGCGTTGGTCTTGGCCCCGGTGGCTTTACAGGTGTGAGAGTGGTGGTGGTGACGGCCCGCACCCTGGCCCAGATTCTTGCTATTCCTTTGATAGGCATAAATTCTCTGGAAAGCGCTTGCTACGAGCTGGCTTACGCTTGCGGCGCCAGAGTTGTGGGAATCGTTAAAGAAGCTTCCCGCAGCCATTGTTATGCGGCCGTTTACACAGTTGTGCCGCACGCTGAAGGATTCTTTGATCTGCAGGTGGCAGAGGGCTCGGCCAATCTGCCTCCTTCATATTTGACCTATGAGGCGGCGCGGGAGCTTTTCACCTCATCCAGGTTCGAAAATGCTGTCATTGCCGTGGAACCGGCAGTTTTGACACGGCTGGCTCCCTGCCCTGAGGGCTTGCTTGAGGCGCAGCCCGTAAAGAATATGGCCCTAACCCAGTCTAAACTGGCTCTGCTTAGGTTATCTTTGTCATCCGCGCAAGCCGACCACTATCTTAAGGTCGAGCCCCTTTATTTGCGCGGTGCTTCCATTACGCTGAAGAAAGGCGATGGTGTCGAAAGAGTCGAAAGTCATTGATATAAGCCCGCTCACCATTGGTGATTTAGAGCAGGTTATGGATATTGAGCCGGTGGCATTCGGCTCACATCATTGGACTCGCCAATCTTTTATGAATGAGCTCATCAATCCTTCCGGTTTTTACTATGCGGCCAGGGAGCAAGAGAATGAGCGGGTGCTTGGTTATTCAGGCTTCTGGTTGATTGGCGAGGAAGCCCATGTGACGACCCTGGCGGTGCACCCGGATTATCGCCGGCTCTATGTGGGTGAGCGACTGCTCATCAACGACATCATTCAAGCTCGCAAGGTTGGTGCCGATTGGGTTACGCTGGAAGTGCGGGTCTCCAACGATTCGGCCCAGAGGCTTTACGGCAAATACAGCTTCCGCAGCCTGGGAGTGCGCCGCAATTATTACCAGGATAACGATGAAGACGCTCTGGTGCTCTGGACGGATCGCCTTTCCTCGCCGGAGTTTCTCACCCTCTTTCAAAAGCGCATCAAAGAGAAGGGGCTTTCTTACCAGGGTCTGGAAAAACTCTTTCTCGGTGACCGCCTCGAGGAAGAATCCCAGGCTTCAGGTTAGCGGATACTCAGGAGAGAGGAATCTTATTTTTCCGGATTTTTACCTCAACTGTAAATGCATTGGATATCTAAGGACTTGACTTGCCTTAAGCCTTAAGACGACAATAGGGACGCCAGTAAAATAGCAGTGCTATTGAGGAATTCTTTTGCGTTCTCAGGGACCGGCATCAATTACTCGTGTTAAACGCAAGTCCTCGGTGGGGCAGGTGGTTATGACCATGCTCTCGGTGCTGGTGCTTTTCCTGTCGGCATTTACCGCTATCAGTGTGCCGGTTTCCAGCCAGCGAAACCTGGCGGCTTTCCTGCAAAACCGGGCTGATGCCGCCGTGCTTGCTCTACCCGAGCAGGCCGAAGCGAAAGTGCTGTCTGTTTTTCCCGGCTTCAAGCATGAAGCCCCTCACTACCGTTCTACCAATTATTGCCCCATGGCTCCGGCGGCGGTTTTCGTCGGTTATGTGCTGGGTCCTTACCTGGGCGTGGTGGCCTGCTTTATTTTCGTTGTACTGGGCTTGATCGGACCCTTCTTCGGAATTCATCCCTTCGCGGCCGGGGGCGGTTTCAGCTACTGTAATGAACCGGGCTTCGGCTACCTGCTGGCGCTCATTCCCACAGCCTGGGTGGCCGGCATGATCACCAGGGGCCGGCGTACCACCTTGAGTCAGTCTCTGGCCGTGGTGGCGGGGCTGAGCGTCACTCATTTGTGCGGACTGATGTATCTTTTCGGCAGCGTCTTGTTTTCCTATGTTATGAACGGCACTTCGGCAGCCCTGGCCTGGCAGCCCTGGGTTTTCGAACTGGCTCGCAATATGACCTGGTATCCGCTCCCTTATGACATACTGGCCGCTCTGGCTCTTATCGGTATCGGTTTTCCATTTCGTTGGCTGGCTTCTACCCTGTCGGCCCCGGATATCGGCAGGACCGACGGCAATAGTGGTAAAAGTAGAGATGGGCGCTTTGTCAGTGTCGATACTTTCGAAACGGCACAAGACGAGCGCTTCGAATCTCGGGAACGCTTTGAACTGATCTAGATAGCCAATATGCAAGCCAAAATAGCCTGGTATCTCATAATGTTGCTCTTCAAGAGGGTGCGGCGCAAGCCCGCTAAGAACCTGAAGAAGAGTAAAAATGGTGCCGTCAAATTGGTAGGCATCCTCTCCCTTTCCGGTTTGGGCCTTGGACTTGCCGGACTGGCCCTCTTCCTCTATGGCACCCGGGTTGAGACCCGCAAATATCGGCTGGAGACCCTTAAGCTGCGCACCCGCTCTCGCGCCTCTGCCGGCGGGCGTCGCCATGATCTGCGCATTCTGCACCTTTCCGACCTGCATTTGAGCGGTTCCGACGATCACAAAGTGGAGTTCATCCGCAGTATTACTGATGATGACTATGACATGGTGGTATTAACCGGCGATGTCTTCGAGTTTGAGCATGGTATTAAATACGGTGAGCATCTTCTGAGCCGTAAGCCGCGTCTGGGTGCTTATGCCGTCTTTGGCAATCACGACTACTATGATTACAGCATCTTGAATAAGACTCTCGGCCGTGTGATTAAGAAGCTGCGCCACCCCGCCCGGAAGAAAGATGTCACTCCTCATGCCCGCTCACTCAGGCAGGGCGGTTTTACCGTTCTTGTGAATGAAAGCGTGCATCTGGCCGACGAAGATATTTATATCGTCGGTATCGACTATCCCGGTATCGCTGAAGATGAACTCATGAGCTTGATGGCTATGGCGCCGCCGCAGTCGCTGCGGCTTGGACTCTTTCACTTGCCGCGGAAGCTGGAGATGTTAGCTGATGCCGGGTTCCACATGGCTTTTGGTGGACATACCCATGGCGGTCAAATTCGATTGCCGGGCTTCGGCGCCCTTGTCACTGATTCGGAATTGGCTCGTCATGAGGCAAGCGGCTTACTGTCCCGCGGTGAGACGACCATTCATATCTCTCGGGGGCTGGGGGCAGACCCGCGCAGCAACATCCGACTTTTCTGCCCGCCTGCGGCAACCGTCATCGAGCTTTCCCACTATCCAGGCGATAATGCGATTGACCTGGATCAAGGCGACCGGGATAAGCGCTGTTTTGTTGAAAGCGGCGATATTTAGAGTAGTCAAAACTGTCTTTGAAAGTGGCGGGGTTGGCCCTGAGCTTGCCGGGCTGTTTTGCCGGCGTTTCTTTGAGCAAGTGCTCTTCTTGCAATTGCTTGCGCAGAGCGGGTAATTGTAGTTGCCTGATTTGCTCTTCCCTGGAAAAACCAGGCTTAACCGGCGCAATCAGTGGTTTTTCGGTCTTTACCCAGGTGGGGGGCTGGAAGGTGGGGAGGACCGGTAGATGGGCCTGGAATTGCCGAAACACCGATGCCACCATGTTCTTTTCCAGTCTGAGCTTGTACTTGCCGCGGGCATCAACGAGTGTGCCCACGGCGGCGCTACTACTGATGGTGCCGAGGAAGACGGCTTTGTGTGGTAAATTGCCGGCCTCCTGCCATTCTTGGGAGGTTGAGAACTCCATGCGTTGATTTGGTTTCCCGGGATCTACGCCGCTTACCATCTGCATATTCGGATAACGCCCGTAACAGAGCTCGCCCTCCACGGAAGCGGCTCGCCGCAAAAGTGATAGTTTGACCAGTCCCAGTTGCGGATTCGATGTCAGGTATTCGCCGGTATAATCGCTGCTCATGTAGTTGAAGGTAGCGATCATGGCGAAGATGATGGCCAGGCAGAGGGCTTCATTGCTGAGCAGGTTGAAGAGCCGCTTTCGGTCCTTTTTTCGCTTCTTTTCTTTCTCCTCTTCCGCTTCTTCCCTGGCTTTTCGATCTAATTCCCGAAAGCTTGCTGGAGCCCCGCGCGAGGCCCGGAAGCTATCCTGGCGATTGGAACGCGCGCCGTTGTCCGGTGCCCTTGCTGGTTCCGCATCCTCGCTAATCTGGTCGTCAGCAGCCGAATAATCACCATAAGGGCTCCGGGGTTTGCGCACGCCCCGGTTTCTCATGTAGTGATCGTCGTTTCTTGGCATTTTTCGCCTTTGGCACTCAGGGGATTAAGTCCGGTTGCAGTCGATAGAGATAGCGCAGTGTGGCAGCGTCGTTGGGCGAGATGACGCCCCTGCCGTAATAGACGCTCATCAGGTCGGAAGCGTTGGTGCTGTGTCCCTCTATGCCCAGAGCGTGACCAAACTCGTGAGTAGCAGCGGCTTTCATTTTGCCCAGGGGCATGGAAGCGCCCCTGGCTTCGGTGGTGCGCAAGACGATCACCACTGGTTTGAAGGCGGCCTGTCCGCCGGCGAGAATGGCTTTGTATGGGAAATTGGTCTTGGAAGTGTAGCCCCTGATGTCGTTAGCGAACAGGGCCATGCCCAGTTTATTGACAAACTGTTTTGTGAAGAAGACGTAGATGTCGGCTTCCTGTGGGTCATCGGTGATCTGGTAAGAAAGAAAGCCTTCCGGTTCAAAGGCTTTCCAGGCGCTGACGCCCTCCAGTGCGGCCTGATAATGTCCGTCCACATAGCCCTCGGCTACCCCCAGGCTGTTCCATTGCTGGGGATTTTCTACGATCTGTGCCACCAGATTGGGCCAGGCTGCCAGGTTATCGACGTTGGCCACGGGAGCACCTAATTGCGGGTCCATGATGGAGTCGAGGCTCAAGCCGCGACTGACGAAGACTTTCAAGGGCATCTGGTCGGAAAGCCAGCGAATTACCCCGAAACGGCTGCGAAACTCCGGATAGGGTCTTGGACCGCTGGCCTGAGCCTGGGGCTTGCCCGCCTGTCGCCTCTGGGCCAGGGCCGGTGAGCTGGCGCTCTGAACCAGCACTAGAGCCAGATATAGCCAGGTCAGTCTGATAAAAAAGCTGCCGACTTTAGAGTTTTTTCCGGGCTGGTATGGCATTTTGATAGCTACTGGCAACATTTTGCTGACCTTTTCGTCTACTTCCGATATCTTGAGCCTGGGCTTTTAGCTATATGCCACATACTTGCTCAAGAGCCCTGACTAAAGGTAGATGATAATCTGGTTTCAATTGTTATGCATTTTCGTTACAGGCAAAATAAACGAAAGGTTAAAAGGCAGGTGTCTCAAGGGCTTTCAGGTAAGAATTAGCTTGTTGATATCGCAGTCACTCCAGTAGAGAGGCACAAGGGATTGAGCCTGTTGGGGCAGCACCAACCCTGCGAGCAATTTAGAGGCTCCCCATTTGGGGAGCCTCGTTTTTTTTCGATGCCTTTAAACATTAGAGCCTGTCCAGTTCTTAGCACGAGGCAGGCTCTTGTGTTAACCTAACCTGTCACAGGCGATAGTTTTTCAAGAGAGCTGCATGGCGGCGCTCGGGAGTAGTTATGGTAGCGGTGAGAGCAATTATTTTAGCTGCTGGACAGGGCAAGCGCATGAAGTCGGCTAAGCCCAAGGTTTTGCATGAGGTACTCGGCATGCCGATCTTGAGCCGGGTTGTAAGGCAGTGTCAGGCTCTCGCTCCCGAGAAACTGCATGTGGTGATCGGCCATCAAGCCGAGCTGGTGCGCGATTTTGTCGAGAAGACTTTTGAGGAAGGCTCCTGTCTCACTCATTTACAGGAACCGCAGTTGGGTACCGGTCACGCCGTTATGCAAGTAGCGCCTGCCCTTGAGGGCTTCAAAGGTCATGTAATTGTCACCGTGGGAGATGCACCGGTCATACAGAGTGCCACTCTCAAGCATTTGCTCTTGAGTCATGAGCAATCCGGTGCAGCCGTCACCGCCCTCACCGCCATCGTAGAAGACCCCAAGAACTACGGTCGCATCGTTCGGGATGAAGCCGGCAAAGTCAGGGCAGTTGTGGAAGATAAGGATGCCAGCCCGGCTGAAAAGGCTATTTGCGAAGTGAACACGGGCATCTACTGTTTGAGCTGGCCCGCGGTGAAAGATGGCTTGCAGTCGTTGACTTGCGAAAACAAGCAGAAAGAGTATTACCTTACCGACCTGGTGGGTTGGGCTTACAAATCGGGAGCTGGTGCTGCGGCCGTGGCTCTCACTGACTGGCGGGAGATGGCCGGTATCAACTCGCGTCTGGAGCTTTCGGAAGCAGCCAGGCATTTGCGCGATATCACCGTATGCAGGCTGGCACTGGAGAGCGGCGTCACCATTGTCGATCCGCTCACTACCTGGATTTGTCCGGAAGTAAAAATCGGGCAGGAGACCACGATCATGCCCGGCTGCATTCTTACCGGCGACATCGAAATCGGCGCCGACTGTCTGATCGGACCATATACGGTCATGAAGGGTAGGGTGCGTGTGGGAGCCAGTGCTTCGGTGGTCAATTCCTATGTCAACGACTCCGTCATTGGTGACCGTGCCAGGGTTGGTCCTTTTGCCCATTTGCGGGAAGGTAACGCCGTGGGCAGCGCCTCAAAAGTTGGAAATTTCGTGGAGTTGAAGAAGGCAACCCTGGGAGATCACACCAATGTCGGGCACCTCTCCTACATCGGCGATGCCAGCCTGGGTAGCAATGTCAATATCGGCGCCGGCACTATCACGGCTAATTACGATCATGTCACCAAGCGCAAAGACCGCACCATAGTTGGTGACGGTGCCTCCACCGGCAGTAATTCGGTGCTGGTGGCACCGGTGGAATTATGTGCGGAGGCCGTTGTGGGTGCCGGCACCGTCGTCACCAAAGATGTGCCTTCCGGTGCCCTCGCCGTTGGTCGGGCGCGGCAGGAAATAATCGAGGGTTGGGCCAAGCGCCGTAAAGAACGAATGACGGTCGCCCCTAAGGCTTAGCGCTCCAGATCAGGCGTATCGTGCGAATCGAGCCTCGATAAATAATCGAGTCTGCGTCTTTCGTATTCGGCGAAGGCCGGTGATTCGACGGTGAGCAACTTTATCAGCCCCAGTGGAATCAAGTGTCTGGAGTAATCGCTAGCATAGTCGGAAGAGTAGCGCTTTTCCGGCTCACCAAAAGTCTCAAGTTCCACATAATCTTGCCCGATGCGTAATAGTCGCCCAATAAGCGCGGTTCCGTCGGCAAAGGAAAGTTTGACCCAGGCGCGGGCGTCGCATAATTTTTCCAGTCGAAGCTTTAAATTCATCTCTTCATTATAAGACGTTAGTGATTCTCAGCCAGTATATTCACTAAACCTCCGAAAACAAATCGTTTGGATCGGAACTGCCGCTGGAAGTATATATTGTCAAAGTCTAAGCCAAGATTTTAAGTAGACAAATCTGAAAGCCACAGCCGGTGCCGGTTTCTTCTGGATATGCGAGGAAGTCAAGAATTGCTTATCCTATTGAAGGACTTAAACTAGTGCTGTGCATGTGAGATTTAGTTTAGTGATTTCTTGATCGAAAAGGCACCACATAAGATGGCAGTGCAATCAGTCAACAAGTCATTCTCCAGGCATAAAGCAGGAACACTTTCAGTCTAGATTCGAGGCGATTAATGCAAGAAGAACTCATTCCCGCCAATCTCCGTAAGCGTCTGGATGACCTTAAGGACCGGGAAGATAGTTACTGGCACGACGAACTGTACTCGGTGGAAGCTCTAACTAATATGGCTTACAGGCAAGAGCTCGAAAGAAGTTTTAAATTGGATCCGCTGGGGCCGATGCCGCCCCGCCAACAGTTCTAAATACTGTCTGGCGACGCCTTTATTTGCGGGCAAAGTAGGAGAGTAAGCCGTTTACCAGGCTTCTGGCTGCTTTGTTTTGCCACTGGCTGTTAATCAGGTTGCTATATTCATCGGGATTGACCATAAAGGCCACTTCCACCAGCACCGCTTGCATGGCTGTAGGGCGGCAAAGGGCCAGGTTTTGATAGCGCGCGCCTAGATCAGGCAGTTGCAGTTCCTTGACCATGAAGTTTTTCAGGCAGCGGGCCAGCTCTATGGACTGGGGATGGTAGCGGTAGGTGGAAGTGCCGTGCTCTTTCAAGGGATCTCTTCCATCCGGCAACGCGTTATTGTGCACCGAGATAAGTAAGTCGACTTTCTTGTCCCTGGCAAAGGCTACTCTGTCGTTGAGGGAGACATCGATGTCTTCCTCCCTTGTCATGAAGACGGTGGCACCTTCTTGCTCCAGGGCTGCTTTGAATTTCTTGGCGATGGCCAGATTGACCTCGGCTTCGCACACACCGGAAGGTCCGAGGGCGCCGCTTTCAAGACCGCCGTGACCGGGATCGACGCAAATTACAAGACCCTGCAGAGGTCTTGGCTGGCGCCCTTTCTCTCCGTTATCGACCAGGCGGGGTGGATACTTTATGTGTAAATTGAGATTGTTTTCCTTGTATTCGGCGAAGTAGCCCCACTGCCTCCCCGGTTTGAGGGCGATGTCGATTTCATAGACGCCGTCATCCGGTTGCTTCCAGGCCACATCTTCAATCAATCTTGCTTCGCCGTCCGCCGGCGACTGATAAACCCAGTCCGTATCCGACTGGGCCCCGTAAATTTTGACTTGCAGCTTGTTTGCACCGGCACCCACCGTCTGCTCAATCAAGAATGGTAGTCTCTGGCTCATGGGAATTGAAACAATTTCGCCCCAGTCGTCTTTGTCTACCTGAACGGAACGGCACACCGCCCGCGGTGCGGGAGCACCGGGCGGCTCGAATTGCAGGTCTTCTCTTTTAATCCAGACGTGCTTGCCAGTCTTGTAGAGGCAGCGAATATTGTCCTTCTGGTAGCCGTCCGTGATCAGTCTTACCCCTGCCGGCAGCGGGGTGAGACGCGCCAGTTCCGGTGCCACTCTCACAATTGTATCGTCGTGTATGGTATGGGCCATGAGTGGTTGCTTGACCACCGAAATATTGGTTCCGAGAGTGAGACTGGTGTTCTTACCGCCTTTTGTGACGACAAACCGAGGATGACTGTTGGTGAAAAAATCGCTGTTTTCGATACGATAGAGCCCCAGATAGAGATCCGGGGATTGCTGGGGAAAGCGTTGAAAGATCTGCCCGTAGGCGGCTTCGAGACCCCTGTTGATACCTGGACCATTTCGCTCTTTTGCTTTGGCTCTCAAACTTGCCAGGCTGGCCATCTCAATCTTCTTACCGGCGAGTTCCACATAGACGGCCGCCCCGGGTGTGGCATGGCAGGAAAATTCAATGATATCGCCGGCGGTGAGGGCCCGGTCGTCCCTGGGCTCCACGCCCTCGCTGGAGATGACCAGGGACGAGGCGGAAAGCGGCTCTCTCAGCTTTTCTCTTACCAATTGAACAAAGGTCGAATAAGGATTTTGGGCGCCCTCCCTGGTGTAGAGCAGTTGGAAGCGATTGATGCCCCTGGCCAGGGGCACGGTATGGGCAAAGAAGCCGTCTTTATTGAGGCTCACCGCTTTACCGTTGATGCTCAAGCTGCCTCCCGGCAGCACTGAGCCAATGATGAAGCTGCTGCTTGAAGTGATGGCGTTTGTTCCGCTTTGTGGATAGCTCACATAAATCGGGTTGCTTTCAGTTAACTCCACTTTGACGCGCTTGATGGGAGTTTGTTTCTTTAGCGAAGGTGACTTTTCCGGATTTTCCGGACTGTCCGGACTTTCCTGGGCCTTGCAGGCGTTTAGCTGGCAGACGCACAAAAATAAGAGCAGTAGTCTCAAGCTGAAGGGGACCAGGCGCTCAAGAGCCTTTTCAGGCGTGGATGTCATTTATTCTCCAATCAAAGCGAGCATGGTACTGACGCATGCAAAATACGCTGTTTTCTCGCTGATCCTTTTCATCAAGGAGGCTGTAGACGTAACTGTGCAAGTCGCGGTGTCTTGCACCGAAGATGACGCCCTGCCATTGAAACCAGGGGGATATGAGAAATTCTTCTCCCTTTGGACCTATATAGACATTTCTTTTGCTGGATATAAAGCGCCTCATATTCGTCTCACCATCTTCCCTGATCGTGTCCCGCGTGATGGCGTGATTGGTGATGTCGGGCTCGCCCATGGTGCCTCGGGTCAAAAGAAAAACGGCAAAATCAGGGTTGTATTCTCGGGGCAGGTCGTCGGTGAGCAGGGGCGTAATTTCCTGGCGCATGACCGTATCGACGCTTAAAGACTTGCCTCCCACTACGAAGAGCCGCTTGTGCATGTCGGCTGAGGTCTGCTTGCCGGTGTTTACGGGAAAGCGGTCGGCGATGCACTTGATTGCCAGTAGATTGTAGGTATTGATGTAGAAGGCAATCTTATCGGTGCCGTTTTCAAACTTGTCGGTGGCTGTTCTTGCCACCATAGAAAGGGCCTGTCCCAGATAGGGACTGGTCTTGACCTTGTTGTAATCAACCAGATTGCGCCCCTCTACGGTCTGTACGCAATCTTTTAGCAAGTGATCGTAGGCTGAAAAGTCGGGGCTCTTGGGGTGTTCGACCCGGGTCATGGCTGCCGCCAGGTGATCGATACTGTGGGAAACAGTGCTGATACCCATGGCAATAAAGCCCACGAAGAGCATGACAAAGGGGGTGACCAGGACGAGGTTGTTAGGTTTTTTTGCCATTTTACCCCCCCCTATCAGAGCGTCGTCCTCTGAGCCGGTAGCGCATACGGATTACATTCTAGCTAAATTTTAGAATTTTCCCAGGGTTGGCAACGGGCGTCGCGGACCAGCCGGCACTAAAAGCGAAAGCCCGGCCATGCCGGGCTTTTGATGCTTATGAGATGGTGGAGCGTACGAGAGTCGAACTCGTGACCTCTTCAATGCCATTGAAGCGCGCTACCAACTGCGCTAACGCCCCGTCATGTGGATTTATATCATAAATTACGGGCCGAGGGCAAAGGGCTTCTCCTTAGCATTTAGGCTTGTTTACACAAGGGCGAAATCGCTGACCCGTACCTGAGTAATTCCTAACTGGCCCCGGGGGCAATTATTGGTCGATATTCACCAAATGGTTGGCTTCTCCTGCTAGCTTAGTCTCACCATACTCTCAAAAACCGGAGGCTCTTGGATACTTTGAGCCGGCATGAAAAACTTCTCGATGCTCAAAAGGCCTGTCTGGTGGTGGTGGATGTGCAGGAGCGCTTTGCCAGCCATATAGATGGGTTTGAAGGGCTGGTCAAAAATATTGTCATCATGCTCAAAGCAGCATCCATTCTGGGGCTGCCCGTGATTATCACCGAGCAGTACGTGAAAGGGCTTGGCCCCACCGTGAGGTCCATCAAGGATGCCGCCCCTGAGGCTTCCTACTTTGAAAAGAATTGCTTCCCCGTAACCGGCGCCGACGGGTTTGTGGAGCACCTGAAGAACCTGGCGGTTGTGAAGCAGATTATTGTAACCGGCATTGAAACTCATGTCTGCGTTAATCAATCGGTGCACGAGCTGCTTCGCCTGGGCTATCAGGTGCATGTGGTCGAGGATGCCGTGGGCAGTCGTTTTGCACCAAATAAGCGGGCGGCCCTTGAAAAGATGAGAAGCAACGGTGCTGATTTGACTGTCATGGAGATGGCTCTTTTTGAAATGCTCAAGGAGGCCGGCACAGAAAAGTTCAAGGCGGTGCAAGCTCTCGTGAAGTAGGAACGGTAGAGAAAACTTCATTCAAACAGGCAGATGTTATGCAGGAATCCCCGGTAAGCAAAGCAAGAATTCTCTCAAGTCTGTGTCTTTTGACTCTGGCTCTCGCCCCCTATCAGGCTCTTCGGGCACAGGAGGCTTCCGCGACTGCAGCAACTGCTGCAGGTAAAGATGCGCCGGCAGAATCACTGGATAAGGTTGATGCGCCCTCCGCCCAGGTGCCTGTTAATGATGCGCTCACCGGTCCCTCCACCGGGCTTTCCCGGGATGCTGCCGGCGCCTATACCGGCAGCAGTGCTCCCGACCCCTCCGGCTTGGTTCCCACCAAGCGCAAAGAAGACTACGAGGTAATCAACACCCAGGCCGAGAGCTTTCGCCAGCGCTTCTTGCAGGGCGAGGCCATCGAATTGAGACTACCGCTGGGTGGAGAGCTGATGCCTCTTTCCGCTACCCTGCCGCCGATTCGCCTGGAGGCCAGTTACACCCAGCCGGTATCCTTGAAGGAAGCGGTGCTTTATTGTCTCGATAATAATCTGGATATTCGCATCCAGCGTGAAGCCATGACCCAGAATAAATGGCTTTCAGTGGGGGCTTTCGGCAAATTCTTGCCCGATGCTCTCATGCAGTATCGCTCTCTCTACCAGGCTGGTACCAGCTTAATCGGCGGTGCCATTCCCATTACTTTCGCCAATCCCTTTGTTTCTGTCTCCGCCGGCTACAGGTTCTATGGTTTTCGGGGCGGCTCCGTCATGTTCGGCTCCCTGGCCAGCCTGCACAACTTCCGGGCCAGCCGCGAGCAGTACAAAGCCACCATCAATGATACTTTGCTGTCCATCACCCGGGCTTACTACGAGCTGGTGCGCAATCAGGCGCTCTTGCAGATCCAGACGCGGGCGGTAGATGTTTCCAAAGCCCAGGTCTCTTTGAACCGCCAGTTGGAGAAAGCCGGCACCGGTACACGCTTTCAAGTCTTGCAGTCGGAAACCCAGTTGGCTCGGGATGAGCAGGGGCTCCTCACCCAGGAGGTAGGACTGAGGCGGGCGGCCATCAATCTGGCCACGGCCCTCAACTTGAATGCCACCGTGAATTTACTCTCGGTGGAGTCGGAAGTGCGCAAGGTGCGCCTGGTTGATCCCAGCCTCGACATCAACCGCCTGATCAACATCGCCATCTTGAATCGTCCCGAATTGAAGCAGTTCGAGGAATTGCGCATCGCCGCCAAGCGCAATATTCAGGTGCAAGCTGCGCCTCTTTATCCGCAGTTCCAGTTCTTCGGCAGCTATGCCGGCAACGGACAGACTCTGGGCACTTCCTATACCACTACGGCCCCCAGTTATACGGCCGTGCCCCTGGCTCAGAATGCCGCGCCGCAGTCAATTTTGACAAATATTCAAAACACCGGTCTGGTAACCACTGCCTCCACCGTCGTACCGGCAGGCATGGTCTACAATCCCGGCGCGGTAATTAATCGCCGCGTGCGCGAGTCGTATCAGATCGGCGTGCAAGTAGATTGGAACTATCTTTCCCTCGGCGTGCCCGATCTGGCCAATGTGCAGGCGGCACGAGCCCAGGCGCGCCAGGCTTCCTTGCGTGTCAACAAGACGATTATGGATGTCTACCAACAGGTGCGTGACAGTTATCTGCAGAGTCAGACCGCCGAGCGGCAGATCGAAGTGGCTACCAAAGAAGTACTCTCTTCGGCGGAAGAACTGCGTTTGGCCCGGGTAAGGTTGGCTAACGGCGTCGGCACCAACATTGACGTAATCAACGCTCAGCGTGACTTTACCCAGGCCCTGGTGCGCAAGGCCGACGCCATTATTCAATTCAATATCTTGCAGGCCCAGCTTCTACGCGATGTCGGCATCATCAGCGCCGACACCCTCACCTCCGGGCGCCTGGCCAAATAGCCGGCAGTGTTTCTTAGCCTTACTTGATCAGGTACATTTTGTTCGGCAGTTTTTCCACGGAAAGGGAGTAACCGCCGCTCAGGTCCGACTCCTGGTCACCTATATTGACGAGGATTTTGTAGCCCATCTCTTCCAGCTTCTTGCGATACTCGGTTTTCATCTGGCTGGCCGGCGTTTTGTCGCCGTCTTTGCGCATGTACAAGCCATCATAGACGATACCGCATTTGATTAGATTGGCAATGGTTTGCCGACGTACATGTTCTTGCCGCCCGGTGATCAAAAAGACGGCCACACCCTTGCTGCGAGCGTACTTTAGAAGCTCCACCGAGTTCTTTAAAGGCGCGCACTTGGCCTTCTTCATCCAGTCTTCCCAGCCGCTCCAATCTACCTCTTTCAAGTTGCTGGCGGCCTTTTCTTCCATGTACGGGCGGTTGTCCAGAATAGTCTCGTCTATGTCCGAGACCAATGCCAGGCTGCCAGGTTCCAGGTCCGGATGTTCTTTCAAATATTGGTCGATGAAATCCCGGCCTGTTTTGACGGCCCCGTCGAATTCCTTCCTCGCTTCGGAGGAATAGCTGAACTTGACCCCGTCTTTGAGGTCCTGGGTGTTTTCGACTTCTTTGGTGCTTTCGGCCGCCTTGGCGAAAGCCGCCTCACTGAAGAAGTTGAAACCACCCGGTATGATCGGGAATTGACAGAGGAGCGAGCAGGCAATTAGAAGACTTGCTCTTTTAAGATGGCGTGGCAAAGTGGCAATTCCTATATGAAGGGACTGGCCGGATTTATTGATCTAGCCGCCGTTCATTTTAACGCCGCGACCGGCAGCGTAGGTGATACTGCCGCCAATAACTTTCTGACGACCGGGCAGTGGTTTGACTTCCACCGCGCCCACTGATTTTTCGGCGCTCACGCCGGTATAGACACCCCAGGAGCCGGATGCCACTTTCTTGGGCTTGGGTTTGACCAGCCTGACCAGGCGGTCTGATTCGGCAATGGAGACGAGTATGAGAGCGGCAAGCAAGAAACTGGCGATGTAAAACGGAATATCCACCTGAGACCTCCTGCCTGGGCATGAGCGCGACTTATGCGCCCACATTAAACCAGGGCGGCAGGTGTTGTAAATGGGAAAAATACTCACAATTCAAACTTGAAAAACAAAAATGCCCCCGATTCCCGGGGGCATTTTTGTTTTTCTTCGCTTGTTTTACCTCTGGCAATCAGCGCCTGAAGGTCTTAATGCTTGACGATATCGGCAAGCTCCTCATAAAGGCCGGCGATGAGCATAGTAATGACGGCGGTCTTGGGGTTCTCTTCGGAAAAGCGGGTGAACTCCCTGGCTTTGGTTTCGAAAAGTCCAAGTAGTCTTTTATCGAGGGCTTTTGCGTGCTCGTTTTGATTCATCGGGCGGTCTTTCTAGTTGGCAAGTTGAAATGGGTGAATGCTTAAATTTTACTCAAAACTCTGAAAACCTCAATAGGTCGGGCAGGAAAAACTCCTGAAAAGCTCAAATTTTATTTTCGTGACGCCACCTCTGGCGGTGCTCTATGTCTCTTGTATATCGCTCAAATAGAGAGAGGGGCACCGTGGGGCCCCTCTCTCTTGGTTTGGATGCTTCGAAAACTAGCGACGTTTCTTGGCTGTTTTTTTGCTCTTGCTCGGTGCGGCTTTCTTGGCCGGCTTGGCATGAGGCTTGCTTTCCTTCTTCCTGGGGTTTGGATCGCTCCAACCGGTCAGTCTCTTGCGACCGTCCACCACATCCTTGAGTTCCTGTCCGGCGCGGAATGCCGGCACCTTAGCGGCGGGAATGCGCAGTGGGGAAAGAGTGCGGGGGTTGCGGCCGGTGCGGGCCTGTCTGGTGCGGCGCTCGAAAGTGCCGAAGCCTACCAGGGTCACCTTATCGCCGCGTCCCATAGTACCGGTGATGGTGTGGAGGATGGCGGTGACGGTGTTTCCGATCTCGGTTTTGGGTTGACCTGTCATTTCTGCAATGTGGCTGATCAGCTCAGCTCGATTCATCTTGGTATTCTCCTTGACTCGTCTAATTCTGAAACTATTGACTCCAGGGCTTCCAAACGGGGATGTTAGCACTACCTAATTTTTCCCACAAGGGCGGCCGGAGTCGGTCATTAACTTTCTGGAAAACCCGGCGGCGGGCCGGATATTATAGATATGCTTGCCACGGTCGCTGGGTGAATCGATAAATGAGCCAACTGTCCACCTCGGTACAACCTACCATCAAGCAACTTCTGGCCACCGACGCCCTCTCGGAGGCCCAGATACTCTGCGGACAGGTCAATCTGGATAGACCGGTCAGCCAGGTGATATCGGCCACTGGTCACGCTCCCCGCCAGGGTAGCCTGGTGGTTACCCAGTCCGATTCGGTTTCCACTGCCGATGTGGCTCTGCTTTCGAGGCTTTCGGGGCTGATTCTGGTCAAGACCTCGCCCGATTTCGGTGGACTGGCCATGACCGCCGGTGCTTCTGCCGAAGGTGTGTCGGGCGTGTCATCTTCAGTTATCGGTGCCAGCACCCTTTCGGACGCTTCTTTAAAGCGCTTGATCAAGCGTTGCAATGATGCCGGCATTCCGCTTGTACTGGTGCCGAGCTATGGTGAACCCGGGCAGGTCATTGAAGATGTGCGCTTTGTCTTTTTGCGTGAGTTGAAGCTGGCTTCGGCCAGGTTATACAGCGTCATGCTTTCCATTGCCTTAGAAGAAGGGTTGGATGGGCTCGTGGAGGCTGTTTCCGGCTGGCTGAACCGGCCTCTGGTGGTGGAAACCGCCGACTTTAAGGTGCTGGCTTCCCGTAACATGGGGGCTACTCCCGCCAGTCAACAAAGGCTGCTCTCGGAAGAGAGCCTCAAGAGCCTCAGGGAATATAAGAAAAACCTGCAGGCTCTGACGCCGAAAGTCGGTCCCCAACTTGACGGACAGGCTGATTTGCATATTTCGCCGGTGCGCCTGGGGCGCCGTCTGGTCTTCCCGATTCCTCTCTCTGAGCTGATTGCCGGTTATGTATCGGTGATGATTCGCCCCCAGGACGATATCAGCCAGCTTTCCGAGTACATGCAGCCCCTGGCGCTAGCTTGCAAGGTCGATTTTTCGCACCGTCTGAAAGACTCTCCTTCTTTTGCCGTCACTCAGCGCAGCCTGCTCAAAGATTTGCTCTCCGGCCGCTCTGTCTCTGCTTCCGACCAGGAGCGCTTGGAGCGCAGTTTCGGCTTTGATCTCTGTGACGGCTTCTATGTCTTTGCTGTGGATGTGGGCGGCGCCTCTCAAGGCGGCGAGAGCACGGGCGTCATTTATCCCGACGAAGAGTTTATCTCTTGCGATGCTGAAGGGATGCGTGCCTTTGTGGTGCCCTACCTGGCCAAAGCGCCGGAAACCTGGCGCAAATATGCCGACGACATAGTGGCTCGCATCAAGGAACTGAACAAGGGCGGCGGCAAGAGCCCCGCCGTTCGCTTGGGGGCCGGTCGGCTTGTGGAAACCATGTTGGAATTGCCGGATGCCTACGGCGAGGCCAGGCAAGCCCTGGTGATTGGTTCCATGATTCACGGTGAAGGAGAGTTTGCCCTGGCTTATGGCGAGCTTGGTGTGAAGCGCCTTTTGTACCTGGTTTTTGATCACCCGGAGTTGGAGCGTTTTCTGGATGAGACCTTAAGCCCCCTGGCCGCCTATGATGACGAATGGGAGTCGGAACTGGTGGATACCTTGCGTGTGTATTTGCAACAGGGCGCCAACTTGAACTCTACTGCCCGTACACTCTTTATTCACCGTCATACTTTGCGTTATCGCCTCGAGCAAATTGCCGACATTCTCAAAGTCGATATCGATTCCCAAGAAGTCTTGCTGAATCTACAGATCGCCTTCTTGATCAAAGACATGAAAGAGGGCGGTAAGAAGAAGTAGTGACAGTCCTTCTGGAAGCAGTGAATGTGGTGAAGCGCTATGACGGTGCCGGCACAAATGCCGTCAACGGTGTTTCGCTGCAGGTGGAAGAAGGGGAATTTTATAGTTTTCTGGGACCAAGCGGCTGTGGCAAGACCACCTTGCTTAGAATCTTTGCCGGCTTTGAAACCCTTACCACCGGCAGTGTATTAATCGGCGGCAAGGTTATGAACGACCTGCCGGCCTACAGGCGTCCGGTTAATATGGTCTTTCAGAGTTATGCGCTTTTCCCTCACCTCTCGGTCTTTGAGAATGTAGCCTTTGGTTTACGCCATGGGGCCGGTCGCAAGATTGCCGGGCTGGACATTGCTGCGGAAGTGGATAAGGCACTGGATACGGTGCGGCTCAAAGCTCTCAAAAATAGAATGCCCTCCCAGCTATCGGGAGGACAGCAACAACGCGTAGCACTAGCTCGGGCTCTGGCTGTGCATCCGCTTGTCTTGCTTCTGGATGAACCCTTATCGGCCCTCGATGTGCAAATCAGGGAAGAGATGCAGGAAGAACTCTCGCGCTTGAAGCGTGAGCTGAACATGACCTTTGTCATGGTCACTCACGACCAGTCGGAGGCCCTGGCTCTTTCCAGTCGAGTTGCCGTCTTTAATGCCGGTAATTTAGAGCAGGTCGGCTCCGCCCGCCAGGTTTATGAAGAGCCGTCCACACCTTTCGTCGCCTCTTTCATCGGCAATTCCAATCTCCTTGAGGGTAAGCTCAAAGAAGGTGGGGGCGATCTTTCTATCGTGGAACTGCCCTCCGGTGAAATCGTCGAGGTCTCCAACCCCTCTTCCATGGGAGCGGGTGCCCCGGTTAAACTGGTTTTCAAACCCGAGACCGTGCAACTGGCTGAATCGGCAAACACCTCTCCGGCTTCCCCCAGCCAAGGCAACAATCGCCTGCCGGTCAAAGTGCGAAATATTTCCTATCAAGGCAGCTTTACCGACCTGATTTTCACCACCAGCGGTGGTGCCGAACTGAAGGCCAGCTTGCCCTCCCATGACTTGCCGCCGCTCAGCCTTGGCGATGCTACAGCGGTCTTTCTGCCGCCTCAATCCCTGCGGTTGCTTGCTGCGGACGTTGCAGGTGAAACGTGAAAGTGGGGCGCAGAGGATTTCTCAAGTCGGCGCTCGCTCTTACCTTCAGTCTGAGCGGATGCAGCCGGGAGGAGAATGGCGGCGATAAGCAGCTAAACATCTTGAACTGGGCCGATTACTTGCATCCTCAGGCCATTCCGGAGTTCGAACGGCGCTATGGTATCAAAGTCGTGTACGACACCTTCGCTTCTAATGAGGCCTTGATGTCCAAATTGCAGGCCGGTGGCACCAAATACGATATTATCGTACCTTCCAGTTATATGGTGAAGAACCTCAAAAAACTTGGGCTTCTGCAAGAGCTTGAGCATGATCGAATACAGGGCTTGTCGGGTCTGATGCCGCGTTTTCGTAACTCTCTTTTTGATCCGGGGCTGCGTTTTTGTGTGCCTTATACCTGGGGCACCACCGGTATCGGCTACAACCTGGAACAGTACCGAAAACTGACCGGCACTACTTCTTCTCTGGAACCGGAGCGGCTATCCTGGGACCTCTTCTGGGATAAGAGATTCTGCCAGCGAATGACCCTGCTCGACGACGGGCGGGAAGTGATTGGCATGTCTTTGAAGCGCTCAGGCAAGTCTTACAACAGCGTCGACGAGGGTGAAATTGAAGCAGCCTGCGGGCGCTTAAAAGAACAGAAGCCGCTTGTTATGTGCTATTCCTCCGACCAGGTTATAGTGGCACTTTCTTCCGGCGATTCCTTCTTGTCCCAGATCTACAGCGGCGATGCCTATCAGGCCAGGCGGGAGAACCAGTCGGTGCGCTATGTTATCCCCAGTGAAGGTGCTTCCATCTGGACGGATAATTTCTGTATTCCCAGGTTGGCTCCCCATAAGGAAAATGCCTACAAGTGGATCAACTACATGCTGGAACCGGAAGTATCAGCGGCCTGCGCCAATTTTACCCATTACGCTACGGCTAATTACCTGGCCTTCAAAGGCGTTGAGCCGTCTATGAAGGAAGACCGCAATCTTTATCCGCCCGATGCCGTCTTGAACACCTGCGAGGAATTGAAAGATATCGGCAAGTCTATCTTCATTTACGATAGGCTCTGGACCGAACTTAAATGCTCTTGATGGCGATGACGAAACGGGAGCCGGCGTCTACTTCTTCCACCAGGAGGCTGGCAAAACCGGCAAAGAGTTGTTCCAGTTCTTCGTTGCTGTAACGGCGCAAGAGCATGCCCTTGCGTCCCTTGTCCGTATAAACATGGGTGCCGTCGGCAAGAGTGTAATACTCTCCCGGCCCGCCGCCTACATTGTCGAAGCAACCCAGGAAAGTTCCTCCCGGTTTGAGCATGGAAAGGACACTTTCCGCCATCGGCAGGGCTAAATCCATGGGGAAGTGTTCAAAAATGGAATTGGCCACCACACCGTCGAAGACCCCCTCACCGTAGTCGAGGTTGGCGATGTCCATGACGTCGAAGTTGACGTCGATTTTGTCTTCTTCGGCCCATATTTTACCGAGATTGATGGCCTGGGCTGAGACATCCACGCCGGTCACCTGAAAGCCGTGCTGAGCCAGGTAGATGGATAGCCAGCCTGAGCCGCAGCCCAGGTCGAGCACTGAGCCGACACGGCGCTGTTTGAGTTCGTCCGGAATGCGGGGGACATAGGAGAGCTGCGGGAGTTGCTTGTAAGGGCGGGCTACCATACCCCAGGCTTTTTCCCAGAATTCGATGTTTTCTTGATAGACCTGCTCGTCCATGAGAGCCCGCTTGGACTCGAAAATGTTCTTTGCGGCTGACGGTTCTTTCGTCACTGTGCCGACTTTCCTCTCCCTTGTCATCACTTTAGGTCTTCTCTTGCTGCCCGATGGCGCCATTTGAGCCGGGCAGTAAACACTGCCGCGGCAACAATGCTAACACGGAGGTGCCGGCCCGCCGCCTTTGGGAGGCAGCCATGTAAAGAGAGACTTATTGTAAGGGGGTTGACAACCGTCCCCGAGTCCCTTTTTCTCGCCCTGGCTGCCTGGAATTGGCGACTTTCTCAGGCATTAATGTAGCTAATAGATACAGTACTTATTAGATCGGTTAGGCTATGGGGGGCGGTGGTATTTAATTTTGGGTACACCCTGTTCTTGCCCTTGAATACGGAAATCCCACAGGATCCACAGGAAGAATTTAGACTTGGTAGACGATTCCGGGCGCTCCGGACCCTTACAACTTCTGATGATGCTTGTACAGCAGGCCGGTTCAGGGGCGTTGCCTCTGAGTATTTTGGCGCCCGATGGATTTCTGCCTTTTATCAGACAGGTTGAACAACTCTTACTATCCGAAAAGTTAAATCCGGTCATTGTTTACTGGCGTCGGCACGGTGCCGGTGACCTTTTGCCTTCCGGCAAGGATTTCGGTCTGCTTTTACGAGAGTCCACCTATGTGGCTTGTTTCTCCGACGAAAGAGCGGAAGGTCCTGACGAGTGGAGCGTGATTGTGGAGAGCCCGCGGTTATCCATGGTTATTTATGGACAGCAGGCTATCGAGTCCACCGAGAATCACAAGTACCAGTGCGCCGGTTCAATGGAGCCGTCCATCGTGAGGGAGTCTTTCAACCGCCTTTTACCGGTCTGGCAGTCTCTGGCTCTGGCCGACAGCAACCGCATCGAGGATGCGCGGGTCTCTCTGGGCCCGGGCGGCAGCGACCCGCGCTTCGTGCAGCAGTTGAAGGGGTTGTGGCCTATTTTGAAAGGGCCAATTCAGCAGAGTTTGATTATCGACGGCAATAGCTTCGAGCAGGAAAATTCCGGTGAGACCGTCTATCAGCTCACTGTACCTGGCTCTTCTCAGGCAGCTCAGACCATCACCGGACCAAACAAGATTCAACCTATTGCCATGGATTACATGGCCGGCAACAAGCCCGTAGTGGGCATGGGCGGTCTTTCCCCGGAGGGCGGTGCCCACGGTGTGCCCCTGGCGGCCGACTTCAGTCCGCCCGCACAGGCCGGTGCCTTTGTGGATGCAGAGAACAAGCCTGTCACTAGACCCAATGTCAATCTCAATGTCAATTCACCCAGGCGCAGTCAGCATTCCATCAAGAGCATGCCGGAAGGCTCGGTTTATGGCGACATCGTAGAACCGGATGCCCTGGCGGGGGCCGAGTCTTCTCTCTTACCGGCTAAGTCGCGCAAGAATCAAAATAACCGCACCAATTCCGGCATGATGGCCATGGTGCCGGCCGGAGCCGAGCTGAATCCTTCCGCCATGCCCGGCGGCAAAAACCTCATACCGCCTTCGGCGCAGTCGATTATCAGCGAAATCATCGGGCAATTGCGGCATTCCAGCGATCTCAATTCCATTTTGCAATACGCTATCGAGACCCTCACCACCATTCTTGGTGCCGATCGCGGTTTGATGTGGAAAGTGGTGGGCGACCAGCTTGCCGTTACTAATGAGTATTCCATCGGCGGCAACACCTGCTTTGTCGACAACCAGCTCAACTCTCAAGAGTCGATGTCGATTGTGCTTGAGTTTCTCTCACGTTTCCCCGATGAATCCGGCGCCGGTGTGATCAGTATTCCCGATACGGCTCAAGATACCGATTTGCACAAGATGTCGCGCACTCTTTCTTCCCTTCTGGAATTGGGCGATGTCCGCGGACGACTGATGGTGCAGCTCCGGTCGCGTGGAATATTCTCCGGCTTTTTGGAATTGCAACAGTGCGGCCGACCGAGAGAATGGAGTACTGAAGATGCTGTTGTCTTGCAGAAAGTAGCGGAGATGCTTTCTGTGGTTGTGCAGCAGTCTTTCGACCAATCGAAGATTGAAATGGACGCCCAGGAGATGAAGCTGATCAACGAGATCGCCAGTCTCTTCCGTGATTCCAAAGGGGAGAGCAGTCGCGATTCCCTGGTTAAATCGGTTATGCTCGTAGCCGACCACATGGGTTTCATTCATTCTCAGATCTATTTATTCAATCAAGACCTCAACATTCTTGAGCCCCAAATCAGAGAAAATGAAGAAGGCTCCATGGATCTTTCCAATAAAGACAATCCCTTTGTGGCTGTCTTCGAGTCTGGTCGCGGCAAAGTGGTGAATATGGAATATTCCCGCAAGGGCGATCCCTTCTTCGGGCACGATATGGCACTGGTACTGCCCCTGGTGTCGGAAGGTCACCGCATGGGTGTGATCGGACTCTGGCAACGGCAGCCCAAACGACCACAATTCCGACCACAGGACCGTGAACTCGGTTTGACCATTGCCGGTCACTTGAGTAACGTTATTCGCGCCGATATGGCGGTGCAACAGATTCGTGCCGATCAGTTGCGCGAGTCACTTATCAATAAAGTGTCACTGGAGATCAGGCGTTCCCT
The DNA here is from genome assembly GCA_016212515.1 of Candidatus Melainabacteria bacterium. GTDB lineage: Bacteria > Cyanobacteriota > Vampirovibrionia > Obscuribacterales > Obscuribacteraceae > Obscuribacter. The sequence continues at coordinate 112,221 of JACRFZ010000096.1, forward strand.
CAAGGAAGCCGATCAGATCATGGACACCCTTGTTAAGGCCGTGCAGGAATACTTCGACCTGGATCTTTGCGTGGTATCGCTTTTCGATTCGCTGGAAGGGCAACTGCCGGTCAAGTCGGTCAAGTGTAAGTTTGCAGGAGAAGAGGAGGAATTTCCTCAACCCCTGCCGCCGGCCATGCCCGGCATGCCCATGATGGAGGAGAACCAGGAAATTCCGGAGGCCCAGCAAATTGCCGATCTGATCGCCAAAAGTTCCATGCCGTATCTGGTGGAAGGTCAAACTGTTCACCTTTCTCCTGCCGAAATGAAAGAGCGTCTGCCCGGCCAGTTCTGGTCTCAGAAGTGGGAAGAGCGGGCGGTCACTTTAGTGCCCCTGGGTCAGGGCAACAACTTCAAAGCGGTCTTGCTTTTAGTGGCCAGAGACAGCGGCAAGCCTATGCCCGACAAGGATATGCGCATGGTCATCGACCTTGCCGACAGGGTCGGGGTGGTGATCTCTCACGCCGAGCTGTTTGCCACCGTTGAAAGACAGGCTGTTACCGATGCCATGACCGGTCTCTTCAACCGGCGTTATTTCGAAGAGCAACTCTCCAAGGAAATCGATCGTTTCCAACGCTTCGGTCACCCCTTCTCCTTTATCATCGTCGACCTTGACTATTTGAAGAAGATCAACGACAACCTTGGTCACCATGTTGGTGATGCCGCCATCATTCATATAGGCAACGTGATCAAGCGTTCCGTAAGGGAAATTGATACGGTGGGCCGTTTTGGCGGAGAGGAGTTCGTTATCCTTCTGCCTGAGACCGACTTGAAGTGGGCCAAAATGGTAGCGGAGCGCATTTGCGCCGCCATCCGCGAAAAGCCTGTGGAGGGCGCCGGTATAGTCACCGGCTCGGTGGGCGTGGCTACCTTCCCCAATGATGCCCAGGATAAAACCAGACTCTTTGAACTGGCCGACCAGGCGCTCTTCCTGGCCAAGCATCGTGGTCGTAATCAGGTCTGCACAGTCACCGAAGATCTGTTGCCCTCCCTTGCCGACGGCGGTGAGGAGCGCTTGAAGAATGCCATGAAGCAGGACATTCGCATGGGCCCGCCTGTTGCCAATCTCGATTCTACCGGCGAGTCTGCTTCCGGTGAAGGCAACAAGAGCGAAACCGCTGATACCGCCGGCAGTGCTAAGGCGGGAGAAATTCAACTGGCCGGTCACTTCGATGTGGAGTTCATAAAAGAGAAAGGCTTGCTCGGGCTTATCGCCCAGCTAATCCGCCAGGTAGAAGATCACTCCGCCTACACGGCCGAGAGATCCTCCCGTGCCTATGCTTATGCCAATCGCATCGCCCAGTCTCTGCATCTGGCTAAAGATCACACGGAAGTAGTTTCTCTGGCGGCGGTGATGTGCAATCTCGGCAAGATGGTGGTGCCGGAAGAAATATTGAAGAAACCGGATCCTCTTAGTGATGAGGATCGCATATATATCAATCAGGTGCCCCATGCCGGTGCTAAATTCCTGGAGCCGGCCAAGATGCTCTCCAAGATCTCACCTATAGTGGAAGCCTATCAGGAGCACTGGGATGGTAGCGGCTACCCTAACGGCTTAAAAGGGGATGTGATTCCCATCGAAGCCCGCATTGTTTCCCTGGTGGATGCTTATACGGCCATGACCAGCCAGAGACCGTATCGAGAGGCTATGACCAAGGCCGAGGCTATTAAGGCAATTCAGGAAGGATCGGGGAAAGAGTGGGACCCGAGAATTGTCAAGATCTTCCTCTCTCTCCTCAATAAAGAGGTCGAGCCGGAAAAGCCGGAATAGTCGGGGATGATGCCCGGGCAGCCGGTTTTGGCCCGAGGCAACCTTACAAGAAAATAATGGTTATCGGAACCTCTTGTCAACAAAGCTTACCTTGCTATAATAAATACATCGACCAAAGACGGAAGGCCCATTGTCAAGCGGGATTTTCATTTTCAACAGAAATGGTCCCTGAGTAAGTCTCAAACTTTATGGTGCGCCGCCGGCGGATTGATTGTTGATAAAGTTGCTGCTCCTAATCGAGCGGTGTACCAGGAGCAGACCCCTGTGGGCCCGGTGGGTGAACCGGCACAGGGGTCTGATAGCTTTTTGCGGCGCTGAGAAAGGCTTCAGGCAGTAAACAAGAGATAGCATTATCCTTAGTGTGGTCTCTCGTTTTATCCGGAAGTGAACCGTCCCGACAGTGCTTGTGCCTCGCTTCATTGCTGCCACACTTGCCTTTATCGCCTTGAACGGGGCGATAGCCGCTTCGCCTGTGGGAAGTCCTCAGATTGGCGGACTTTCCGGGGAGGACTTCCGCTTAAGCGACGCCATTAAGCGCGAGGGTAAGCCTTCGAGCTGGTGGCTGGCCCGTGCCTATCAATTGGGGCGGCCGGAGATTGTGGTCTGCGGCAGTTCTCAAATCGGCGGACTGCAGGCTGCCGATGCCAATTTGACCGGTGAGGCCGTAGACTTCGTTGAAAATCACCACTGTCCCACCATCGAAAAAGGTCTGGAAGAGCGGCTCGGTACTGGCGCCCCTTATGTCTTTCTTTCCGCCTTACCCGGGGCCATGATTTCCGATCATTTTGCCATTGCCCGTGCTCTTTATCGGGAAAAGGGGGCGCCACCACTGGTAGTGCTGACCATCTCGCCCCGCGACTTCATCGATAACTCTCTTCCCTGCGCCGGTTCCACCGAGCCTTATCGTTACTTCTCGCGCTTCAGCGATCTCAGTGCTTATACAAACCTGGCTTTCAATAAGCCCTGGTCGCGGCTGGAGTACTTTACCTCCAACGAAGTACCGGCTCGCCGTCTGGAAACCATGGTCACCACCGCCTGGCAAAATACCATTGACCGGTTGCTGCCCTCTGCCGAAACTAAAGAATCGAGCCAGAGAGAGCGAGCCCTTGACGGTGAAGTTGATGCCAAACAGCAGATTCAGAAACAATTGAAATTCGTCATGGGTGGCTATGAAGGGAACATCAAACCCGGTCAGGCTGTTTTGACTCCCAACTTACCGCAAATTTTCGTGGACAACAGCCGAGACTACAGGCGCCGCTACAAGAACACCCATCCGGACACCTATGATGTGCAGATGCGATATATGCAGGAGTTCCTCAGCTATTTGAAGCAAGAGAACTGCCGCGTACTTGTGCTTGGTATGCCCCTGACGGCAAACAACCGGGAAATTCTTGATGGTAAGTTCTGGCAGCGTTACTTGCAAGACATAGAGAAAACTTGCCGCAAAAACGATAGTCGCTTTCTCAACTTAATCGCCGACCCGCGCTTCAACAACTCAGACTTTTGTGACACCGTGCACCTGAATGCCTCGGGCGGCAAGAAACTCGCCGATATCGTTGCCGAAACCCTTTGCCGCACCCCTGAACTGAGAGCAGCTCTCACTGAAAGCAAAAAAAGTATTGCCGGACAAGCGCCGCTTACGCGCTGAGTTGCAGGCAATTAGCCCTCGACTGAGGTGTTTTGCTCCAGCACCGGTCGATAGCTGGTGCAGTCGATTGCCCTGGGGCGCTCACTTTTAAGACAGAGTTCAGCCGTATTGAAACGGCAGTCTTCGCAGAGGAAGGCTTTGCTGCCGCGGCTGTGGTTTATGTAGACCAGGCTCAAGGCAACGGCTGAGAGCACAATCAGAACATCCAAAATAATTAGTTCTACACCCACTAGCGACCACCAGCCAGCTTGGGATCAAGCACGTCTCGCAAAACATCGCCGACGCAGTTGAAGCAGAGAATGGTAACAAATATAAGGAAGCCAGGCGCCAGGAGCCAGGGTTGATTGACCAGCTCGTTTGGCTGGTCGAGAGCGGCCTTGAGCATATTGCCCCAACTGGCATCGGGTTGCTGAATACCAAGTCCAATGAGAGAAAGACCGCTTTCCGCCAGAATGAAGTTGGGCACTTGCAGGGTGGCGGCAATAATAAGATAACTGGATGTTTGTGGTATCACATGCTTGATAATATTTTGGAAGTCGGTCATGCCCAGCGACTTTGCTGCTTGCACGAATTCTTCTTCTCTAATTGAGAGCACCATGCCTCGAATAACCCGGGCCAGAGAAGCCCAACTGATGAAAGAAAGAATTACGGTTATCAGTGCGAAGCGTTGAGAGCTGGACATACCGAGCGGCAAAATGGCGGCCAGACCGATCAGTAAATAGAGGCTGGGAATAGACATGATTGCTTCGGCAAAGCGCATCATGAAGTTGTCGGCCAGCCCGCCCAGGTAACCGGAGATGCCACCATAAATGATACCGATAGGAAAGGCGATGAGAAGACCCAGGAAACCTATGGTGAGACTTTTCTGGGCCCCAAAAAAGAGCCTGGAAAAGTTGTCTCTGCCGTTCATGTCGGCACCCAGCAAGAAGATACGCGCCGGTGCGTCAACGCCGAAGAGATGCAAATCCATTGGTATCAAGCCCAAGAGCTTGTAGGGGTCGCCCTTGCAAAAGAGCTTGATGGGATATTTTATATCGGGCAAAATGACGAAGATCTGTTTATAGGTGACCGGGTCGTTTTCCTGTTGCATATGGAAAACATAAGGCGCTGTCAGGTTGCCCTTCTCGTCCTGAATGTGAATCAAAGTAGCCGGGGCATTACCATAGGCGGCGTCGTTGAATTCCATGCCATAGGGGGTGATAAGATCTGCAAGAGCGGCTGCGGCATAAAAACAGGCCAGCACCATAAGCGCCGCCCTGGCTACGTTGTCTTTCCATAGCCCTTTGAAGACAGTGCGGCGACTGACTTTTGTAGATGCTAGAGCTGGTGCTTGGGCGGCCATTGCCATCTATCCTCAGTCGTGGGAAATGCGCGGGTCGGTGAATTTGAGCAAGACATCGGCGAAGAGGTTGCCGGTTACAAGCATTATGGCGCCCATCATGATGGAAGCCATGACCATATTCATATCTTTGGTGAGCATGGCGTCGAGGGTAAGCTTACCGAGCCCCGGATAAGAGAGCACCATCTCGGTGAGGGCCGCTCCGCTCAAAAGACCGGCAAATTCAAAACCGAGAATGGTAATGAGGGGGTTGATGGCATTGCGCAGGGCGTGTTTGTATATAACCCGATTTTCAGGCAGACCTTTGGCCCTGGCGGTGCGCACGTAGTCGGCGCGCAGTACGTCGAGCAAGTTGCTGCGCACCTGTCTCTGTATGCCGGCCAGGGAAATGCAGGTCAGCACCGTCACCGGTATGATCAGGTGGTGGGCGATATCGATTACCTGATCGAAGAAACTCAGTTCGCCAAAATCCGCACTGGTCAAGCCGCCTATAGGCAGAAGCCCGGTGACCAGGGCCAGTACCATGAGCAGGAAGGCTAGCAGGAATGCCGGCATAGACATACCGATGGCGCTTAAAATTCCAAACACTTTGTCTATAAACTGGGCCCGGTGCACGGCCGCGTAGATTCCGGATGGTAAGGCAATAGTCCAGGTGAGGAGAATCACCAGAATGTTGAGCATGAGAGTGTTGCCGGCATGGGCGGTCAGTCTTTCTATAACCGGCGCGCCGGTGCTGGAAATACCGAGGTTGCCCTGGAGCGCGTTGCCGGCCCAGTAAAAGTACTGCACGGGAGCCGGTTTATTGAGCCCGAGGCGTTCTTCTTCCGCCTTGATGGCCGAGCGAGAAACCGAGGGATTGGCGCGCATGCTGGCCAGTGGATCGATAGGCGTACACTTGAGAAGCGTAAAGGCAATGATGGAAATTATGAACAGGAGAGGCACGGCCTGGATGAAGCGCTTGATGATATAGAGGAAGGTGGACACTATTTACCCTCCTTCAAGTAGATCTCTTCCAGGTTGTGCAAGCTGCCCTTGGGCGTGTAATAAATAGCCAGCGGTGTCGGTTTGTAGTTGCCCATGGTGTTTCTGGCAGCGGTCAAAACGGCATTAGTATAAATGAAGATCAGGGGTTGTTGCTCGTAAGCAATGGCTTCTGCCCGTTTGTAGTTTTCGGCTCGCACCTTTTCATCGAAGCTACCGGCGGCGGTGTCAAGGCATTTGTCTAGTTCCAACTCCCAGGGGCGGGCATCGGTAACTTTGAGCTGATCCTTTTCATCGGGCAGGCGCTGGTCGAATTCGTGCATGCGTCCATCCGACTTCCATATATTGGCGCCCGAATAAGGCTCCAGACGACTGCCGGAAAGACCCAGCATCATGGCTTGCCAGTCTAATGTGGTATGGGTACGGTTAATCATGGCATTGAATTCAATGGGGGCATAATTGACCTTGATGCCGAGCAACTTCAGTTGTTCTTTGATGTGTATGCAGACCGCATCACGGATGGTATTACCGGCATTGGTGATGAGATCGAACTCTACTCGGTTGCCTTTCTTATCGAAGAGCTCATCGCCCTTAAGAACGAAACCGTCTTCCTTGAGAAGTTTCTTCGCTTCATCAAGGCTGTAGGTGATCGGTTTCAAGTCGGTATTATGATAGACACCGGCAGTGGTCTGACAGGTATAGAGGGGATAACCCACCGAACGCAATATATTGTTGACGATGCTCGGTCTATCTATAGAATGGCTGACCGCCTTGCGAAAATTGAGGCTGTTAAACCATTCCTGTTTAACCGGGTCCACGTAAAATTTCCCGGTCTTGGGATCTTTGCGGCGGCACATATTGAACATCAGAAAAACCGTGCCGTCGTCGGGTCCCAAATTGCGCAGGGTGAAGTTGCCTTCCTTTTCCTTCTGCTTCAAGACGGAAGCATCCATGCCTCTCACCGAGCGGGCATCGAGGAAATCCACCTCGCCCCCGAGAAACTTGAGGATCATCTGGGGCTGTTCTTTCACGATGGAGATGACAATCTTGTCCAGGTAGGGCAGCCTTCGCCCTTCTTTGTCGACCATGTGGTAGTTGGGATTGCGTTTGAATTCTATGCGCTGGGCTGGAATATACTGCGAGAGTATATAGGGACCGGAACCGACAATTGTCTTAGGATCTACATTGACGTTCCAGAAAGGCCTGAAGGCTGCCTTACCCTTTTTAGTAACCGGTAAGAGCACATGCCTGGGGGCGATGGTGACAGCGTTCAGATTTAGAAGAAAGGGTGAGAAAGGTTTCTTGAAAGTGAAGGTGGTGGTCAAATCGTCCACCTTCTTGATCACCGGATAGTCAGTGGGGACGGAAATAGTATCTTTGCTGCTGCCTTCTCCCCAGCCGTCTTTGACGATAGTATCAAAAGTAAAAACCACATCGTCGGAAGTAAGCGGCTTGCCGTCTGACCACTTCAGCCCCTTGCGCAGAGTGAAGGTTACCACCCGTCCGTCGGGGCTGACATCCACGGTTTTGCAGAGCTTGGGTGTGGCTTTGCCCGTCCAGGGGTCGATGTCTACGAGCGAATCGAATTGCATCAGTCCGATGCCGTGGCTTTCCACGTCGCTGGCGTCCCAGCAATTAAAGGTCTTAGGCCCGTCGCCAAAGGAAGTCAACTTCAAGGTGCCGCCGAATTTTCCCAGCTCTCCTCGGGCTTGCCAGAGTTCATTGCCGTCTTTGTCGGTGACTAACTTAAATGGACCCGGATTAGGAAATTCCGCATCGGCAGCAATGTTTTCCGAAGAAAGCGTGGCTTTAGAGGCGGAATTTTGCTGCTCAGGTCTTGGTTGCTTCCGCTCAGCCACCCGCAAGTTGTCGCTTATTCTGGTTCCCGGCTCAGGTGGTGGTGCGATGCAGCCGCTCAGGCTGAGAGCCACCGCGCCGGCCAGCAAAAGATAGGGAGCGACGCCTTTTGCCATTTACTTGACCCAGATCTCCGGCAAGTTGTGCAAGCCTACGCCGAGCTGAGAAAGCGGCGTGGGATCGTAGTTGTGCAGGGTGTTTCTGGCACCGACTATTTGCTTGGGAGCGGCAGTGTAAATAAACGGAGCCTGCTCATACATAATCGCCTGCACTCTTCCGTAGATTTTCTTGCGTTCTTCCTTGTCGAAGGTCTGGGCACCTTTTTCCAACAGTTCGTCGATTTCCTTTTCCCAGGGGCGGGCGTCGGTAACGGTTATCTCGCCTTTGTCGTCGGGCATGCGCTGGTCGAACAAGTGCAAACGTCCTGAGCTTTTATAGACATTGACGCTATCGTTAGGTTCGGTGGGATCACCGGTAAGCGAAAAGAGGATGGCTTGCCAATCAAGGGATTGCATAACTTTGTCGTTGAGAACGTTTCCGTTTATCTCCGAATAGTTGACCTTGATACCAAGCTCATCCATGTCTTTCTTGAAGGAGACACCCACGAAGGCATAGAAGGTACCGCCGGCGGTGCTCAATAAGTCGAATTCCACCTTGTTGCCGGCTTTGTCTTGCAACCTGCCATCTTTATCCCAGGTAAACCCTGATTTTTTCAGAAGCGCTTTTGCTTCTTCGACATTTTTTTCGAAGGGTTTCAGTTCGGGGTTGGTGAAAGGCGCTCCTTTTACTTCGGCCATGAAAGCCGGGGCGCCCAGCCCTTTGAAGTAGTTGTTGACGATGTTATTTCTGTCGAGGGCATGATTTATAGCCTGCCTGAAGTTAACATCGTTGAACCAGGCCGATTTGACCGGGTCTACGTAAGGCTTGCCCTTGGCATTTTTGCGCGGGTTCATATTGAAAGTAATGAAAGTACTGCCGTAGCCCGGGCCGAAATCGTAGAGTTTGAAATCAAGTGCCTTGGCTTCTTTCACCAGGTCGCCTGCGTCGCGGCAGCGCACAATGGTCATGTCGATTTCTTTGCCCTTGAACTTGAGCAAATTGGTTTGCACGTCTTGCACAATCAAGTAAGTGAGCCGGTCTAAGTAAGGCAGCGGTTTCTTACTTTCATCCAGAAGATAATAGTTCTTGCTGCGTTTGAAGACCACCCTCTGACCGGGCACATAAGATTCCAGTGTGAAAGGTCCGTTGGTGACAAAGTCTTCCGGCTTGGTGTTGACTCCCCAGAAGCCGTCGAAAGCCTTGCGCCCATCTTTGCCGCTGATAATCGGCTCCACCACATGTTTGGGCGCGATGGGCATACCGATATATCTAATGAAAGGTGCAAAGGGCTTGGCTGTCTTAAACTTGATGGTCAGCTCGTCTACCTTAGTTACTTCCGGTGACTTGCCGTCCACCGTGGTGACATCGCGCAAGGAAGAGTTGCCGTAGCCGCCTTTGATAATGGTGTTCCAGGTATAAGTGACATCATCGGCGGTGATAGGATGACCGTCCGACCATTTGAGCCCTTTGCGCAGCACGACGGTATAAGTTACCTGGTCGGGATCCATGCTGACGCTCTTGGCCAGGGCCGGTACGATATCACCGTTGTAAGGGTCACTATCGAGCAAACTGGCGTACATCAAGTTGGCCAGTTCTCTAGAAGAGGCATCGGCTGCCGCCCAGTAGTTGAAGGTCTTAGGGTCGGACATGACCAGGGAACGCTTCAAGGTGCCGCCGTACTGACCCTGGGCATAGCGGGTCTGCATGAGGTCGGCGCCGTCCACCTCAATTTCCTTGTAGGGGCCCGGCGATGTTGTGTTGCACTGGCGAATGGGATTGTCGGAATTGTCTTGGCTGGAATTAGTGGAGCCGGTGGAGGTACTGTGGCTGCCTGCTCTCGAGCCTCCTTTGCATCCGCTCAAAGAAACCGTCAGAGACAAAACGGAAGCAATTGTCAGAAGCAGCTTGGAAGTTTTCACCATCGGCCCTTTATCCTCAGAATTCCCGAGTATTGATTCTAGTCTAAAAAGCAGGCTGCAAAACAAAATGCCGGTCGGTTTTGCTCAAACTGCGGTCGCCTGCGGCTTTTGTTCTCTTGTTTGGGATTGAAAGCAGGCTTTCAACCACCGCGATTTTAAAGAAAGCGGCTTAGCTTGCGGCATCAGGGTGGATGTCAAGGGAAAAATTTAAGGTGTTTATTTGACCTATAAATTGATAACAAGAGTTACGATATGTGTTCTTGCGTAAAGTCCTTATGACAAATCGGGGTTCAAACGGTCATGGGTGCTGCTACAGGCTTGATATTGATCGACTTCCTCATCCGGCCGATTTTGCGTTTTAGCTTCAAGTTTTACTTCGTCGGGTTTATCCTTTTGTTTCTTGTCTATGGCTTCATCGCCTACAAGGCACTTAAGTCCGCCTACCTGTCTGAGCGCTATTAAACTTGACCCGGTGTCTCTTTAGAACTTTCCTCCTCACTGTTCTCCTCCTTTCCCAGTCTCTGGGAGTTGCTTGTCATGCCCTTACTGCCGCTTCCGCACAGGAAAGCAAGGAACAGTTTCGCAGTCAGGTAAGGTCTCTTTACTACCAGGGGAAATTAGAAGAAGCAATTGCGCTGGTGGAGAAGCGTAAGACCGATAAGTCGGACACCGCTTTGCAGGGCGCTGAGTACAGCTATCTGATTCCAGCTACCCTGGCAGTGCTATATCTTGGCAAGAAGCCCCTCATTTACAGCCTGCCCGAAGCTAAGTCGGCCGTTAAGTTAAAACCCCAGTCGGCGGTTTTGCGCACCAACTACGGGCTGCTTTTGCAAAGAAACGGCGAGCGGGCTAATGCCGTGGAACAGTTTCGCAAAGCCACCCAGCTAGACCCCTCCGACTGGCGTCCTCGTGTGGGCATCGCCCAGTGCCTGGCTTGCGACGGTGTAGACGGGCGCCTTATAGCCGAAAAAGAAATGAAGCTGGCGGTTGCCACTGCCAGTGATACTAAAGAGAAATGGTCTATTCTGGGGCGAACCTACCTGGTCTTGCGTAAGTACAAAGATGCATCCTACTGCTTCAGTCGCATGCTGAAGCTAAAGGCTGACGATTTCGCCGGTAGCTGTTTGAGTTTGAAAGCCGACCTTCTAGAGCACCGGGAGACGGGCACGGCACCCACTCTTCTCAGCTCGCTTTTGCCCGTTGTCTTGAGCCCGCAGCTAGCCGATCAAGAACTGGCCGTCTTACTTTCCGCCACTGCCGCCCTGAGCGACGGCGACCACGAAAAGTTGCTCGACATTGCCCGCGTCAATTTCATCGGTTCCGATCAAACCTATTATCTGATGGGGCGTGCTTTCGAAGACCTGAACAAGTTGACTCTGGCCCGTGCCGCTTACGAAGAGGCTCTCAAGAACGCTCCGCAGAATACCTGCTACAAGCTCTCCCTGGTGGGGAACCGCGTACTCGCTCAAGACAATGCCGCCGCCGTAGCTTATCTGGAGCGTTTTTCACCGGCTCAGACCGGGTCTGAGAAAATCCAGAAGAGCCTGCCCAGGTCTTATCGTGATGCTTTTGCCAGCGCCCTCAAGGTGGCTCCCCAACTTGTGATGGAAAATCCCGAAAGCGCCGCCGGCAGTCTCAAGCTTATGAAAGCGGTCTACCATAAAATCAATTGCGGCTGCCGTCTGGCTGTCATAGAGTACAAACTGCGCATGTTGCCGGGGGTGGTTTTTGCCAACTTGCTAGATTTGAAAGAACCACCCTTGACTGTAATCTATGATGCAAAGGAAACAAAAGCGGATACAATCATAGGTACTGCCAAGAGAGACGATGATGTCTTCGAGGTGCTGGCGGATGAGCCGGTCAAGTCCTTTTCCGAACTTGTCAAAATCGTCCAGAAGGCTTCCGACAAAATCGACAAGCACATCTTTTCTATCTGGTCTTTCGAAGCCCCGCCGCTTGAATTGCCCTAAACTGTTTTCAAGTTCTTCTTCAAAACTGCCCACTAATTGGAGTTTTCAATGAAACCTTGCAGGTGTCTGGCCCTGGCGTTTACCCTGGTAGCCCTCTTGCCCAATTGCCATCCGGCGGGTCTGGCGGCACCTTCGGCTGCCAAGCCGGTGGGTAGTCTGGTGGAAGGCTATGTGCTCCATCAAAACAGCGATTTCGGTCCGGTGGTCATGAGCGTCAGCAAGAATGCCATGCGCATGGATATTGAGAAAATGGGCATCAACTGGATTGCCCGTGCTCCCAAGTGGCAGAGCTTTGCCTTTAACGATGATTCTAAAAGTATGGTCAGCCGCGACTACACCGACTGGAAAGAAAACTTGATTCGCATGCCCGGCGCCAACAAAAAGAAAGCCATGGCTGCCGAATTCACCCTTAAGCCCACCGGCGAGAAAGAAAAGGTAGGCGGCTATCTTTGTCGGAAAGTGGCTATTTATAGAAAAGACTCGCCGCAACTCGGCAAGGGCGCTCAGAAGGCAGCTTCCAAAGGCAAGAGCAAACCAAAGTCTCCTTACCCTATGGGCTATGTCTGGATCTCCGATGATTTTCCCGCTCCCAAGCAGGTGAGCGAAGTAATGAAGCAGCTCACAAGAGTAGATGTGCAAAAGGGTGTGGTGCTCAAAGCCACCGTGCTCAAGGCCGGCACTTACAAAGAATATAAACCGGCTTTTGAAACTCTATCTATCTCGAAGGAGAAATTGCCCGCATCCATTTTTGAGCCGCCGAAGGGTTACAAGGTCGTAGCCAGCGAAATCGACTTGATGATGGGCGGCGATGAAGAACCAGAGAGTCTATCCAGCTTGCGCAGAAGACGCTAGGTTGTGGCATTGAAAGCAAGAACTTCGGTTCTTGATCGAATCATGATTGCCGCACCTTGTAATGTTTCCTGGCAGGACATGGAAGGCAACGAGCGGGTTCGTTTTTGTGGGCAATGCCGACTACAGCGCCTTGAATTTATACAAGCGAGCTTGTCCGGCTATGCATGAAAAGCAATACGAGCAAACCGACAAACTCTTCAGTCAGTGCCTCTTGGCTCTGCGGTGCGGAAAGCCGGACCCCAAGTTTATCGAGTCGGTTTACAGAGACTTTGCTCGCTATCTGCGCTCTCGTCATAATGCTCAAGAGGCAAAGAAGGTGCAAGACGAGCTGAACCGGGTTCTCGCCCAGTTTAAAACTGCCGGTACAGAGCCTGTCTGTCTTATTCTAAGCAGTGTGGCCATGGAGCATCTTGGTTTGGTTCGAAGCCGCCGCCGTACCATGGTTTCACCCAGTCTGCCGGAAGGCTTTCCGGTTCCGAATAATGAGTAAGATCTGGCCTAAGTGAGTGGTAGCTCGGTAATGTGAGCGACTCAGCTTTTGCTAGTGGCAGAATATATCCACATTATCGACGACATGCAAATGCACTATTATGACCTGGCTGAAGTATAGAGGATCCGTAAGCCAATGCCAAAACATCGCATCTATTCAATGAGCTTTGCAAGCGTCTACCCTCTCTATGTTGCTAAGGCAGAGAGAAAAGGACGCTCGAAGGCGGAAGTGGATGAGATCATTCGTTGGCTCACAGGGTACAGTCAACAAGGCTTAGAAGAGCATCTCGCTAAGCAGACGGACTTCGAAACCTTTCTGGAGAAGGCCCCGCAAATGAATCCGGCTCGGGTTTTGATCAAGGGTGTTGTTTGCGGCGTCCGCGTGGAAGAAATCGAGGAACCTACTATGCAGGAGATTCGCTATTTGGATAAGTTGATCGACGAACTGGCAAAGGGTAAAGGTATGGAAAAGATTTTGCGTAGTTCGCAGTGAAGCTACATTTCGGATGACTGGGTTGTTGAGGTGTTGCCGGGCAATGTCATGGCTTTCGCGGCACCCTGGGCTTCCGGCGAGTATGACACTTAGCCGCAGGAATGGCGTCAAGGAGATTGCTATACCTTCGCTTGGCGGTAGCGCTTCCGCCGCTGGCTGATGCCCTTCTGTCTCACCGGTACTACCAATAAGGGGCCTGCTAATTGTTAAACTCTGGCTATCCTCATGGGACTCTGGGGGTAACCCACATATTGCTTTGCTGCATATGAGAGGGCAAAGTGCGAAAATTATATGAGTGTGGGAATGAACAGGTATACACTCACAATCTCGGCAACTGTTCACCGATTCTCTGGGGGGCGCATGGAAACTACCGTAGTTATCCCGAACTACGAAATTGTAGGGCAGATCGGCGAAAGCTCCCAGGCGGTGGTGTTTCGCGCATATCACAAGAAGCAGCCTGAGCGGTTGCTCGTTCTCAAGATGCTCAAGGCTGATTTCCTTTCTGAAAGTAAGAAATCGCAGTTCCGGCAGAAGGTCGAACAACTGAGAGTCCTGCGTGACCCATTAGTAATTGCCCCGATTTCCTTCGATGTCACAGAGGGTGTCTGCTTCTTGACTCAGGATTTTTTCGACGGCATAACACTAAACCAAATGCTGCAGAAACAATGCCCGCTTTCGTTGCCGGATTTCTTCTCGATTGCCTGCAGTCTGGCGCGCGCCGTCGATAGGATTCATGAGGCTGGTATCATCCACGGTGGTCTTAAACCGCACAACATTCTCTTGGATCCGGAAACGCTAGAGGTTCGCCTTATAGACTTCATCAGCGCAATTGATGTAAGAGAGGTCAGTCATTTTATTTATGATCCCTCCTTTATTCGCGACACTCTTTCTTATACTTCTCCGGAGCAAACGGGACGTATCAGCCATCGCGTGGTTTTCTCTTCCGATCTGTACTCGCTGGGAATTGTTTTTTATGAGCTGCTCACTGGACATCTCCCCTTCTACTCAGATGATCCTCTGGAACTTATTCATTCGCATCTGGCTGGAGAGGCACCGTCCATGGCTCAGGTGAGCCCGGCAATTCCTGTGGCTGTAAGCCGGATCGTAGAGAAGCTAATGCTCAAGGAGCCGGAGAAACGCTACCAGAACAGTAATGCGCTTTTGACCGATCTTATGAGATGCCGAGACGAATTCATTACCACCGGCACTATCACTGAGTTTCCTCTAGAGGGGATGATCTATACGCACCGAGTCACTTTTATCTCCAAGATGGTCGGCCGTGATGAGGAAGCGGAAACAATACTGCAGGAGTATGAACAAGTTGCCCGGGGAGAGTTCCGCTCCATGTTCATTTCTGGACTTTCGGGCATCGGTAAGACCCGTCTCATTCAGGAACTGCAAAAGCCTATTGTGCGTCACCGCGGCTATTTTACTTCCGGAAAGTTCGACGTTTATCAAAAGAACATTCCGTATAGTTCCCTGATTCAGGCGCTGAGAAACCTGATGCGCACTTTTCTCACCGAGAGCGATGAGCGGGTTGAAGAATGGAAGAGCAAGATCCTGAAAGCAGTCGGAAAGAACGGCCGGGTACTCACTGACGTGGTGCCCGAGCTTGGAGTTCTCATAGGACCGCAGCCGGAAGTGCCGGCTCTTCCTCCGGTGGAATCCTTGAACCGCTTTCACGATCTCTTTGACCGATTCCTGTCCTGCCTGGCCAGCCAGGAGAATCCACTGACACTATTCATCGACGACTTGCAATGGTGCGATTCCGCATCTTTCGACTTCCTGACCAATATTTTCGCTAATTATAAAGACCACCCTTATCTGTTCTTTCTGGGTGCCTACCGACACAACGAAGTCGATACAAGTCATCCTTTGCACAAACTGCTCCGAAGCGCCAAAGAGGGGCGTCAACCGATCCGGGAGATCCGGCTGGAGCCATTGGAACCGGAGCATTGCCATGAGATGGTTTCCTACATACTTGACTCCCCTCTCTCTCAGACCCGATTACTGGCTGATTTCATCAGTAGCCTCAGCGAAGGTAATCCTCTGTTTGTGAGCGAAAGCTTGTCCTATTTGCACAACGAGGACCTGCTCTATTTGGATAAAGAGAGGGAGTGGCGCTGGGACATGGACAGGATTCGCCGCTCAAAAATGCCCACCACTGTCGTCGCTCTCTTCAGCTCCAAGATTCAGAAGCTGGCACCCGACCTGATCAGTCTCCTTGAGTACTGTGCCTGCATGGGCAATACCTTCTCATTGGACGAGTTGTCCAGTATTCGTGAAATGCCGCTCGTGCAGATCTTCGAACTCCTGAAGCCGGCTCTTGGGCAGGGTTTGCTGATAGAGAACAAGAACCAGTTGCAGTTTGTCCACGACAAGGTCCAGGAAGCTGCGCTGTCCGCCATTCCCGCAGAGAAGCGCCGCGAAATCCACCGGCAGATTGGCCACCACCTGCTAGCGTTGATCCCCCCCGGCACTGATGACATAGAAGGTGTGGATAACCTTTTCACGATCGTTTCCCATCTCAATCTGGGCCGAGACGAGACTCTCGACCCGGCGGCCGCCTATCGCCTGTCCTCTCTGAACTATCATGCCGGAAACAAGGCCCTAAGGGCCCTGGCAACAGATGCGGCAAATGAATATTTCAATCTCAGCCGGAATCTGCTACCCGGCGACTGCTGGGATGAAGAACACTATGAAGACACTTTCCGAATCTTCCAGAAAGCGGCTAAAACCGAGTTGATGTGCGGCAGGTATGAAGATTCCGAGGCCCTCTTGACACAGCTTTTGGAGCGCGCCAAAAACGATCTGGACAAGGCCGAATGCCTGGCTGAACAAACGACTTCTCTTTCGTCAGTGGGAAACTTCATCAAAGCCATAGAGACCGCCAACCGCGGACTGGACTATTTCCAAAAGGCCATCCCCCATGAGCCTGCGGAAGCAGTGCGCAGAAGGGAGCGGCTGATGGCGGAAATCGCCTCGAAGACCAGTGATCCGTGGGGCGCCATCTTGAACATGCCCTTTACCAAGGACAGGAAGAGCAAGATCGAGCTGGCGTTTTACAGCGAACTCATTCCCGACCTCTACATGTCCGGCCTCGTGCCTCAGCTTTATCTCTCCGCGGCGCAGTCAACGGAACACTGTCTGGCCGGCGGCATGGATGAATCCGTAATCTATTCTTTCAGCATTATGGGACTGCATCTCGGTGAAGAGGAAGATTTCCAGCAGGCTTTTAAATACGAAGACCTGGCGAGAGATCTTTCTGCAAAATATCCGAACACTTTCGGTGCCACACGAGGCATGAACGGAATCGTCTGGTGCAACATGCATTCCAGAAGCCATCCCCAGGCAATCGTCGAGTACGCGCTCAAGGGAATCCAGTGCGGGAGGAACTGCGGAGACTTATACAATGCCGGGCTTTCCTATGGTCCCTTGATGTGGAACCTTCAGGTGCAGGGCG
This sequence comes from Candidatus Melainabacteria bacterium, assembly GCA_016212515.1. Classification (GTDB taxonomy): domain Bacteria; phylum Cyanobacteriota; class Vampirovibrionia; order Obscuribacterales; family Obscuribacteraceae; genus Obscuribacter. The sequence goes on from JACRFZ010000096.1 coordinate 129,141, forward strand.
CAGATTTCTCGAGAATAGAAGACTATGCGAGGGAGTGTCTGCAGTTCTCCAAGCGCTACCACTTGTCGTTTTCTGTGGGATTGGCCGAAGCCATGCAGGCAGGTTGGATCGCGCCCATGAAGAAGGCCTATGCTCCCATCGATATGACCGAGAAGCTGAGAACGTGGGAGCAAGACAACCACGTCGCATCAGCCGGCAGTTATTTCGTTCACCTGGCGCTGGTCCACTACTATTTGGGACAACACGAAGAGGCGCAGGAGTATCTTGATACCGTTAGAAAATACCTGAACGGCTTGACCGATAATGTTTTGAAGCGGCAATGGCACGTCTTCCTGGTGCTTAATGCACTGAAGCTATACGAGAAAGGTCAACGGTTCCAAGACAAGCAGCAGCTGCTTGCCGAAATCGAACCTCTGATAGCGAAGATTCAGACCTGGGCTGCCTTTGGTCCCTTGCTCAAGCCATATCTTGCTTTTCTCCTGGCCGAAGTGGCGCGAGTGACCGGGGACATCCGGGAGGCAAGAAGCCTTTATTTGGATGCCATTGATTTGGCCGGCGAGCAGAATTACATTTTCCTGCAAGGGCATCTTAACGAGAGTCTCGGGGAGCTTCTCCTTCAGGCGGGCCAGAATTCAGCCAGAATCTATTTTGCCGAAGCCGCCCGTCTATTTAAGAAGTGCCGGGCAGAGCGCAAAGAGATCAATCTCTTCGAAAGACATCCTGAGTTTTTTGAGGAAGAGAAGTTGCATCTGACAGCGCATCATGGCGGCTCGTCTCCATCCATCCTTCCGGCTCTCGACATCGACTACCTGATGAAATCATCACTGGCTATTTCCGCCGAAATTGAGCAGAATGCCTTGCTGAAGAAGATCATGAATGTGGTTATCGAGTGTTCCGGTGCTCAACACGGCTATCTGCTGATTGAAGATGCCGGCAATCTCCTGGTTCGAGCCGAAAGTCATGTTACTGGAAAGCAGGAAGTGCGCACGCTTGCGCAGAAATTCGAAGAAGCTGGCGACATTTGCAAGGCCATCGTGCGTTACGTATTTCGTACCGGCGAGAGGGTGATTTTAAATAACGCGGTGCAGGATGGTATCTTCAGCGAGAACGCAGAAGTTCAGAGCATGAAGTTACGCTCTGTGCTGTGCATCCCGGTCGTCAAGCAATCCAGAATGATTGGTATCCTTTACCTGGAAAACCGCCTCTCGGATTCGATTTTTACGCCTGAGAAGAGCCTGATGACGGAACTTTTGACGTCTCAAGCGGCGATATCGCTGGAGAACGCTCGTTTGATGGAAGACATGAAAAATGCAGACGAGCAGATCAAAAGATCTCTTAGAGAGAAGGAGGTAATGCTCAAGGAAATTCACCATCGGGTTAAAAATAACCTTGAGATAATTAAAAGCATGCTTGATCTGCAGTTGCCGTATCTCAAGAGCGAGCAAGCTATTGAGCTCTTTAAGGAGAGCCAGAATCGCATCTACTCAATGGCCCTCATCCACGAAAAGCTTTATGAATCGGAATCTCTTTCCGAGATTGAAGTTGAGGAATATATCCAGAGCCTGGCCGAGAACCTGTTCCTCTCCTATGGCGTCGATGACGGCGACATCGAGTTGAAACTCCGGGTGGATAAGATTTCCGTTGACGTAAATAAGCTCATCCCCTGTGCCTTGATCATAAACGAGTTGGTTTCCAACTCGCTCAAGCACGCCTTCCCCTCGTCAAGGAGGATGCCGAAGCGGCAGCAGGAAATTCGCATTGGATTCTGCCGAGACGGCGACGGCATTTTTACGCTGGAAGTAGGAGACAACGGCATAGGTCTTCCCGATAACTTTGAGGTGCAAAAGACCGAATCGCTGGGCATCAAACTCGTAGATGTGCTTGTAAAACAACTCAAGGGCAGGCTGCGTATTGATGCAACCGATGGTGCCAGGTTCTCGATTACTTTTGACGTAAGCAATAGCAGAGGATTAGCTTAATGGACGGCGTCAAGATTCTGATAGTTGAAGACGAAGGTGTGGAGGCGCTCAACATGCAGCGCCGGTTGAAGACGGCTGGATTTTCTGCTTCCGAAATTGTCATGTCGGGCGAAGAAGCGGTGCAGAAAGCCGCAGAAATTCGCCCTGATCTGGTGCTGATGGATATCATGTTGAACGGGAGTATCGACGGCATCCAGGCGGCCGAGCGGATTCGGTCTGCTTATGACATTCCGGTCATTTATGTCACCGCCTATGCGGACGAAGGCACCCTGAAACGGGCCAAAATCACCGAACCTTACGGATACATCGTCAAGCCTTACCGGGACAGAGAGATTCTCATTGCCATTGAGATGGCTCTCTACAAACACAAGGTAGAAAGGGAGACCAGAGAGAAGGAGAAGTGGTTCTCCACCACTCTCAAGAGCATCGCCGATGCTGTCATAGCCACCGACAAGAACGGTTCGATAACTTTCATGAATGCTGCGGCTGAGAGACTCACCGGCTGGATGCATGATGAACTGCTGGGTGCCAGGCTGACCGATGTCTTCAAGATAGTCAACAGTAAGACTGGTCATTCCGTTGAGAATGCGGCGGCAAAAGTGCTGACCCGTGGCACTGCTGTTGGCAGTTCCGGAGGCACGGTGCTTATAGCGAAGGACGGCAGTGAGGTTCCGATCGACGAGAGCGCGGCGCCCATCAAGGATGACTCCGGCAACATCGTTGGCATAATTCTGGTCTTCCATGATGTTACCGAACGGGAGCGCGCGGAGGAGCAGTTGCGGAAGTCCAACGAGCAGTTGGAGAAGCGGGTCGCCGAGCGCACCAGCGACCTGGTAAGTATGAATAAGGAGTTGAATGCCTTGAATCACACTCTTGCCATAGCAAGAGATGAGGCATTACAAGCATCCAAGTTTAAGTCGGATTTCGTCGCCCGCACCAGCCATGAACTGCGCACACCGATAAGCGCAGTGATCGGACTTCTGGAGTTGGTGTTGGTTGACGACAACTCGCTCGATGATGAAACGACCAAAGTACTTGACTTGGCATATGAGTCAGCAACATCGTTGCTGAATATCGTAAATGAAATGCTCGATCTGTACAAAATCGAAGCAGGCAAAGTGGCACTGGAGAAAAAGGAATTCGTGCCGGTTTCTCTGGTCGAGGGGGCCGCGGATGTGCTCGCTCAAGACTCCAGGCGAAAGTCTCTGCCGCTACGCACTGTGTTTGATCCGAATCTTCCTCCGCTTCTGGAAGGAGATCCGGTTAAACTGCATCAAATCCTGGTTAACTTAATCGCCAATGCCGTTCGCTTTACTGAAGTCGGTGAAATAGTAATTAAGACAACAATTGACGATGACGACGGCTCTTGCGTGGTCGTAAGATTCGCAGTAACTGATACCGGCATTGGCTTGTCAGAATCGGATATTCCCAAGCTATTTCAGCCCCTTGTTCAGGTGGGTGCCCGCAAAGCCGGTGGTACCGGCCTTGGTTTGTCCATATGCAAGCATCTCGTTGACATAATGGCTGGAAAGGTTGGAGTGGAATCAAAAGAGGGCGAGGGGTCTACGTTCTGGTTCTCGGTTCCGCTCAAGCGCCCGGATATGAATAAAGTCGCCGGATTTACTCCCGGCAAGATAGCTTCGACTACAACCGCAGTGCCGGAGCCGAGCTCTCCAACAGGGGCATCTGAAGACGACGACCGCAATGTCATTCTTGTTGTTGATGATGATGAGACTTTACGACAACTATTTCAGATGCAGTTACGCAAGCTGGGAGCTAGTGTGCACACGGCTGCAAACGGACGTGAAGCAGTAGAAGCGACCTCGCGCACAAATTATGCACTAATCCTTATGGATTTACAGATGCCTCTCATGGACGGCATAGAAGCGGCACGCTGCATTCGCACCATGGAGAAATCAACTGGCAACCATGTTCCCATAGTGGCAATTACCGCTCATGCGATGGCTGGTACACGGGAGCGTTGTTTTGCCAGTGGAATGGATGATTATTTGATCAAGCCAATCGATGTTATGCATTTGAAAACAATGCTTAGCAGGTGGTTGTGAGCGAGCAGCTTCAGCGTGCGGTGAGGTTCAGAGCCTTGTATACGCTCCCAGAATAAGACAATTGGCCATAAACAGGCTTTACTTGGTAGCCGGTTCGCCGCGACGTGCCGCCTCAATAGTGGCGATGTCTATCTTGTTCATCGTCATCATTGCTTCCATTGCCCGTTTTGCAGCAGCGCGGTCGGGGTCGGTGGTGGCCTCGATGAGAGCGCGAGGCGTTATCTGCCAGGCGAAGCCCCAGCGATCTGTGCACCAACCGCAGTGGCTTTCTTCGCCGCCGTTATTTATGATCGCATTCCAGTAACGATCGGTATCTTCTTGATTGTCTGTCATGACCATGAAGCTGACCGCCATGTTCGGTTTGAAGAGTGGTCCACCATTTAGCCCAAGGAACGATTGACCCAGAACGGTGAATTCGACGGTGAGCTCATCGCCCTCTTTCGCCGAGGGATTGTCCGCAGCCGAGGCGTGTGCCTTACCCACATGGCTGTCGGGGAAAACACTGGCGTAAAACTCAGCCGCTTCACGGGCCTTGCCGTGGTCGAACCAGAGGCAGGTGGTCATCTTGTTCATTCTTTATTATGCTCCTTGGAAGCCCGGCTCTTGTGATGCAGTTTAAACTACTAGCCAAGTAGGCATTTAACTCACGACAATCTTACCACCTGGCGATGAGCTTCGAGTTTTGAGTGTAGGCCTGGATGTTAACGGAGTATTGCGTCCTCGGTCTCTTGAAACTGTGTGGTGCTTATGCCCTCCCCAGATACCTGGTAGGCAGACAAAGCACTATTCACAAGTTTTCCTCGTATCGTGAACTGCTTGCTCTCCTTTCCGTCCCAGGCAAAGAGTCTGGAAGTTATAAATCCACCCACTGCCTTTTCCGCCAATAGGGCTTCTGCTAATTCTGTCGGTATTCTGGTCAGCGGTTTAATCGTATGGCTGAACCGTAGTTGTGGAATACCATTTCGGTTGATAAGAAGAGTGAGTGTTCGCGGACCATAGGGCAATTTAGAGAGTATGTAGAATTTACTGCCCGTGTCCTCGAAAGAGCGTTCCTCCAGTACTTCGGGGTCCACCCACAAGAACGAGTCAGCTTTGGGGGCGGTGCCTGCTCCAAGTGCCACTACCATGGCGAAGATAAGTTCGATTCTCATGAGCCCTCGCAAGTAGAATTTTGAGGTGAGCAATTCGGAAGCATTCCTGGCTGCCTATGCGTTTCTGTTCAGCAGGATCTTATTGTAGCTCTCTGCCAATCGGTAAAACCACTGCTATGTCGAGAGTTCTCATTTGGAGTTATGTTCCCGCCGGTTACCGGGTGGGGCAGCTGGCTAGCCTTTTCAGGCTTAGATGTGACGCAAAATGCGTACAAATGTACGCAAGTGGAGTACAAGGGTGCGAGAATCGCGTGCAAGGTCTCACTATCCTTTTCTCTGCCCTTCCGTCCCCCAGGGTGCGCTTGTAACCCTAGCCAGCGCCGATTTTCTTCCCGCCCAGGCGAAGTAGTCTAATATACGGGTAGTAATCGAACATCTGATGTATTTCCACTTCAGTCCAAATTCCGTCTACCCAGTTATTTGTGTAGACCTGAGTGGCTTCGCCCATGATGCCGCAATGAGCACTGGTGCCGCTGTTGAGCTTGCTTGGTGGTTCCTCGAAGGCAAGCAGGATGTCCCCTGGTTGGCAGTCCTTCAATAGCGCCTTATCATTGATTTCGCGGCCTTCTCCATTGCGAATGATTCGTTCTGAGCAGATAGTTCGACTGTTGAGCAGTTGCCTGCGCATGGCAGTGACTAGGGGCGTCCTGACCGAACTTACGCCCGCCTTTTTTAACACGTTGCACAGCGCGGCAGCACAGCCTAGTGTGCCGTTTGGAAGTCCATAACCTTTCCACATTTCCTTGCCAACTGATGTTTTAGCTGCCTGGAAAATCTTCTTTGAGAGCGCTGTGGAAGTTGCGGCGCTCTCTGTTTTTTCGGCAGAGGCAGGCTGAAACCTGGCAAGCGCGGCAAGGAGAACTATAGTGTGAACAATTCGAGTCCAAGTGGCGACACTCTTGTCCCTAACCTGCCGTCGTGTAGCTTGTTCCTCTGAATTGTTGGCTTTGTCCATAACCGCTCAACTAATCCCACATTGCCGGATACTGTATAGAAACTGAATCTGGGCGGAAGGTTCTTCGACGGAAACATCTGAAGACGCTCTTCTAAGCGGAGCTGTTGGCGATTCAAGCACCTAGGAACCGTTGATTTTCCAGAATAACACAGGATGTTAGGAAATGCTTTCTCGTCAGCCGACGGCATGAAAGCGACCGGTATTTAGTGAACAGAGTGTGCTATTTTTCCGCACTAGTGGTGGTGGCTTATCTTCATCGGCAATTGGTTTCTGTCTACAGCCATTTCCAGGGTGGCTTCTCCACAATTAAGGCTGACCGTAATTCAAATATGTGTTTTGGAGAGTTCCTGCTGCCTGACGGTGAGGTAAAGTAATATTGTATGCTGTGGGCTATAGGAGTAACCGGCAGTGCTTAGATCCAGGCTCGGATGCTGTCTTTTGGCTTTCACGGCATTGGGGCTTGCTGCTTGCGCATCGCACGGTGGCTTGAAAAGCAATGATCCGGCTGCCGTTGTTATGCCTCCGCCCTCTCCTACTCCAGAGATTTATCGTCCTTTGGTTAACCTGGCTGTCGATGCCAACGAAACGGGTCACCCGGAAGAGGCAAAGAGAAGATATCGGGAAATAATTGCCAAAGATCCGTCCTCTCCCGAGGCACAGTATTGCCGGGGTGAGATTGCCATGATCGATGGGAAAACTGAGCATGCCGTAGAGTTCTTTAGTGCTGCTTTGGCAGGAAATCCGCGTTTGGAGACGGCTTATAACGACAGGGGTAATGCCTATATCAGGTTGAAAGACTTTGATAAGGCAATTTCCGACTACAGTGTGGCGATGTTGCTAGGTCCTGGACCGGTACATTGGTCCTGTCGCGCTCGCGCCTATTTACTCAAGAAAGAGTATTTCAAGGCGATGCAAGATGCAACTGTGGCAATCAACAAAGATCCTAAATACGACTATGCATACAGGAATCGTGCAGAGGCATGGGAAGGACTCAAAAATTTTAAGCAGGCGCGGGTCGATTACGATACCGCCTTGGAGGTGACCAAGGAGCGACCTCTTTATTTGTATTACCGGGCTCAGTTCTTTATGCGGCAGAACGAGCCCAAGTTGGCTCAGGCTGATTTTCTGGCTGCTGCAGCCGAGTGCAAGAAGCCCGGTGGAGATTACTATTACTGGGCTAGTCTTGCTGATATGAAATTGCAGGACTACGACCGGGCGCTTCAGGATCTAACCAGATTCCGACAAATGAGCGTAGAGACTCATGATGACGAAGACGTGGGAATTGCCGATAGGCAGATTGCCGAGGTTCGTACCGCTCAGTACGACCTCAAGCATCGACCAGAGCGCAAGGATTATCAGTGGGCAATTGCTTGCTCTGCTCAGTTGTTTAAGCAAAATGAGGATGGGCTCTTCTCTCTATCCGGCGAGGAGCCGACTGAAGCTTCCGTTAGGCATGAGAAGGAACTTCTGCGGAAGTGGTGGAGCATTGAGTCGAGAGAAGATCTGCTCTCTATGCTTGAACGGCAGCTCAATGACGGGCATCATTCTTTGTGGATGCGATATGACGGCTGGCGCAGGAATCCCGTATCGAATGTTGTAGCTGCTATCACCAGAGGAAAGGAAATTTCCACGGAAACTGCTCGGCTTGGACTGGTTCGAGAGTATGGCGATAAGTTCGGCTCGCGTGGACTGAAAGCCTGGGATCTCTGCCGCTATATTTGTTTGTGCCGCTGGGGCTACCGGGTAGGTTGGTTGTCTGAAGCTGAGGCGTACTCGCGCATGATGCCGGTCGCACGAGAGTTGCAACGTACATACAGCAGTTGGCAGCAATTGGGTGAGGAGTATTTGGTTGGTCGATGCTTTTGGAGTAGAGAGCAGTATCTTGAGGACAAGGATGATTCGGAAGAAATCCTCAAGGCTTTACTTACGTCCCCGGATAGTCCATGGGTAACACTGCCCTGGAATACGGAGCTGAAATGAGCGTTGTTAACCTGACGATTGGGCGCACCTGGCTTTAGATTCTTCCAGAGATAATCGTATCGCCTCGATTCACAAGAGAACTTACAATTCCTCTAGAGGCAGGAGAAGCCCCAATCCATGGGAATACCGTAGGATTTAAGTTTGCTAGTGGAACTTTCTCGAAGGTGCTCTGGGATGTAGACCCGAAAAGCCCTAATATGCTCTTTTAATTTCACCGAAAGGAAACTGCCAGCATAATTTGTATTCACCCAGGATAGGTGTTCAACGGCTTTTCGTGCGTTCTCCTTCTGGGCGATGATGTTCTCGAATTGTGTATAGGTAAGCCTTGGCGTTGAGATCTCTTCAAGCCAGAAGCTAAGAGAAGCCCCTTCGTTATTAGAGTTTTCGCCGTCAAAAGACAGACCGAACAAACTCAGGACTGTCCCTAACAAGATCGCGCAGGCAACGCCCCCTCTCTTTAACACCGGCTCGCTCCCTCTTTCATTGCCTGAATCTTAGGGACTTTGCTCGCCTCTAGCAATGGGGAAAGCACTGAGTAACCAGCACCCTACTGGCGTTTGGGATCTTTCCAGGAATCTTTGCCCACCGGTTGCACGAAGATAGGTTGTCCGTCTTTTACAACCACAAAGTTGAATTCGCTATTGAAGGTATACTTCGGTTCTTTTGGAATAGCAAAGCCGCGTGTGGCTCCCATGGCTATGGCTTGTTTGGCGTCAAAACCATTCTCGTCCATCTTGAGCATGGTTTGCATCATAGCCTGGCTTATGGTTCTATCGCCGCCTTTCATGCCCTTCAACCAACCGAGGTCTTCCTTTGCCTCCAGGTCGACCATGGGAATGCGCACGATGCCCTGGTCTTTTGGCGTTGACTGTTCGGCCTTAGGAATCAAGCGTTTCGCCTCTTGCATGGCTTGAAAGCCAGTCGTGTTCTTGTCGGCTGGAATGGCATAAACGCTTATACCGTCGCCTTGATCTTTGAAAAGTTGTACAACCGGCTTGCCGTCTATGTTGTAGATTTTGGAGCCGTCTTTGTCAACGGCATTGTAGTCTTTGCCGTCCACGTTGACCGAGCTTCTCTTGGCGGTCCAGTCTTTCTTGATCGACATGGTGGCGGCCACCGCTTCCTCATCGGGGCGTTCCTGCAGGAGGCGGCCGAAGCCCTTCTTCTCTAGAAAGTCGTTTACTTCTTTGGGGCTGCCGGCGGCGGCGTCGAGCATCTCGGGGGGAAGTTTGGCTGCCAGCTCGGCTACTTTCGGGTCTTTTATAGCTGCCAGAAGTTTCTTCTGCGCTTCGTTTTCCGGGCGCCATGGGGCGTTTGCCCATTCGGGATTGGCGTTCATGGCTTTGTAGAAAAGCGCATCGGAAGGGAATTGCTTGGTATTTGCTTCAGTGGTCTTTTCGCCTGGTTTGAACTGTTCCAGACCTCTGTCACCCTTCAGGTCGGCGCTTGCTTTGGGACCAATGTCTTTGATGAAGACGCCCTTGTACTGTGGATGCGGCTCGCCGCTCTGGGCGGCTTCCAGATTCCTTACCGTCAATTTGCCGTCCTTCATTTCCACCAGAATGCCCTTGCCGTCCGGTGTTTTCTGGTTGATGTCGGTTTCCAACTTCTTAACTGCCTGGGTTTTTTCGGCTTCACCGCCGGGAGCTTTGTCGTAGACCGATTTGAACGCCTTGATCATCTCGCCGTTTAATTGATTGAAGCGCTCCGGTCCGCCACCTAAGTTGGCAGTGGCTGTCCACTGATCGGCTAGTTCGCCCGCCGACTTGGGCTGTGTGTTTTGCAAGGCTCTGGTGTCTGCCACCTGAAACTGTGCGGCCTCGATGGGTTTGTTGCCGACGCCGTCGCCGGTTTCTTTGACTTTATTTAGCTCTGCTTCGCCGGCTTTAGCCATTACATTCACCTCTTGGGGCGGGATTTCCCTTGGTAGTCCCAGTACTATATGCCACGGCTTGTGTAAAAAACGTGAAATTGCCACCGGCCTGACCGGGGCAATTAATTTTGTCGCAACAGCTCAGGGAAAGGAGAAACTCCTCAAAACCTGCCGTGGTTACTAGTTTTCCCCGAAAAGCTCAGGGGCGAAGTTTTTCACACCGGCGGCCGTGACGGCGGCGCCGAAGTTGGTCAGTTCGCTGCCGCTGGCTGAAAGGGCACGCCTGGCTACAACTCCTATGACCTTGCCACGCTGATTCACCACCGGACCGCCGCTATTGCCTGTGGTGATGGGGGCGTCTACTTGCAGGGTGCGCGGCGCTACCCGGCTGACCCTGCCGGTGCTGAAGGTGGGGGCGTAGTATTTTGAGGAGTCGGCGTCGATCTGGTCGGAGGCCATGGGGTAGCCGATTACTTGAATTTCTTGACCTTCCGACGGGGCGACTGTATCCAATTCCATGGGCGGAATATTGGTTTTTTCTACGGTGAGGATGGCCAGATCGGGTTCGCTATCACCTTTGGCTACTTTGTAGAGTTTGCCCACCAGGGGCGGTTGGGTGACAGCACCAGGGGGGTGCAGAAAGTAGCCCAGCTCGTAGCTGACCAGGGCCTGGCTGAGGTGCTTGTTGAAAGCTGTACGTTTGGGGTCGACTCTGGTGGATAGGTGGCGCTCGTAGGTGTCCCAGATGTCGTTGACTGTTTGACGGTAGTGGGCCAGTTCGCTCTCGGTGCGATCTTTCTTGCTTGCTACATTGACTATCTGCAGAATTTCCTTGAAGCGATTTTCGGGGTTGCCGCCCCAGCCTGCTGACTGCTCGGCATAGAGATGCATGCCGGCATAGAATAACTGACATTCTTTTATGAGTTGGTCGGCGGTGTCGACGACGTGCTTGTTGGTGACGAAATAGCTTTTGTCTTTGAGGCGACCCTTAATAGGAAAACAGGTGCCGAAGCCTACTACCCGGAATCCGCGATCTTGAGTGGAGGAGGAGAAGACGGGGAATTTATGTTTGGGCGAAAGGTCGGCGAGCTGTACCCAGAGACTGTCTTTAACTTTCATTTTGAGCCCGACATTGAGTTGCAGCACCTGGCCCTTCAGTCGCTTGTCGAGTTTTTCCCAGCTTTCCAGGCTGAATGCAGCCTGAGGCGCGACCTGGCTGATGACAGTCAAAAGCACAGCCAGCGCCAGTTTGCTATGGCCGGGCTGCTTGCCTGGTTGCTTGCGATCAGTGAGTCTTTGATGCCCTGGCAAAATTAACCCCCTTCGAAGCCAATTTCAATTTCAAAGGTGCGTCTCCACGGGAAGGAGAGCCGGACTGCCGGTTCGATGCTGACGGCGCTGCTGATTTCTTTGATGAAGGGGGAAATTTGTTCGGCCAGCAACTTGGTGGAAGGCTCTCCTGCGAGAGTTTTGCGAACCTTTGCTTGATATGCCCAGTCATCTAGAAGGCGGGTGAAAAGGCATTGCTTTTGCGGTTCTGAAAGGCGGGAGGTTTTTTGGGCCACCTGACCGGCGACTCTATAATTTTCTGCGCTTCTGGAAAGGGCGTTTTCTTTAATTTCGCCGGTTTCTTTTGCCGTTGCCGATATTGATGTTGAATCTTGCAGTTCGGCAAACCATCCCGCCAGAGCCAGAGCAAGGGCCGAACCCATGGTATTGCCGGTGGTGTTCCAGCCGGCATATGATTTTACTTTGCTAAGAAGGTCTGGTTTCTTGAGCAGTTCTTCCACCAGAATGGGGTCGCCGCCGTTGGCGTAAACAACATCGGCGATTATGCAGTGTTCGCTTGCTGCTAGTTCCTCCAGCGTGGATTTTACGGTTTGATTGGTGTCGATTTGACTGAGGTCGGGCAGACCGGGAAGCGTGATGTGATCACCCTGTCTTTCCGTCGGTCCGTGCACCAGGAGTGTGAAGGAGTCGCCAGGCTTGCTTCCTGTGCTGTTGCGATTTACATGCAAACCGGAAGCCTGTAAGTGCGCTGCTACCGTGGCGCCGATTTCCTGACCTTCGTAGCGGCTGGCGACGGTGGCGGCTTTGTCGGGGCTGAAGCGCACTGAAACGGAGGGGCGTGCCGCCTCACCCTTGTTTTTGACCACGGAATCTATTAGGGCCCGTGCGATTAAGGTGCAGGCCACCTCATCGGCTCCGGCATAGGCGACCACTCTATCTTCAAGTTTGAGGCTCTTCGCTTCCGCTTCCAGCCTTTCCTTTTCGCCTACGTTCAAGCCCCAGGTGCCGGAATCATCTTGAGAGAAAACCAGATAGTCGAGGAAGGCTTTGTTTGCGCCTTTGCTAACCATGGAGCGCAAGAGCATTTGATTGACGGTGAAGTTTCGCAGACGGGTGTCGAAGTAGTCTTTTCTGATAGCTTCCGGAATTTTTCGCTCAAGCGCTTCTAATAGACCGGGCGTCATTTTCTCGCGCCTGGCCAATCGATGCAGGCAGGCTGACCATTCGAAGAGTTCTCGCCCGTATGTTTTCCAGTAGTCTTTTTCTTCAGTGTTGTCGTAATTGTCCGAGATACGCATTATGGAAGACTGTCCGTAGACCTGCATGGGGTGCAGGCTGCGCCATTTCTTGATGCGCTCGAGGCGGTCGCCTATGGTCTTCAAGTCTTCCGTGCTGCGTCTTGATGTAATCAGTCCGCCGTAAAGCAAGCTGTCAAGGCAGAGCACCATGGCGTCGGGGCTGAATTTGGCAATAGCGTTTTCACAAAATGAGAGCAGTTCTTCAATCTGTGCACCACGGTTGAGTGAACCCATGAGATTCCTGGGCGGCAGTATAGGCTCTACCCGGGCTGATTTAAGAAGAAGCTGAGGGTAGGTGTAGGTGACCGGCCTGTCGTCGAGGGGCACTAGCAAAATTCTCATGGGACTTCCTTATTGAACTATGGTTTGCCTGAATCGAGAGTGGCGCCTCCGCCCCCCAGGCTTCTCTGGGAAGGAGGAATGGCCGAGTCGGGTACCAGGCGCACCCCTTTTTTCTTTTCGGTGTCGGCGGTGACAAGTATGCCGTTGGCCTTTTCGCTCTGGGCTTCCGATGAGACGGTCTGGGCGATTTCCACCGCTTCCGGCTTGCCGTCGGGCCAGAGGGCTGCTTCAAAGTAGAGGCTCTGACCGATCAAGTCGCCTTCCACCGGGGCGAAATACTTGAGAGCGAGGACGCCGCCTTCCGGTATCTTGCCAAGGGCTACTACTTTGCGGTCCGGTCCAAGGCGCAGGCTGCGTCCGTAGATTGGTTTGGCACCGCTGTCCCGGTCGGCCATGGCCACTGCCGCCCAGTAGCCGGGTTTGCCTTTGACGGTAAATTGGGTTGGTTTGCCGATGACCAGTCGGCCGGGCAGATAAAGGCGGGAGGCAAGCAGTCGGTCCGAGAGCCTCAGACCGGGCTTGGAGCCGTCTGCGGCCAGTTTGAAAGAGCCCAGTCCGTCAGGCTTTTCGCTCTCGCTTTCCTGGCTGGGGGCGGTGAAAGGGGTTTTAACGGTTTTGAGCATGGCGGCCAGTTGCTTTTGCAGGGCTTGATACTCAGCCTCCAGGGCCTGGGCAGCCAGATCTTCCGGACTGCCTTCTTTGACCTTGCTCTTTTCTTCTTTTACTTTCTCTTCTTTTTTCTTTTCGGTTTTTTCCTGGCCTTCGGCTTTGATTTTGAGAGCTCTGGCTTCCTTTGATTGCTGCTTGTTCAATTTAAGGGGGGCTTTCTCATCCCCTTCCGGCATGGGCAATTCGCCGGCGTCTTCAACGGCGCTCCCCTTGACGTCTCGGGCGGCCGCCCGGCAAAGGTTAGGCTCTCCCGGAAGAACGGCGCTGATTAACAGGCTCAGAGGCAGGAGGACCAGCGGGATGGCAATTTTATTGAGCGCATTCATTGGTTCGGCTTGATTAAATTTAGAGCTCGGCGCGGGATCTCAGGGGGGCTCAGGGCTACCCTGGTGAGTTTTTCATAGTATCACCAAGTGGTCTCTTTTCGCTGCCCTTTGAGGGCGCGGCTTGCCAGCCCTGGCTGGTTTAACCGTTCTCCTGGGGCTAGCCGCGGCGCATTCCCTTGAAAATTTGGCTAAAATAGGGATTACCGTAGGATTTGGCCGTGTTCAAAGCTGCTCACCATAATTTGTACATCTACCAGAAGCTTAGAGATTGGTTTCTGGACCATCGGACCCTCTTTCAGGCTTTTTGGGTGGCCCTCAGCTTGCATGTGGCGCTTTTGCCGGTGCTCTGGGTGGCCGGATGGGCCTTGCCCTGGCCGCGCTCGCCCATTTTTACCACCGTTGTGGAGTATGACTTGAGGGGCTGGCCGAATTTGGCCAAGCCCAAGAAAATCTACGAGACCATCGATTTCGACGGTGCTAAATGAAATCTTGCTTTGCTTAGGTTTTTGCCTGCGGCTGTTTTGGAAAGTGCGTATATGCGTTGAACCATTTGTCGCAATTGAGCGTATAGATAAATGTGGGCGGTTGTATGTCGCCTGGGAGGTGAGACCGGCCGTATCGCTCAATTCGAGAGGGCGGAAGCTGAGCAACTATTTCTCTTTGGCGACTTTACCTTCTCATTTATCATGCTACGATTGCTTTAGCTAAAAGCGCTTTGCATCATACTTCGGTGCATATCGAGTAGGCTTCAAATCTATGTTATATGCAAAAGACATGAAGTCTTGAGGCGTATATCTTTTGTTCCTTTTAATTTGGTCGCATTATCAACACAGTTCAATACTGTCCGAGAACCAGTCAACCAGAACCTATCTAAAAGTCTAAGGCTAGAGCTATGAAACAAACCGGGGACACTGCCAGAGAAAAGAGCGGCGACAAGACGCTTGCTAAGGTTTGGATTTATCCCACAGGCAATGAGCCTGACAGCAATCTAGTTGAGGCTTGCGGCGGCTCGCTGGTGCTGGCGAAAGTGCTTCTACGGCGCGGTTTTGATACGGTAGAGCAGATCCGTGATTTCCTCGACGAAACAATCTACAAGCCCAGTCACTTTTCGGAATTGCCCAATACCGATAAGGCTGTTGCCCGCCTGGCTGCTGCTATCGAGAAGAAAGAAAAGATCACCGTATATGGTGACTACGACGTCGACGGCATCACCGGCACCAGCGTCTTGCTGTCGGTTTTGCGTAAACTTGGAGCCAATGTCGATTTCTATATTCCCAATCGCCTCAGCGAGGGCTATGGTCTCAATCTTAAAGCTGTAAGCGTGCTTGCCAGCAAGCATCGCACCAAGCTAATCGTTACTTGCGATTGCGGCGTTTCAAATTTTGCCGAGATCAACTTGGCCAAATCTCTTGGGGTTGATTCGCTTGTGCTCGACCATCACACCATGCCGGAGATGCTACCGCCGGCGGTGGCGGTAGTGCATCCCAAGCTGCTGCCCGAAAATCACCCGCTTTTCCACCTGCCTGGTGTGGGTGTGGCTTACAAAGTCTGCGAGGGGTTGCTCACTCATTTTGACCGAGCCGCAGAAGCCGATGAACTGCTCGACTTTGTTACTCTCGGCATGATTGCCGACTTGGTTCCTCTCGTAAAAGAGAATCGCTACCTGGTCAAAATTGGCTTGCCCAGGCTGGTTAAGTCGCCCCGCATCGGTTTGAAGGCGCTTTTGCAGCAGGTGGGCGGCAAAGAAGACACAGACCTGGTGGGTTTTGGCCTGGCTCCCCGCATCAACGCCGTGGGGCGTCTTGCCGATGCCGCCTCTGCCGTAGAGCTCATGACCACCGAAGACGAAGGTCGCGCCGACGAGTTGGCTAAGCAATTGGCTCGCGAAAATCTGCGTCGGCAGGAACTCTGTGAAAAGGTCTTCATGGAAGCGGAGCGCCAGATCCAGAATACTTGCGACCTGAATAACGATAAAGGTATCTGCATCTACAACGAAGAATGGCACCACGGTGTGGTCGGCATTGTTGCTTCCCGTCTGGTTGAGAAGTTTCAACGCCCGGTCTTCATCGGTCAGCTCGACAAAGAGGAAGGTCTGGTGCGGGGTTCTGCCCGTGGCGTAGAGCAAATCGACCTTTACGAAGTCTTGAAAGACAACGAGCATCTTTTGCTCAAATGGGGCGGTCACAAAATGGCGGCCGGTTTCAGCATTGAAGCCGACAAGGCCGAGGCTGCAGCCCGGGGCATCGTCAATAGTTGCAATAAGTTCGTGGGTAATAAGAGCCTGCGCTCCCGCGTCGAGATTGATGCCCTGGTAGAAGGTGATAGTCTGGCTCTAAGCACCGTGCGCGAATTAAATGCCATGGCTCCTTTTGGCATGAACAACAAAAAGCCCATTCTTTGCATGGAAAAGTTGACGGTTGCTTCCGTTAAACCTCTGGGCAAAGAAGCCAAACATAGCCGCATTATGGTGCACGACGAGGCAGTACCCGGAAGCGCCGATTTTGAGTGCGTCATGTGGAATTCTCGCGGTCGTGTTCCTGTAGACGGTGAACTGGTTGATCTGGCTTTCAATGCCGATATCAACGCTTATGGCGGCAGAGAGCGTCTGCAACTTGTACTGGTCGACTGGCGCAAACACGGCAGCCAGGTGGAGGCAGCCGCAAGTGAAAGCGAGGCGGTCAAGAACCGCGCCGGTATCTCTCCTGCTCCGGCCCGCGCCGTTTCTGACGTCGAACCAGGCAAGCCCTCCCTGACGGCTGATTCCGAGAGTGAAGATACTCTTGATGAAGACCGCGAAGGCGATGTGGCTGCGCTGGCCGAAGCCGGCAATCTGGTTAAAAGCCAGGCGCTGGTGCGGGTCAACTTCAAAGACCTGCGGGCCTATGCCGGCAATCCCGAGGTTATCAAGAAGGCTGTCGGTAAGTTGAGCGGCGGCGTTTTCGTTTATGGCGAGTCCTGTCCCAAGCTCAAAGGTATTGAATTCCAAGATCGCACCCAGGTGAGCGCCGTCGACAATTTGCTAATCTGGCAGTTCCCGCCGTCTTTGAAGAACTTTCAAGACCTACTTTTTGCCACCCGGGCTAAGAATATCTACCTGGTGGGCTCCGTCAGTGACGACGACCTGATGCCGGAAGACCCGGCCAACTTCCTCAAGCAACTGCTTGGTCTGGTTCGTTTTGCCGTCAATCAAAGAGACGGCCAGGTTGATGGTGAAAAGCTGGCCGCCGTGCTGGGTGTCACCAAGATGTCAATAGCGCTTGCCCTCGCTGCCTTGAAACGGGTGCACTGGATTGACTGGTTTTCCGAAAACGGCACAATTTATCTCGATTTGCTTGGTTCCCCCGTGGCCAGTGTGGAAGATACTCCTGAGTACAAACAACTGGTGGCTTCCCTCGATCAAACCGATAAGTTCCGTAAGTGGTGCTGTCAATGCACCATGAAAGAGCTACAATTAGCACTCATGCCCAATCAAATTGGGTTTGCCACCGAACCTCTCGTAAGGGGCGAAGCCGGTAGTGCCGAGGGTCCTCAGATAAAGTCGGTGACCATTTCAGGTCCTGGTGAGGAAATCTGAGCACCGGCAAAGCCAATACAGTAAATAGGATAGTAATCAAGATGACCGCAAAAGTTGAACAACCAAGGCTCATGGAAAAGTTGCCCCTCAGTCCTGAGCGGCAGGATTGGCTGAAGTCCACCATCCGTGATATCCCCGATTTTCCCAAGCCCGGCATCATATTTAAAGATCTGACAACTTTGATGAGGAACGCCGAAGCATTCTCTTGTGTTCTCAACAGTCTTTCAGTCACTTCGGAAGCCCTCAAGCCCACCGTCATTGTTGGTATCGAAGCGCGCGGTTTCATCCTGGCTCCTGCTGTAGCTCACCACCTGGGCGTCGGTTTCGTACCGGTGCGTAAGCCCGGTAAATTGCCCTGGCAGACTGAGCGTGTTTCTTACGCGCTCGAATATGGCGAAGACACTGTGGAAGTTCATCGTGATGCCGTCACCAAAGATGATCGCGTGGTCATCATCGACGACCTTCTCGCCACCGGCGGCACCGCCATGGCTGCCAAACAGCTCATGGAAAAACTAGGCGCCACCGTGGTCGGCGCCGGCTTTGTGGTTGAACTTGATTTCCTGGACGGACGTTCCCGCGTTAAGAAAGACGGCGACCTGGAAATCTTCTCCGTGATTCAATATTAGGTATTCTGAGTTTGCATCTTTAGCTGCCCTCAGATTCGATCTTGGAAGGGTTATAGCTTGGTCGCAAACAAGTGGAACTTGAACAAGAGCCAGACGGCAGTGACAGCCGCTCTGGCTTTTGCCTGCCTGGATTTTCAAGTTAAGGTGGGACTGAATTGGTAAGGATACTGGTAACGGCGGTAGGTAGCGACGGCGATATCAATCCCATGATTGAAATTGCCAGGGCCCTTTTATCTCGCGGCCATGATGTGCGTTTCATTGCCAACGGCAGCTTTGCTCACAAGGCGGAGGAAGTAGGCTTGCCCTTCCTGCCTCTGGGAGACAGTTCACTATTTCAGGAAGTCGTATCTGACCCGGATCTCTGGCATCCGCGCAAAGGATTTTCGGCGGTCTGGCGTAATATCAATCAGTCTTTGCCTTTGAGTCTTGAGCTTCTAGAGCAAAACATGGAGCCCGGCAATACTATTCTGGTCGGCACCACCCTCGCCTTAGCTTGCCGTGTTCTGCAAGAGAAAAGCGCTAACTCTGTGCCTTTAGCCACCGTGCATCTCTCTCCCGCCTGCCTGATTTCGCGCTACGATCCGCCTCAGGGGCCGGTCAGTATTATCAGCCCGCAGACGCCGCAATTTCTTAAAGACCTCTATTTGTCACTGGTGGAAGTGTCGATGCTGGAGAATGTCTGCCGCGATGATGTAAATCGCTTCCGCGCCCGCTTTGGCCTTGCTCCGGTGAAGAGAATTTTCGCCAGATGGTTGAATTCGCCCGATCTTGTAGTCCTGGCTTTTCCTGAGTGGTACGCTCAAAGACAGAAAGATTGGCCTGATAATCTCTGTTATACAGGGTTTCCGCTCTTTGATAGAAAGCAGGAACAGCGTCTCAGTGATGCCACCCGTGCTTTTATTGATGCCGGAGCGGCACCGGTAGTATTCACGGCCGGGTCGGCCATGGCTCATTCTCGCGATTATTTTAGCCATGCTCTTAAATGTGTGAGAGCGAGAAATATTCGCGCCATTTTTGTCACCCGCTATCCGGAAGTCTTGCCGAGGCACTTGCCCGACAATGTTTTGCATGCAAGCTATGAGCCCTTTGACCATCTCTTTGCCGAGGCGGCAGTGGTCGCTCATCACGGTGGTATCGGCACCAGTGCCCAGGGTTTGCGGGCAGCGGTGCCTCAGCTTGTCTGCCCGTTCGCCCATGATCAATTTGATAATGCTCGCAGGCTGGAAGCCCTTGGTGTAGCCAGAGAAATACGAGTTCAGCAACCGAAGCAATGGGCCGGCAAGTTGGGCGAGCTTCTCGATAATCCTGAGGTGAAAGTTTCCTGCCACAAGGTGAAAGAGCTTATGACTGTTTGCCCTGACCCGGCCGCAAAAGCGGCTGAGACCATCGAAGGGTTGGCTAAAAAGCTGCGTAAATGAAGGGTTCGGTAGGCAGCGAAAGTCTGAAGATTACGTAGTGGAAGAAGGCGCCGAAGAGAATTCCCATAGTCAGAGCCAGCCATGGGTTCTTCTTGAGGACGAAGTTTTCCAGAGTAGTGGTTTGCTTATCTTCTGCCATTTCTAGTTCCCCCGTTCTCTAAATTCTTTCAGGCGCTTGGCTAATTCCACCGCCATGGCTTTGCCGCCTTCCACGCTCAAATGATCGAAATCGACGTAGTGCTCGCATGTCAGTTTGTCATTCAAAGACCAGGTTTGAAAACCCAGTCTGGTGAAGTTTTCTAGCCAGAGATCTCTTATGTGCCAGTATTCCTTTTTCTCACTTTCGTTCAACTCGTCGATGAAGAGTGGGTTGATGGCCGTGACACAGACAATCAAGTTCTTTCTTGAGTTAGGCGGTACGGAAGCTTGCGTGCAGGCGGAAAGTCTTCGCCAGAAGAATTGTTCATACTCGCTGGGCGGACCTTTTTCGTAGAGGGCGGTGATGCCGGCCATAAAGCGTTTGACGATTTTGGTGCCGTGCTCAAGTTTTTCGTTGTCGCTGGCATCGAAAGGGGGTCTGTCTTCGAATGGGTCTTGAAAGAGACGGCGCGGCAAAAGGGAGCGAAATTCAGTGGTTCTGTGGAAGTAGTTGCCTATGACCATGTAGGTGAACTGCGTCCACAATTCTTCCACGCCCAGGTAGTGATTCAACTTGGCTCTCAGTTCCAGGTTCTCTTGATGCCCTTCGTCTTTGAAGAGGGTCCATTCCCGGTGCAGGCGACAGAAGTTTTCTCGTGCGGCATAGGGCAGGAGCATGCCCCTTTCACGGGCATCGAAATACATATAATGCAGGGGAGTGGTGCCCGATGGTTCGAAGACCGTAGAGGGCATGGCATCGGTGAGCAGGAAGACGTTTTGTCCTTCGCTCAAGAGTTTTTCGTAAACCCAGTAGCCGGCTTCGAAAACCTTGGTGCCGGGCAGGGCCAGATTGATAACGGCATAATCGTCTCCAAGCTCTTGCTGGAGATACTTTGTCCAGCAGTGCTCGGAACTTTGTCCTTCTCCGTAGAATACCGAGTCTCCGCCGATGATCAAGAGGGGTTTGCCGGGGTTGTCGGCCATCAGCCGACGAGCCTGGGCCAGCATCTGATTGTAGGTCAGGTAGAAGCCGCCGTTGGGATTGATATATTCATGAAAGCGCACGAAGTTGGAAAGGGGCAGGGGTTTGCCTGTAATGTAGGCACCGGCGGCAGTGCTCATTAAAAAGCCAAGCATGGTGCCGAGCAGAAAATATTTGGAATAGCTTTTCTTTTCAGTCACTACTTATCCCCTTGAATTGAAAGAGCATAAGGAACATGGACCAGGCTTTGTCCAGGGGGTAGAAGAAGGGCAGCCAGCCGAAGACCACGAAGAGGAAGGTAGTGAGCCTGGCTGTGAGTGGGTATTTGTCGTAGAGTTTCCAGAGCGGGCTTAGCCAGGGTAGCTTACGATAGACCGTGTTTATGGCTAGACCCAGACCGTGGTAGAGACCCCAGAATAGGAAGTTCCAACTGGCGCCGTGCCAGAGACCGCAGAGGGCGAAGGCTAGAATGCCGCTTAGAATTCTTCTTGGCAGACCATGTTGGCTGCCTCCGAGGGGAATGTAGATGTAGTCCCGAATCCAGAAACTCAGCGACATATGCCAGCGCTGCCAGAAATCACGAATGTTGCTGGCACCGTAGGGACCATTGAAATTGGGGGGGAGTTTGATGCCCATCATCATGGCCAGACCAAGGGCAATATCGGTGTAGCCTGAGAAATCGTAGTAAATACGACCGGCCAGCGCGAGAAGAAAGAGCCAGCGCTCGGGCAGGTCGACAGCAAAGTAGAAGGCTTCCTTCTCCATAATATATTGATTGAGATTGTCGGCAATCATGAGCTTCTTGAAGAAACCGGCCGCCAGTCTGACCATGCCTGCGGCCACATCTCTGGAGTTTACGGCGGAAAGCCCCTGGTAGAGCGAAGGAATGAAGTCTTGATAGCGCTTGATGGGACCGGCTACCAGGGACGGGAAGAAGATGGCGAAGGCCAGAAAGTCTTGCGGTTTTTTTATGGGTTCCCGGCCTCTTCTTACTTCGTACAGGTAATGAATGAATTCGAAGGCAAAGAAACTGATGGCCAGGGGTGGTGTCGCCGGCAGTGCGGCAAAGACTGAGGCGGCAAAATGCTCCGCCAGGGGTTTGTTGACGGACGCCAGTACATCCATGAGCAGGAAGCGGCTGTATTTGTAAGTGATAAGTGCTGCTGTAACTATTACGATTGTGCTTATGCAAAGCCAGCTGCCCCCCTTTTTGAACTTTGACGCCGTCAATGCAGTCACATAGGTGACAAGGGCCAGTACGGCTATCGGTGCAACCCCGGCGGCGCCCGCAAAATGGCTATGAAAGACGGCGCAGAAGATAAGCAGGGCCCAGAGGCGCAACTTGACCATGAGAGAGGGGCTCAAGGTTTTGCACAGGCCCAGGCACCAGTAAAGCGGAAGAAAGAGAGCTACTGAAATTAAGAACCAGTAGGTGCAGAAGATCACTAGCAGTAACTTCCGTCAATGCTTCTCAAACTTATCTCACCGGCGGAAAGTTCTACCCTGGTGCCGTCCGGTTTCTCAATCAGAAGCGCTCCGCTCTCGGCAATATCCACGGCGCGACCGCTTATATTGCGGGCGTTGTCGCCGGTGGGACTGATCACCATCACTTCTTTGCCGAGGGTGACAGAGTAGTGCTTCCAGCTATCGATGATGGCCTGAGACTTGCCTTCCAGGAGGGTGAAGTATTGCCTTTCAAGGAAGCGACAAATCTCCGCTACCAGTAGACTTGGCTCCAGCGGCTTACCGGCTAAATTCTCCAGCCAATCGATGCGGTTCTTCAGATCATCCGGGATGCTGCCCTCATCGAGGCGCAAATTGATACCGATGCCTATAACCAGCGCCTGACCAGGCATTTCCGCGAGGATGCCGCCTACCTTTTTGCCGCCGGCAGTAAGGTCATTAACCCACTTGAGCCCCAGTTGGATGCCGCAGAGAGCCTCTACTGCCTGGGCAACTGCTACCCCGGTAGCCAGGGTGATCAGGGGCAGGCGGGTGAGGGGAATTTCCGGACGCAAGAGGATCGACATGGCAATACCGGCATCGGGCGGCGAGATCCAGGTGCGCCCCTGTCGACCGCGTCCGGCGGTTTGCTGTCTGGCTACGATCAGGCTGCCGGCCGGGGCTCCCTCTCTTGCCAGTACAGCGGCCCGGCTATTGGTGCTGTCGATTGTGTCATGCAATTCAAAGACGCCGCGGCCGATTAGCTCGGTGTTAAGGGCGTCTTCTATGTTTTTGCGGTTTAGGATGTCTAAATGTAGTGTCATCTCGCCCATTTTAGTGAAGCGAGGCTAGCTTTTCCAGCTTTTATTCAGGACTTATGGGCAACTTCCGTGGCTATTTGCTTGGGACCTTCCAGTAGTTTGTGGATGGGGCACTTGTTGGCGATGGATTTGAGATTCTCCACCTGCTCCGGCGTCAGGTCACCCGTCAGCTCGATGCTTCTCAAGATGCGGGTCTGCTTACTGCCGTCTTCGGCTACTACAGGTTCTTCCAACACCTCTACGGTAATGCTCTTAAGATCCCATTCTTTGCGTTTGGCATACATCTGTACTGTGATTGCCGTGCAGGCGCCCAGGGAGCCGAGCAAAAGTTCATGGGGATTGGGGGCGGATTCGCCGCCGCCGAACTCTTTGGGCGCATCGGAGGCAAAGGCATGGCTGCCGGCGCTTATTTCTTGTCGGTAGCCTTCTCCAACTTTAGCTTTGACTGCTACTTTCGCCATTTTCTATATCTCCTTGCCCCGGGGCTGTATCAGGAGCAAGATATTATCATGTCTGTATCTACTGTATCTGCCCCGGGCCCCATGAGTGGTAGAGCGTCCCCTTGCACGGGCGCCAATCCGGTCTACTAGTTCTTGTTGTATATGGCTTTGGCTCTGGACTTTATGTCTATCTGAGATCTTTTTGAGATCCGCTGCGATTTGGAAATTTTATTTTCAAGCCTCTATGGTTCCGCTATCCAACCTGGTATCACAAGTGTAGCGGTTGTATATCCGCTTGAACTTTTGGCTAAATGCTGATCCTCATGGCTACTAGCTTGGACCCCCTTTATTTGTGGCGAATGAGCGATCTCCTCCTGACCTTTTGGGGTAGCTTGCGTAGCATTTTTGTTAGTGTTACCTTGCTACACATCGCGAATCGAATCAAGGAGAAATTTCGCTTTATTAGCTGAATGCCCTGAAATTAAAGGGATCTGCTCGAGTCTCCATAGCTTCGGTTCACTTATAACCAGTTTTGATCGCCTCACTGACTTCCTCTGCACCCTTGTCTCAATTTGAGACCGGTAATTCGGAAGAGAGATGAGGGAGAGATTTTGCTGGCCTTTTAAGTGATTCCGAATCAATCATCGAGCGATCTGGTGGGGGAAGAATGGTGCAAGTCCATCGCTGTCCCGCAACTGTAATAGAGAGTACGGAAGACCAATAAAAACCATCACTCTTTCAGCCAGACTACCCACCAGGGCATTGATAGACATAACCTCTTCGAGGGTAAGAGGCGGTCTCAAGCAAAGGTTTCTTTGTCTTTTGACGCCCTCTTGGTCTCAATCCACTAAGGGGGTTTTGTTTTGCATCCACAACGTATTATCCCAGGAGATAGAAAATGACCCAGGTGCTAACTGCAGTCCACCACGCCGACCCCGCTGGCTTTGGACTGAGCGATGAGCGAATCGGACAATTTGCACTATATAAGGTGTTGAGACGTAACGGCAATGTCGTTGAATTCGATCCGTCCAAAATAGCCGTGGCTATGACCAAGGCCTTCCTCGCCGTGGAAGGCACCCATGGTCGTGAAAGCTCCCGCGTGCGCGACCTGGTCAACAAACTCACCGGGCAAGTTGTTGAAACATTGATGCGTCGATTGCCGGAAGGCGGCGTGCTGCACATTGAGCACATTCAAGACCAGGTCGAACTGGCTATGATGAGAGCCGGCGAACAAGAAGTTGCCCGCGGCTACGTGCTTTATCGCGAAGCGCGCGCCAAAGACCGGGCTGCCCGTGGTGCGGAAGTGCCGCAACCGGTGCAAGCCGGTCCTAATGTCAAACGCACCGACGGCACCGTGGTGCCGCTCTCCCAGTTGGGTTTGAATGCCATTGTCAAAGATGCCTGCGCCGGTCTTGGTGCCGTAGTAGAGCCGGAGCGCATCTACACTGCCACCATTGAAAGCCTTTATGAAGGTGTGCAGGAAACCGAAGTGGTGCGCTCGGCCATCATGAGTGCCCGGGCTCTCATCGAGACCGATCCTGCCTACAGCTTTGCCACTGCCAGATTGCTCTTGCACCAGATGAGACTGGAAGTTCTCGGTGAAGGTGTCAGTCAGGAAGGCATGAAAGAGCGCTATGCGACTTATTTTCCCGAGTATATAGCCAAGGGCATCAAGGTCGGTTTGCTTGACCCGCGCCTGGCTACTTTTGACCTCGAGAAGATCAGCAACGCCCTCACCGCTGAGCGCGATCTCAAGTTTCAGT
Source organism: Candidatus Melainabacteria bacterium (assembly GCA_016212515.1). GTDB lineage: Bacteria > Cyanobacteriota > Vampirovibrionia > Obscuribacterales > Obscuribacteraceae > Obscuribacter. The sequence continues at coordinate 154,275 of JACRFZ010000096.1, forward strand.
ATCTGGGTTTACAGACTCTCTATGACAGGTATCTCTTGCACCAGGAAGGTATTATCTTCGAATTGCCGCAAGCATTCTGGATGCGTGTAGCCATGGGACTTTCCATCAATGAGATCGATAGAGAGACCCGTGCTATCGAATTCTATAATTTGCTTTCCAACTTTGATTTCGTTTCCTCTACCCCCACACTCTTCAATTCCGGTACTCACAGACCGCAACTTTCTTCCTGCTTCCTCACCACAGTAGATGACGACCTCTCTTCCATCTACGAAGCCGTGAGAGAGAACGCCTTGCTTTCCAAGTTCAGCGGCGGCCTCGGCAATGACTGGACACCGGTTCGCGCACTCGGTGCTCATATTTCCGGCACCAATGGTAAGAGCCAGGGTGTGGTTCCCTTCCTCAAGGTGGTGAACGATACCGCCGTCGCCGTCAACCAGGGCGGCAAGCGCAAAGGCGCAGTCTGCTGCTACCTTGAAACCTGGCACATGGACATCGAGGAATTCCTCGAGCTGCGCAAGAATACCGGTGACGATCGCCGCCGTACCCATGATATGAATACGGCCAACTGGATTCCCGATCTGTTCATGGAAAGGGTGCTTGAGAACGCCCAATGGACGCTTTTCAGCCCCGATGAAGTACCGGAACTGCACAACCTTTTCGGCAAGAAATTCAAAGAAGCCTACGAGCGTTACGAGCGCCTCGCCGATGAAGGGCAGATCAAGCTCTTCAAGCGGGTGCCGGCCGTCAACATCTGGCGCAAGATGCTGACCATGCTCTTCGAAACCGGCCATCCCTGGATGACTTTCAAAGACCCCTGCAATCTGCGCAGCCCTCAGCAGCACGTGGGTGTGGTGCACTCTTCCAATCTCTGTACCGAGATTACCTTGAACACTTCCGAGAGTGAAACTGCCGTTTGCAATCTGGGAAGCATCAACCTTGTTGCCCACGTCAAAGACGGCAAGCTCGATCTGGAAAAACTGGCTGCCACTTGCCGCGTGGCTATGCGTATGCTTGATAACGTTATAGATATCAATTATTACAGCGTGCCTAAGGCCAGAAATTCCAACTTGCGTCACCGCCCTGTGGGGCTTGGTGTCATGGGCTTCCAGGATGCGCTTTTGACCCTGCGCCTGCCCTATGCTTCTGAGGCTGCCGTGGAGTTTGCCGATTACTGCCAGGAAGCCGTGAGCTACTATGCCATTTTGGCTAGCTCGGAACTGGCTAAGGAGCGTGGTGCTTACAACACCTTCAAAGGCTCCCTCTGGGACAAAGGTATTCTGCCCCAGGACTCCCTCAAGCTTCTCTCCGAAGCTCGTGGAGGCAAGCTCGATATAGATACTTCCAGCCGTCTGGATTGGACACCGGTACGGGAGCACATTGCCCGCCACGGCATGCGGAACATCATCTTTCTGGACATTGCTCCTACTGCCACCATATGTAATATCATCGGCGTCAGCGAATCCATCGAACCTACCTTCCAGAACCTCTACGTCAAATCCAATCTTTCCGGCGAGTTCACCGTCGTCAACACCTATCTGGTTGAAGACTTGAAGCGGCTTGGACTATGGGATGAAGTCATGGTGCACGACCTCAAATACTTCGACGGATCACTTCGACCCATCGACAGAATTCCTGATGAAGTGAAGGCTCTTTACGCCACTGCTTTTGAAGTCGAGCCGCGCTGGCTGGTGGAAGCGGCTTCCAGAAGGCAGAAGTGGATTGACCAGGCCCAGAGCTTGAACCTCTACATGGCTGAGCCCAGTGGTCGCAAACTGGACGAGACCTACAAACTTGCCTGGACCAAAGCACTGAAGACCACCTATTACCTGCGCACCGCCTCTGCCACTGCACCGGAGAAATCCACCACTCAGATTGGCGTGCTCAACAAGGTGCCCATGGCCGGTGCTCCTAAAGCTTGTTCCATCACCGACCCCGATTGTGAAGCCTGTCAATAACCCCCAGAACTAGAAAAGGAAATCCACATGCTTAGTTTTGACGACGTTCCTCTAAGTGGCGCCACTACTGCCAAGAACCCCGGTTCTCCGGCAGCGGCGGCAAGCACTGCCGACAAAGGGCTTGATTTTAGCCCGGGGCAAGTCGAGATGAATGTGACCATGGCGCCCGGCGCCGGTGTCACTGGTCTTGAACAGATTGCCATGAGCGCCCATCGTATTACCGTAGACGAGAAGCGCATTATCAACTGCCGTGCCGACCTCAACCAACTGGTTCCTTTCAAGTATGAATGGGCCTGGGAAAAGTACCTGGATGCCTGTGCCAATCACTGGATGCCGCAAGAAATCAGCATGAGCCGCGATATCGCGCTCTGGAAAGACCCTAACGGTTTATCAGAAGACGAGCGCCAGATCATCAAGCGCAACCTGGGCTTTTTCTCCACCGCTGACTCGCTCGTGGCTAATAACCTGGTGCTGGCCATTTATCGCCACATCACCAACCCCGAGTGCCGTCAGTACCTCCTGCGTCAGGCCTTTGAAGAGGCGCTTCACACCCATGCCTATCAGTATGTGGTGGAAAGCCTGGGCATTGATGAAGGCGAGATCTTCAACATGTATAGAGAAATTCCCTCGATTCATGAGAAAGACGTCTTCCAGTTGCAGTTCACCCAGGAACTTGCCGACCCTAATTTCCACACCGGCACACCGGCCACCGATCAGCGCTTCCTGCGCAACCTGATTGGCTATTACATCATCATGGAAGGCATCTTCTTCTATGTGGGCTTTGTGCAGATGCTCAGTTTCGGTCGTCAGAACAAGATGACCGGTGCATCCGAGCAGTTCCAATACATCATGCGCGATGAGTCGATGCACTTGAACTATGGCATCGACGTCATCAACCAGGTGAAGATCGAGAATCCGCACCTGTGGACGCCGGAATTCCAGGAAGAAATTCAGACCTTGATTCGTCAGGGTGTGGAATTGGAGTATGCCTATGCCGTTGATACCATGCCCCGTGGCGTGCTTGGTCTCAATGCCCAGATGTTCTCCGAATACCTGCGCTTCATCGCCAACCGTCGCTGTCGCCAGATTGGACTACCGGAGCAGTATCCCGGCGCCAAGAACCCCTTCCCCTGGATGAGCGAAATGATTGATCTCAAGAAAGAAAAGAATTTCTTTGAGACAAGAGTGATCGACTACCAGACCGGCGGCGCCTTGAGCTGGGACTAGAAATTAGTTAGCGCAGAAAGAACCCCGGAATTCCGGGGTTCTTTTCTTTTGGGTCTGCAAGACAGTTACTTTGGGTTCTTGCCGGTGCCTGGCCTGGAGATTTGAAGTTTGATATTCACGATACGAAGCAATTACCGAAGCTTACGAGATGAGCCGGCGAGCCTTTGAGTTTGATTTTGCCGGTCAGTAGAGCTGTAATTAGATAGTTGCGGTTTGTGAGAAATTTGATCCAGGTGCGGCTGTCTGCCTTGATTGATAGGTCGGCGTCGCCTTCTATGCCAGGCAGCACTTTGACTCTTCCGTCCTTGATTATGACGGTGGCTTCCGCTGATTCTTGTCCATAGAATGTGAAGTGGTAACGCTTGTTGAGATTAGCGGCTTTACCCGGCTGAAATATTATTGGCATACCTCGCAGGAAGCCGGAGATGGTCGTGACATTCAAACCGCTTTTTACGTGCTGGATTTTCTTGTGAGGAAAGCGCTTTGCCACATACTCTTCCGCGTCTGATTTTGGCACCACGTAGACCGTCTCTTCTTTCCTTTGTAAGGGTCTGACGATTTCCTCCAGGAAGTCTGCCTTGGCTGAAAGGTATTGACCGATTATGTCGTCTCCGGCGGGACAGACTGCCAGACAGTAAGCCGCCTTGTAATTGGCACCGAAGGATAGGCTTTGCCAGAAAGAGGCTATCTGGTTGAGACCGACTTTCTTGTTCAAGTCTTCGGCATTCTTACTGTCTGCAATTTGCCCGACAAAGTCACTGAAGCCGCCCATGAATTCTCTGTAGTTATGGGTGTAACAGGCGGAGAAATTGAAATAGCCGTCGGCATGTATGGCGCCGACTGGGCATGCCGCTACGCAGAGTTTGCAACTGAGGCATGGATTGTAGTCGAGGGGCTCATTGTAGGCGGAGATTTCGGCATCCAAAAGAATTGTGCCAAGGATTATAAAGCTGCCGAATTTAGGATGGATTACATTTCTGTGTATGCCCATTTTGCCCATACCGGCTGCCACCGCCACTGGTTTGTGGGCGACCAGCCAGATTTGCTTATCCGGATAGCCTTCCATCTCCATGGGAAAGCCGCTCGCTGGGTTTATGGCTCTTACGCCTTGTTTTGCCAGTGTCGCAACAATCTTTCTGGCAACGTGATTGGTTTCATCGGTGGTGCTGTGAAATTCCAGGTTGGCTGCAGAGCGAGCCGGATTGCGCACATTTTCAGTATTCATGCGACAGACGAAACTAATCAGCGATTTTGTTCTCGGAAAGGCCTGTAGTATTTTTTGCCGCTCGCCATCAAGGTGCGGGCTTTCTATAGAAGCAAAGCCGGCATCACTGGCGCCGGCTTCCAGGCAGAGCCGAAGCAGGCTATCTGCTTGCAAACATGTTTTGGATGGTCCCTCTACCTTCAGGCCTGTGGCTAGATAGCGCTGAATCGATGGGTGTAGGGAGTGCTTCGTTGCTTTCGTGAGAGTGTCGGTCATGGTCTAACCTCTTTAGACGCGCGATGGAATGCCGGGCGCCAGCCTGAATGGCTGCGGCGCCGGATTTACTCTGGCACTTGTTCTCGTCTCAGAGTTTGTAGAGTTTTCTGAGGGTTTCTGCGGCAACAAGCAGGGGCTGGTTGCTGCCTGTGATCTGGCTGAGCATAAGCGCTCCTTCCAGGGTGGAAACTATGAAGAGAGCTGTGTTCTCCGGCGTATCCGCCAGTTCATCTGGTGAAAATTCCACCAGTACTTCTCGCACAATCTTGACGAAACGCTGGAAGGCCTCAGCGCAAGCGGACTTCAAGACGGGATAGCCGCAGTCGCTTTCTATGGCTGCATTCATCAAGGGGCAGCCGCCGGCAAAAAGGGGATTGCCATAACCGCCCGAGGTAAAGTGATTGATTAGAACCAGCAGTTTCTCTTGTTTGTTTGGTGCCTTTTCGATTCTTTCTTTGATCTCTTTAGAGATTGTCTCTACGGCGTAATTGAAAGCTTCGCTTGTTAGCGCCTCTTTCGATTGGAAGTGATTGTAGATACCTCCCTTGGTAAGACCGGTGGCTGACATCAGGTCGGTCATGGAAGCGGCGGCGTAGCCCTTTTCGTTAAAAGTGAGAAAGGCCTCTCTCAAGATGCTCTCTCTGGTTTTTTGACCTTTATACATAATGATCCTGATGAAGAGAAAAAAAACAGACCGTTCGGTATTTAATATAAGACCGATCGGTCTGTTTTGTCAACAGGTACCGTTGTGTCGGCGGTGCCGCAGATCATTGCCTCTATTGTGGCTAATGCCCGCCATTTGGTACTATTGCCCTGTAACTTTTATCTATGGTTGCCATGGCAAAAATTCTCCTTGTGGACGACGATACTGAACTCACCTCGGTGCTTGGCGAGTGGTTGGAGAGCGAGGGGTATATTGTCGAATCGGCGGAAAACGGGGAAGAAGCCCTGTCGCGCCTGTCCCACTATGAATATGACGTGGTTGTCATGGATGTGGGGCTGCCTGATATGGAAGGTTTCAAGGTTTGCAGCACCTATCGCAGCCGGGGCGGTACTTTGCCCGTGATCATGCTCACCGGTCGCGGTCAGATCTCTGATAAGACTCAGGGCTTCGAGTCAGGCGCCGATGATTATTTGACCAAGCCCTTCCATCCTGTGGAATTGGGGGCCAGGCTGCGGGCGCTTTTGCGCCGACCGCCGCAGATTTTAAGCGAAGTGCTGACGGCCGGACACATCAGTGTGGACGGCAATTCCCGCCGGGTCTTGAAAAGCGGAGCGGAAATCAAACTTTTGCCCCAGGAGTTCAACCTGCTGCTCTTCTTTATGCGCAATCCCAATAAGGTGTTCAGCTCCGAGGAAATTCTCGATAAGGTATGGTCGAACGAGAAGGACACGGCACCAGATACAGTGCGGGTTCATATCAATAAGTTGCGCAAGAAAATTGATGAAGAAGGGAAGACTTCGGTTTTGCGCACCGTGCACGGTAGCGGATACATTTTAGACAAGCACTAGGCTTCCGGTTTCGGTGCCTTTTCTTGCGGTCTGTTTTCTTCTTTGAAGACGGCTAATATGCCAAGCAGAATTAAGAGGTTTAGAACGGCGAACGGATAGCCGATCATGTTGCCGCCTTCACTTATACCAACGAAGAAATACCAGCTTGCCAGAGGGTAGAGCATCAAGCTTGTGCAGAGAAGCTTTTTAGCGCGGCTCAGTGAGGAGAAGCCGAAGAGCCCGTTTACAGGCACCAGCATTATGGCCACGAGACCCATCATGACTGCGTCATAGACATGAGCATGGGGTGAAAAAATAAGACCGGCCGTAATTGTGAAGGAAGCAGCCAGGGGCCAGAGCTGTTGGTTCTTCATGGTGCGGCGCCAGAGGTAGTAGGCCAGGGCCAGAGAAAGCGTAAAGAGAGCCCAGGACAGGAGCATGGTGGCTTGATGGGGCAGCACTCTTTCGATTATTGCCCGCAGGCAGATCATGCGCGGCACCACCCGGCTTTGATCGTGTTCGTATTTGGCAATCAGAGCCGGAAAGTGAATTGTGTTATCGAGACCGACGGTGAAAACAGAAAGAGCCAGCAAGCCCAGTTCGAAAACAGCACCCCAGGCTAGCAGTTTGAAACGGCGCCCGGCCAGAGCCGGAACCAGAAGGGGAATGGCAAATTGGGGTTTAAAGGAGGCTAGCGCCATACCGGCACCGGCCAGGGCATCTTTCTTATGTAAGAGTCCGAAGAAAAAGAGGCTCAGAAAAAAGAATTGATAGAAACAGGCGTGACCGATGAAGAGGGTAAACCAGGAAGGTTGGGCCATTAAAATGGCGATGAGGAAGCCCAGGCAGGCAAGCGGCGTGGCTTCCTTCCAGGCGCGGAGGAGAAGCAGAGAGCCACCGGCCATACATATAGTAGAAAGTAAGATCCAGACCAGGAAAGAGGTGTCTACGGGTAACAGGGCCCAGGGCGCCATCAGCACTATGAAGAAGGGAACGGCCGGAATGATGCGGTCTTCCATGGGCACTGCCACCGGCATGGCTTTGTTTATGGCTGCCGGGTCGTAGATCCTGGTGCGGGTAGCAGGCTCTAGAACCAGTTTCCCGCAGGTATAAAACTGTACAAAGTCGCTCAAATAAAGTTGCTTGTTTCTGGTGCTAAAGGCCAGTTCGTTGGTCTGCGCACGCTTAACGAGTTCACCATAGGGCACCACCAGCACGGCGGCGATAATGGTGAAGTAGATGAGGGTGAGGAGTCTGGCTCGCAACAATTCCATCAGTTAGTGAACCATTCCTTGAATGCCGAAGCAAATGCCGTTTTGCTGTGGGATTTTGCATTGTACCACCTGCCTATTGCAGACCGGCTCGGCTTGCACCGGATGTGGTGTGGTCTCGGGTCTTTCGGCGCAGGCCTTCCTATATAAGTGATGGTTCGCCTTCGTTCTGGTGGAATAGATTAAACCGTTCCGGTGGCTCCGGAGATTTAAGCTTGACCATGGGAGAACCCCCCGGTTTCGTTTACAAATCGATTACATGGATTCCGGTATAAATGTTCATGACAATCTCACGTAGTCTATGTCACATTAGCCCTGCGACCTTAAACCAGAACCTAAGGCAGCTGTTTTTCTAATTGTTCAGAGGTAATACTCAGATGCGAGCAAATATATTAGATGATCGGCCCGGAGCAGCAATTTTCTTTCCATTTGCGGCAATAGTCATACCGATATTCCTTTCCTTCTTCCTTACCATCACCCTGCAAAACCCCGCTAACGCCCAATCCACTGTGTTTGAAGAGCGCCACCGGGTATCGGGCTGGGAAGAGCCCCTCTGTGCCAGGGAAGGTAATTTACGCCACTACTACTGGACCGAAATCGATGCCAGCAGCCGTTATCGCGCCAATGCCATCAACCGGGTCGCACCTTCGGGAAGGGCCTCCTACAAGATTATCAGCAGAACTGCCGGACCAAACTCCCGCCCGTCTGCCAATCTTGCCCTCAGTGCCAGGGGTAAGCGTATGGGTGGCGAGCAACTGGCTTCGGGCGATGTGAGCGGTGTGTTGCGTCCGGGGGCGAGCGGTAGTGGCGGTTCCGGCCGGGGAGCTTCTACCAGCACTTATGCCTCTTACAGCCAGGGCAGCCGTCCGGTCTATCAATACGACGGCAGCCGCAATGTGAGCGGCAGGGTGCTTTCCTACTGATGTGAGAAAACCGCCGGAGATTTTACAGGAGTGTTTATAGAGAGCAAGAAAGCCGGGGAGACCCGGCTTTCTTGTGTAAAGAAGTGGGTGCTTGCTCTCTTATAGTCTCAGCACGATCTTACCGAAATGCTGACCGCTAGCCATGTACGAGAGGGCTTCAGTAATCTCATCGGCGGCAAATACTCTGTCTACGACGGGTTTAATGCCGTGCAGGCTGATGGCTTTGTTCATGTCTTCAAAGCGGCTGCGGGAACCGACGAAGACACCTTGCAGGCGAAGGCTTTTCATGATCAGGGCAATGGCGTTTAAGGAGCCGCTGATACCATCGAGCACGCCGATAACGCTGACATGACCGTTCATTCTGGCCGCTTTCATGGAGCGCTCCAGGGTACCGGCTCCCCCTACTTCCACGATATGGTCCACGCCTCTGCCGCCTGTGGCTTCCAGCACCAGTTCGTCCCAGTTGGGATGCTCTTTGTAGTTAATGAGAGTATCGGCACCGAGTTCCTTCAACCGGTTCAATTTGTCGTTTGCACCGGAGGTGGCAATTACCCGTGCCCCTGCTGCCTTTGCCAGTTGCAGGGCAAATATGGAAACGCCTCCTGAGCCCATGGTCAAAACGGTCTCTCCTGGTTTTAGTGCACCGTTTACCATAAGCGCACTCCAGGCCGTCAGGGCGGCGCAGGGCAGGGTGGCCGCTTCTTCATAGCTCAGATGGGAAGGTATGTGCACCAGGGCACTTTCGTTGAAGGTGGCTTGCTCTCTGAGCATACCGTCTACAAAGCCTCCCAGTGCCGTTTTGGCTGCTTCCGGGGTGACTTCGCCGGCGATCCAGTCGGGCATAAAATTTGGCATGACCCGGTCGCCTTTTTTGAACTTGCTGACCCGGTCGCCTACGGCTACCACTTCCCCGGCACCGTCGGAAAGCGGTACCACCGGCAGCGGAAGCTTGGGATTGTAATGTCCCCTGGCCACCAGCAGGTCGCGAAAGTTGAGAGATACCGCTTTCACCGCTATGCGCACTTGCTGGGGCTCAAGGCGGCTCTCTTCTCTGGCGGTGGCTGCTACATCTTGGAGGGAGAAACTTCTCAGTTCCCAGGCTTTATAGGTAGTGGCCGTTGTCATTTTCTTGTTCCTTTCCTTCTTTTGCGGATAGTATCATTTGGTTTAGATGGCGTAGGAGTAGTTGATTGGCAGCACCTTTCTGGCATCATCCACAACGGTGCTCCCCAGGGACCGAGCGGCATGGTAGGGCCAGTAAGGGTCGCGAATCGATTCACGGGCAATGAAGACCAGATCGGCGTCACCATTTTGAATTACGGCATGGGCCTGTTCCGCCTCCGTAATCTGTCCTACCGCACCGGTGGCGATACCAGCCTCGGTTCTTACTTTTCTTGCTAGAGGCACCTGCCAGCCGGGAGCCAGCGGATATCTGTCTCCCGCTCTGATAAAGCCGCTACTGCAATCTATGAGATCGACTCCAAGGTCTTTCAATGCCCTGGCCATCACCACAGAGTCTTCCGGCGTCCAACCACCCTCGGCCCAGTCAGAAGCGGAAATGCGCACAGTTAACGGCAGTTCTTCGGGCCAGGCGGCCCGCACTTTTTCCACTGTTTCCAGGGTGTTGCGCATGCGATTTTCCAGGCTGCCGCCGTATTTATCGGTGCGTCGATTGGAGAGAAGCGAATAGAAACTGTGCAGCAAATAGCCATGGGCGGCGTGCACTTCCAGCCATTTGAAACCGGCGGCATGAGCCCGCTTTGCCGCGGCTGCAAAGCTGTCTTGAATGGAGTGGATTTCTTCTATGGTCAGTTCTTTTGGTACTGTGGATGACTCCGAGAATGGAAGGGGCGATGGCCCGACAATTTCCCAGCCGCCATTTTCACTGGTGAGATATTCTTTCTCGTGGCGATTGCCGCCTTTCCATGGATTACGTGTGGAGGCTTTGCGCCCCGCATGGGCAATCTGGATTCCGGCCACGGCGCCGAAGGAACTAATAAAAGTAGTGATCTGCTTGAGCTTTTCAATATGCTCGTCTTTGTAGATACCGAGATCATCCGGTGAGATGCGCCCGCGGGCTTCTACGCCACTGGCTTCCATTACTACCAGACCGGCTCCGCCTACGGCTCTGGAGCCCAGATGCACCAGGTGCCAGTCTTCGGCGAAGCCATCCACTGAGTGGTACTGGCACATGGGTGAGATGGCGATGCGGTTTTTTAAGGTAACCGATTTGATTTTCAGAGGGCTGAAAAGACCATCCGCAGTCTTTCCTTGCCCGCCCTCAGGGCTAATGGTGTGCTCCTGGCTGATGGCGTTCGACATGCCTGTTCCTCATTTAAAATGGCGGTATTTTTAAGGGGCGGTGTTGCTCAGGGCCGCTCTTCGGAATACCCTTGGCGATTTACCTCTTTATAATAGACCGGTCGACTAGTTTCGTCAATCCTTCAAAAAGTTCGCGGAAGAGCTTAATTTACCGTGGCCTTTTAAGGTCGCAGTTCTTTTGTGTCAGTATTTTAGAACGAAGATCCTTCTATAGTATGAGTACTTGATTTGTCTTGAGGAAATTATGGCTTTTAACCGATTCCCCAGTCCTGCCGGGAAAGCGCTTTCCCCCCTCCGGGCCTTTGGTCTGGGCGCCTTGCTTGTAGGCATTTCTGCCTGGAGTGGAGCCGGCTACTGTCAGAGTTCCGGCCTGACTTCAGAATTGGTAAGCGACTCCCTGCCGCTGGCTCAAAAGGTTGATTTAAGCCAGGCGTCCGGACTTTCTTCAAAGAAAGCAAAGCGGGTGCGGGAGAAAAAGACGAAAGTAAAAGATACCGCTAAGGTGCAGGAGAAGGTGCAAGAGGTGCCGGTCTTGCCGGCCGGAGAGAATCCTGCCGATCTGGTTCCTTCTCAACACTTTCTTGGTAAGCCTGAAGTAGTTGCTGTTTTCAACGATGCCATGCCCACCGGTGTAGCCGTTTCGTTTTCCGGTCGCCGCTTTGTCAATTTCCCCCGTTGGGAAGACAACGTTCCCTTTACGGTTGGTGAACTCTCCCATGGCAAGGTGAAGCCTTATCCCGATGCGGCTTTCAATAAGCTCGATCTGATGGCGCCGGAGAATCATTTAATTTCCGTTCAAAGTGTGGTTGTGGATGCCCGTGACCGACTCTGGCTTCTGGATACCGGCTCCATCAAATTTGGTACGGTCATACCGGGCGGCGCCAAGCTGGTTTGTGTAGATCTGTCCACCAATCAGGTCGTCAAAACGATTCGCTTTCCTGCCGATGTGGCTTTACCCACCAGTTATTTGAACGATGTGCGCTTTGACTTGCGCCGGGGCAAGGCCGGTATGGCCTTTATTACTGATTCCAGCTCCAGCGGGCATAATGCGCTGGTAGTTGTGGATCTGGCCAGCGGCGAGAGTTTTCGCCGCCTGGTAGGCCACGCCTCTACCCGGGCTGTGCCGGGCTTTTTGCCGATTGTAGAGGGCGCGCCGCTGATGTTTGTGCATGAGGACGGTGAGCGCACCAGTATGAAGGTCGGCGCTGATGGTATCGCAGTTGGTGCTGACGGCAAACACCTTTTCTATTGCCCATTGAGTAGCCGTAAGCTCTACAGCGTCAATTTGGATGCACTGGCCGACCGCAACGTCAGTGATGATGAAGTGGCCAAGACGGTTTGCGAAGTAACCGAAAAGGGCGCCTCGGACGGACTGGAGATGGACTCGGCCGGCCGCATCTATGCCACCGATTACGAGCACAATGCCGTGCATCGAATTTCTCTGGAAGGCAAGCATGAGACCCTGGTATGCGACCCGCGCGTGCTCTGGCCCGATACCCTCTGCCTGGCGCAAGACGGCTATCTTTACTTTACTGCCAACCAATTGCACCGGCAGCCGCTCTTCCATGGTGGTCGTGATTTGAGGGAAAAGCCTTATGTGCTCTTCCGTGTGAAGGTGGACGCCGAGCCAGTGCTCTTGCGCTAACTCAGGGGGTGCTTGGCTGAAGCGGGGCGGCACCGGCCTGGGGCAGCTGGTTGTTTGGAGAGCCTAAAGCTTCTTGCACTTCTTGCGGCACCACCTGCTCGGATTGTTTCTCCAGCGTCAGGTTCTCATCTCCGATGGGAAAGCCCACAAAGTTCAGGGCTTTAAGAATTCCTCGGGAGAAGACCGAACGCCGGGCTTTACCGGGGCGAGCGCCGTCTTCAACTTTTGCGCGGGTAGTTGGCCCGGTCGTCCTCTCCGCGGCTTGCTTTTCAGGGGCGGCCTTTGGTCCACGCAAAACCGGCAGCGAAACTGACTGCTCTGAGGCTGCCGGTTGCGGGTCGGCATTTTGGGCGAAAGCGCCGGTTGCTGTGAGGAGCGGCAGCCAGCTCAGGAGCAAGGCGCTTCCAGCCAGAACGAATTTGCCACTTTTGCATGCTTTTAAAATAACGGTCAGCCCTTGCAGTTCAAATGCTAATTCTAAAGCGGAAACCCCTTTATGGGTTAAACTTCCAATCGACATCATAGTCTGAGTTTGTCTGGGCTGAGGGAAAGGCTTTTCAGGAACCATCGCCCCTTACCATCGTCTATCTGCCGGTGTAAAGCGGTACTCTTCCATCAATGATCTCGGTATGCTTTCCTTACCGGCTTCCGTCAAGCTCTATATCTTCCAAACAGGTCTGGCAACATGCACAACGACAATTACAGGCGGGCTGTCAAGGCGTTTGCCCTGGTTCTGGTTTCCCTGACTTCTTGTCAGTCGGTCGGGGCCGGTAATAACATGCCGCCCGCCGCACCCAGCCGGCTCAAGCGCCCGGTCAATTCCGCCGGCGACAGTGTACTGTCCGGTTCGGTCACCCAGACTACCCTCAGCCAGCCTCGCCTCAGCCGACCTGAGAGCGGCCTGGCACCGGTCGTCAACCAGCCGGTTGGGAGAGTCGGCTCGACCTATGATGCCAGTACCGCTGGTAATACCACTGCCGGAGCCGAAGGTTCCCTTTTCTCCAGCGGCGATAAGAGCGCCTTTGCCGGGGCTCAGGCCCCTGCCGCCAATTCGGCTCCGGCTCCGTCCTCTAGTTACCCCTCCAGTTTTAAGATCACTGAGGCCGATAAGAGCTCAGAACTCTTCTCAAGGGGGCTTAAAGCCGTCACCGAGTTGGGGCGGGCCATGAGTCAATCTCCCCAATTGCAAGAGAAGGCCAAATCTATATTGAAGGGTTTGGCCAGCGGCAGCGGCAACTCCGCCACCAAGGCCGCCGCCGGCACAGCTTTGAAGGCCGGCACCGCTGCCGGCGCTTCCTCTGCTGCTTTGAGCGCGGTGCGCATACCCATAGTAGGCAAGGTTTTAAATAAGCAAGAACTGAATCTACTTGCCAACTATGAAATCGCCATAGTAATTGACAAGTCCGGCTCCATGAACGAGACCGATTGTCCGCAGGGCTTGAGCCGCTGGGAATGGTGTCGCCAGCAACTGCTCAGTTTCACCAGTCAGATTTCGCCTGTATTCAAGAGCGGCATAACCGTCGCTCTTTTCTCATCAAACGCCCAGGTCCTCAGGAATGTGAGCTTTAACCTGGTGCCGGATATTTTTTCTAAAAATATTCCGAATGGGGGAACTTATATGGCCAAGCCGCTGTCTGAAATTCTAGATGAGTATTTTGAGCGCCGCGATCGCAACCCCGCCAGTGTTCGAAAATTACTCATCGAGGTGATCACCGATGGTGAGCCCAGCGACAAAGGCGAGTTGATCTCAGTCATCAGTCGCGCCTCCCGCAAAATGACGAGAGCCGATGAAGTTCGAATCGACTTTCTGCAGATAGGAAACGAGGAAGATGGCATCGAGGCTTTGCGCAAACTTGATACAAAGCTTGTGGGCGAAAGCGGTGCGCAGTTCGACATCGTTACCGTCGAGCCCTTTTCCGCAGTTATAGCGGAAGGTCTGCCCCGGGCCCTGCTTGATACTGCCAGCCATTAGCCCAGTTTAAATTGATTTTCCCCCCGCTTGACGAAGACACGCAGAAAGACCTCCCCTTAAGGGAGGTCTTTCTGTATCAGGTCGGCGTTGAAAAAACTGCTACTTGGTGCTGGGCACGGTCAGATTATGGGTGATGCGGCTGTGACTGGTGGGCCAGGTTATTTCTCTGGCTTGCTGCACTTTGTTTTCGAAGGCCTGCCCGCTCGCATCCGAGAGCATGCCGTGCAAGATGCATTCCAGATCCCAGAGCACCTTCTTCTCAGCCGGGTGCTTGAGTCTTAATGCTCCATCATTGTTGAAACTGGCTATTAATCCTAAGAGTACTATCGCTTTGTTCTTCTCAAGGTTCAGGTGGATGGTTTCCTGGCACTTATGAGCTTGCATTTGTAACCCTCATTTATTGTCTGTTTTGAATTGCCGATTAGTTGCTCGGGGGTGAGCTGTCCTGACAAAGGTGAAAACGGGGGGCTTTGGAAAAATAGGGGGAGGACAAAGATTAAATTGTAAATAGAGCTAAAATTGGATTCCCGGCCTCCCGGGGGCGCTAATTTGGCCACTGAAAGTGAGGACGGCTTCTTTTTAGTTTTTACGGAGGCGGCTTCATGAATTTGAGCGGCAAGATTCGCATCGATGCTTATGATCCTCGCTGGCCCTCCTTCTATGAGGTGGAACGGGCCAGGATTGCCGCCTCTCTGGCACCCTGGCTTGAGACCATCGAGCATATCGGCAGCACTTCTGTACCTGGTTTGGCCGCCAAGCCAATAATAGACATCATGCCCGGCCTGCGCCAGGCGGCCGGCAAAGATGAACTTGATAGTTGTGTCCAGCCGATGATCGATCTGGGTTTTACCTACATAGGCCAGTACGAGAGCGAACTGCCGGAGCGTCGCTTCTTCCGCCGTACTGCCACTGAGGGTGGTGAGGGTGTCGACAGCGACAGACAAGCCGTCAATGTTCACTTAGTGGCGGTTGGCAGCGGTTTCTGGCAGCGCCATCTCAAGTTTCGCGATATTCTCAGAGGCGATGCTCAGGTTTGCCGCCGCTACGAAAAGCTAAAAATGGAGCTGGCTGCTGTTCACAGTGTTGTAAACGACTATGCGGAAGCCAAAACCGACTTCATAAGAGCGGTGCTGGAGCGTTATTGATTGCTTAGCTTTTGCTGCAGGCCTTTTCTTTGCAGGGAGTCTGTGCTTCGGCGCAAGCAAAAGCTGCCTTGAGAGCGGCTTGCCAGCCTCCATACTGCGCATCTCTATTTTCCGCAGGGCTGAGTTTCAGGTCTTTCTGCCATAGGCTTTCCAGTTCCGCCTCATCCTTTATAAGACCGGCGGTCAATCCAGCTAGAGCCGCTACACCCCAGGCTGTAGATTCTACATTGGAGGCTCTCAGTACGGGCACCTTCAGCACGTCGGCTTGGAACTGTACTAGAAATTCGTTCTTGGTGGCCCCGCCGTCTACTCTCAGCTCTTTGATAGAGATGCCGTTGGCTTTCATATCCTCGGCTACATCGCCGACCTGGTAGGCCATGGCCTCCAGGGCCGCTCTCACCAGGTGGGCCCTGGTGGTGCCGCGTGTGATACCGACAATGGTGCCACGCACATCGGAGTTCCACCAGGGTGAACCAAGTCCAACCAGGGCAGGTACAAAGTAGACGCCTTCATTGGAAGGGATGGACTTAGCCAGAGCTTCGCTTTCCGTACTTGATTCGATGATAGCCAGCCCGTCTCGCAACCACTGGATAGCTGCTCCGGCAATGAAGATGGCTCCTTCAAAGGCATAAGCAGGAGCCTTGCCGGCCAACTGCCAGCCCACCGTGGTCAATAGCCCTTTAGCCAGACGTGGCTTTGCACCGATGTTAGCCAGCAAGAAACTGCCCGTGCCGTAAGTACATTTGGCCATGCCTTCATCCAGGCAGCATTGCCCGAAGAGAGCGGCTTGTTGATCGCCTAGATTGGCTAAAATCGGTGCTTCAAAGCCGAGCAGTTCCTTATTGGTGGTGCCGAAATCGGCATTTGAGGGCAGCACCTTCGGTAATACTGCTTTCGGAACGTCGATGAGGGCCAACAGCTCATCATCCCATTCCATAGTATTGATGTTAAAGAGCATGGTGCGAGAAGCATTGCTGCCCTCTGTGGCATGGTTCTTCTCTTTGGTTAGATTCCAAATAAGCCAGGTATCTATGGTGCCGAAACAGAGTTCGCCTTTCTCGGCGCGGGCCCGGGCGCCTGGTACGTTATCCAGTATCCATCTGATTTTCGGTCCCGAGAAATAAGCATCCGGCACAAGGCCGGTTTTGAGGCGGAAAAGTTCCATCTTTTCCTTGAGGCTATCGGCAAAATCTTTTGTGCGGCGGCATTGCCAGACGATGGCATTGTAAATGGGTTTGCCGGTGGCCTTTTCCCAGACAACCGTCGTCTCGCGCTGATTGGTAACGCCTACGCAGGCAATTTCTTCCGCCTTGATACCGGCGTTTTTGACGGCATCTTTAATACATTCGATCTGTTTGGCAAGAATTTCAGAGGCATTGTGTTCCACCCAGCTCGGTTTGGGGAAGATCTGCTCGAATTCCATCTGGCCTACGCCCAGGCTTTTGCCGCTCTTATCAAAGACTATGGCCCGGCAGCTTGTGGTGCCCTGGTCGATACTGAGAATATAATTTTTCATCTTACCCGCCCCTGATTGATGGCTAAACTGGTGGCCATGGTGCAATGCCAATGCGCTACCGTCCCGTACTGAATGGTTCGGTGACAAAGACCGGTATCCTGGCAACCCTGAGCCCGGCCGGTTATGATTTTAGTATGCCGGTGGGCAGATTGAGACTCCTGGTTGGATGTTTTCTTCCCGACCGGCGTGATTTAACCGATTGCGCATGACCGCAGAGGGTGAGATGTCAATGCTTCCTCAAAATCCAATCACTGGAGCTTGCGGCGTTTGCGGCAAGTTGAGCGATCCCAAGCTTTTACCGGTACTCGGGGATGGTCTTGTTTCCTGCAAGAACTGTCACAAGAAGGTGTGCAAAAGGTGCTATTCTCAATCCCGCGAACTTTGCGTGGTTTGCGTAAGCGGGAAAGGCTCCTGGTGCCTGACACCCGGGAAACCTTGAAACTGCTCCATGAGAATTAGAGCGGCTTGATGAAACACAATTCAAGGCATAATGGGCGACATCCTCGCGTAATAGAGGTGCGCACCGCTGCCGTGGAACCCGATGTCTCCACTTTATCGGTGGATGAGGTTCTCACCCGGCTAAACACCACAATCGATGGACTTAGCGAGAAGTCGGCGGCGGAGCGGTTGCAAAGGCATGGCCGCAATTCCATCAGTGTGGAAGTGCCTATTGCCGTTGGCGCTTTGCTGCGTGAAAATTTCCTGCACACCATGGCTTTACTGCTCTGGGCTGCCGGACTGATTGGTTTTCTGGCCCAGATGCCGCAACTGGGTGTGGCTATCTGGCTGGTCAATATTATCAATGGGGCCTTCAGTTTCTGGCAGGAGTTTCGAGCCCAGAAAACTACCGCTGCCCTTAAACAACTCTTGCCCCTGAGCGTGCAGGTGCGACGGGAGGGTAAGGTTCGCACCATTTCTGCTCATGAGCTGGTGCCCGGCGATGTAGTGATTGTGAACGAGGGCGACAAAATTTCGGCCGATGCCAGGGTGATTGAGGATGAGTCGCTCACGGTAGACCAGTCCACCCTCACCGGCGAGACCACGAGGCTGGTCAAGACGTCCGAGCTATTTTCAAAGCGCATGGCCAAGGATGCCAATCTTATTCGTGCGGACCTGCCGAATTTGCTTTTTGCCGGTACATCCTGCCTGTCCGGTCACGGACTGGCTGTGGTTTACGCCACCGGCACTCATACCGAATTCGGACGCATAGCCAGGCTTACAGCCACAATCGCCGAACAGCCAAGCCCCTTGCAGAGGGAAATGGAGCGGGTAACTAAAATAGTTTCGATACTGGCCGTTAGTATCGGCGCCCTCATGTTTGTCATTGCCATCACCATGGCCCATGTGAAGCCGGAAGCGGCTTTCATTTTTGCCATGGGCATGGTGGTGGCTTTTGTGCCGGAGGGTATGGTGCCTACCATAACCCTGGCCCTGGCTCTGGCCGTGCAGCGTATGGTTAAGCGCAATGCTCTTGTGAAAAGGCTTTCCTCAGTTGAATCGCTGGGTTGTACAAACGTAATTTGCACAGATAAGACAGGCACGCTCACGGAAAATCGCATGACCGTGGCCCGGGTGCTGGCGGGCGGCAAAGACTATCTATTTTCCGGTCATGGCTATGAATTGAACGGCAGTCTCTTCTCTTGCGAGAATTTGCCAGTGAAGGAACTGCCGCCGGAACTGGCGGCACTCTTGCAAGCTGGTTTGCTTTGTAATAATGCCACCCTGGTGAAAGGAGCGGCTGGTCTGAGCACCTCCGGTGATCCGACGGAATTAGCGCTGCTTGTGGCTGCGGGCAAGGCTGGACTGTTCCAGGCAGATGCTGCCGCCACAAGCAGAAGGCTGCATGAGAATGCTTTTGATTCTCATAGAAAGCGTATGAGCACTATCTATGAAATGAACGATGGTGCAGAGCCGGGTTCCCTTCAGCGGCTCGCTTTTATAAAAGGTTCGCCGGCCGGTGTACTGGAGCACTGCACGGACTGGTTGTCGCCGCTGGGTTTGCAAGCCATCGATGATGAGCGGCGCCAGGGCATCTTGCAAGAAATTGACGGCTATGCCGGCCAGGGATTGAGAGTAATTGCCGTAGCACGTAAATCTCTCAATATTGAATCTGCTCTCGATATTGCCGGGGTAGAATCGAATCTCACCTTCCTCGGTCTCTTTGCCATGCTTGACCCGCCTCGTGCGGAGGTGCTCAGCGCTGTTGCGAAATGTCGGCAGGCCGGCATTCAGGTGGTCATGATTACCGGCGACTACGAGGTTACCGCCGAGGCCATCGCCAGGAAGGTGGGAATCGTAGATGCCGGTGCAGCAAGGGTGATCACCGGCGCTCAACTTGACCGCATGACCAATCAGGAACTGGTAGAACTGATTACATCCGACGTGGTTTTTGCCAGGGTTAGCCCCGAGCATAAATTGAGAGTAGTAGAAGCCTTTCAGCAGGCCGGTCATATTGTGGCCGTCACCGGTGATGGTGTCAACGACGCACCGGCTCTCAAGAAGGCCGATATTGGAGTGGCCATGGGCTTGTGTGGAACTGACGTGGCCCGGGAGGCCGCCGATATTATCTTGCTGGATGACAATTTTGCTTCCATTGTCAATGCCGTGGAGGAAGGTCGAGCCGTCTACGACAATATCAAAAAGTTTGCCGTCTATGTCTTCAATAGCAATATGGCTGAGGCCGTGCCCTTTGTTTTGATGCTTCTGTCTTGCGGATTGATTCCTATGCCGCTTACGGTGATGCAAGTGCTCTCAGTAGATCTTGGCACTGACATGGTGCCGGCTATCGGCCTTGGTGCAGATACGGCCCAGACCGGGGTTATGCAACGCAAACCGCGCTCACGCAAGGAACCTCTTTTATCAAAAGCGCTTCTAGCCAAGGCTTTGCTCTGGTATGGCGCCATTGAATCGATTCTTTCCATAAGCGGCTATTTCTATATCAACTTTCTCCATGGTTGGCCGGGCGTGCCCCTTGCCCCGCAGGGTTCGGAGGTATGGAAAACCGCCACCACAATGACACTGACCTGCATTGTCACCAGTCAGGTCGGCGCTGTGTTTTGCTGTCGCACTCAGACTGACTCAGTGTTTTCCATAAGTCCCTTCAATAATCGTCTCATCATTGGCGGAGTGGCTTTTGAGATAGCCTTGCTGGCGGCACTTATGTACGTGCCGGCCCTCAGTTCTGTCTTCGATACGACCCCTTTGCCGCCACAGGCAGTTCTCTATGCCTTTACATGCATACCGGTCATAATCTTGTTGGATGAAGTGAGAAAACTGTTTTTGAGAAGAAAACTGAATTTAGATAGTGGCGGTCTGCGTTAACGTTGCTTCTGAGGGGTAAACTACTATTCAGTCTCAGGAAAGGAGTTTTGAAAATGCCTGCGCCAGTTCCTTTGAAAGGCCCTTTGAAAGTCAAGTTCTGTTTAGGGGCAATCTTGACGACGGCGGTAATGCTGGCGGTTCAGCCAGTCAATGGTCAGCCTGCACAGGCTTCTAAAAAGGGCACTGGTGCTGTTTCAATCTCGTTATTTACTCTCAAGGGTAAGCGTCTTACTCAACTTATGCCGGGGCAGTTCTGCTTGATTCGTGACGATGAGCACGGATTCGTGCGCACCGTAGTGGATCATCCCGGGGTGGTTGATATTTCCGTCCTGGGCAAAAATTTGGTGGCTCTGGAAGCAGTCGGTGCCGGAGTAGCCGTAGTCAGCTTCGCTGATGACGGTGATAACTGGCTGGCTCTTGAGGTACAGGTGCAAAAGCCGGCTAAGAAGGAAGCGGTTGGAGCCACGCTTCTAGATCTAGATAAAAGCAAAAACAAGATTGTGCCAGCCTCGGCCGGTCGCACTGTCAAAGTAAGGGAGCTGGATTTTAAATTGGCTGCTGCCAATCCGGCGGTGGCAGTAGTGGTGCCCAAAAAGGGAATTTGGGCAGTCTCTCCTTCTGAGAAGCCCGATTACTTCCATATCTTTCCCATCCAGCCCGGCAGCCTCAAACTGGGCAAGGTCAACGGTTCCGATTTCGAACTGAAGGTAGCACCCATTGGTGCCGCTTCTCAGGAAGAGAAGTATGCTCCGCTTATGTCCGCCATTCAGCCCGATAAAGAAGCTGCTGTTTACTTGAAACTTGCTCAGTACTTCCGCGAACAATACATCCAGACCAGAAAAGGCGGCTCTTCCAATATTCAGGCTGAAGTATTTAAGAAGTACGCCATAGACTGCTTTGATCGTGCTGAAAAGCTCGATTCCAAAAGCCCTGCGATCAAAGAGCGACAGTCATTCTTGCAGGAGAGCGGGAAGTAATTTGCCTTCCAGGCAACCGACTGCAATCTTGCAGCAGGGCGGTTGAATAAGTTCCGCTCAGCGCTTTTTCTGTTCGTAGCGATAAGGTTCAAGAAGTTTGAAGTCTTTGTTCGGCGAAGTGGGAGCTACTTCAAAGAGGTCAGGGTCGAAGGGGGGCCTTTTAATTGCCGGACCTAGCTTGTCTTGTTTCGCGCCAGTCTCTCCTGAGGTCACCGGCTGTACCAGGTCTTCAAAAGAACCGTGTTCGGCATTTCTCTGGTGAATCAATTCCCTTTCCAGTTGAATAGGTTGGTAGTCTTTTGGTATCTCTATTGTGCGTCTGACTGTTCTGTCTTCAAAAGGGTTGGGCATGTTGCAAATGAATTCGCGCAGGCAGCTTAGTACCCCCTGTCCGTTGTAAACGATGTAACCGCTTCCGTCCTGATTGATCTTCCAGAGAGATTTTGTTCCTTCTCTTGCGCGCTCCAGGTAAGGTGATTGCACTTCGATGAAGAGATGCATGGCGCCATTTTCACTGCCTTCCTGTTTGCTCAAGGTGAGTTTGAAGCGGTAAGTAGGCATCTTCAAGTTCTTAATGGCCGAGGTCGAATTCGTGGTTTCGATGCCCTGGTCCGCCAGTGTTTCGCGTATGGTTTTATCTATGGAAGCCAGGCTCAGACCAGTCAGGTGCTGACCGCTAGTAATTTCTACAGATGATGCCACTTTTCGCTTGTCTTTCGAAAAACGACTAATAGTATAGCCATCGAATGTAACCCTGACATTGGGAGTAGCAGTAGCTAATGAGTCTTCTAGAACTTTCGGCTTGCCGTCCTTTAGCTCGTGATAGTAATTGGGTAACAGGCCGGCCAACTCTCTTATTTTGGGCAGGAATTCATCCTTCTCTTTGTAATTGGAGCATAAATGCTCAACAGCAAGCTTTCGGCTCAATATCGGGTTGGACTGATTTTTCCTGTCCAGGATTTCTTCTTCTTTCCAGAGTACCAATTTCCAGAGATGGGGTTTATGCGGCGTGCACTTGAAGGTGAGTTTATGCTTTTGCGGCTCACTTGTTACCGTGATACCTGAGTTGGCTAGTTCAGCAGTGAGGACTTCTTCTATCTCTTGTTTGGCGGCACAGAGGTCTGTATGAATGTCGCAGTCTATGTCGAGTTGCAGATTGACGGTGCTGAAAGGTGTTTCCGCTAACAGCGGCGAATTTAAAGGAATGCCCCGGAAGAATGGTTCGTAGACGATGAAGCAATTAGCCTCACTTAAAAAGGGCCTGATCACCGAGATTTCATCACATTCGCCATACTTCTGCCCAAACCAATATTGCTTCCGGAGTTCCTCTCGGCGAGTGAGATCCGGGGCGGAGCCGGTTGCCTTTGCTATCGGCTTAGCGCAGACCGGCATCCACAGTGTCTGCGCTAAGCACAGAAAAATAGAGAGAGCCGATATGCGTATCAATCGGACTGGATTTTGCTTGTTCAGACTTTTTCCTCAGTCTCGTTTTACAGGACTATCTTTGGGGGCCGGGGCTTCCTGTTTCTTTTCATAGTCGCCGCTGCGAGCCGTGAAAAACTGCTTCGAAATTTTTAACGCCGTCTCTTTCAAGATAGGCGTTAGCTCATCGGTTTTATCGGCGGAGAGCTTGAGCGGAATCTCTGAACTCATTATGGCTGCTTTGGTGTTAAATTTCCAGTTGGGAGCAGGTGGTGCAAAGAGCATAACTTTTAGTGTATGCGTGGCTTTCTGCGACTTCGCTTTGGCGTTCACTTTTGCCGTGCCGACTTTGGTGACGCTCAAGGTAAGCTTTGTGCTTCTTCCCGTGATCATTTCTCGAGTGGTTTTGAGTCCGAATTCTTTCAGATACTTTTCCATGGCCTGTCTGGTCTTAGCCTTGTTTAGCGCACTCTTGCTCGGTGGCAGGTCCAACTTCTCGACACTGACTCTAATTGCATAGCCTGCCACTTTCGAGAGGCGAGGATAGTCTACTTCGTTTTTGGCCTCTCTAAAGAAGGCTGACTTAAGTGCTTTGCCGCCTTCCGGCGCCACATCAGCCGCCCCGGCCCCTTGCTGTAGAAAGATTACAGCCATAAGCGCCGAGGGCAGATAGTTGAATTTGTGCATGGGCATTTTCTTGAATTGGCTTCTAGTGTGGACGCGGGATCCTGTTTGAGGAGTTAAGAGCGGTTTATTTCCTTATGTAGCGCGGCTTCTTATGCACGTTCTTGCCGCCAGCATCATCGGGCATGTCCGGGTGAGCAATGTCGGCACTATTGGCCAGCAGGTAGTCGCGGCGGAACTCTTTCATGAGCAAATCGAGCTTGCTGTCAAGCTCCGCGCCGGCATCGGCCTGTACCTTGCCGATCAGGTCTTTGCTCCAGACGGAAGCCATAATATCCTTGTGGTTGCGAGCTACGCGAGACTTTTCTACTAGAGAAAGGTTTATCGAGTAAACACAAACTTTTGCATCGTCGCTGACCGAGCGCACGTTCAGGTAGAGAATCGGCGAGTTGTCGGCGGCTTTGTTGCCGGCTTTATGTTTGCAGCAAGCTTCGCCGGCATCGATAATGGTGGCATGAGTGGTGCTAAGTTCCTCTTTCAGGCGGTTGACCAGGTGCTCTTGATTGGCGCCTTTCTCTTTCAGCGTGTCATCGATTTCGCCCACCGCCACCTTGATGCTTTTGATGCCCGATAAGATTAAGGGCTGGTTGAAACCTTCACGTCTTCCGGCACTTTCGCTCTTGGGGCAATCTTTGCAATCGGCAAAGGCGGAAGGAATGAGCACTGTGCCGAGCATACCGGCCAGTATCAAGGCCAACGACAACTTGGTGTTACCTACTCTTTGTCTTTCCATACTTTTCTATTGCCCTTGTTTGAGTTTACCGAGCTATTGGCTGCCGACCTGTGCATTTTAGCTGAATTGCCCGGGCGAATTATTAGATTGGCGCTTCAATGCACCTGTTTCGCCACTTCTTCCAAGACCTTCAGCATGGCATCCCGGAGCAGGTCCAGTCGTGCAGTTTCCGTCCGGGCAGCGGCGGCTTGCCTGGCGGTTTTCTTTTTCTTGAGTGCGGCAGTTGCCTCGGCAAAGTCCTTCAACTCGGGCATATGCACAAAAAGGCAGGCTTTTACTGCTTTATGCCTGCTCAAGTGATAGAGCACCTGGTAATAAAGTTCGTTGCAGACGAAAGTACCGGCATGGTTGGAGATCTGGCAGGGGTAGCCTGCGGCTATGAGGGACTTCTTGACGGCTGTCAGTTTCAGGCTGGTGCGTAAGAGGTCAGGGCCTTCAGCCTGTACAGGCTTGTCTTCCACCTGGGCGCCGGCCTGGTCGGCAATGCGATAGTCGCGCAGATTCATGCCAAAACGTTCCAGGTGGATGGCCCGGCTTCCTGATGCCAGACCGGTCATAAGAACAATAACCGGTCCGGGTTTACCCGCTCCTTCCAGGTCCTTTTCAAGCTTCTTCAATGACTTCTTGACTGTTTTCCAGGCTGTGGCCCCCACCGTGTCGAGGCTCAGTTTAGAGATGTGAATTTCCTTTGCAACCGCCCGTCTTTTCGAGGAGGTGTCGGTTTTGGCGGCGCCGGTTTTGAAGATGTCAGGAAATGACAAGGTAACAAGCTCGCTGGGGTTGCTTTTCGAGGAGCCGAAGGGACCAAAGCCGGTGAGCAGGCAATAGAGGTCGGCTGCTGCCAAGGGGGTTGGATCTTTGCGTTTGGTTGCTTTTGCTTTAGCTGAGGGTTTAGGCATGGTGGACATAGTGTAAGATATATTTCCTTCCGCAAGCCGAAGTGGCGAAATGGCAGACGCAGCTGACTCAAAATCAGCCGGAGCAAACACTCCGTGTCGGTTCGACTCCGACCTTCGGCACCAAGTTTCGAGAAAATGCCTACCCTGATTTTGGGGTAGGCATTTTGCTTTGTGCGACTATTGTGGGAGGCTAATGGTGCATTTGAGGTTGGATTGCTTCTTTCTTTGTTTATAGTTCTCTCAATGTTGACTTTAGTTTTCGCCTCTGTCCCTGGAAGATTGCGGACGCTTCAGTTTCTCCGAGGGGGAGCTTATCTGCTTATTTAAGAGTAACCTCTAGAATATTGCCCTCATTTTGGAGTGGAATAAAGACCCGGTCGGATCTGTTTGGACTAACTGTGAAAGCACCAGTTAATCTGCCAAAGGAGGGCAAAACCAGACAGCGTTCTCGAGAGCGAAGCCAGAAGCAGGGCATTCTTTCGCTCGCCTTGCCGGCACCATGCAGTCGTACCGCCGGATGGATATGACCGGAAAAGCGAAATAGACCGGACCTACTTGTTTTATTGTTCTCGTTAATTTGGGGCTTACTATCTTCGTCGCCATGTTCGAAGAAAAAACCGTCCTCTTCAAAGCCGCCGTTCACCAGAGATAGTCTCCACTTACTGCTGAAATTCACTCTCAGATCGTGGTTTCCCAGCACAAGTATGGTCTCTACATTTTTTGTCTTGGCTCTGAAGTCAAGGAAGAGCCGATCAAGTTCCTCATTGATTCCGTCTCTGCTGTGCACTAAGTCTCCTAAAATGATCAGGCGCTCGGCCTTATAGGCGGTGACAACCTGTAACAAGCGCTGCAAGTCGGCGGCACAAACACCGGATGGAGCAAAGAACTGCCTGGCTCTAAATGCCTGGCCTTTTCCCAGATGAATATCAGAAACAAGCAAGGTCTTGCGACTGGGAAGGAAGACCGCTTTGTCAGGCAAAACAGTTATTGTTTCACCCTGCCTCTTGAAATTGAGAAACTCAGCCATAATAGCGCCCGGCTTGCATTTCCCTGGCCATGTCCACTTCCATTCTTTCAATGCGGCTGCTCAGTTTTTCAGAAGATAGCTTACCCCGCAAACGATCAACCATCAGTGGTAAGGCGAAAGGGCTAGCCTTAGGCGTCTCTACCTCTAAAACTTTGCCGCTCACTATACGCTCGAGGGCAAGCTTCATCCTTTGCACTTCGAGATGCCTATCTAGAACTTCTTGATGTGCCTGTCTGACCAAAAGATTACCTGGGTCATAATCAACAAAAACATCATAAAGCAGGGAGGAAGAAATTTGAACTTGCTTGACTTTGCGAGGAGCGCCTGGATACCCCTGGAAGATAAGTCCCCCTACCCTGGCAATCTCTCTAAACTGGCGGCGTGCCATTTCGCCGGCATTGAGGCACGCTAGTATGTCATCCGATAATTCTTCTTGCTTAAACGCCATGAAAAATTCGCTCGCCCCTCTCTCAAAGCGGAAAGGGCGATCTGATAGTATCTCAAAGCCCCAATCGTTGACGGCAATAGAGAAAGTAGCAGGCGATAGTCTTGATAATTTGAAGGCGCTCAAATAGGCTAAACCTTCATTTACCATTCTGCCTTCAAAAGTGTATACAAAGAGATGATAGCCGTCCCGTGACTTGTGCCATTCCACAAGCACTTCGTCTTGGGCTGGCAGTAAGGAGCGCTGCGACTGCAAAAGTAAGAGGGGCTTGATGAAGATCATCTCGGGCTCTTCGAATTTGCCGTGCGAAGCCTTATCAATCAGATAACGAACATGCGCAGATAACTGACTGCTCATGGGTAAACGCCCGCCCATCCAGCGAGGTACCGGACCGCCACGTTTTGAAGAAAGCCGCACATAAGCCTTCATGCCGTTCACCTCGACCAACTCCAAATAGCGTCCGGCGAAAAGAAAAGTATCGCCAACTTTCAGGCGAGATATAAAAGACTCTTCTACATGACCTAGCGAGCCGCCTCGAAAGAATCGTACTTCCATCGATTGATCTGCAACTATGGTGCCAATCGACAGGCGGTGTTTAAGGGCCAGTTGTTTGCCCTCGGCAGTCTCGCAATCTACTTCATAATAACCTTCTCTAAGTTTAATGCGCTTGAACTCAGGATAAGCCGCTAGCGCACTACCACCGGTGGCAACGAAAGTTAGGGACCAGTTCAACTCGTTCTCACTAAGATGGCGGAAGGCTCTTGTACTTCGCATCTCTTCCAGAAACTGCTGCGGATAGAGGGGACCAGCTAGGCAAGTGGTGGTAATGTGTTGACATAGAACATCGATGGGCATGAGCACAGGATAGCGTTCTTCCAGGTGTCCGGAAGTAAGGGCTATGCGGGCTGCGGCCAACTCGACCAGTTCGAGCGCATGGCAGGGCACCATATAGAGCGTGCTCACGGCACCCGGTCTGTGACCGCTGCGCCCGGCTCGCTGAAGGGCGCGGGCGACGCTTTTGGGGCTGCCGATCTGTAGGACTCTTTCCACCGGTGAGAAGTCTACACCAAGATCTAAAGACGAAGTGGAAACGACTAAGTTAATGCGCCCGCTGCGTAGATTCTCTTCTACGAAGCGTCGAACATCGGTATCAAGTGAGCCGTGATGCAGGGCCGCCCGCCCGGCAAAGTCGGGCTCGATTTCAATCAACTCCTGGTACCACTGTTCGGTCTGAGAACGGGTGTTGGTGAAAATCAAGGTGGAACTGGCTTCACCAGCGAGCTTGGCTACTTCATCCACCATGGTCAACCCGGTATGTCCGCTCCATGGTAAATTCGAAAGTCGCGGCGGCAAGACTGAGCGTGCCTCAATCACCTTCTTCTCTTTCCCTGTGATAATAATTCTGTCGCCGTTGGGCACAAGGGTCTCAAGAGCAAGGTCGGCATTACCAATGGTGGCAGAGAGCGCGAATACTACGGGGGAGCAATAGCGCCTTAATCTAGCCAGAAACAGTTCCACCAGGGTGCCGCGCTTACTGCCTAAAAGCTCATGCCATTCGTCGACAACGACCAGCTTCACATGCCTGAATTTATCTGCAAAGCCGGCATAGGATATCTGAATCGATATAGACTCTGGCGTAGTAATGAGGCAACTGGGCAAGACCTTCTTCTGTCTGGCTCGTGTACCGGCAGAGGTGTCTGAGGTGCGGGTTTCTACAGAGAATGGCAGTTTAAGATCTTGCACCGGCGCAAGCAAATTCAAATGTAAATCTTGAGCTAATGCGCGCAAAGGTGTGATCCACAAAACGGTCAAAGGTAAATTCTGACTGTCATTCGGAGCCTCAGTCTCAAGCGGTTCTTGTGTTTTAGCAGTAACCGATCTCTGAAGGTGCTTATCACCCCTGGAATTCATATTTTCAATTAGCGGACCGAACCAAGCGGCATAAGTCTTTCCTGTACCGGTAGAGGCCGTGAGAAGAGCGCTCTGTTGATTCAAATAGGCAGACCATAATTCTTGCTGAAAGGAGAAAGGCTCGAAGCCTCTCTCCTTAAACCAGCCTCTAGCTCTCTTCATTCCTTCCATTATGAGCCCATTTCTTCAGACGCTCTCTTCAGACCGAGGCGAGCCTCTGCCAGGGTGGCGAAATAAGCCTCTTCCATGGCTTGATTTGCGCCGCGCAACTGTTCTACCACTGCCGCTGTCCAGTCGAGATATTCCTTGCGCCTGGCAGGGCTCCAGTCGGGAGGCGGGCTCAGGTGAATGTCTTTGACATTGCTGGTTTTGTCGGCCAGTTTGATTAGCTTGGCACCGGGGCTTATGTGGGCGGCGTGCTCGATTTGTAGCTCTTTGCGCCGGGCTTTCGGCAGGCTCTTATCGTCCGTCACTTCTCTGACTAGATCGCAGATGGTCTTGCCGAATTCCGCTTCCAGTTCTTCAAAGGTTGCTTCAGTGTCTTCCACCGTATCGTGTAGAATCGCTGCGCAGATAACTGCAGGGTCGTGACACTCGCCTGTATTCCAGATGCGCTCCGCCACCTCCAGGGGGTGGTTTATATAGGGTGACTTGAGGCTGTCTTTGCGTCTTTGATGACGGTGTTTGTCGGCCGCAAAACAAGCTGCCTTTAAAACTAGCCCGATACAGTCGGGCGGAATTGCTTGTTGAGTGTCGTCCTTGACCATAAGCCTACCTCCTGTTTGTGTTATATTTTGGCATAAATTTTCTCTTTGCTTATTGCCAGACTTTCCGGCAGATTCTCCGATCATTCTTACTTAGCCACTGAAAGGTTCTGTGGTCCGGTGTCCAAAAACAAACGTCTTGAATCACAGTCTCAATCTCAGCTCTTTACTGTGCAAGCCGGGGTGGTTGGCTTTGCAGATGTTACCCCGGCTGCGCCCTTTCTGGATAATGCATGTCAACAGTTTGCTCCTGGTCATGTAATCGACGGCAAGTACCAAATTAGTGAAGTTCTGGGCGAAGGGGGAATGGGCAAGGTTTACCGTGCCCATCACTTGCTGCTCAAAAAAGATGTGGCCTTGAAGGTTCTTAAATCTAGTGTCAGTTCCGAATCATGGTTGCGGTTTCAGCGTGAGGCGCAACTGATGGGAAAATTGAAACATCCTTCGATAGTGCAGCTCTATGATTTCGGTATAGCAAACAGCACTCACCCTTATTACGCTATGGAGCTTTTAGAAGGAAGCACTCTTGATCGGCTCATTGACGGCGAGAAAGAGTTACCGCTGCCTGTGCTTCTAAACATCTTCATTCAAATTTGCAAGGCCTTACAAATGGTGCACGATGCCGGGGTTGTGCACCGCGATATAAAACCTTCCAATTTCCTTCTGGTGAAAGTAGGCAGACCGCTTCCCGAGTCACCTGCCCCTAGTAGTCAGACCCCGAGCCGTGATGTCTTTGTCATTAAGCTCATGGACTTTGGCATTGCCGGTGTCATATCTGATCACTCCAAACAGTCTCTTACGCAGCCGGGCTGTATCTTCGGCAGCCCGCTCTATATGAGCCCTGAGCAGGCCCTTGGCGAGCGCCCCACTCCGCAGTCGGACATCTATTCGCTTGGCTGCACGCTTTTCCATGCCCTCACAGGAGAACCTCCGTATGTGGGAGAAAATGCCCTGATCACCCTCGGCATGCATATGCAGGCGCCGGTGCCGACTTTGCGGGAGCGTATGCCTCTGGCTCAGTATCCGAACCGTTTGGACGGTTTGCTCAAGCGGATGCTGGCCAAAGATCTGTCGGACCGAATTGCTACAATGGCAGAGGTAAAGCTTGAACTGGAGATGGTTCTCCAGGCTCTTGCCCGAAGTGGTACTTACAAGAGCACCGCCGGCGATGTCGGGTCTGGCGCCTATTTTTCCATTCTCGGTCAGGAAGATTTTAGGTCTCGGGCCGGACTGCGCGCCACCCTGCTTTCCCTGCCGGCACTATTGGGTCTTGGTGTTGTGACGGTAATAGCCATGGTTTGCTTTTTCGTCTTGCTACCCAGTTTCAACCGCAAGCTTGTGATACCTGAGTCTCATACAGATCGTGTGCAGCAGGAGAATTCCGCCGATGGAGCGCTTCTCGATGTCTCTGCTAACGGAGCCGATCTCGATCGTTCCGTCTTCAAAACGAAGATCCTGAACAGCCAGTTTTCCTTCCCGTCTGAGAGCATCGGACAGATCTACATTGATGGTAAGCAGAGGCAGTCCACCGAAAGAGAGGCTAGAGGGAGTTTTGTCTTTAGGCACAAGCTTGAAGATCCCCTTTCGTTTTCGCCCGGTCCGGCGGTATTTAACGACCCCTCCTTGCTACGTTGTTTGAAAGGTTCCAATCTGACTCGAATGGTGGTGATTTCCTCCCCAAGTTTGCCTGATGCGCCCTGGACCGACGAACACATGAAGTGGGTAAGCCTCCTGCCTGAATTGACGGTACTTCGTCTGGAGTGCCGGAACTTGAAATTAACCCATGCCTCGGCCGCACATCTGACAAGGCTGAAGGATCTGAAGAGCTTATCTCTGTGTCCGGGTCTGCCTGCCGCTGCCGATGGAATGGCGTTGAGCTGTGCCGATTTGATTGGACTAAAGTCTACGCGCTACCTGACACACTTGCGTCTGGCTCAACAACTCGGCGTTCACGAGCTCTTTGAGTTTCTGGCTAAGGGTGCTTCCGACTTGAAAGTTTTGGACATAGCCGGTTCATCCATTACTGATCGAGATATCGTCAACATGGGCAAACTCAAGAACCTTGAAAGTCTTCGCTTGCAATCTACAACAGCCATTAATGGAAGCTCTCTTTCCAGTCTGGCATCTCTGCATAAGCTGGAGACCCTCTGCCTTGATTTAGAGGTAACTGATCTAAGTAGTCTTGAGTTTCTAATGATGCCGCCGAGGCTCTGGCAGCTTGAAGTCAGTAAGCTGAAGTTACCTTATGATCTGAAGCGGCGCTTGCTGGCTTTGCCCAGAACGAAGCCCTTTCAAATACTTGAACGATGAGCCGCTCCCCTGGAACATTATTGACGCCTGCGTGAGCCCACTTCCCCTCCATGAATAAGGAAGGTGGACTCACTCAGGCGGTGGGTTGGTGTTGGTCGTGGGAAACCTGGTTTGAAAGAAAATGACCACACCGGCTAGTTCTTGCTTTTGGCTTTGCACAAGAATTTGCTCCCGTGGTTACAGAATAGCTTCTCAGGCTGAGCGTGGCACTGTGCTATTGCACATGATTTCTCGGGGCTGTCTTACTGAAGGGTGCGGTGAGAGGTGTTCCGCTATTTTCATGGCGGCATTGGGTTTACTCATGGCATGGGCTTTGAGCTTCAGTTCGGCCAGTCGCACCGGATCTTGAAGCAGCTTTT
Organism: Candidatus Melainabacteria bacterium; assembly: GCA_016212515.1. Taxonomy (GTDB): domain Bacteria; phylum Cyanobacteriota; class Vampirovibrionia; order Obscuribacterales; family Obscuribacteraceae; genus Obscuribacter. The sequence goes on from JACRFZ010000096.1 coordinate 186,074, forward strand.
TCAACTTGTAGCCAATAGTGGTCATGTTATTGCAACGGATGGCCGCACCATTTTCCAGAAGGTGGGACGAGTTTCGCTCCTCCTGTCCGGGAATGGGATTGACAATCACAAAGGCCAGACCGCTGGCCAGGGCTTCTGCCGTGGTCAGCCCTCCTGGCTTGCCGACAATTACATCGGCAGCTTTCATGTAGTCTTGCACGTTATGCACATAGCCCAGTGTGAGCAGTCTGAGGCATCGTTCGTCGGCGTAAGTTTGATCAAGCCGTTCCTTCAGCTCTTCGTTTTTGCCGCACATGGCAATCACATTTACTTGTACCTTTGCCGTAACCAGCGCCTTAATAAGATCTTCCACGGGGCCGACCCCCAGCCCTCCGGCTGAGACAATCAGCGTTGGTCTATTTTTGTCCAGCATACGGAGCTGCTGCAAGGCCTCTGTGCATTGTGGGCTTTGTGCTGCTAATACCTGGCTGTTCTCGCCCACCTCGGCAAAGACGGGATCAATTGGAATTCCGGATACGGTGATAAGAGAAGCCGCCACTCCCAGTTGAATAAGGTGTTCTTTTGTTTCAGGCAGAGCCACAAAATATCTGTCTACATTTCTAGTCAGCCACATGCCGTGGGCATCGAAGTCGGTGACTACAACGGCATGGCGGGCTTTGATGCGTCGTTTGGCAAGCAACATTGAGACAATGTCGGCCGGTAGAAAGTGCGTACAGACAACAAGATCCGGCTTAAAGGCGACAATCGCTTTAGCCAGCGGCAGGCTGTTTATACGGTTCATTAGCAGCCGACGCCGTTCGTCTTTGTACGGCGTATCCAGATGGTTGTAGAGCCAACCCAGCACCGCCGGTGCTTTGTTGACCATGCGAATATAGGCCCTGGAATAGACGGCGCGCATGGCCGGGCTGACCAGGGTGAGGGCGTCCAGATGTTGTATCTCAGCCTGGGCATCTTGCAGCCTGAAAGCCTTTTCGAGGGCTTCCGCCGCTCGCACGTGCCCATTGCCGGAAGAAGCTGAGAGAATGAGAATACGCCTGCCGCTTCCTTTCTTCAGACAGGATGTGCTTGCCTTTCGCCAGCTTCTACTACTTCGACCATTTTCGCTATTGTCTTTCATCTATTTGGCCTCCAAGCCCTGGAGACAATATGGCATGGTCGCACCGGCTCTTTAGCCCCTATCCATCACTTAAGCATCTGTTCGGGTGCGTTTGGGAGCAATCACTTTCGCCTTTCCCAGGAGGTCTCTTATCAGCTCTCTCAATAGTCTTCTGAACAGCACCGACTGCACCACAAAAGGATTGGCACCGAAATAGCCTTCCGTTACACCGTACTTAACAGTTTCCACCTCCGGCTCATAGGTGCCGAAGAGTCTATCCCAGACCATAAGCAAGCCGCCAAAGTTTTTGTCTATGTACTGTTTGTTCTGACCATGATGCACCCGGTGGGCTGAGGGCGTATTGATGACTCCTTCAAGAAAACCAAGCTTGCCTACCATCTCTGTGTGCAGGAAGAATTGATAGATGAGGTTGAGGGTAACGAAAAGCAAAATCTGTTCTACCCTGAAACCTAGAAATACTGCCGGTGCAAAGAAGATCGGCGTGACGATGCGCCCGAGCCAGTGCAGGCGAAAGCTGGCGGTAAAGTTAAACCAGGGGCTGCTATGGTGCACCTGATGCAGGCACCACAGTAGTTTATTAGTATGCAGCGCCCGGTGCTCAATGTAATAGAGGAAGTCCACCACAATTACGGCAAGCAGGGCAAACAGGGGCGTATCCGGCAGCTTGTGCGGCTGAAACTGTTCCAGCCAGGTGATTGAATAATATGTGTAGCCCACAAAAAGAAATTGCGTAGAGCGGTTTATTACCAGCATCGATAGATTGCAGAGGGTCTCTTTCAGGTTGTAAACCTGCCGTTTCTTGTGAAATGACCAGGCAAGTTCGGCCACAACGCAAACTGCCGCCACCGAAATAAAAGGTAAAAATAACGACTTGGCTGCTTCCATCATCTGACTATCCCTCAAACCTTATCTAGTGGGGTTTTTGCCTGTCTTGAACGCTCAGGTGCACAGACCCATGAGCTGATTACGAGGGCGGCGCCAAAAAGTTTCAGCCTGCCGGGCTAATCCAGATTAAATCCATGGGTTATATTAAGCCGGTACGGAACACCCGAATTGAATTAAGCGGCTATTAACTAGCCATTAAGAGGCAAGCATGACCGAGACTGCAGCAGAACCCAGAAAGAGCTGGGCCGCCCTGGAAATTGAAGTGAAACGAACCGATGAAGACCTGGCCTGCTGGCTTTTGATGCAGTGCGGCGCCCAGGGCTGCGAGGTGGAAGGGCTGGACGGGCAGCCGGCAGAAGGCGGCAAAGTAAGAGTACGCGCTACTTTCGACAGTGCGGTCATTGCTCAGAGCGACTTCGACAGTATCATTGGTTCCTTTGAAGAATACGGTCTGGCTGAGAGTCTCAAGACCCTGAAGCGCAAGGATGTGCCGGAGGAAGACTGGCTGGCTCGCTGGAAGGAGGGCTTTGAGCCTTTCCGCGTGGGTACCATGTTCATCGTGGCTCCCAGTTGGTACCACCCCCAGGCTGATAGTGATTGCGCCGGCAAGCTTGATAGCGAGCTGGTGGGCAATCGCAAAGTTATCTATATTGAGCCGGGTATGGCCTTCGGCACCGGTTTGCACGCCACTACCCAGTTTTGTTTGCGGGCCCTTGAGTCTTTCCCGCCCAGAAAACGCATCCTGGACGTGGGCACCGGCAGCGGCATCTTAGCCATTGCCGCGGCGCTCTTATGCAACGATTGTCAGATCTGTGCCGTAGACATAGACCCGGTGGCTGTTGATTTTGCTGCCAAAGACCTGGAACTGAACGATGTGGACGGCCGTATCGAGCTTCTGGTGGGCAGTACTGACGTGGCTCAGGGGCGGCTTTTCGACATGCTGCTCTCTAATTTGACCTGCGAAGACATTGTGGCGCTCTTGCCCGATTATGCAAGGCTTCTGGCAACAGGCGGCGTTGTTCTCTGCGCCGGAATTCTGGCCGAGAAGTTGCCCCTTCTGGAGAAAGCCGCTGCCGAGAAGGGTTTCCAGATTGTGCAGTCTGAAACCATCGGTCACTGGGTGGGTGTGGTCCTGCAGAAGGGCTGATCGGTCGTCAGTCAATTAGCGGAAGATAAAGAGATTGGGGCATTGTTTGTGCGCCGCCTGTTCATGGTATAGACTGTATACAGGAAGGAAAACCAGACTCTGTTCCAAGGGATGCTCGAAGTTTTTGAGGTTTCCCCGGCGTCCTTTCTAAATTGCACCCTGAAAATTGAATAGATGTAGCAACCACCCTTGCTTTAACCGGTTCGGTTAGACCTGACCGTTTTATTCATGGGGGCGTTTAGATTCGACAGGGCTGTTGGGTCGTAGGTTGCAGGCCGGGGAGCTTGTGCCTCGTTAACAAATAAGCAAAAACAAAGATGCCAATAACGTCATCGATTTCACCGCCAAGCGTCAAGCTAAGCTTGCGCTTGCTGCCTAACTTAACTTAGGTGCGGTACTCGACCGCTTCTTGACTACCCGAAGCGGAAGGGTAAACCATGGTAGTTGCTCAGGTGCAAAGTTAGCGAATGATAGCGCCTGTTAAGACACAATCGCGAACCCGGTTGGCGGTTTGAGCCGACTTCAGCGGACCCAAAAGGTGACTGAGGAAATTTCAAGCTAAGCTTGTAGATACTTGCCTCTCGGCAACTTTGGACGCGAGTGCGATTCTCGCCGCCTCCACCATTTTATTTTTCAGCAGGGATCAAAGTGCCATCAGAGTGCGCTTTCGAGCATTCTCATTGAAGAGAATGTGCGAAAGTGTGGACCCTTCTGTGACCAGGCAAAATATTTTGGGGTAGGTCACTTCGCTTGCTCTGACTTCTTGGAGCGCTTACTCTTCTTGTCACTTTTCGGAACAGCACTTGTTGTTGCATTGGATGCAAGTGTCCTGAATGGTTCTCGTAAAGAGACTGCTTTCGCCAGATCTCGCCAAGGTATTTTCACGTGTATAAATCCGAACGCATATGGAGCTACGGAGTAGGGCGAAAAGGTGATGATAAGGGAATCGGTGGTCAACGAGAAGCTTTTAAATTTTGTTGGTTCCGGTCCTGCCCCATTCTCGATCCAGTCAGTAAAGACGAATTCGTTGTCGTCACCGGCTGCATCAGTATCGTGTGTCACTTGCCGTTTTATTTCATTGATGCAAAACTCTGAAAGTGCGCTTGCCAGGGCGTCCGAATCATCGCAAATGTCCTCAAGTTCGAATTTAAAAGTTGGTTTGATTTGATAGTTAAACGTACTTGCGACGTGATTGGGATGAGCGGCACCTGCTCGGTAAGTGCTACAGGTATTTCTGATAGACAGCAGGTTGTCCCCAAAGTGAACAATCTCGTAGAACATGTAGTCGAAGTTTTCATTTTCTATGTCAAATTCTCTGAGGTCAGCACGTTCAGACTCGTCTAGAATCGGCGAAAATTTACCATCTAGGTGCGCACTCTTGCGACAAGCTTGAATGAACGAGATTGCCTCAGCGCGAATTAGGGCATTCAATTCGTCGACTGAATCGTCCACCGAATCGAATTCAGGGTACTCTGCTTGGACGTGGTATGTGTCATCTAAGTCTTCGCGTAGTTCGTGAGATTTTGACGCATCCGCACCTTTCGGCAATCCTAGGTCAGCATCGAAAAGCGACATGAGGCGAGCTTTGTAGAAAAGCAGGGATTTTCGATCTATTTCTCCCTTGTCAGCTCGGTCATGACAGTTTGGACACAGAGCTATCAAGTTTTCGAACCTATGTTCCTGGCATTGCTCCCACGGACAGATGTGATGAATTTCAACGTTCGTATATCGACAGGTGTGAATTGCACAGCGGTGGCCGGCTTCAATCAAAACGGCGCGCTGAATCGCTTTTGGAATTGGCGGTCTATTTTGTGACATGGACCTAAAGGCAGGGAGCTTCTATTATAGTAGATTCGCTGAGCTTTTGCTCTTGCGCGATCTCCAGCGGAGCGCGAACATTAGAGCGAGATCCAGTTCTTCTTTGGTGAGGGGATCAAGTGCTGGATGTTTTTCTGCGAGCGGGCAAACTCCCACACTTGGATTCTCTGCGGTCAGCTTTCTGTGAGCCGAGGCTAGCGAGTGTGGCGCGATCATTCGTTGTCGAAAACTGTAGCTTGAATAGCCGGATTGGAGCGATCATACAACTTGCGTTAGCCAGGTACTATTCCATCCGCTTCTATTCGCATTGCTGCTTCCAAATAAGCCTTCAGCGGCTTTCCCATCAGGTAGTCAATATCATGTAAGTCCGATTTTGCTCGGGCTTCGTCGCATAGTAGCGCAAATGCTTCGCCGATAGGCTTTCCCCATATCTCTGGTGAGTCGCCGCGCCCCAGCCACATCATTGCCGTCAGCTCAATGATTTGTTCTTTGGAAAGTGTGTGAAGTAGTTCACACAGGTTTCTTTTTGGCAAGTTTTGGGCTGCAAGCATCGCTCGCAATGCATCGAGCGGTGTGATTCCCATGTCGTAGTTTTCGGCAGTGGCTTGCAAAACCGCATCGTCAGTCTCCCGGTCTTTATCAGATAACAGAATGATTTCCTCAACTAGTTCTGGCGATAGAGTTTTTGTAATTTCCAACATGGTGCTAGTCCATGGTAATCGTCATTTCATTCCTTGGGCATAAACAATGCCGGTGATACCTTGAAGTATTCCGCAAGTCGGCAGGCTGCTCTTTTGCTCAACCCTCGATGGCCACTGAGGAATGCCGAGAGATTTGATTTGTAACCAACGTATTCAACGAGATCTGCCTGCGCCAGCCCGTTAGACTCCATAAGAAAAGTCAAAGCTTCTTGTGGTGTCATGTGTTCTGCCAGTCGAGGCAGTCTCTTTTCGTACTGAGCAATCAAATCACCGAGGACCGTTAGATAATCGGCTTCGCCATTGCTCAAGCTGCTTCTGCGGTACGCAAGTCGCTTCATTACCTTTATGGCTTCGTCGTACTCCGACTTGTCGCGCAGCGGAATCAGAGGAAATTCCCTGACGAGTTCCATATATGCTTTGTCAACTCTCGCGGTATTCATGCTTCCCACCTATCATATTCTGCGTGAGTCATCACTTCTAAGACATAAACGCGCTGAAGGGAATAGTCAACCGAACAAATGAGTCTGTAATTGTTTCCCCCTATGTTGAAGACGACTTGCTCTTTGACGTAGTCGGCGCTTCTAAATGTTTCGCGTATTTCGGCGAAAGATTTCCACGCGGCTGCTTTCGTCACGTCTATCCAATTCGCTAGCGGCCTTCGCGCGTTTGAATGGTTTTTCGCAAACGAGTGCAATTCGTTTTCGTTGATGATTTCCACTCAAATCACCTTTAGGTTATCAGTCTGATAACCATTTGTCAAGATTCAAGCTTCGGGCGGCGATTAATGTAAGTTATCATTGTGATAACCGGGTGTCAAGCTCTTGAGGCAACCTACCCCAAAAGACATTCGAATTCTGTGGCCCAGTTTGTAGCAACATGTGTGTCTAGTCGGGACCGTTAAGGCCGCTCTGCGCAAGCGACAAAAAACCGAAACCCGCGTCATCAAGGAAAGCAATCAACTAGTCTTAAAGAGAATAACTGTCTAGGCATTCTCGCCGCCTCCACCCTCAACTTTTGGCTTAATGCCGGGAAATGCCCTTATCGAAGCCGTTTTTATGCACTGGATCGCTGGTCTAGTTCGTCAACACAGTCCTCGTTCCAGCGTCCAATAATTTGTCGGAGAACGGATTGCGTCCCACGGTGCTTGGACGAAGAGAATGGTTGTTTGCAGGCTAGAGCGAGGTTTGTATCTCGGGAGCAATTTACGTGAGCTTCGTGCAGACTTGCCGGCGATTGAACATCGATTCCTTTTGAATGCCTGGCGGGTGTGCTCACTCGGTCTCGGTTTGCATACACGAAGACCGTGGGTTTGTGCCTTCCAGGTCGCGGGTAAATGCAAAAAGAAGAACTTTCATAACCATAACTCCACACTATGAAGGTGCCATCATTGGGCCGGCGGGTCAACACGCCGTATCTGGAACCCCTGCGCATACCTTTGTTGCGGCTAGTCCTTCATTCCGAAAGTGGCATGCTCGGTTCTTGAATGCATGTGGTGCGTGTGCTAACATGCGCCTTCCATTGATAGGGGACAATACGTCATGCCAGGCATCTTGAGCGGGGACAAACTAGCCGGTCGCATACCTTATCAGGGTTTGGTTACGTTCTGGCGAGCACCGCACACTCAAGCACTGGAGAATGTCGACCTTGCTGTCTATGGCGTTCCCTTTGATTGCGAAATCTTCTATCGCCCAGGAACCCGCTTTGGCCCTCGCGCGATTCGCGAGCAATCTGTTTATGTAGGTTTGGCTTCCCCGCACTGGCCGTTTGATTTTGACTTGCGCGAGAAATATAACGTCATCGACTACGGTGACATTGTGTTTTATCCCGGGCGAGTGGAAGAGATGCTAAGCAATGTCGAAAACGAAGTCGGCGAGATGTCGGCGCGAGGGATTGGAACGCTCGGACTGGGCGGCGATCACCTTGTGGCTTACCCTGCATTGAAGGCTCATGCAAAGACCCATGGTAAGCTGTCGCTCGTTCACTTCGACGCACATACCGACACCCACGACGGTCCGTTTTTGAATCATGGAAGCATGTTCATTTACGCTGCCAGAGAAGGTCTCATTGATCCGGAGACTTCGGTTCAGATTGGCATTCGTACGTTTATTCCGCCGGATACGAAGTTTAATGTGATGACATCACACGAGTGTCTGGACATGAAGAGCAAAGAAATCGTGGAGAAAATTCGCACGTTGGTAGGCGATAATCCTTGCTATATCTCTCTCGATGTTGATGGAATGGACCCCGCCTATGCGCCTGGCACGGGAACCCCACTTCCCGGTGGTATTACTTCAGCCATGCAGCGAGAAATTCTCTGGGGATTGCAGGGGCTGAATGTCGTTGGATGTGATGTGGTGGAGGTTTCGCCGCCTTACGACCCTTCGCAGGTGACATCAGTTTTGGGCGCCACCCTTGGGCTGGATATGTTGTACATCCTGGCGGCTTCCCCCGCTCTGCAAAAGGTCAAGGCGAAAGAGTCGATGGGAACTGCACAAACATGAAGCGGCTTCATCTCGACTCAAGTATTATCTGCCGGCTAGACGCTGCGGAGCATGCGTTTTTCGGTGGTATCGCGCGTGCCACCAATCAGATAGCCGGAAGTGACGTCTGTTCGGTGATTGAGAAACGCGGCTTTCGCGCATACTTTGCCCCCACCGTCAGTGATCCTCTCTTTAACAGAATGCTCATTTCTACGGAATGCGACGTCTCAGAAGTTGGCGCAGTCTTGGACGGTCAGTTCGGAGAAGCACAGCGGCATATCGAGATCAGCCCGGGGGCACTGAATGAGGAACTCGGCGCCGCGTTATCGGCTCGTGGTTACGCGCAGACGCAATTTCTTCCTATTCTCGTGAATTACACGGAAAACGTATCTGAAGAAGAGCCCAAGCTCGATGTAAAGCTTCTGACTGAACAGGATGAGCTCAGTACTTTTAAGAAGGTGCTGGTTGCAGGCTGGACTATACCGCCCGCCGAGCTGTCGGAGACTTTGGCAGCGTCGGTCGAGGAATGGATGAAATTGCCCGGTTTCTCTCTAGTTCTCGCTCTTGAAGGCGACGAAGCTGTTTCTTGTGGCATTTTGCATTGCTTCGATGGAATTGCATTCCTCGCAGTCTCCGCGACGCCGCCGCAATGTCGCGGGCGGGGCGGTCAGTCAGCGATCGATAGAGCACGGGTTAATGCAGCAAAACAGGCGAACGCCGAATTGATATTCAGCAGAACGTATTTCGCGAGCATCAGTCAGCGTAATAAAGAGAAGCTGGGATTGAATGTGGCATACATGCGAGCGGAGTGGACGAAGTTACCTGGTATTCCTCGACCGAGGCTTTAGATATTCAAGTCGCGCCAGTCAGTCTGAGATTAATCTCGGTTGCTCGCACCCTCAAGAAAGCGCCCGTGCCAATCCTGCAAACAAGGGGGAGATCTAGATCGTTACTGGCGGACTTTTGTCCGGACGTTTTATGGGTGTTCAGTGAGCATAAAGGCTGCTAGTATTGACATTATGGGAAAAGAGAAACCGGACAATGAAGCGGACTTTTTACCGGACATCGATAGGGGTGAGCCGGTAGCGCTGCTTGAACCGTTAGTGCTGGGACAAGAGGTTCCTATAAGACCTGAGCTTCAAGATATGTCCTTGTAAATAGCAGTTAGATCGGCCGCCCTTAAGAGTTCTATCCCAAGTGCTATCGTTGGTGCACTTGCTGATCTTGCTCGAGTGATGAACTGTTATTACAGCAATCTAATTGAGGGGCACGACACTCATCCCTATGACATTGAGCGGGCTCAACGGAAAGATTACAGTAGCGATCCGAGAAAACGTAATCTACAGATTGAGGCCGAGGCGCATATCGCGGTTCAAAAGTGGATTGATGAGTCGCCCGCTCTGGACATCTTTGACCCACTTGTAGTTTGCGAGATCCATCGAAGATTTTGCGAACTGTTGCCTGAAGCTTTACTGGTTGTTCAAGATCCCAAGTCAGGCGAAACAGTCCAAGTGATCCCAGGTGAGTTTCGCCTGCGCGACGTTATTGTCGGTCGACATGTGCCGGTGAGCGGTGGTGCCGTTCCCCGATTTATGAACCGGTTTCATAGTGCATATTCGAGTCTTAATCGCGTTGAGCGAATTATGGCAACTCCAGCGGCTCATCACCGATTGTTATTCATCCATCCTTTCCCGGACGGAAATGGCCGCGTAGCTCGCCTGATGTCGTATGGACAATTGCTCACGGCTGCCGATACTTCAGGGCTTTGGTCTATTGCTAGAGGTCTTGCGCGGAACGTCGAGCAATACAAAGAACATCTGGCTAATTGTGATCAGCAACGATGGGATGATGTTGACGGACTAGGTAACTTAAGTCAACGTGCTCTTTTGGAGTTTACGCAGTTCTTTCTGAGGATATGCATCGATCAGATTGAATATATGCAGCGGGTGATTGAGCCATCTGGATTGCATAAACGGGTTCTCAATTGGGCTGAGGCGGAACGAGCAAAAGGCGAGCTGTTGCCGGGTGCACCGAAGTTACTCGAAGCGGTCTTATATAGAGGGCAAATTCCTCGGTCGGAGATTCCCGCGTTGCTTGGCGTTGTTGATCGCCAAGCGCGAAGAGTAGTCTCAGCGCTCTTGCAAAAAGGTGTACTGTGTTCTGCTGGTGATCGGGAGCCGGTCTGCCTTTCGTTTCCAGTTCAGGCGGCATCCAGTTGGTTTCCTGGCCTATTTCCGCCTAAATAATCTAAGGTTTGCAGGGTTCGGTGCATCCGCGCGACATGCTTTCGCCAAGATAAAGTAGTCCCTTGCTATCGACCTGGCGGCGTTTCTGTTTCTCTCGCAAAACGTTCAATAACTTCGATTTTGCCGACGATATTGGCATTGAATTCATCAAGTCTCTCTGCCGGAATCCAGTACTCCTGGTGCACATTGGCGGCACCTACGGTCTGCACTTCGAAGCTTTTCAAATAGTCTGAAGAAACATGAAACTGAGTTACATAGCCTACGTAGCCGGAAGCTGCATCTTTAGTATTCCAGTCTCGAGCAATTTGAGTGGCGTACTCCCTGTTCAATACTGGATAAAAGATAGGCTGAATTTCCAGGCGCGGTGGAAAGGCTTTGAACCCTGATTCTTCAATCAGCTCAAATTCTTTCTGTCCAACCGGGCGAAATAAAATTGTTGTTTCTTTGCTCATAGTAAAGTAAGTATATTTGTCGATGAAGGAAACGACAAGCTTGTGCTGCTTCTTGTAAAGCATGAAAGCAAGGTAGGCACTGTGTCCTTAGCAATCAGTAATTGAGAGCTTCTCCTTGGCGGTGGGCCATTGAGTGAATATTGCAGTCGTGGGTTCACCACTTCAGGTCTCAACCAGTTCAACTCTAATCCCTTCAGTCATTAATCCAGAAGCGACAAACTCGGCATCTTGCGGATGACCGGTGAATAGGATAATCTGCCCGACCTTTTGAAGTTCTTCAGTTAGTTGCCAGGCTTTGTGCCCGGGTATCTTAAGTGTGTGTTGAATCCGTTCCGCCAATCGTTCCGGAATGAGCTTTGCATCCCGCTCTCGTATCACGGTCACCGAACAGAGAGCGCTCTGTCCCGGCTCAAGCCATTTTGCATGACCGTGTCGTTCAACCATGTTGTAAGTGATTTGCTTGCTGTAATGCATGCTGCAATCCGGGCACTGAAATATCAGACCAATATTGTCCATCTGCCTCATGAAGGTTCTGCAGCGAACGCACCGGAAGCTCGATTTTTCCACCGGCTTCAGTGTTTCGCCGCTAGTGGCGACTGCTGCTGCTGCTACCAATAATTCAGTGAGGAGCGGTGAAAGACCCATGTCTCCTCTGGAACAGTATAGATAACCATCTTTGGTTGTGAACGGGTCACCGCAGTGGAAACAATAAAGTGCTTCTGTCATTGCGCTATCCTTGCAAAAATGAACACTTCTAGTCTAATGCTTTTCGGGGTGGCTGGCCTGATTCTGCCGGAGCGCCGCAGCCGGTTCACTGTCCGTTCACCATGCTCTACTAGCATCCTATCAGCGCAAAAAGGGTTACCGATGATGACCAGCTTACTTCAGATAGCTTATGCCGCGAACATTCTAATCCTCGTTCCGGTGCTGTGTTCTATGTTTCGTGATGGTGGTAGTAAGTCGATTCGAGCCTTTCAGGGGCAAGTTGAAAACTCGGAGGGGCTTCGCCTTCTTGTGGCTTCTCTCTGGTCGGCAATTTTAGTTCTTTCAATTGCCGGGCTCTTTCAGCCAAGAGCCTTTGTTTTAGTGCTCATAATGCAAGTGATTTACAAGCTTGTATACCTGCTGGTCTACGTTTTGCCCCGGGCCCTCAGGCAGGGGTGGCAGTCTATTCCACAGGGGCTTTCTTTTTGCTTTTTGCTGATCGTTATTGTCTGGCCGTTTCTAATTTCGCAAGGAACGAAAAGTCAATAGAAAGGTCTGCAATTGATCCTTCTTTCCTGGCGAGGCCTCTCTGCCTCTAAGTGAACCGGTGTTGTTCCTGTCTCATCTTTGCCGCTTCGCAAGTTCAATAGGGCAATTGGCTGCGATAATAGGTGGTCGGGGGAGTTGGCAATGGCAGATGATAGTTTTCAGGTCTTTGAGTCCCAAATAGACCGCTTCGATCTGGCGGAACTTCACAGCGAGGATGAATGGCAGGGTTTCTTTGACGATGCCATAAGCCTGCTTGAACATCCAGACACGGGTAAGAAAGATTATGCCATCGAGAGGCTTCAAAAGGCGGTCTGGGCTGAGAACAGCCAGCGCTACAGGCAGCCTGAATTCAAGCCTGCTGAAGCCGCAGCAAGACTTTTGCCCATTCTTGAGGCAATTGTCCGGCAGCCTGAGCATCGTGAACAGTGTCTCCTGGCGTTTACCATGTGGAGCGCCTTTAATGATGAGCAGAAGAATGTATTAGCTGACTGGTTAAAGGCGATTCAAGCTAGGCATATTTTGACTGACGAGGTTGTTACCACGGCTTTCATTCAAGCCAGGCTCTTTGCCTCGGATGACTGGAACGAGGTGAGCGAATTTCTGACTCCATTTTTTGACCATCAAAATGATCTGCTGCGAGCCAGTGCTGCGGCTGCCTTTGGTGAGATGTACGCAGGCGGTGCGGAACACTTGCCGCCTCTGGCTGAAACCATGCAACTTGTAAAAGAGTGGGAAATTGAGCGGCCTGGTTTTGCCGGTGCCTTTATCGGCCCGCTGTTAATGGATAGTCTCGGGGACGGCGAAATTGAGGGTAGCGGCACCAAGCTTACTGACTGGATTCTAGAGATTATAGCCAGGCGAAAGTATGACGAGCCGTATGTGCCCTTTTACAACGGTATTGATTTTCATGCTCACGAGATTCTCAGCGCAAACCCGGATGCCGTGGGCAAACTAATCTCACTGGGGGCTGAGTCTCTGGCGGCGATGACCGCCACTGAGGAAGGATATCCGATTGTCGGTATGGAAGAGCATCTGGCAAGGCTGGCCGGCTCCAGTGATGATTTTGTCTGCCGTACTTGTTCATGGCATCTGGCTTATCACTATCGGGTCCTAAATTCCGAAGGTTCGCGCCGAGGTTTCGTAAACCTTGTGGAGCGTGATGAGGTGGACGTTTTTCTGGTTTTTAATCCGGAAGAACTTAAGGATAGACCCTATGCCGCCACCATTTATCCTAAGCAAGTAGCTTTGTCTGATGAAATAGCCTGGTGGTGGATTGATAGGTTAATACCGCCACCGGTGCGGCCGCCTATGGAGGCTAATGACTGGCCATATCAAACTCCGCAGATTAGTTCTGATTCGGCTCTCTTTGTTTGGGGAGCATACATGGTCAAATTTCATGGTGACTGCTCTACGAAAAAGTGGCAGCGGGTCTGGGTCAAGTGGCCGCGCCCCAGCGATGAGTGGTAGGTGGGGGTTTGTCATTGCCAGGCGGGTTTTCCAGGCAGTGCTAAAATACTTGCCATATGCAGGAAGGTTGCGATAAATACAGGCAATTTGAGAGAGATGGCTTTGCTTTGTTGCAGGCTGCGGTGTCGCCTGCACAGATAGAAGAATTGAGGGATGCGGTGGGGGCCTTTCGCCGCGAAAACTCTACTTCCGGCGCCTCTAATATGCGCAATTTGCTGAGCGGATGCCCTTATGTGAAGTCCTTTGCAGTCTCCGGCATCGCCTTTGAGATTGCATCCGAGATTTTAGACGTGCCGGCTCTGCCGGTCAGGGCTATTCTCTTTGATAAGACCCCGGCTGCAAATTGGTATGTCACCTGGCATCAAGATTTGAGCATTCCTGTGAAGGAGCGGCATGATATAGCCGGCTATGGACCCTGGTCTACCAAGGAAGGGGTCTTGCATGTGCAGCCGCCCGCCTCTTCGGTTTCACAGTCGCCGGCCCATCGACGGGTTCTGCACATTGAATATGCCGGTGTCCAGCTTCCTGCGGGGCTTGCCTGGGCAGAAGCTTAGGGCGTTTCTGCCAGGTATTCTTCCAGTTTGTCGAAAGATCCTGTCCAGCCCTGCGTCATGCCGCCGCGTGCTTGCACGAAAGTAGCAAGCTCATCCGGTTTGGTATCGCCGTGGCATTCCCAATTGATGGTGACGCGGGTTTGCTCGCTGCCCTCGGGGGTGAGAGTGACTGTGGTCAGCATCCTCTCCGGCCAAGTTGGTGCTAGCGGATGGCGAGAGATCTTTTCGTCTTTGTCGCAGAATTCTTGGGTGTAGACGATGCGGTGAGGTTTCTCGATTTCCAGGTAGTGGGCCCGTGCATACATCTCAATTCCATTGCCCACGAAGTGAGAAAATGTACTGCCACCAGGTATGATATCACGCTTGATAAAGGTCATGGTACTACCCGTGGTAGCCAGCCATTTTTCCAGGTGGTCCGGATTGGTCCACATTTCGAACATCTTTTCCACGGGAGCGTTGAAGGAGCGGTTGATAACAAAGATCTGTTTGCCGCCTCTTGTCTCTTCCAGATATTCGGCCAGGCGATCCCAGGTGGCGTTGCCGCCGGCTTTCTTGATGAATTTTGCTATCTCTTCTGCTGCTTCTGCTGTTGGCAGCTTCATGCACATATCCATGATGGTCTTTCCGTCTTTCTCTAAGAATTGCACAGTGACGCGAAAGAGAGGGGCTTGGGTGTCATTGGCGCCGTGGTCGTAGACCAGTTTGGCGCATTCTTCCACTTCGAAGTATACGGTTTTGTTCGGGTAGTCTATGCCGTCCGGTCCATGCATTGTGTAGTGCCAGTGACCGCCAACTTTCAATTCCTTGCTATGAGTGGTGATGGTGAATCCTCTTGGACCCCACCATTTTGCTGCCTTCTCAGGATCGGTCCAGGCCTCCCAGACTGCCTTAACGGGAGCATCGTAGACTCTTACGAGTGTCAGTTCGTTGGACTTTTCTTTTACGACCATTTTTTCCTCGTTTACACTTGCAGAGTAGGGGGCTATCAGCGGGGCAGATCTCTCAGCCACTGCAATACCTGTTCGTAAGCGGGTCTGGCCTGGGCTCTCAGTCGGCGCGAAGGTTCATAGATCTGAAAGTAGGGCAGAACCTGCCCCTGGGCGTTTATCATTATCGGTGATTGCATGTCGATGCCCTGCACCCCCGGTCTGTTTACGTTGATGGTGCGCACGGCTATGTCTTGTCTGACTTGTGCCAGCTGCATCAAGCCAGGTTCAAGGTTGCCGTAGGCGCCGTCGTAAGGGCTGAAATAGACCACGACAGTATACTTGCCCGCTACCAGGTAGTCTTTTACTTCCACCGGCGTGCCTGGCTTATCGGCGTTCAGAGGCAGAAAGCCTGTCTCTTGAATCTGACTTTCTGACATTTTAGTGACGGCCAGATCGTCGCCGGCAAGGGTTGAACAACCGGAAACAATGACTAGGGTCGCTAATAACGGCAGCAAAAGCCTGGCTGTTTGATGCAGCCGCTCGCATGGTGGTTTGATTCTAAATTTCATAATGAGGGCAATTGTACTGCCTTGGCGGCCGGGTGTACCGGCGCCGGGCGGCAGCAGAAATTAAAATAAACCTAGAAGTGTCCTACAGAGCTTAGTCAGATAGCAGTTTCTTCATGGTGCCTTCATTATGGGCTTTGGCATTATGGGCCTGGTCGGCGGCAGTGCCTTGTTTTAGATCTACCTTAACGCTGTTGATGGTTCCGGTGAATTTATTGGGAACCTTATAGGACTTGCTCACGGCAGTACCGAAATCGGCTCCCACATCCGTGCCTTCATCGGCAGAGAACATGAAGCCTTGAGTTTTGTCTATGCGACCTCTAGCCACTTCCTTGCCGTTGACAAGAATTACGCCGGTGCCACCCTTACCAGGTCCGCCGCCGTCATAGGCGAAGTCAAACTTGATGGTATTGGTTCCGGTTGCAACTGCTTCGCTGGCGGCGATTGTGTATTCCTCTTGTCCCAACCAGTTGTAGGTGAAGGTTGGTTTGCCCTGATTCAGGTAGAAGCTCCAGCCGCCAAACTTACCGGCCTGGGCGATTATCACGCCGTTTGCTCCCTCCTTCGGAACTTCAGTTTCGGCTGTGAGGGTATAAGACGAGTTCTTGAGGCTGATGAAGACGTTTTCCGACATGCCGGTCATGCCATCGTATACGGTGAGAGATGTGCGTCCTTGCATTATGTCTGGGCGCCCTACCAATTTGGCATTAAGGCGATCGAAGAGGCGGTCATCAAGAGGCAGGGCGTTATACTTTTCAGCTTCCTTCAAGAAGAGCGCCTGCATTTCTTTCAATTTTTCAGGCATTTGCTTTGAAAGATCTTTGGTCAAGCTGAAATCTGTTTTGGTGTTATATAGCTCCCATTTGTCTTTATCGAGGGTGGTGGCTGGTTTTGCTTCCCAGGGGGCGCGGTGTACCGTTCCGGCCAGCCAGCCATCGTGATAAATAGAGCGGTTGCCGAAGATTTCGAAGTACTGGGTTTTGTGTTTGCTCTCGGCTTTGGCGTCGTCGAAGGTATAAGCCAGGCTCACCCCTTCGATAGGAGTCTGTACTGTGCCGTTCACGCTTTTTGGCTCCGGTAGCCCGGCCACTTCCAGAATGGTGGGCGCGATATCTATGACATGATGGAATTGTGAGCGTATCTCGCCTTTGGCCTTGATACGGCGTGGCCAGTGCACGGCCATGGCGTTCATGGTGCCGCCGTAATCGGAGGCTACTTGTTTCGTCCATGTGAAAGGCGTATCGCCTGCTACTGCCCAGCCGGCTGCATAGTGTCCATAAGAATCGGCGCTGCCCAGTTGATCATAATGTTTGAGAATATCTGAGACAGCTTCAGGTGCGGAGTTGAAATAACTCATTTCATTGTAGAGACCGTTGAAACCGCCTTCGGCGCTGGCTCCGTTGTCACCGGCAATGTAGAAAACGAGGGTGTTGTCTAGTTGTCCGTTTTTCTCCAGGGCGTCGATCAATTTGCCCACATTGTGGTCTGTGAATTCGCCATAGGCGGCGAAGACTTCCATCTGGCGCGCAAAGAGTTTTTTCTCATCGGCAGTGAGCTTCTCCCAGTCTTTTATACCGGGCGGTTTTGGAGCCAGGACGGCATCCTGCGGCACCATACCCAGTGCCTTTTGTCTGGCCAGAGTTTCTTCTCTAACTTTGTCCCAGCCCTGATCGAACTTGCCTTTGTATTTAGCAATCCATTCTTCAGGCACCTGGTGCGGGGCATGGGTGCCGCCAGGGGCGAAGTAGATAAAAAATGGTTTGTCCGCTGTGAGGGCTTTTTCGTAATTCATCCACTGGATGGCTTTCCTGGTCATATCAGGAATTAAGTGATAATTGGGCTCATTGGGCGGTTCAACTTGAGTGAGACCGTCGTAGAGGGTAGGTGCCCATTGGTTTGCTTCGCCGCCAATGAAGCCATAAAATTTGTCGAAGCCCGATCTTGTGGGCCAGCGATCGGTGGGACCGGAGGGGCTGACTTCCCAGGCGGCAGTCTCATGGGACTTTCCGAAGGCGGCTGTGGCATAGCCGTTTAGCCTGAGCATTTCAGCTAGAGGGGCGACGTTGTTGGGTCTCTGTCCGGTCTGCCCGGGGAAGCCGGTGGCGGTTTCGGTGATTGATCCCATGTTGCAGACATGGTGATTGCGCCCTGACAAAAGTGCCGCTCTCGTAGGGGAGCACAGGGCGGTGGTGTGGAAGCCGTTGTAGCGCAGCCCGTTATTTGCCAGCTTTTCAAGGGTCGGCATTTTTACCGGTCCACCGAAGGCGCTGGATTGACCAAAGCCCATGTCGTCAATGAGTACCAGCAGTACATTGGGAGCTCCGTCTGGAGCTTTTACCTGAAAGCGCGGCGGCAACTTGGCGTTTCTGGCATCGACTATGGAGCAGGGTTTCAGTTGCGGCTCTTTGATTGGTAGATTAGTGCGGTCTAACACCGGTGCCTTGTCTTCCTGGGCGCTGGCGGGCAGGGCCAGCCGCACGCTTTGCATCAGACCCAGGGTAAGGCTGAGCGTAACTATTGCGGCTCCGGTGATAGTCTTTCTGGTATTCAAAACTTGCTTCCCTCTGGGTGTTGCCTGGTACAGGGCGAGTATAACCGCTTGAATGGGGGCGATTCCATTTGGTTGTCAATCGAAGCGCCCGGTTTCTGCCCTTTTGTCCGACTCTATCACTATGGTGCAGTCATTCTGAGCTTTTCTTCCAGTATTGCTAAATTCTTCAGGCGTGCGTCCAGTAGCTGGGCCGGGTGCTGTCCTGCCTTCTTGAGTTTTCTCGCCTTGACGGCTCCGGCAATGATAGTGGCCGGGGTCTGTATGATGGCGTAGGTCTGGCCCGAGAGAGTAGAGAGGCGGCCGGCGAAGAGCATTTTATTTGTGGCATCTCGATTGGCTTGATAGTTGTAGAAAGCCACAGTGCCAAGTACTGCGCCGGGTATGCTGGTCATACCAATGAGAGGGCCGGCAATGGTCTGCTGTTGCGCGACGCGCCGGTATCGCTCAATATCGCCGTTTTCACGATCCAGCGCCCTGTCTAGACGGTCCGATTGATCCCCGAGCAGGGCCACTTCTTGCAGTAGTTTCGTTTCGGTTTCTTCCGGCAGTTCTTTCGAATTCATAGCCAGTTCTACAAGTGAGTAGTCGGTAGTGGCTGGGCGCTCTATTTGAAGTTCACGGGCTAGTTTGCGATGTTGATATTTTCGCAAGGATAGTCCAACCAGTGAAGCCAATATTGGGTTTATCGTGGCCGTAGAGTTCGCCACCACGGTGGAGATGGCCACGGCACCGCCCAGATTGGGTTGGCTGAAGCCTTTCAAGCCCACTATGGAGGCGCTGACGCGGGTGAAGTTTTGCAGAGTGTCCAGACTGTAGAAAATATTTTCTCGCCAGGCCAGGTCTCTTGAGTGGCAACTCCAGTTGCAGTATTCAAATAAAAGCTGTTGCCTGATGCGGCGCATAAGCAACTCTTCCAGATTGTAGAAGTTTCGCCGGGCTTCAAGGTTTGCCGGGGAACGTTGAATTATTTGCGCTCTTTCGCTAAATAAAGCATCTGTGGTAGTGACAATTTTCTTGACGAATGCCAGCGAGGCCCCGGGAGAATAGCCCAGCTTGCGGGCTCTGAACATCATAAAACTGTTCTGGGCCAACTCCAGACCGGATGCCGATCCGCTTATGGAATTCCCAATTAGCGAAGTGATCACGGCATTCTTCTGGGCATTTCTTGAAATCAAGGAGGGGTCATCGAGACCTCTGATGCGCTGTTTTAAATCTATCAAACTGCTGGCAAGAGAGACAGCTGTGCCGGCTTCCCGTCCCGATGCATAAAGGTAGGTGCGCCATTTCTGATGGCGGTTTGCCTCTTGATGAAAGCGAATATTGAAACGTGCCAGTTTGATTAGCTCTAGCAGGATGGCACGATTGACGTAGGACAGCGGCCGTTCTGTCGCTGCTTCTGCCGTTGTTGTTGTTGTTGTTGTTGTTGTTGTTGTTGTTGTTGTTGTTTCTGATCTGTTTTCTGCCGCAGAGCATGGCTGCACTGTCAGGAGAACAGAAAGACCAAGTTGCATGGTGACAAGAAGGACTGACTTTGCTCTAAATGCATGCTGGTCTTTCA
Source organism: Candidatus Melainabacteria bacterium (assembly GCA_016212515.1). Lineage (GTDB taxonomy): Bacteria > Cyanobacteriota > Vampirovibrionia > Obscuribacterales > Obscuribacteraceae > Obscuribacter. The sequence goes on from JACRFZ010000096.1 coordinate 205,799, forward strand.
AGACGAAACTTTTTGCTCTTCAGTTAGGAATCGGTCCATGGTTAGGATACACCAAGCGCTTAACTATCCTTATTACTTCTTGCCATCTGCCGGAAGTGCATGTTACTCTCGGAACACTCAGACTTTGTCCGCAAGTCTATCTATATAAATCTATCTACATAAGTAGTGGAACCTCAGGAAATCGCCCAGGCTGATATGACTACCGTCGAATCTAAGAAAATTGCATTCATATATTCGGCAGCGAACACCGCTTCGCACCATCATCATCATCATGTTTACTGGCTGGCGGGTCTGAGGTAGCTTTATTTAAGCATGCAATCCTTGTGAGCCCGCGTTGAGCGGGCTCTTTTTGTTTGGAGAAGAAACAGATGGTTCAAGTAGTTAATAGTCCTGATTCGATTGTCGACAGCAAGGTTACACCTTACCTCGAGCCGAGCGGTGCGCTTCGTATGACCATACCTAAAGGTCGCATACAGGAGAAAGTTCTTGGTCTGCTAAACCAGATTGGACTCAACTTCCTGGCTAATGACCGCTCTTATCGACCGCTCTGTTCCGATCCCGGCTTTACCACCAAGTTGCTCAAATCCCAGAATATTCCAGGTCTTGTGGCTTTAGGGAGACATGATTGCGGCTTTAGCGGCTACGACTGGGTGACGGAACAGAACGCTCAGGTGGTGGAACTCCTGGATCTAGGCTTTGACCCGGTGCGTATTGTTGCTGCTATGCCCGAAGAACTGGCAGAGCGCGGTGATTTTCGCAGCCTGGACCTCGGCCGACCGCTGGTGGTGGCATCCGAGTACCGGAGCCTGGCTTCGCGGTTTATTGCCCAGAACAAGCTGAATGCCATCTTTGTGCAGACTTTTGGTGCCACCGAAGCCCTGCCGCCGGAAGATGCGGACATTATTATCGATAATACCGCTAGTGGTGCAACGCTGAGGCAAAATCGATTGGTTGTAATTGATGAGATAATGCGCTCTACCACCAGGTTTATATGCAATCGAGCCGCTCTGGAAAATGCCGGGAAGCGCCGGGTTCTGGAAGAGATGACCATGCTAATGAAGAGCACGCTGGCAGCCCGTGGACGGGTGATGCTGGAGATGAATGTGGCAAAAGCCGACTTCGACAAACTGGTTGTGGACCTGCCTTGCATGAAAGCGCCGACCATTTCCGAGCTCTTCAATGGTGGTGGTTATGCCGTGAAAATTTCCGTGCCCAGCGCAGACGTTCGCGCCCTCATTCCGCAACTGGTAGCTAAAGGTGCCCGCGACATTCTCGAATATAAAGTAGACAAAATCGTCCTGGGAGAAGCTTAGAACATGGCTGTATTTCCCAAGCAGATTGTGCAAAAGCTCTCGCCCTACAAAGGCCCTGCCGGTGGTCGCCTGGACTATATCCGCCTTGATTTTGGCGAAAATACGTGCGGCTTTCCTGAGGCTTATCCGCAAGGATTGGCGCCGCAGAAGGTGAGCGCTTACCCCGAGTATGAGGAATTGCTTGCGAGCCTGGCGGCGCTCTATGGGGTGGAGGCTGGCAATATTCTCCTGACCAATGGCTCCGATGAGGCTATTTCCCTTGTGGCGAATACCTTTATTGAGCCCGGGCAGGACAAGGCGGTGCTCTCCAGACCTTGTTTTCAGATGATGCCCCATGCCCTGCTTCTGGCCGGTTCCGAGCTTGTAGAGGTGCCGGTACTCGCCGATTTGAGTTTCGATCTGACCGGCATAGAAAAGGCTCTTGCTATGAAGCCGAAACTGGCCATGTTCGCCACACCGGAGAATCCCACCGGTGCCACTATCGGTAGTGAAGTTATCTTGGAATGGTGCAGGCTTTTTCCTGATACGCTCTTTGCCGTGGATGAGGCATATGTGGAGTTTTCTCGGGTGGAACCGGCTGCTCAGCCGCATACCTTATTGAAGGCGGCCGCTCTTGCTGAGTATCCTAACTTGCTTGTAATGAGAACCTTCTCCAAGGCCTGGGCCATGGCCGGCTTGAGGCTCGGCTTTATAGTTTCCAGCCCTACCAATCTTGAGTGGTTGCAGAGGGTGCGCCTGCCCTTCAGTGTCAATGCCGCCGCCGTGGCCACGGCCCTTAAGTTGGTTGGTGAAAGCTCAAAGGTACTGGCGGGGGCGGAAACTTCGGTGGAGCGCAAGGAGCGGCTGGAGAGCGAACTTGTTGCTCGCGGTTACCAACTAGTGCGCGGCCAGTCCAACAGTTTTCTGCTTTCACTGGGCATTAATGCCCAGTCGGTTACTGATTTCTTGAAAGAGCGCGGGCTTCTGGTGCGCAATCGCAGTGCTTCGGTGGAGCCGTCCGGAGGCATTGAGAAAGATTCGCTCGCCCAGACCGATCCGCTCTGGGGTATGGTGCGGGTTTCCACCGGCAGCGAAGATGAGAATCGGCGACTCTTAGAATTGCTTGACGAGTTCAATTCCGGCTATGCGCTGCTCTTTGACCTGGACGGCACACTTGTGGATACCAGCACCAGTTTCGATGCCACCGTTGATGAACTTGTCTTTCGTTACAGCGGCGGCAGACTGGCGCCGGAGGAACTCAACCTTTTGAGGGCGGAAGGGGGCTTTAACGATGATTGGGTGGCCGCTCAGGAACTGCTGCGGCGCCGGGGTATCGAAGTCGACTTTGAAAAGTTGAGCGACGAAGCCTTTGGGTTATATCTGTCTATGGCCGCCGCCAATGAGACCGCTTTCTTTGATGAGAGGCTCTTGCAGAAGGCGGCCTTGAAGCATCCACTCTTCATTGTGACCGGTCGCACCCGCCGAGAATATGAACCGATTTGGGCAAGCCGCCTGGATTCATCATTTAAGAGAGTCTATTGTCTCGATGATTTGCCCGATGCAAGACCAAAGCCGGCGCCTGATTTCTTACTGCAGGCCAGGAGCGATTACAGCATTCGCGATGGCATCTATGTGGGCAATTCCGTGGATGATATGCAAGCGGCGCGGCAAGCCGGTTTTTATGCAATAGGTGTCTGTACTAATTTGAGCGCTGCCACCCTGAGAGCGAGTGGTGCCGATATCACGGTTCAAAACGTAAACGAAATTATTGAGGTGCTTTCTTTATGAGCCTGAAAAATTCTGAGCTAATTGACGATACGGCCTGCCAGGTTAGGCGCACGGCCCGGGTGGAACGGTCAACCCGTGAAACAAGTGTAAGCATTGAAGTCTTCCTTGACCAGCCGCTTCAGTCGCGGATTGTCACAGACTTACCCTTTCTTACTCACATGCTCGATGCCCTGGCCTGTCATTCTCGCATGAGCTTCATTGTTGAAGCCCGCGGCGATATCGAGGTCGATCCCCATCACTTGATCGAGGATACCGGCATCGTTCTTGGTGAGGCAATCTTCAAGGCCCTTGGCGGTCTTAAAGGTATCGAGCGGGCCGGCTCTTTTTCTTACCCCATGGATGGTAGTCTGGTCACTGTCGCCATTGACCTTTGCGGACGTCGCAATCTTACCTGGAACATGTCTTTTGGAAATTTTCCGGTGGGTGGAATCGATCCTAATCTCTTCCGCGAATTTTTCAAAGGTTTCGTGGATGGACTGCGAGCTACCCTGCACTGTCATGCCGTTTGTGCCGACAATGATCACCACCTTATCGAGGCGCTTTTCAAAGCGCTTGCTCGTTCTTTGCGGCAGGCAATCGTACTCCTGCCGGGTTCTACCTATTTGAGCACAAAAGGGGTTCTGGATGAAAACTGAAGAGTTGAGTTTTGCGGCAGTCGATCTAGTCACATCCGCCGGCGGCAATGTGGGCAGCATGAGTCGCTGCTTGAACCGTCTGGGGGTGAAGTTTCAGACCAGAGGAAATTATGACCTGCCTTCGGGGGATCGCCCGGTAATTTTGCCCGGTGTGGGTGCCTTTGGTACGGTTATGACTTCCTTGCATGAGAATAAGTTTGCCGAGAGGCTGAAGGCAATGCTAAAGGGTGGCACTCCCTTTCTGGGAGTCTGTGTGGGCATGCAGGTTCTCTTTGATGAAAGCGAGGAAGCGCCCGGGGTTAATGGGCTCGGTCTTGTCAGTGGTAAGGTGGTGCGGTATAGCGCGACCAGGGTGCATAAAGTTCCGCAGATAGGCTGGAACAAGATTGTCGCTTGCCGGGAAGTGACCGGCGACCTCAAGGAAGGCTTTGTCTATTTCGTTAATTCTTACTATGCCTGCCCCCGGGAGCCTGACTGTACTTCGTATCTGGCCGAGTACGGCGGTGCTTTCTGCGCGGCTTTGCAGGTCGGTAATCTGACGGCATTCCAGTTCCACCCTGAGAAAAGCGGGGATATGGGCGAACGTTTATTGAAGGAGTGGCTCTCTGATGTCTCAAAATAAGATCCTGGATCGAACCGGTGAATTTTCCGAGCCTTTGACCATGGCGGAGTCCCTGGGCAGCGGACTCTGCAAACGCATCATACCTTGCCTGGACGTTGCCGGTGGCCGCACCGTGAAGGGTGTCAAGTTTCAGAATTTGCGCGATGTGGGCGACCCGGTTGAGCTGGCCGTTCAATATCAGGAACAGGGCGCTGATGAGCTTATGTTCCTGGATATTTCAGCCACCAGGGAAGAACGTGCAACTGTCTATGAATTGATTCGGACCGTAGCCGACCGGCTTTCCATACCCTTTACCGTGGGTGGAGGCATTCGCACTCTCGATGATGTGAAGCGCCTACTTGATTGTGGTGCCGACAAGGTGTCGGTCAATTCCGCCGCTGTAGATAAACCGGCGCTGGTGGAAGAGATTGCCATCGCTTGCGGCTCCCAGTGCTGCGTAGTGGCCATTGATGCCAGGGCTGTCATTGCATCTTGTGAGTCTGAATCGTCTTCTTCGGTCTATGAGGTAGTGGTGCGTGGCGGTACTGTGGGTACCGGCATGGATGCTTTTGTATGGGCCAGGAGCTGCTCTGAACGTGGTGCCGGTGAAGTGCTGCTCACATCTTTTGATGCCGATGGCACGCTCTCCGGCTTCGACTTGCCCATGGTGTCGATGTTCTCTTCCAGCCTGCCGATTCCGGTGATCGCCTCGGGCGGTGCCAGAGACCCTGGCAGTTTTGTAGATGTGTTTGCTGCCGCCGGAGCCGATGCGGCTCTTGCCGCCAGTATCTTCCATGACCGCTTGTACAGCGTGGCTGAGGTGAAGGCGAGATTGCAACAAGAAGGAGTCAAGGTACGCATATGTTAGTTCCCAGCATCGATATCATGAATGGACGCGCCGTGCAACTTAGGCAGGGCAAAGAATTTGTTCTGGAGAGTGAAGTCAGCCCCCTGGAGTTGGCTCGCCGCTTCAACCGCTATGGTGAAGTGGCTGTGATTGACCTTGATGCAGCCATGGGTAAGGGCAGTAATTTAGCCTTGATCGAAGAGATTTGCGGTGTAGCCGATGTGCGTGTCGGCGGCGGCATCAGAGATAAAGAGACGGCTATGGCTCTCATCAAGGCGGGGGCACAGCGGCTCATCGTCGGTACGAGAGCGGAGCCTGAATTTCTCAGCCAACTGCCGGCTGAGAAGGTGATGGTGGCTCTTGATCACCGCATGGAAGTGGTGGTTGATCAGGGCTGGGCTAATTCCACGGGCGAGACCATTTGGCAGCGGGCTGAGCGCCTGGCGCCCTACTGTAGCGGATTTCTCGCTACCTTCGTGGAAGACGAGGGTTGCCTGAAAGGTATGAATCTGGATGCCGTAAAAGCACTTTCACAGAGGCTGAGTGGTCGGCTAACCGTGGCCGGCGGTATCAAAGACACGGCGCAGATAGCTGCGATATCCCGTCTTGGTCTGGATGTGCAAGTGGGAATGGCTCTCTACAAAGGGTTGGTCGATCCGATTGAAGCGGTGCTGGAGAGTCTCAACTTTAGTGGTGTCAAGAGTGGTGATCAGGAGTTGATACCGACCGTGGTGCAAGATCAAGCCGGTCAGGTGCTCATGCTGGCCTATAGTTCGAGAGAGTCTCTGCGGCTGGCACTAACCGAGGGACGGGGCGTTTATTTCAGTCGCTCTCGCCAGAGCCTCTGGCGCAAGGGTGAAACTTCCGGTCATGTGCAGGAACTTCTCTCTTGCCGCACCGACTGCGATCGCGATAGCCTGCTCTTCACCGTCAGGCAGGTGGAAGCGGCCTGTCATAACGACACCTATAGCTGCTTTGCTGGAGCCGGTGCCGACCGGAAATTTTCCCTGGCTGCTCTTTTTGCCACTCTGGAGAGCCGCAAGGCAGAGGCGACGGAAGGCTCTTATACAGCCAGGTTATTCCAGAACCGTAAGCTCTTGCTCAAGAAAATTATGGAGGAGGCCTTCGAAGTATCCACTTATGAAGATCGCGCCAATTTGCGCTGGGAAATAGCCGATTTGATCTATTTCTTGAGTGTACTGGCCGTAGACGAGGGGCTCAATTGGAAAGATATTGAGAATGAACTTGCGGCGCGGCGCCGGTAATGCAAAGGAGGAAGTGGTGTCTGTGAATCAATTGCCATCGAATAAGCCGGCTTCAAGTGGGCTACCTATGCCTGTTTTTCATTTTGCGGAGTTTGAGAACCTAGGGGGACTGGCTGAGCAACTGTTTGCTAGAAAAAATGAGAATGCTAGGAATAATGCGGTCGCAAGCCGTGTCTCCGCCATTATTAGCGCTGTGCGCGAAGGTGGCGACGCCGCTTTGGAGCGGATCGCCGCGGATTTGAAGGATAGACCGCCGCGTCGCTTTATGCTCGGCGCAGAGGAAGCAGCCGCCCTTTGCCGCCGACTTCCCCTTTCGAGCAAGGAAGTCATTGCGGCGGCTGCTGGCAATATCAGTAAGTTTGCCGAGGGCATCATGAACAGCTTGCAGTCGGTTACTGTGGATTACGGGGCTTATCAAGCCGGCTTCGAATTCCGACCGGTTGAGCGTGCCGCTTGCTATGTGCCGGGAGGGCGTTATCCTCTACCGTCTACGGCCTTGATGACCAGCCTCACGGCTCGCGCTGCCGGCGTCAGAGATATCTGTATCGTTTCGCCGTTGTTATGTGATGAGGTCTTGTATGCCGGTTATCTAGCCGGGGTGGAGGAGTTTATCGAATTGGGCGGTGCTCAGGCTGTTAGTGCTCTGGCCTTTGGCACTGCCTCAATTGGTGCTGCCGACGTCATTGTGGGACCAGGTAACGCTTACGTCACCGAAGCCAAGCGACAGTTATTCGGGCAAGTGGGAATGGATACTCTGGCCGGACCAAGTGAGGTCGTGATCATTGCTGACAGCCAGGCTAAGGCTGAGTGGGTTGCACTGGATCTGTTGGCTCAGGCTGAGCATGATCCTGAGGCTAGGGTCTACCTGTTCACTGATTGCGCCGATTTTGCCGAGACCGTCAACGAAGCTCTTACTGCTTCACTTAAAGACTTGCATCTACCTGATTTTGTCCCGGCTGTACTTTCTGAAAGCGCTATCGTGGTGCTTGATTCGCTCCTCTCTTGTGCCAGGCTGAGCAACTTTGTAGCGCCGGAACACCTCGAGTTGCATGTGCAAGAACCCGAATCGCTCAAGGAGAATCTCACCAGTTATGGTGCGCTTTTTATGGGCTATTATGCGGCTGTACCCTTCGGCGACTATATGGCCGGTCCCAATCATACGCTACCCACCAATCGAGCCGCTCGCTATGCCGGTGGGCTCAGTCCGCTGACCTTTTTGCGCGGGCAGAGCTGGATGAAAATTCCCGACCAGGCACCAGGGCTGGCCGCCGGCACTGCCGCATTTGCAGGACTGGAAGGTTTGGTTGCCCACAGGCAGGCGGCTCTGGCTCGCCTGAGCGGGGTGAACTGAGTTAGAGGAAGCCGAGGCTCTTCAGGTCTTGCACCGGTTCTTCGAAAGAACAGGAACCAACCGAGTGCATGAAATCTCTTCTGGCTTCTTTAATCTGTGCTTCCGTGAGGGTTTGCTCTCGCCAGTGCGCACAATCATCGAAGCGGAAGGCCGTGGCATCGGTTTCCTCTAAGATGGGCACGATATCAATTTCGGTGTGCCAGGCAAAGGCTGCAGCCATGAGCACGTTGATGAAGCCGTGCAGCACCGCCCGTGGTGAATTCTCTTCGTAGGTGAGAGCTTGCTCTGCTCTTATGGGATGGTGCAATCCAGCCGTTGCTTTGAAGGGAAGTTTTCTCACGGCACAGCCTTTGATGAAGGCGGCAACCGCCTCCGGTGTCGGTATTGCTTCCGGCTTGAGCCCGCCAGTGCGAATCTTGGCAAAGAGCTTTGCTTCCTTGATTTTGTCAAGCTGATCGAGATTGGCGAGGCTGACTTCGCAATAGGTGGGGCGACTTGTCTGAATTACGGAAGTCGACTCGATTGTGGTGGCACGCGCTTCGTCGCCGTCACAGAGGACCGAGAATTTGCCCTGGCTTTCCCCTGGTAAAGTAGCCAGTTCGGCAGAGCCCAGGACAAACCAGCGCAACATCCATGCATACTGGCCCGATTGGTAACTGTCGTAGTTTTTCAGGGCCTGTTCGAGCGGTACCTTTGCCGGTGGGTAGAGACCGGCGTAGTCGATGAAGCCCTCGAGAAGAGCCCGCAATGATGGAGCGACTGTCTTTACTGTCTCTTGCATGAATTTTCGACTCTCCCGCACACTGGCATAGTTGAATTTTGAGATGTTACCATGTTCCTGTCAGTGGCGCTCCTGTGGGAGAATCCTAATGAGAAGCAATTGTTTTCATGTCTGGTGCGGTCTTGCCGCCTGCGCAATGCTGTTCGCTTTATCTTTTTGCCCGGTATTATTGCCTGTTGCACCGGCTTTTGCTCAGCCCGGTGCGACGGTGACACTTAAGTCTGTACCTGCAAAAGATGGAAGCAAGTCCGAAACCGTCACTCTCCATGATAAGAAGACAGGACCGATTGATAACGGCTCCGGCATATTCTATGGAGAGGGGCACTCTTATGCTTTAAGTGCACCGAGCGGTTGGGTTCTCGATACACAGGCCGGACGTTCTCAGGGGCTGGTGGCCGTCTTTTATCCGCGCGGCTCGTCTTGGTCGGACAGTCCGGTGGTAATGTATAGCCGCATTGTCAAACGTGACGGGCGCTCTCTTGAGAAAGTGATTCGGGCCGATATCGATTACATGAAGGAGGCTTCGCCTGAAATCAAAGAGAGTAAACAGGAGCCTATCCCCTATGGTAACCCGTCGAAGCCGGCTCAGCTCAGGTATTTAAGCGCCGATAAGAACGGCAATGTTGAAGCTGTTGCTTACATGGAAGAGCCGGACTGGGTTGTCTTCTGTGTTTTGTCCGCGCGAAATCAGGAGCAATTTGAGAAGGCAGTGCCGGCCTTGAAAGAGCTTGTAAGCTCTTATCACTATTTGACCAATCAAGTGCAGATTCAAAAGTAGCAGGAAGTTATGCTTATTTGTCGATAGGTCCGTGAAGCTTGGGGGCGGCATCCTTGAGCGCATCTTCATCGGTCCAGCTTGAACTCGGTTGCGGTGCTGCTGTTTCCGTCATTGCCGAGTTACCGGCCGTGCCGGTGCTGCCGGCCAGGCTGGTGGATGGATCGGCGCGCATGGGTTCAGCCCCCAGAATGTGTCCGACAAAGTTACCCGTGGAATCTACCATTTGTCCGGCGCTATTGACTGAGACAGTCATCATGCGTCCGGACATTGAGAGTGAGCCTTTGGGTAGAGTAGTCGTATCTTTGTTGACCCGACCTACCAGTCTGCCGGTATCGTCAATAATGTTTCCTACACCATCTATGGTGACAGCCAGAGTTGAGCCGATTAAATTGGTGAGAGGAGCTGCGGGCGTTGCCGGAGTGGTGCTTAGTTTCTCCGTTGCGCTCTTGCCGGGTGCTTGGGAATCGGAGCCGCCCATGGCATGACCAACTGCCTTACCGGTAGCAGCGGCAGCGGCCTCCGCCCCGTGGACGGTGCCTTTTACTACGGCACCGGTACCCTTAATGACGGCCTCTCCGCCTTTGACAGCCACACCACCGGCGCCTTTGACTACTGCTTCGCCGCCTTTGAACACCGCTTCGCCGCCCTTGGCGGCGTCTTTTACGACGATCTCGCCGCCTTTTGCCGCTCCTTTAACCACCACTTCCGTGCCCTTGACCGCATCCTTGACGAGAATCTCGGCTCCCTTAGCCGTTCCCTTCACGACCTTGCCGGTGGCTCCCACCACTCCTTTCACCATGTTTGTGACCGGATTGTCCGTGAGAGTATTATCTGCCCGCACTTCCGCAGAGGCGAAAGCAAAGAGGGCTAAGCTAACGGGCAAGATGTAGAGGGATTTTGCATTCTTCATGATAATTCCGCCATTGGGGTGTTTTGCGGGTCCGGACAGCTGCTTGAGGTGTCCCTGAGGGGTTCATTTTACAAAGGGAAAGCGCTCCTCGCAAATGATAAGGGTAAGCGAGGCTAGTCAAGTACCTGATTCTTCTTGCCGGTTGCTTACTGCTATTGAGAGAGCGGCGGCATCACCACGTCATCGAGCACATGCAACTCGCCGTTGGAGCAGGGGATATTGGTCACTTTCACCAGGGCCTTGTCCAGATAGATGTCGTTGCCTTTGCGGCTTACGGTGAGCGAATGTCCTTCCAGGGTCTTCAGCCTGGCGCCGTCTTTCAAGTCCTGGGCAGTCAGTTTGCCCAGCACAATGTGGTATGAAAGCACCTGCTTAAGCTTTTTCTTATTAGCCCAGAGCAAATCTCTATCCGCCTGAGGAATCCGTTCAAAAGCCTTGTCGATGGGGGCAAAGAGGGTTATGGGACCTTTCCCTTTCAGGGTATTGTCCAGATCGTAGGCCTGACTCAAGCCGTCCAGTAGCGTGGCAAAGCCACCGACTTCGTTATTCTTGAGGGTATTGATGAGGTCCAGGGCGCGGCGCTCGAAACCCTCTTTCGGCTCGTATTCAACTGTTTTGCCGGCCAGGCGCTGTCGTCCCCGGGAGTCGTCTTTCTCGGCCCTGGCGGGGTTGACTGCAATTAAGCAGAGGGCCGGCAAGAGAGTGGAAATGGCAAGCAGTATGGTCAGGTTCTTTTGAAGTTTCATTTTCGGTGCTTCCTTCGGTTTACGTGCCGGTTGTCTTTGAAGACGCTAGGATAGCCAGCCAGTCTGACTTGGTCAACTGTAAGTTAAAGGAAGCAGGTAGTTTTCCAGGAAGCTAAGATCACTGGGCGCCAACTGCAGTTTCTTCAATTCTTCTACTTTCAGCCAGCGAAGCTGGCAGTGTTCGTGCAAGACAGGTATACCCTCGACTTCTACATTGACGAAGTCGATTATGAAAGATGACCCGGGGTCATCAGCCGAATAGAGGATGGCGCCTACGTTCAGCACAGTCAGATTCAACTCTTCCTTAAGCTCCCTGACCGCCGCCGCTCCATGATCCTCGCCTGCTTCCAACTTCCCGCCGGGAAATTCCCAGTAGAGTCCGTGGCGCTTCTGTTCAGGGCGTTGACAGATCAAGTAGCGTCCGTCTCTTTGCACTACTGCCGCCAGCACTCTTGTTTTTCCCGACGGGGTTCTCATTTCTCTTTGAGCACCTTCTCTGCCGCTAACTCCGCCTCTTTATGCCTGCGTATCGCTATCTGCCTGTAAAGCGCCGCTGCTTTTTCAAATTCGCCTCGCTTGCGGATTGCATCGACTTTCAGGCATTCCGTTTCCGGCAACATTCTTGAGCGACTGGTACCGAGGCTGCTCTTGTCTGCCAGCACAGCTTTCCTGAAGTATTCTGCCGCTTGCTGGTACTGGTGCTCTTTTATGCAAAAATCGCCGCAAATGATTAGCCCCGTGTATGAGCCATAACCGGCAGCAGTCTGATAGAGTTTCCTAGCCTCAGTCAGTTCGCCGCGTTTCTCATGCAGTTTAGCCAGGGCTAAGGTGGATGTGAGATCACCCTTGTCTGCAGCCTGTTTGTACCAGATCATGGCTTTATTGTAGTCGGCTTTCTTCATGTAGTATTCAGCCAGATCTACCTTTGACTGGTCACTTGCCGTGTTGGCTTTTTCCTTTAGAAGTGCTTCGCGATCGCCCTGGAAGTTGCCGCTGATAATTTGTTGCTCGATGGTCAGGCGGGCTAGTTTGTTCCCCTGGTCTCTGGCCTTCTCCAACCAGTGCCGGGCATCTTCTTTCTTGTCTTTACCGAGCCGACCCGAAAGGTAGAGCTTACCTAGATTGTATTGGGCTTCACTATGCCCTTGCCTGGCGGCTTTCTCGTACCATTGAGCCGCTGTCTTGTCATGCGCCGGGGTTTCCTGCCTGGCATAAAGCTCGCCTGCTTGAAATTGGGCTTCCGCATCGCCGGTAGTGGCGCTGGTGAGCAGCTTTTCGGGAACGGCAACCACTGCGCTCTCCCGTTTGGGTGGCGCCGCGCTTCCCGCGATGGGAGGATGATAACCCAGAAGAAAGCTACAGTCTTGGTTCGCTTCGTCATTGTAGAGAAGGACGAAATCAAAGGGCATTTTCTCGTTTCTGAGATCGGTGCCCCGATACATTTTTACTGTTTCGGCTGGATTTGCATAGCTTTTTTGCAGGGTTGGAACCAGTTCGGTCAGGGCTCTTTCTTCCGGTGTCAATTCATTCACTGCTTGCAGATGCAGGTCTTTCACCGTCTGAGCGACGCCGCTTTTGTCCATCTTGCAAATGAAGCTTCCGAATTCACCAATTTCGTATACCGGGTTGTCGTTGACTTGGTGCACAGCCTTTAATAGCCTTTCAAAGGCTCGCGCCTTCTCGTAAAAACTGCCTTTCTCGTAGAGATCAACGGGCGCGGTTGTGTTGCTGCTATTGTACAGTCCGACCACAATGGCGATCACGATGCCCATTATGACGATGACGGGAATGGCAACTTTCATGAGCGTCCTGTCAATCAGTCCTTGAATCTGAGCAGTCTGAGCCCGTTCATGAGCACCAGGAGCGTGCTGCCTTCATGCAGTACGACCGCCTGGCTGATCTGCACAAAGCCGAAGATGGAGGCAATGGCCAGAAGTGCGCTTACGCCCAGAGCGATAACCATATTTTGTTTTATGGTATTGGTGGCGGTGCGAGCTAGTTTGACGGCGAACGGTAATTTATTGAGCCCTTCACTCATCAAAACAAGATCGGCTGTTTCCAGAGCTACGTCGGAGCCGCCGCCGCCCATGGCGATACCGACGGAAGCCGCAGCCAGCGCCGGTGCGTCGTTGACGCCGTCGCCGATCATGGCCACGTGTTCTTGTTTGGCGAGAGTGCGGATGGCGCTTACCTTTTCGTCCGGTAAAAGCGGTGCTTTCACTTCATCCATTCTCAGGTCGGAGCCAATAGCCTTGGCTACGGTTGCGTTGTCTCCGGAGAGCATTATGTTTTTGCTTATGCCAAGTTGTTTCAGTTCGTGCAAAACCTGCTTGGTTTCACTTCTCACTTGATCCGCTACGCCGAGAACGCCCAGGAAGTGGTCGTCATGTTTGACTACCATAATGGTCTGACCTTTGCTCTCCAGGTCAGTAACTATTTTCGTCACTGACTCAGGTACCTGCTCATTCTCGAAGAGAGCCATGTTGCCGACAGCCACACTGCGGTTTGCTACCATGGAGCGGAGCCCCTTACCGTGAATTGCTTCGCTGCTCTCCGCATTCTCCAGTTTTAAGTTGCGGGCTTTGGCACCGTCTACGATGGCGATAGCGAGCGGGTGGGATGAATGTGATTCAGCAGAGGCCGCCATGGTCAAAAGGCGATTCTCGTCCACTCCGCCAACGGGATTGATGCTGACAATCTGAGGTCTGCCTACGGTGAGAGTACCGGTTTTGTCGAAGGCAATGGCGGATACTTTTCCGAGCGCTTCCAGGTAGGCTCCGCCTTTGATGAGCACGCCACCGCGGGCTGCTCGGGTGACGGCGGCCAGCACCGCTGCCGGTGTGGCAATAGCCAGGGCGCATGGAGATGCTGCTACCAGCAGGGAAATGCCCCTCAAGAGTGCTTCCTTAAAACTCGTTTGCATAAGCATCAGCACAATAGTCAGGGCCGGTGCGCATACCAATACAATTGGCACGAACTTACGCTCCATCTTTTGAGCCAGTCTCTGGGTGGGGCTCTTTTGTGCTTCCGCTTCCGCCACCATATCTATGATTCGAGCCAGAACCGACTCGCCGGATAGTTTGGTTACCTGCACTTCCAGGACCGCTTCACTGTTGATAGTGCCGGCAAAGACCTGGTCTCCCGGACCTTTTGCCACGGGCACCGATTCGCCCGTGATGGTAGCCTGGTCGAGAGAGGAGGTACCCGAGAGAATGTTTCCATCCAGAGGTACACGGTCTCCGGGGCGCACCACTACCGTGTCTCCGCGTTTTACTTCGTTGACGAGCACTTCTTTGATTTCGCCGCCTACCTTGACCCTTGCTTTCTCCGGTCTCAGTTTGCCCAGTTCTTCAAGGGCTCGCCTGGCTTTGTCCATGGCCCGGTGTTCCAGTCCATGACCGAGGCTGAATAGAAATAACAAGAAAGCGCCTTCAAACCAGGCGCCTGTGAATGCAGCTCCCACTGCGGCAAGCACCATTAACGTCTCGATATCGCAGATGCCCTGCTTAACCGAGGATAATGCCCCGCGTACAGGAAAGAATCCTGCTGCCACCATGGCCATGACGAAGAAAGTGGTAGGTATGGCCGTGGTGGGACCTTCTTTGATGCCAAGGAAGTAACCGACAAAAAGCAGTACGCCGGCTGCCACCACCAGCGGGATTTCCAGCAGTGGAGCGAGACCGCCGCCATGGGCATGAAAGGAGCAAGCATGACCTTTTTCCGGTTCTTCCAGTTCAAAGTTCAGGGCCTGTACTTGCGACTCGATTTGTTTCTTGGTAATCAGGCTGTTGTCGAATTCAACCACCAGGCGTTCGGAAGCATAGGCTACATTGGCTTGCAGCACGCCTCTGGTTCGATTGAGTGCGTATTCAATCATGTAGGCGCACTGGGCGGAGTCCATGCCTCTAATAAACCAGCTTGCCGCCCGATAGCGTTTGTTGATGTCTGCACCGGCGCCATGAGCCAGGTTGAGGATCTGAGAAAGTTGTACTTTTTCGGGATCGTAGTGTATGCAAAGCTCGGTGCGGTCGGAGTCTTTTCTTACGTGTACATCATCGATTCCGTGCTTTTCTTCCAGCAGTTTTTCGAGTTTTTCGAAGCGACCGATTTCGTCGGTTTCACCAGGCAAGATTAGATCTAGATTGAGCTGACAGGCGGTGCCGCCGTTTTCAGCTTCTCGCATGCCGACCCGTTCATCTTTCGGCTTCTCGTGATGGTGGTGGTGACCGCAGCCGTGGTGGCTGTGATCATGACCGCAGGAACCGTGATCGTGTTCATGCTCATGGTCGTGGCTGTGATCATGACCGCAAGAGCCTTGATCGTGTTCATGCTTTTGGTCGTGGCTGTGATCATGACCGCAAGAGCCGTGATCGTGTTCATGCTTTTGGTCGTGGCTGTGATCATGACCGCAAGAGCCGTGATCGTGTTCATGCTCATGGTCGTGGCTGTGATCATGACCGCAGGAACCGTGATCATGATCGTGGTCGTGCTTGTGTTCCTGAGTGGAACTGGACTTGCCCAGTTGGATACTTACCGGAATCGATTTGGCTGCGGCCTCTTCATGCTTGTGTTCGTGCTCATGGTCGTGGCTGTGATCGTGACCGCAAGAGCCGTGATCATGATCGTGTTCGTGCTCATGGTCGTGGCTGTGATCGTGACCGCAGGAGCCGTGGTCGTGTTCATGCTCGTGGTCGTGGCCGCAACAGCCGTGTTCATGAGCATGTTCATGTGCTTGTTCAGCTTTGTTTGCCACGTCTTCTTTTGCTTCTTCGCTTGCCATGATTGCCTTCTTCGGGTCTGTTAATTATGTCAGGGGCACCGGTTGGTATACCGGTGCCCCTGCTATGTCAGTGAGAGTGCCCGTGTCCACCGCCGCCGGTAGCCGGTATGTTGTGGTCGTCGTCATCATCATCGTCGTCATGATGGTCCTCGTCAGGAATTACCTGCGGGAACTTGGTGCCGCCTACTTCCAGGGTGAAGCTCTTGCAACCGGGCGGTACATCAAATTCTAAAACTGCCGGCAGCCTGGATTCGTAGCGTTTGATCACATTTTCTTTGTCGTCGTAGATGACACCGCCGGAGGCCACTGTCATGGTTTCGTCCACCAGCACCGCTACCAGCTCAGCCATTTCTTCCATTCTGTCGGCGATGCGGTGGCACCAGAGGTGTCCCACGCCCGGATACTCTTCGTGGCAGATTTTTTCCATCTGAGTCTCGTCGACCTGGTCGCCGACGCCGACAAGCACAAAATTGATGCGAGGCAGGCGCCCGGAGGAAATTTCCTTGGCTACTTGTTCGGAGTAGGCGCGCACGTCATTGGCATCGTAGAGCTGACTGTCCGTAATTATGACGGCCAGTCCGCGCCTGGCTCCGGCTTCTGCCTGTTTGCGGATATAAGCTACATAGTCTCGGAGTACGGGCAGCATGACGGTGCCTTTGCCGTAGAACTGCGGACCGGGAAATTTGTAAGTTTGTGCCTGGGCACCCGTCAGGTCGCCCACTACTTCAATTTGCGAGCCGTCGCCGGTGGCCCAGTACGCTACCCTGAGGACACTGTCTCTGTCTTTATTGGCCAGGTATTCCAGCATCCAGCGCATTTGCGGCTCGACTTGATTCTTGACGGGACCGAGTTTGGCCAGGATGCCGCGGGGACCGTATTCATCTTCCATGCTGGCTGAGCCATCCATATATAAGGCTACGTCGAGACCTTCGACGGTGGGATCGTGCAGGAGGGTTGCCAGAATGTGACCACCCTTGTTATGGACGTCTGAGAAGGGTTTGGAAATCACTTCATGTTTATGTGCCATTTCAACCTCTAATGGAACTCTGGGTATTTGAAAACCGTTTGGCATGCCTTTTATTGGGTTAAGACCGGGTTTCCGCCGGAAACCCGGTCTCTTGGCTCTACAGTGCCGTGACGCTCAGCTTAGTGGTGATCGTCGTCGTCGTCATCGTCCTCGGGAATGGGCTGGGTGTAGCGCTGACCGTTGATTTCCAGGGTGAAACTCTTGGCGCCTTCCGGAATCTGGAATTCCAGCACTGCCGGTAGGCGGGATTCATAGAGTTTCAGCACTTTGCCCTTGTCATCGACGATACGGCCGCCGCCGGCCACGGTCATGGACTCGTCAACCAAAACAGCTACGAGTTCGGCAACTTCATTAATTTCCTCCGCGATTCTATGGCACCACAGGTGTCCTATACCCGGATACTCCTCGTGACAAATCTCTTCCATCTGTTCTTCGTTGACGCCCTCGCCAACGCCGACCAGGATAAAGTTGATTTTGGGAAGGCTGCCTTTCAGCATTTCCTTGGCAATTTCATTGCAGTAGCGCTTGACGTCGTCTTCGTCGTGAATTTCTCCGTCGGTAACGAAGACGGCACAGCCCCGCCTTGCGCCGAGGTGCATTTGTTTACGCAGGTAGTTGACGTAATCTTTTAATGCCGGGGCCAGATTGGTCGATTTGCCCTGGAAATTGGGTCCCGGGAACTTATAGCTCTGTACGTCGGTGCCTTTCAGCTCACCCACCAACTCGATATCCTTGCCGCTGGCGCCGCAGGCCCAGTAAGCCACGCGCAAGAGCCCGTTTCTGTCCTTGGTGGCCAGATATTCCAGTATCCATTGAACCTGCGGTTCCACGTTATTGGGCAAATTTACTTCATTGCGCCCAAAGAACCAGTCAATTAAATTGTTGTACTTCTTCTTATAGGCATAATCGCCGCTCATACTGGCCGAGCCGTCCATGTAGATGGCCATATCCAGGCCTTCCACGGTGGGGTCGTGCAGAAGAGTCGCCCGTACATGCCCGTGTTCTACGTGCAGGTCGGAGAAGGGTTCTACTGGTCTTTCGTGTTTGTGTCCCATTTTCTTGCCTCTGTTTCGTGGGGTTATTCGAAGTCTTTCATCCAATCGGGCTTGCTAGTTTTTTCGCTCGGGTTTCCTGTTTTTTTCTCTTCTGGAGGAGGTTTGACCGGTTTTTCGGCTTTTGCATCGCCGGCTTCCGAGAAATCTTCCATCCAGGTGGGCTTTTGCCGCTTGTTGTTATATTCGGCGTAGGATGTGTTGGAGGTATAGCTGAAGGTCTGACCTTTGTATGGATTGTTCTTTTGTTCAGCTTTACTCTGTTGCAGGTTTGACTGGGTAAGTTTGCTCCAGCCCTCTTGCTCATGGTTTTTATGTTTGTTGATGAAGTCTTGCATCCAGGGCGGGGGCTGATTGCTGTGGGTGGTACTGCTGGTAGTGCCAGGGGCGGTGCTGCGCACCCTTGCGGGCTGCGATTCGGTTTGATTGGGGATCTTTATCTCTCTTGGTTTGAGAGCCGCCGTACCCTTGGCTCTCATGCGCACTTCTCTGGAGGCTGTTTGAATTTTGCTGCGCATTATCTTGGTTCGTTCCGGGGGCCAGCCGGGCAGCGAATGCATCACCTGGTTCGCCAGAGATATGAAATCATCGAGACTACCTTGCTCCGGCAGGGTTAATTTCTCCTGCTGACCGGAGCCGAAGACGGATTGCAGGAAGCCCTGAAAGCCGCCGGTCATGTTTGGTTTGCGTACCGCCGTATCGCCTTTGATGATATAACCCTGTGCTTCCAGCTCTTGCTCTACGGTGAGCCGGTTCGGCACCGGCAGGCGCATTTTGCGCAGCGGCACCTTGATGTGTTCTTTCTCCAGGTCTTCCTTTATACCGCTCAAAATATCAAACAAGTACTGGCTCACCAGCAGTTCGTTGCCGGCGCCATACGACATCATATCCGGTGGCATAAGAGGATAGGCGAAGATGATGCCGGCACCGCGAATAGTTTCCTCGTCGCGATCTCCGGGCAGGACAAGATGGTGAATGCTTGTGGTGCTGCCCACATCGGCGCCGGCTCCGGAGGCTTTGAAACGGTATTTGGCTCCCTGCACCAGGGCTTCCAGTAAGTCGGCGCGGGTGACGGTCAGTTGCCCTTCCACGCAAATGGCATTGCTGCCGCCGGCAGCCGGGTAGGAGCCAAAGAGGGTGCCGTAGAGGTAGATAGGGTCATTAAGACCGGGAGCGCCGGGGGCCTGCTCCATAAGTTGAATATTAAAGAGATAAAAATCGATAGTTTCTACAAGTCTAATGTTGCCCTCGCAGGCCACTTCCGAGAAGGCTATCTGGGACTGAATATCTTCACTGAGGGCTCCCACCTGGTCGCCGCTGGTGGCCCGAAGAAGACCGGCGGCATCAGTGGACACTATCCATTCTTGCTCTTGCAGGTGCCTGCCGCCGGCAAAGAAGTTGTCGAGAGCGTACAGCGGGATGAAGTCTTCAGCACGATTGAAAGCCGGCTGATAGTCCGAGCGCGCGACGAAATAACGTGGCAGGTTGAGCTTGGTCATTAAGCTTTCTTTTGGACGGACTGAAACACCAGGTTGAAAGCCCTTTACCATCACTTTGCAGGCGCTGGGCAGGGTCGCTTGGAGAGCGCAGGATCTCTCAGAATCAGGCAGTATACAGATCTTGACTAGTATTTACAACGTTTAATGTCGGTAAGAAACTAAGTGTTGAGCTTATTTCGGGCAAGTTCTACACGATAGAGTCAGATGCTGTTATAGTGTCATTCTTAAGGTGAGTTCCCCGGAGGCAAAATTCGGTATGAGTTATGACGTCTACATTTTTGCGAAATCCAGCAAAAAGGCGTTGACTAGAGAGTCGTTCAACAAGTATTTCGCCGACAGAGCCCACTTTGAATGCGAAGAAAATGATGCTTATTACCACAACCAGTACACTGGTGTGCAGTTTTCATTTTCTTTCTTCGGTAGTGCGGAAGAGGACGTTAAATCCTTTGATAAGGATGACCCGACAGCCCCGCCCTATCCGCACATTGTCTTTTCTCTCAATTACAGACGCCCTTCCTTCTTTGCGGAAGAGTCTGAAATCGAACTGAGCGCCTGCGTCAAACATTTCGCGGCCGTGGTGCAAGATCCGCAGTACAGTGAAGAAGCCAGCATGGAGTACGATGCCGAGGTCTTCATTTCCAACTGGAAACAATCAAATGAGCTCGTGATTCGCCAGTTCCTGGCTAAAGCGGAAGCAATAGATACCATGCCTACTGCCGTTCTCGAAAGCGATTGGCAGTGGAACAAGGATTGCCCCAAGTTGGCCAAGAAATTTGAGGGTGTTCACGTTGCTCCCGTGATTTATGTTCGTTATCAAGGGCAAGTGCGTCGCGCCGCCATCTGGACCGATGGTCTACCCATCCTGATTCCTTATGTAGACGGTGTGGTCGTGGTTCGTGACGTTATTAAAAAGCGCACGGAAGAGTCGCCGGAAGCCGAACCGGATTCCGCCTATGTGCCTTTCAAAGACATCAGCTCTCTTCTGAAAGATTGCCCGCGCGGACAGGGACCTACCCAGTACATTGAAGTGTCCTACAAACGCCCCTCGCGCTTTATCCAGGATTACCTGGCTAATAAGCCGGCGGCAAACAAGGCCGATTTGAAGATCTTGACCGTAGAGCAGATTCTCCCCCGGGAGACTGTCGGAGCTCGCTAGTCGAGTTTCCCAGGTCCAGATAGAACCAGATAGATTGAACCGGCAGGCCTAAAGCTTGCCGGTTTCCTTTTGCCCGATTGTGGTGTTATCGGCAGTGGCGTAGGGGCGGCTTTTGAAAATGGCAACTGTGGGTAGAATAAATAGAGCAGGAGCTTGACCCGAGACAAAGTCCTTGGAGGTCTGGAATTTGCAGCCTTCGGAAATTCCATCGCACCATGTGCCGGCCGGCTACCGCTCCTCGAAACTAATCTTGGTGATGGCGTCATATTCGTATTTGCCGCTCTCGAAGCGGGGCATATGCGGCTCGCCGCCTCTATCTTGAATCCATATGGCGGCATTTTGAAAGGAAGAGTTATTCTGGATATGGGCTGCCGGAATGAAAAAATAGTCTCGGTCTCTTATGGGATCCACTTCCACCCAGCCGATTCCAGGAAAGTAAACTTCTCCCCAGGTATGGCTGTAGGGAAAATTCTCCGTTGTTTTGCCCATGGTCTTGATCGTAGCTGCATCGGTTAGAGCTAGTCCCCAAGCCACTCTCCACGGTACACCGCCGGCCAGGCATAAATGGTTGAAGACGGTGGCGATATGTCCGCAGTGTCCCCGCTTGTTCTTCAGTATGGAAGAGCAGTCGCTGGCTTCATAGCCGACTGAGTCGTCATAGGTGATATTGCCGTGAATCCAGTCGCAGACTTTTTTGACGTAGTTGATGGGGTCGCTGCCTTGCTTCAAGGAAGCGGCAAGGGTTTTGAGTTGGGGATGTACTTTGATGGTTCTGTCTATGCCGGCGAAGTCTTGTGCTTTGTAGTTGGCAAAGGTGCAGTTGGAGTAATTCGGGTCGAAGCGACGGTCGGCTGAAAATAATTCGAAGTCGGTCTGGAACACCAGCTCCTTTTGCCTGGCCGGTGAATTTTCTTCGTAATACAGGTGCCCGCTGCGTTTGTCCGCCTCTAATTCAAATTTGCCGGTGCGTGGAGTATAGCCAAGGCTCGTCACCGGCGGCTGTCGGTAAACCCGCCCCCAGGGCTTCAAGACCGGCAGGGCATGCCAGACTCGCACTTGTTCGGAAGAAGCTTTCGGTTTTAAGGTCGTCTTGATATGCACCAGGTAGCGGTGCTGATTTGCCGTGCTGACGCCGCGGGGCAGGGTTGTACCTTCGCTACTCTGAGTGTTTGCCGGCGTAGTTGTGATGGCGATGGCGCCGGCCAGGGCAACGGTGAATTTCAAGAGTTTTGGCATTGGCATCCCGGAGTGAGGCGTTTTGTCGGTCTCTATATTTTACGACAGGCCCCTTACTTACTCCCGGTTCTGCATACTTCTTGCACATACGACAAATTGCAATTTTGCCCGAGTTTTTCCATCTTCACCGTTATGCCGTTATCATTAGGCTAAGCAAGTCAGGGTGATGATGGAAAAGCCGCTACTAATTCTGGATCTGGATGAAACCCTCATTCATGGGCTGAAGGAACCGCTGGAGATTGATTTTGATATGCTCCTCGGTCCTTATTTTGTATACTTCCGCCCCTTTGCCGTTGACTTCCTCCGCTCTCAGTCGGAGCGCTATCAACTGGGCTTCTGGTCTTCCGCCACCATTTCTTATGTAGGTCCGATTTGTCGGCAGCTCATGAAAGGAAATCCCGATCCTCTTTTTGTCTGGGACCGGGAGCGCTGTACGGAGCGATTTGACCATTTCCAGCAGGAGACCTATTACGCTAAGGATCTGCGCAAGGTTGAGCGAAACGGCTTGAATCTTGCCCGGGTTTTGATCGTAGATGACGAATTGCGAAAGGTGAAGGGACACTACGGCAACGCCCTTCTCGTCAAGGCCTTTCGCGGGGAAGAAGCTGATGATGAGCTGGTCTTATTGGACCAGTACTTACAAGGTATTTTGCAGGAGCCTGATTTTCGCAAGCTTGATAAAAGCAATTGGCGTTCTAGCTTGAGTGTGATGCCGCCTTCATAGAGACATGCACTTTGGCGCCCTGCATGTAGGTGATCGTTTCTATGTTGCCGTTCTCATAAATTGAAATGACTTTCTGCGAGCCGTTTTCGTAGTCTTCAATGATGGTGCGCTTGAGACCGGGCAGGGGCGATTTTTTCAGTTCAGTAATCTCTCTCTTCACAAGTCCGCTTCTTGTGGAAAGCGGCTTTTCCGTGACAATGCGTCCCCAGTTTCCGCTTACTGTTTCCAGCGTGGTGCCGTCGGCGCGCAGATTGACACTGACTCTGTCGCTTTCCCGCATCTATTCATGCATATAGTTGTTAAGAGATGGTTTTCCTTGTTTTCGGCTCCTTTTCTACCTTTAACAGCCTGAGGGGGTCGCAAAAGTCGGGTCTGTTTTTCAAGAAACGCCAGAAATTCGATGTTTTGAGCAAT
>JACRFZ010000097.1 GCA_016212515.1 Candidatus Melainabacteria bacterium
ACCAGTTCTCTATCCTGTTTGAAGGGAGAGTACCATCATGAGAGAGAAGACCGACGATTCCGCCGGCTTGCCGAGCCGGCGGCTTCCGGACACTCTACCCCCAGCGCTTCGCGCTGGAGGTAATCGTGCCGGTTCACATCGAACAACAAAGACCTGTAAGATCAGTTATGAGTGACCAATAAACCTAATGACACAGTTTGATTGACAGATCCCCGAGCCAGTCCACAAATGGCTTCTAAATGTATTTCTTCGTCATCATCAAAGAGCCGGTCATATAGTGCTTGGCGAATTTCGGGCAGATCTTCATCGATTTGTGAGCCTAAGCCAAAAGTTGCCCAGTTTCTTACGTCATGATCAATGTCTCTCGACAATTCAATCAAAGTCTGCACTGCCGGTTCCGTTGCCAAACCCAAAAGCCCTCCTACAACTCCCAATCTGACTTCAGCATCAGGATGATTTTTTAGTCTGATTAGCGGAGCTTCACGGCCTTTTGCTTTGAGGTGACCTAGTCCCCAAGCGATAGCCCCTATAACATCTGGATTTTCCTCAGACGTAAGCATAGATAGTAATATTTTGCAGGATTGCTGTACAAACTTTGGTTTACTATGTCCTAACTGACACAAGATTTGAGCGCCGAGGATGCGTCGATAAGCGTCTTCGCTTAAAGTCAACGCCTTTGCCTTATTGAACATTTCAACGGTTGCTCTACTCCGAAGTTCTACCAAAACTTCTTCATATCGTTCCGCATTAGAATAATTGCTAAGAGCGAGCACTATCAGTTCATCAATAGATTTGTCTTCAGATTCGTAAGACATTACACATAACACCTAGAATGGATAACTGACTCCACATTGCAAAATTGAGTTCTACAGTTAAATGATACTGTTCCCTCGCGTGAGGAGCGCCAACTTCACCATTCTACTTCTCTTTCTTTTTGTTGCCGGTACACCTGGAATGTTTACAACCTGCTGCTTTTCGGCCCTTATCCCATGCTTTCCGCTCCTTCCCTGAAGAGCTTTCATATCCTGCATCTAAAAATGCACATATACAGGCAAGGTATGCAGCACCTTTCTTCCCGCTGCAGGCGTTTTCTGCCTCCTTATTGTGGTGATTATAGGCGCGGTATGTCGCCAGATTCAGACCACTCGGCTGGTGTGAGTAATAGCCGGCGTACTGGAAATCCGCTCGAATTACAGTTGGATTGCCGACTGTCTGGGTGGCCTGGCCGTACATGTCATACTCGTAATGTGCCAAGACATTGCCGGACGAGTCTGTCATGTCGCGCACTGAGCCAAGATGGTCTCTTGTCTAGGCGTAGTTGGTGCCGCTTATAGTTTGCCCCCAGCCAAAGAACTGTTTCTGAAGAGTGCTGCTTGCATTTCGCTCTTCACAAATTTGATTGCTGCATCTGATGAATTGCTTTGTGCTGGTGACCGTACTGCTGGTCGTTTCGACAATTTTCACGAGACCGCTGAAGGCATCGTAAACGAACTGGCTGTTGTTGCCTGAGCCGGGATAAGTTATCTGAATAAGCCTGTTTTCAGCGGCCCAGGTATAACTGTTAGTGCCGTCACTGGTCATGTTGTCATTGGCATCGAAGGTAGGGGAGGCGCTGCTGGAGCCCTTTGTCGATACCTTGTAGTTCTGACTGACAGTCGTGTTGGAACCATCTGTTACGGATACTGGAACTGAGTTGCAATCTAACTAGGCGATTGGGATTCCACTCGCCTAGTTTCTTCAGGAGTAAAGGGTCCCATGTTATCTGAAACCAGTCCTAGCCTGCGAACTAAAGAAAACTGACCGTCTATCACATCAAATTCAATAATTCGAAGCTTATCCTTATCGAAGTTAAAATTAGATATGACAGCTATTTCAGTTTCTGCAAAACCTAACGCTCGCAAGCAAATCTCTGCTTGCTTTGTATCCCTTTCAGTAACTGTTCCTCTGTGAATTGTTTCGATTGGCCCGTCAAGTGCTGGAGAGAAGAACACAACCCATTCATCAGGGCCCATAGGCGCAAATTGGACTTTTCCACTAATTACTTTACGTGACATTCTTACCTGCAAAATAGACTCTAATTTCGAACATAGCACAAATCGCAAGACTGTATTGCTCTTTCCTCCAAAAAAATGCTGCTGCCATCGTGGTCGAATCTCGTTTGTCCGACAAGAAACCTAACCAATGACGTTGTATTCAAGTACGAGTTCAACACCGAAAACATGATGACTCGCGTTCGGGACGCTGGTACCAACGCCATTATCGCCATCACCTACCTCTACGATCCTGCTGCGGCAGCGGCAAAAGAGTGTCGGAGGCACCAAGACCAATTTCTATTACGCTGGCTGGCAGACTATGACGGAACTACGACTGCTCTTACAGGCTGGCATCGGCCACCCCCACATAGGCGCCCCCGTGAGCAAAGGGGGCTGCTTCAATTCTGAACCTTGATTCCGGTCTTTCCAGATAGAAGCGCTCTTGCTGGTAGTTGTCGATCTTTATGGGCGGACCGGAAAGTGGTTGATTTTCAACTGTGCGCTGGTTTTCGAAAGAACTCTCGAAAAGGGTAGTAACTTTGCCTTCCCTTTCAGTTCCGCCGCGCACATCATCGAAATAGACGCAGGGTTTGCCGCCGTCACCGCTTTTCATCATGGAGCGACTGCGCATGGCGTAAACATAGTAGGAGAGCGCTCCCCGGTCAAAGGGCATGTAATTCGGGTAGTCCAGTTTGTACTCGCTCAAGGGAATTGTCTTCTTGAATCCGTCACCTTCAACTTCCAACCGCTGGAAATAGCGCTTATTGAAATCGCAATAGCACCGTATGCGATACCACGTATTGCTTTTAAACTGTTGACCGAGGGTTAAGAATTTCCAGGCTCTATCTTTACTCGCCTGCCCTTTCATAGTTTCGTCTGTACCGGTGGCTACCCAGATCGTGCCCGTGCGCTGCAGTCCAACGAAGGACATCCAGTCTCCGCCTTTGATAAACTTCGGTTCCTGGACGCCTTCAATAAACTCCTGGTCTATGCCGAAAATCACATCTTCAGGCAGGTCCGGCATGAAGCGGAAATAGGTCTCCACAAAGGAAACCGTCGGCCGCTTGAGAAAGTCCTCCACGGCAGCACCCTTGTATATTAGAGCGACCACGCCTGAGAGTCTTGCCTGACCGGCATAGGCCACGGCGAAGGTGACGAGAAGGGCGGAGACCGACAACAGGAGCGTCAACATAAGCGACTTACGCCTCAGCCCTGAAGCTTTCGGCTGCCCACTTGGCGTTGATTCAGCTTGCTCCGAAGTCACTTTCGCAACTGACTTAGTTTATCTGTCCGGCGCTTGTGCCGGCCAGTCTGGTATTGTCGTCGGATCTGTTCTGGAAGAAGCCGTGCTCACCCATTTGATGGTTCAATACGGCTGCCATTTTGGACATGTCCGACAGCACCCGTCGTTCCTTTACGCCGCTTACGGATTGTCTGAGATCGACCAGCATGGCGTTATTGTTGAGGGCGCTGGCCGGTGAAAATTCCGCTACTGCCAGTTGACCCTGCTCCAACACCTTTATAAAGCGCCTTGCAATTCCGTCTTTGGGTTTCAGTTCGCTGCGGGCCAGGGTGTGATCACCGGCGGTGAATTCATAGCCCGGTGCCAGGGAAATAACTATGGGTTTCTGGTTGGCAAAGCAACCCTGATCAAGTTTGATCTTGACCTTCATGCCCAGCCCGTCCATATTTTTGATGCGCAAGAGACCGTTTTCAAAGCTGGCAATGATATCGGCGCTGGCATCAAGGGCTATGGTGCCGAAAGGTGTAACCAAATTCGCTCTGGTAGCCGGGTTCTTGATAGAAATCAAGACTTCGCCGGAAGTGAGTTTGACTATGTTGTTCTGTGGTCTCGTGAAAATAGTGCCGGGCAACCACTTAACCAGTATGCCTTCCGGATCGTCCTCCTTTGGGGTTTCCCTGGGAAAGAAGCGTTCAGGCAGGCGTTGAATACCATTCAGGGCTGAACTTGCTGCCGGCGGCATTTGACCACCTGTGAAGAAATTATTTGTGACGTCGGTAGGTACCACTACCGGCGGCCGGAACGGACCAGTTGATACTGGCGGTAGTACCAGCGGCGGTACGGACGGAGGAGGCGGCGGCGGTGAAACCGGAGTCAGGTCTACGTTGGTCGGTGGGGCTGGAGGTAGATCCTGCGGTCCCTCAAAGGGTCCGTCGAAGAAAGAGTCAAGATTGGCCTGACTCCAGGCCGGAACGGTCCACGAGAACGAGAGCGCCAGTGTGACAGAAAGAGCTATGAAATTGCTCAACTTGAGGCGATTTTCCGCTCTTGCCATATTTATCTCCGTCACCAGCTTGGTCTGAGGCAATTGTCCTTTGGGGCACCGACTTTGATTGGAATTTCGGTGCCCTTGGAATGTTACCACGCAGGCTGCGAGGCACTATTAGCAGTGCTTTATAGGTAAATTAGACGGGTGAAATCTAGAGGCGAATTTGCTTAGCCGCCACTAATCTACCCGGTGCAGTCCTATTTCTTGCCTTTGACCCTGGCTATGATCTCTTCCAGCCAGCCTTTTTTCCCGGCGGAATTGCCGTTCGCTTGATTTTGGGGTTTTGAGCCGGATGATTGTTTCCCTGGTTCTTTATCAATGCCTCTGGCTTTGGTCAGTTTTGGCACCTTCCCGGCTTTAACCGCCAGGAGCGCCTCTTTCAGTTCTTTAGCACTGGCTAATCGGGAGCCTGGGTTTTTGTCCAGAAGATTCATGACAACGGCGTTGAGATTCTCTGGAATATCCAGGTCCTGGAAGCGGGTAGTGAGGGGCTTTGGTATTTCGCTGACTTGCTTGAAAGCCAGACGTACGGGGTTTGAGGAGCTTACCGGTAGTTTGCCGCTTAGTGCCTCATACATGACGCAGCCAAGGCTGTAAAGGTCGGAAGCCGGACCGAGTTTTTCGCCCATGCACTGTTCCGGACTCATGTAGCTCGGGTTACCGAATTCTTCCCCTTCCGGCGTCATGTATTTGGTTTCCCGGCCTGGATTGGGTAGTACCTTGGCTATGCCAAGGTCGGACACCTTGACGAAATCTCTCCCATCCTCTGCTTTCATAAGATAGATGTTGGAAGGTTTGAGATCGCGGTGCAGCATGTTTTCATCGTGGGCGTATTGGAGAGCTTCGGCAACCTGCAAGAAAATGTCGATAACTCGCGGAACATCCAGGAAACCTTCTTCCTTGATAATTTCTGCCAGAGAAGGACCGCTCAGAAAGTCCATGACCAGATAGGGGTAGCCTTTCTCTGAGACGCCGAAGCTGTAGACAGCCGCCAGATGCGGGTGCGAGAGTTGCTGGGCGCGCCTGGCTTCTTGCTCCAGCCTCTTGAGCGTGCGTTTGTTTTCAAAGAGTTTGCGATGAAAAATTTTGACGGCCAGAAAGTCTTCAATGTTCTTTGATTTTGCCTGATAGACGTAACCTAGAGAACCTTTGCCGATCCTGTCAAAGAACTCATAGCCTTGTTGCACCAGATCGCCAAGTTCTCGTCTTGGATCGAAATGCCTCCTGGCACCGGCCTCTCTGGCTGCCGCAGGCGGAAGGACAGGGGCGCCGGCTGCTGCTCCTTCAGGTAACTTCAGAACCAGACCGTCCCCATCGGCATCGGTCTTATCCGGCTGGCTAGCATCAGGCTGGCTAGAAAGAAAAGCGGATGAGCCTGAGCTTGCCGTTTCAGAAGCAGCACCTGCCTTGTGCTTTGCCGGATTGAGACTGGCTTCATCTTCGCCAATCTTCAGTTTGAGTGCCTGGATATCAGTGCCGGAATCTTCTGGATTTTTCTCGTTCGATTGAGCGAGCCTGGCTTTCTCCAGTTCCTCTTTCATTTGACAATGACAGAAGCCGGGCCGGTAGAGCTTGCCACTGATCGAGCCCGATTTGGCAGGAAAAACCGGTTTGCCGCAGGTCTGGCAAATCTCGCGTAATATCCTGATTCCCCCGGCTTCAGACAAGCATCTATATCCTGTTTAGGGTTAGGTCTAGGTCTAGGTGCCGAAGATTCTGTCGCCGGCATCTCCCAGACCGGGCACGATATAACCGCGCTCGTTCAGCTTTTCATCGACGGAGGCACAGGTGATCTGCACATCTTTGTATGCCGAGTGAACACGCTTGATGCCTTCCGGTGCGGCAACGAAAGAAACCAGTTGTACCGTGGCTACGTTCATTTTCTTGAATAATTCAATGGCCGCCACTGCCGAGCCTCCGGTGGCCAGCATGGGATCTAGTACGAAGACGCGACTGTCGGAAGGCAGGGAGTCGGGCAGTTTGGCGTAATATGATTTGGCTTCCAGGGTTTCTTCGTCGCGCTTCAAGCCCACGTGATAGACCCTCGCGGCAGGGAGGATGCGCTGGGCGGCTTCGGACATGACGAGACCGGCTCGCAGTACGGGGGCCAGAACGACATAGTCGGTCATGGAATGTCCTTTTGCCGGTCCCACAGGAGTTTCAACATTGACATCGCGGCATTTCATACTGCGGCAGGCTTCGTAGACCAGATGCTCGGAAAGAGCGATGGAATAGCGTCTGAACTTGTGCGGGGCGGTGTGGTAGTCTCTCAATCTAGTCAGTAGATGCTGCACGACGGGGTGATCTACTACCTGTACTTGCTCTTGGAGCGCAATCATCTCGTTTCTCCTGAAGATGAAAAGTTATAGGGTTTACAATGCTGCAAGGGTCAGTGAGGCTTGATGCCTGGCCCATTTATCGCACTCTAGTATATCCTCAAGAGAGGGGGCTTTGATTGGCTTATGTTCACCTACCACCCTTTCCAGGGTGCGGGCGATGCCGGAAAAGCCTATCTTGCCCTTGAGAAAGCTCTCTACGACGATTTCGTTGGCGGCGTTCAGCACGCAAGCGCTGGAGTCGTCGCGCCGGGCTACCTCCTGGCAGAGAGCCAGGCAGGGGAACCTTTCCAGGTCCGGTTCTTCAAAGGTGAGTTGTTTGATCTGGCTGAGGGACAGGCGCGGTACCCGGGTGGACGGCACTCTCTGTGGGTGAAAAATGGCATAGTGAATGGGCAGTCTCATGTCGGGCAAGCCCAATTGACCCACGATGGAACCATCTACAAATTCCACCGCGGAATGCAGGATTGACTGAGGATGAATTACCACTTTGATTTTGCTCTCGGGTACTTGAAAGAGCCAGCGGGCCTCGATTATCTCCAGCCCCTTGTTCATCAGGGTGGCCGAATCTATGGTGATTTTGGCTCCCATCGACCAGTTTGGATGATTTAAAGCATCAGATATGGTGGCAGAGGCAATGGCCTCTTTGGTCCAGGTCCTGAAGGGACCGCCGGAACCGGTGAGCAGCACTTGCTCTACTTCCTGGGGGCGACCGCGCATCAGGCTTGCTTCCAGGGATTGAAAGATGGCCGAATGTTCCGAGTCTACCGGCACAATCACTGACTTGTGCCTTGCTGCCAGCTCCTGCACTAGATGACCGGCTGCCACCATGGTTTCTTTGTTGGCCAGGGCGATGCGCTTGCCTTGCTTGATGGCTGCCAGGGTTGGTTTCACTCCCAGAAAGCCGACTACCGCCGTTACCAGGGTGTCGGCCTGCTGGTGCTCGGCGCATGCCAGGAGCCCTTCTTCTCCCACCATAATGGTGGGCAGGGGCAGGCTTTTACCATGCTCTTTGAGGCGGTTGAGTAGATCCTCTTTGCTTGCCTGGTCCGGCACCGAGACGAGGTTCGGTTGAAACTCCAGAATCTGTTCTTTCAGGTCTTCAAGCTTCGACTTACCGGCTGCCAGCGCGACAATTTTAATTGCCTCTTCGTGGCTGCCCGTGAGAGCCGGGCTGTGGGCTCTGGCTATGTCCAGGGTTTGCTTGCCGATGGAGCCTGTGGAGCCGATAATACTTACCCCCCTGGGGGCAGTAAGAACCTTGCTGGACGAGACCAAAGCTTTCACCTCATGATTCTTAGAAGCCGGTTGATTTTCAGAATTGCCGGCGTTTGATAGACCGGGCCGTTTTCGTGCTTATCTTTGCAAGGCAAAGCCGCACCCTGTCACTTTAGCAACGACGAGGCACCAGGGGCAGGAACTGCTTTGAAAATTTAATAGCGAGGCGGTAGTGCCGGCGGCAATTGCATTCTGGGCAGGGCGTTGCTCTCGATCATGGCTTTGATAGTGGTCAGCGCCGCTTCTCGGTAGGCGGCCTGGTCGCCGCTGCCGCCCCAGAAGCCGTAGTAGCCGTTGCGGTTGCGGGCGTCCCAGTAAGGGTTGAAGGGCATCATCGGTAAGTAGCCGTTACCCTGGCGTTTCATACCGTTTTGACCCAGGTTTTCGTCGGAAGTCATGCGGGCTGCTTTGTTGAGAGAAATGGCATCTTCCAATTTGCGCATGATGGCCGGGTCTTTCAGGTCCACTGGTCTTCCGGTCAGGGCCTGGTCTGCCACGCTCTTCATGGCCTGTCCCACATAGACGTCCGCCAGCCATATCTTCAAATAGGGGCTATCGGAGGTCTTGACGCCTTCCCTCAGGTTGGACTCGAGGCTGTTCAAGGCGTTGGTGGACAGTCCGGACATGCGTTGGAAGTACTGGAAAGCTGAAGCGGCGCCGTCTCTGCGAGGATCGGTGCGCTGGCTGAAGTCCATGAAGCCTCCGAAGCCGGCGCCGGCGTCGGTGACGGTTTTCGACATGTCGTTGTTGTAGGCCACCATGACGTCGGCCCTCAGCTTGTTGAGGTCGGTCATTTCTTTGGTCTCAAGACGCGTCAAGTTACTTGGCAAATAGTGAAATTCTTTCGGGGTCTGGGTGCCGTCGTTGAAGTAGAAGAAGAAGCCGCGACTATTGACCCATGGGGTAATTTTTGTGCCTGGAGGCATATCCGTTACCTTCAAGGTATCGAAATCTTTGCCGTGTACTTTGCCTGCGTAGGACAACTTCTTTTCGAAGTCTTTGTCGTTATATGAAAGCTCCAGGGTTCGACCGCTGAATTTCAACTGCGGTCGGTCGGCGCCCACCACCGGCGCTGCCGGTTGGTCGGAGCCGGTCTGAGGCTGTACTTTGTCTGCAGTTTTGGCGCCGCTCGTATCCTGCGGTTGAGCCTGTGGACGGTTGATGTTCTTAAGTGGATCGCCGATGCTACCCCTGGGACCTTCGGGCATCAGACCGAGAACGTCCTCGAAGTTTACGCCGCTTGTACCGGCTTTCTTTCCTGATTCCTGGGGGGTATCGGCCAATTTGAAAACCTCTGCCTTTAATCACATATTTCGCCACTAGAAACATCTACTTTAGAATATGCCTCCTGGCTACCCCGGCCGTCAATGTGGGAATCACGTAGCAAGGGCAACTGTTCATGGGAGACTTTTAATGCTTCCCCGGGGCTGAAGCCTTCGCTCTCCTAAAGTTTTTAGTCTTGCGGTGATGGTCATACGGGAGTCAAATCTATCTAGAAGGCACTTAAAAATTGAGGCAAAAAATCTTGAACCAGAGAAAAACGACGGAAATCAACCGGACCGCGGGCTGCTTTGTAATGTCATTTATGCTCGGCCTGGCAATAACTGTTTCCGCCCCAGGCGTTTATGCCAAAGAAGAGCCGGCCAAAAGCGCATCATTGAAAGTGGCCAAGGCGGACAATACGACCTCCGGTGCGGCCGGTAGTGCTACCGCCGGTGCCTCCGCTAAAATGCCGGAAGATCCGAAAGCTTTTTTCAAGCAATATCATGACGCCCTGCTTGCGGCTGATTCCATAGAGAAGGTAATGCCCTATTTGACTGAAGCTCGCATAAAACAGATCAACGGCGACAAGGCAAAGATGCCTCAGAAAGAGTTCACCATGATGTTCAGCTTTATCAAGGAAATGACGCCCAAGCGCGCCGAGATCGTCAATACTGAGTTGGGCAAGGCTGGAGACTGCACCATAAACCTCACCGCTCCCTCCGAAGATGATCCTATATTTGGTGGCATGGTCAAGGCCGGGAAGTTGAAAGAAACAACCAAAGGTACCGTTCATCTTGTTAAAGAAGGCGGTAGTTGGAAAGTTGAGAAAGAAAGTTGGAAGTCATCGGCTATAAGCAGTGATGCCGAAACCGCCGGCAGTCCTGGCGACAAGCCCGACGATAGCGCCACTGCCGGCAATAGCGGCAACCCCGCACCGCCGCCTGGTTTTGGTGGAGACTGTTGTAGTGGCGCCGCTCCCGGTGCTACCAGCCAGGGCGAAGGCGCCGGGCCTTCAGCGGATAACTCGGTTTCGGTCAAAGGTGGCAGTATGACTGTCAGACCGGATAACGAAGCGGGTAAGAACGGCTCAGTCTCCAAATAATCTGCACGAGTGCTCAAAGCACAAGCTCCATTAGATCTTCGTCAATTAGGTATGTAGGTTTGCTGCCGAAGCGCAAGGCGGCGCGCTCTTGCCCGTAGGTAGTGAAGCCCATTGACTCGTAAAGCGATTTGGCTGACTGGTTGCTGGAGACAACGGTGAGAAGAATCGCGCCGAGCCCATTGAGGGAGCGGCTTCTTTGCAGGGCCTCGGTAAGGAGTGCTCTGGCAATGCCTTTTCTTCTTGCTGCAGGCAGAACATACACTCCCCAGATAACGCCTTTGTGTCTTAGTTTTTCACCTTTGCGACGAAAGAAGCCGAGCAGACCTACCAGGTTCTCTTCCAGGAAAGCACCAAGCACAAAACTGTCTTCCATGCCGTTTAATTGTCGCTGCCTGTCTTCTTCCGATTGAGCGGCGAATTCATCCTGGGTGGAACCGAATGATTCCGGATGTGTTTCCAGCGCCGTCATTCTGAGCTGGAAGAACAGCTGGTGATCGGCCGGCTGAAGTTGGCGTATGTAAGCTGTGGTCACAGATTGGGGCTCCAATGCTACTCTAAAAGGAGATTATAGAAGAAAAGTTTCCTGAAACAACCGGCTGCTATTGCGGCCGACCGGCCAGGGTGGACGCCAGTCCCAGATAAGGATCACTGAGATCGCAGTGAAGCACTTCTTTGTATAACCAGTCAGTCAGCGATTGAGATAGCTTTGGGGTAGTCAGGGCAAGCTTCTGATGAATCTGGTGACGTCTCAAAGTTTCATTTATTCTGGTGTCCGTTTCGAGATTGGTCTGTAGATTTGCCGGTCCCCTTTGCGGCTCTAAGGAACCTGTCAAATGGACCGGTTTAGCGGCCATTTTGCGGTGATACTGGGTGAGATTTGCCGACACCCGCGTTCTGCTACTCTCAAACTGGCAGTCCACTGCCAGTTTGTGCAATTCTTTCAGTTGACTGAGGTAAGTATCCGGCTTGTAAATGCCCGGCAGAATGTCGACTACGGTACCGTCGGCGGTGACAATGTAAGTAGCGATATTGCCGTTTAAGGTGCGCTTCAGAACCTTGCCTCCGCCGAAATCTACCGAGACTATCGGCACTTCATGCAGGCTCTGCCAGACGGGCTCATAGCTGTTGTTTATGTACTGGGAAATATCGGTGCGGGCGAACAACACGGTTCTTGCCAGTTGGGCGTTCGTTCAGCAGAATTCCTTGTCGAGACTGCCCAGCATGTAGAAGAGGAGAACCGGCTTGCCGGAAGTGCGCGACCGGTCGAGAGCCTGGTTTAGACTTGTGTGCCAGGCTACTTTTCCAGGTAATACGGTTTTACCGTCCAACCCCTCTTGTCTGACTGTTCCTTGCCGTTCGTCTGGTCGCCTTGTCTTTTCGACCTCTGTTGCTATGGCTCTGGATTGAAGCGAAATCAAGTTCTTCGTCGGCATTTCAATAGCCTGCTTGCTCACCGGCGCCATGTCCAGGGGAACTCCGGCAGCAGGCGGCAGTTCTTTTGCCGGCGGCATATTCTGCTGTGCCAGGAGCGGAGTTATCTGCGTAAGGGAAACAAGGGACACCAGGGCTAACGCCTTGAATAGAGTCGTATCCATGCGGTCTACCTGCCTTTACTTTCTTGTGTCGGCACCGATGCTTCCTTTAATTGAGCTTAGCCAGCGCTTGAGATTTCGGCTCTGGGGTAAACCCTGGGATTTTCCGCCCCTCTTGCTTGCCGGCGGGAGCGACCGTCTAATCTTTAATCGAGTATTTGCAGCCAATGTCCAATGCCATTGATCGCCGCTAGAAAGTATCGAAACTGCTGTCGGGAACGGCTTGGGTAGTTACTTTGCGGAATCACTGCCAATGTAACAATAGTGATGCGAAGAAATATTGCATCTGCATCTCCGGTCTTTTTTGCATTTAGAACCCTCACTGTATCTGCCTTTTCACCGTCAAGCAGAATTAACTTTGGCCTTTACATGAGTTTTGTAATCCTGCTGCTCAATTTCCAAAGAGATGGTCAGCAGTTTCGGCTGTAACGAAGACAGCAGAAGGAAGAGGGGAGCCCGGCCTGAATCCGAACTCCCCTCTTCTTTCTGTATTTCTGGATTGCGGAACTTCTTAGATGTTTTCCTTGGTATCCAGCTCTTTCTTCAGTTTGGCAGCCAGGTCTTCTACGCTCATTGAACCTAGATCACCCTGGCGGCGATGGCGCACCGCTACCTGGCCGTTCTCGACTTCCTTGTCGCCGATTACAACCATATATGGTGTCTGCTGCATTTGCGCTTCACGAATGCGGTAGTTGATAGTTTCACTGCGTTCGTCCAGGTGCACTCGCATATCCATGCTTTCCAGCAGTTTGGCCACTTTATGGGCATGCTCCTGGTGGCGATCCGAGATTGGAATTACCGCCACCTGGGTCGGTGCCAACCAGAGCGGGAAGGCGCCGGCATAATGTTCAATCAAGCCGCCGCAGAAGCGTTCCATGGAACCAAGAACGGCTCTGTGTACCATAACGGTATGGTGCTTGTTGCCATCTTCGCCGATGTAGTTGACGTCGAAGCGGCTGGGCAAGTTGAGATCGACCTGCACGGTGGGACCTTGCCATTCGCGTCCAATGGCGTCGAAGAGTTTGACGTCGATCTTGGGCGCATAGAAGGCCCCGCCGCCGGCATCCACTTCGTATTCCATGCCGCGCTTGACCATGGCTCTTTCCAGGGCGCCTGTGGCCATTTCCCATTCTTCGTCGGTACCCAGGCTTTGGGGCGGCTTGGTGGCCAGGTAAGCCTTGTACTTGTAACCGAAGGTGGTCATAAGGGCATCTACCAGATCTAAAATGCCGGAGATTTCATCTTCCAGTTGTTCCGGTGTGCAGAAAATATGCGAGTCATCTTGTGTAAATCCGCGCACTCTCAGCATGCCGTGCAAAACGCCCGAGCGCTCGTAACGGTAGACGGTGCCCAATTCAGCCATGCGGATAGGCAGGTCGCGGTAGCTGCGCAGTTTAGATTTATAGATCATGATGTGGCCGGGACAGTTCATGGGCTTGGCCCGGTAGGCCTGACCATCGATGTCCATGGGCGAGTACATGTTCTCGGCATAGTTTTCCAGGTGACCGCTAATCTCGTAGAGGTGTTCGCTGGCGATGTGCGGCGTGTAGACGAATTGATAGCCCCTTCTTCTATGCTCGGCGCGCCAGTAGTTTTCAATACAGTCACGCACGGTTGCCAGATTCGGATGCCAGAAAATAAGACCCGGTCCTACTTCTTCATGGGTGGAAAATAAGTCGAGTTGTTTGGCCAGTTTGCGGTGGTCGCGCTTCTCCGCTTCTTCCAATCTTTGCAGATATTCGTCCAGATCTTTCTTGGTCCAGAATGCCGTGGCGTAAATGCGCTGCAATTGTTCTTTGTGTTCGTCGCCTCGCCAGTAAGAACCTGAGACCTTCAGAAGTTTGAAAGCCTTGATCAGACCGGTAGAAGGCAGGTGCGGACCGCGGCAGAGGTCATTCCACACCGTTTTCCCGTCCTTATCTTGCATGAGATAAAGGGTGGGGTTGTGGTCTCTGTGCTCCCGTAGAAGCTCGGCTTTGAATTTTTCGCCCTGGCTCTCGAATTCTCCCAGTTGCTTATCTACATCGGCAATGTTGTAACGAACAAGCCTCTGCTTGGCTTCGGCTATTTTCTTCATTTCTGCTTCGATGGCAGCTAGATCGTCAGTGGAGAGCGCGTGATCTTTGATCTCGAAGTCGTAATAGAAGCCGTTATCTATGGTGGGTCCGATGGCTATCTTGGCCTGGGGGAAAAGTTTCTGTACGGCCTGGGCCATGACGTGGGCGGTACTGTGTCTCAGTAGCTCTATGGACTCCGGGCTATCGGCGGTGAGAATCTTCACTTCCATGCCGTCGGTTAGAGGTGTGTACAGATCGCTCAATTCGCCGTTGATAGTAAGACCAACCGCTTTTCTGTAGAGTCCTTCGCTGATGGCTTTGGCCAGGTCGGCTCCGGTCTGACCGGCTTCCATGCTCTTGAGGCTTCCGTCCGGAAGCTTGACTTTGATTTGCGTTTCTACTGATGACATTTTTCCATTACCTTTCGAGTCGGCAAAGTCTTAACCCCCCAGGCTCTTGCCCGACCTTTTGAGGCGGACAGGCTTTTGTAGTTTTGGGTGGTTTTAATCAGGCTTCACTTCCTCACTCGTCCGGCATCTACAAACTGCCGAACACTGATAAGTTGTTAGAGGTTTAATTTTACCAATATTTTCTTCGGTTCTAGCAGATGAATTCAGTTTTGAGCTCTTCTGTGAAGCGCTTGAGCAGGGGGATACTGGTGAAAAACCTTATGCCAAGAGCATCCCAGCGAGTAATTCCGGTCTCAACATTACCGGCGTCTATAAACATCTCAATTCTAATACTGCCCCCGTTGCTCTCGGCACTTAACTCAAAGGAAGGTTCGTAAGGCTCGAAGAGCACTCTGGCCCGTTTGCCTTCCCCCAATTCGCCAAGGTGCTTGACCAGGGTCTTAACTTCGTCCTTGGGCGAGCGGCAAAGCACGTAGGCGTCAGCCACCGCCTGGATATCGAGGACTGCTTTGGTGAGGCTTGCCGCTTCCTTCACATCCCTGGCCAGGACGTCTTCTATACGAAGATTCAGGTCTTCTTTGAATTCCGTAGCAAAAACCAGCTCTCTGTCGCCGCTTTTGAGTATGAGTTTTATGTGCTGCCAGTTTTGCTTTTCACCTCGGACGTCAATGGTCTGGACGCGTCCGGGCTCTATGGCCAGGCAGGTGATATATTCCTCGTCTTCGCAAATAAGTGTGGCCACAGGGTCTCCTTTATTTCCCGATACAGAAATTGGCGAATACTTCCGTTATAACTTCTTCCGTCACGACCTGTCCGGAGATGGCATCGAGAGCGTCCACGGCAAGCTTGAGGTCGCTAGCCAGGCAGTCTTGGGGCAGCCCGCTCACTGATGCGGCCAGAAGCCTTTCCAGGGCTTCCACGGCTTTGATGCAGAGGGCTCCCTGGCGTTCGTTCAGAGAACCTCCCAGTTCTTTGACGGAATTATCCGTAAGGGCAAAATGCTCGATCATGCCCTTGAGATCTTCTATGCCTTCGCCCATTTTGGCCGAAATGGCCAGGGGTTTTCCGATGGAATAGTTCACCAGGTCAGGCACATTGCCGTTGTTCATGGGTTTGGAACCACAGAGGTCTATCTTATTTATCGCAACAAAGTAAGGTCGGGCGAGCTCTTTCAACTTATCCAGCAAGACCTGCTCTTCTTGACCGCTTGCGGCGGTGCCGTCCAGAAGCACGCAAGTCAGGTCGGCCTCTTCGATGGCCCTGGTGGTGCGTTCGATACCGATCTGTTCCACTCGGTCTTCCGTATGGCGCACACCGGCGGTGTCCACCAGTATCACGGGAATGCCGTTCACATCCACGGGCTCTTCGATGCTGTCTCTGGTCGTGCCTGGAATGTCGGTGACTATGGCTCTTTCAAAATTGAGGAGCCGATTTAGTAAACTTGATTTGCCGGCATTTGGCCGGCCTACAATGGCGAGCTTCAGCCCCTCGCGCAGGAAGCGCCCGGAGCGGGCCGTTCTGGCCAATTGATTGAGTTTGGTCAGGCATTCTTCGGTTACGGCATTTATGTCGGACACGTCGAGGTCGCCGACTTCTTCTGGAAAGTCAATGCCGGCCACGATACGCGTCAAAAGTTCGATCAGGCGCTTGCGGATGGCTTTAATTTCCTCTCCCAGATGGCCTTGTAGAACCGACAGAGCCAGTTCACTCTGGCGCTCGGTTTTGGAATGGATGATGTCCAGCACGGCTTCAGCCTGTGTCAGGTCGAGGCGACCGGCCAGGAAACTGCGTTTTGTAAATTCACCTTTCTCAGCCAGGCGGGCGCCCTGGGCCAGAATCAAGGAGAGGATCTCCCTCGTGACAATGGGCGAGCCGTGGCAGTTGATCTCCACCAGGTCTTCTCCCGTGTACGTGTGGGGAGCCTGGTAAGCGATCAAGACCACTTCGTCCACAAGCTTGTCACCCCGGCTCGGGTCCTTGATATATCCAATGGATGCGTGATGGCTGACTGGTTGCCAGAAATCGTTGTTGCCGCTGGCTTTTGAGTCGTTTGTCGCAGATTTGTCCTGGGTCCGGCCAAATTTTTCATGATCCGATTGACGATTTTTTCTGGGCGAAAAAAGTTTTTCGGCAATCTTAAATGAGTCCGGACCGGAAAGCCTGACAATGGCTATGGCACCCACTCCTGGGGCAGTTGAGATGGCGGCGATGGTGTCGTCTTGAAACATGAAATGACAAATCAATCGAAGAACATGGAAAAAATCAGCCTAGCACACTCTCAAAGTACTTGAACTAACTATGTGGAGTTGGTAGTATCTCCGATCGTTTTAGAAGAGCTCGTAAATTAGATATGAGCGCTAATGCCTCCGACAGCTTAGGAAGAACAGCATGAACAAAGCAGAACTTATAAACGAGGTGGCGAAAGCCACAGGACAAACCAAGCTGAACGTACACAATACCGTTGCCGCCCTGCTGCATTCGCTGACATCTTCGTTAGCGAAAGGCGAGCGCGTAACTCTTGTTGGGTTCGGTACCTTCGAGCGTCGTCAAAGACAAGCTCGTTATGGAGTCAATCCCCAGAATCCCAAGGAAAAACTGAAGATCAGCGCTGCTAAAGTGCCGGCCTTCAGAGCTGGACAGGAACTCAAAGATGTAGTGGACGGAAAGGCCAAGCAGGCTCCTTTGCCCAAGTCCGTAACCGCCACCGAAGCCAAACCGGCTAAGAAAGCCGCTGCCAAGCCGGCTAAGAAAGCTGCCCCCAAGAAAGGCGCTGCCAAGAAAGCTGCTCCTAAAAAAGCTGCCGCCAAGAAAGCCGCTCCCAAGAAGAAAGTAGTCGCCAAGAAAAAGCGCCGCTAAGCTTCAAGGTGATTTGAGGTAGTTTGATAATAAGCTGCCTGAAATTGAAAAATGAAAGGGACTCCTGGTCTAGACCTCGAGTCCCTTCTATTTTTGTAGACTATGTATGGGGCTTTTGGGTGAGAGGTTATCCTTTCTAAATGTTTTCGTCATGCTCGTCGTCTTCGCCCTTCGGCTTTGCCCCGGCAGCATCTGCTTCCTCCAGGGTCTCGATTGGCACCTTCAAGCGAGTGATAATCGTGAGGCTGAAAAGGTTTATCACCGTATGGCAAATGATCGGGGCATAAAGAGAGCCGGTCTTGAGCTTCAAATAGCTCATTAGAAAGCCGATGGCGCCTGCCCAGATTGCGTATGGAAAATAATAGAAACGGGGAAAGTGGGCCAGCGCAAAGCAAAAGTTGGTCGTGAGCATACCCAGCTTTTCCTCCATAACGCCACGGAAGAAAATCTCCTCAGCCAGGCCGGAACTGAGTGCTAGAAAGACGATTTGAAAGGTGCTCAGGCGGCTGAAGAGCGGGCACATTTCTTGATAAACAAGATCGCGCATGGATCTGAGAACGAAAACTGATTTGTAAAGGCGGTTGCTCAGATAGAGCAGGAAGAAATCAAAAATTGTGATGGTGAGCCCGGCGGCCAATCCGGCAGTAAATGAGGTGCGGGAGAAGTTGAACCAGTTTGATATAGGCAGGGCTGCCACCACCATCCAGATCGTAGCGGTAAACAAGAGTACGGCTTCCACCGCCACGGCCATGATGAAGACGGAGTCGGGGCTGTAAAAACTGCTCGGGCCGTCGGGGTTAGCGGGTGGCTCCCCCTGGTTGCGGGGGGTGTTAGTGTTGTCCGACAAGCACCACCTCCGGTTTAATGAAGATGGTCTCGGCAAAGGCGTTTTCGATGGCCGCCACGCCCAGTGGTTCCTGGTTGTTATCGAGAATGAGGGCGAAGTTTGCCGTGTCTTTCGGAGTGGATAAATTTTCGGTTTCAGATGTAGCCAGGTCAGTGCCAGCTTGCAGTTCTACTTTTTGACCGCGACGGAAGCGTATGCCGGCTTCTTCTGCCAGCACCAGACGGGGCAGCCCTAAATGCTCCTTCACATCTAGAAGAGGCGGGAGTTCCTTGCTTTGCATGAAGGTCTCCAGCTCAAGACAGGCAGCAATAGGAAATTTGCCGGAGCCGGTGCGACGCAAAGCCGCCAGGCAAGCGCCGCTTCCCAGTGCCTGTCCGAGATCGCGAGCAATAGAGCGAATATAGGTTCCGGCGGAGCAATGAACCGTGACGTCCAGGTAGGGCGGCTCGCAATTAACCAGCTTGAGATTGAAAATCTCTACGCTGCGTTTTTTGACATATTGAGCCAGCTCATCCGGGCTTACTTTGCCGGTTCTGGCCAGATCGTAAAGTCTTTCGCCGTTGACATGGATGGCGCTATAAAGTGGTGGCAGTTGATCAATTTTGCCGCGAAAGGCCTCTAATTGCGCCTCCACAATTTCCCGACTGAGGTTTTCCGGCAGGGGGGCCTCGTCCAGCAAGGCACCTTCAATATCGTCGGTATCGGTTGAACGGCCAAGCAGAATTTTCGCTTCATAGGTTTTATCATCCCTGAGAAAACGCAGCAGTCTGGTGGCTTTGCCTATGGCCAGGACCATTACTCCCGTAGCCATCGGATCGAGAGTACCGGCGTGGCCGATCTGTTTAACGCCGAGACGACGCCTGGCTTTAGCCACCACGTCATGGGAGGTCATACCTCCTGGTTTGTCCAGGCAGAGGAAGCCGAAATGCTCTGTCTTAGACTTCACCGCGGGAAATCTTGCCGAGCAATTCGGATACCTTGGAACCTCTTTCCAGCGAGTCATCGAGTTTGAAGACCAGCTCCGGTGCGAAGCGCAACTTGAGGCGGCGGCAAAGCTCGCCTCGAATAAAGCCCGCTTGTTCATTCAAGGCTGTTACCACGGCTTCTCTATTTACGTCGCCGAAGACGGAAATGAAAGCTCTGGTTGAGCGCAGATCACTCGTACATTCCACTT
This sequence comes from Candidatus Melainabacteria bacterium, assembly GCA_016212515.1. Classification (GTDB taxonomy): domain Bacteria; phylum Cyanobacteriota; class Vampirovibrionia; order Obscuribacterales; family Obscuribacteraceae; genus Obscuribacter. The sequence continues at coordinate 19,240 of JACRFZ010000097.1, forward strand.
CGGTGACGGAAATAAGACCGGTCAAGCGAGGGTCCTTGAGATCGCGGCGGATCATCTCCGAAAGTTCTCTTTTAATTGACTGAGATACTCTCAGGGCTCGTTCTGCGGACATGAATTCGTACCTGTTTAACTGCCAGAGGTTAGTTTGATGCGTCGCGTTTTGTTTCTTGAATGATGAAGGAGTTGATCTTGTCTCCCACTTGCAAGTCGGAGAATTTCTCGAAACTCATACCGCATTCAAAGCCCTGCGCCACTTCTTTGGCGTCATCTTTGAAGCGCTTGAGAGTGTCGAGTTTGCCTTCGTAGATTACCTGTCCATCACGTTCAATGCGGGCAATCGAGCTTCTCTGCACTTTGCCGCTCAAGACCATACAGCCTGCAATCATGAGGCCTTTGCCCACTTTGAAGATCTGTCTGACTTCCGCCTGACCAATCTGGATTTCTTGCCTGATCGGTTTGAGCAGACCCTGGACGGCACTGGTGATGTCGTCGGTGATCTGATAGATGATGGTGTAGGTACGGATGTCCACTCCGTTTGCTTCCGCTACCCGGGCACCGTTCTGGTCGGGCTGCACGTTGAAGCCGACAATGATGGCATTAGATGAAGCGGCCAGGTTGACGTCGTTTTCGGATATGTCACCAGAGGCGGTGCGGAGCACGCGGGTCTGAACTTCACTGGAAGAGAGCTTGCGTATGGAATCGGCAATCGCTTCCGCTGTACCTTGCACGTCGGCTTTGACGATTATGTTCAGTTCTTTTACTTCGCCGCTCTCCAGAAGATCATGCAGAGATTCCAGTGTGACGTGATGCTGGGCTTTGGTTTCCGTCAGACGTCTGGCTTCCGCCAGCATCTTCATGCCCTGGGCATCATCTACAACTTCAAAGCGGTCACCGGCCAGGGGCACCTCATCGAGACCGAGTACTTCCACAGGCATGGAAGGACCGGCGGCCTTCACTCTTTGACCGCGGTCATCGAAGAGGGCTCTAACTCTGCCGCATTTGCTGCCGGCAACTATGAAATCACCTTCCCTCAGTGTGCCGTTTTCTACGAGGGCAGTAGCGACGGCGCCCTTACCCCGTGAAAGTTCAGCTTCTACAATGACGCCTTCCGCCGGCTTCTCAGGATTGGCTTTCAGATCCAGGATGTCGGAAACCAGAAGGATCATCTCCAGCAAGTTGTCGAGGCCCAGTCTCTTTTTAGCCGAAACTTCTACGGTGACGGTGTCGCCGCCGTATTTCTCCGCCACCAGGTCGTGTTTCATGAGCTGGGTGAGAACACGCTCAGGATCAGCCTCGGCTTTGTCGATCTTGTTGACGGCAACAATGATGGGCACGCCGGCTGCTTTGGCGTGGTCCAGGGCTTCAATGGTCTGGGGCATGACACCGTCGTCGGCTGCAACCACCAGGATGGCGATGTCTGTGGCTTTGGCTCCACGGGCGCGCATGGCGGTGAAGGCTTCGTGACCGGGTGTGTCCAGGAAGACGATCTGGCGCATATGACCTTCTTCATCGGGAACTTCCACGTGGTAGGCGCCGATGTGTTGGGTGATGCCGCCATGCTCGGAATCGGTCAGATTGAATTTGGTCTGACGAATGGCATCCAGCAAACTGGTTTTGCCGTGGTCTACGTGACCCATGATGGTCACTACCGGCGGTCTGGTCACCAGATTGGCTTTGTCTTCTTCGGAAAGTTCTTTCGGAGCCTCTTCCAGGCTGGCATCTTTCACTTCTTCCGAGAGCACTTCGTATTCCATTTCCACGGCCAGCTCACGGGCCAGCTCAAGCTCTACCATCTGGTTGACCGTGCGCATCACGCCTTTCATGAAAAGACGCTTGATCACTTCTGTTTCAGCAACACCCATGCGGCTTGCCAGATCTTGCACCGTCAGGCTGTTGGTGAGGACGATGGATTTGGGCACTTCCACTACGGCTGCCGTCGGCCTTACTTTTTCTTCTTTTTTGGCGCCGTGCCTGTCCGAAGGACTCTGTCTGTGAGACTTGGGCGGACGTGGCGGTGTGGCGCGCATGGAAGGTGCAGCGATGCGAATCGGTACGGAAGGAGAAAGGGGTCTTACAGCCTGACCTTTCAAATCGATGATCTCTTCATCTTCATCAGGCGGCAGATCGGCAATCTTTTTGCCGCGGGGTTCGTGCTTCTCTTCCCGCTCGGCATCCTTATTCTTCTCTTTCTTGCCGTAGCGCTCGGGCTCAACTTTGGCCGGTTTGACCGGCTCTTCTTCTACTTTTTTGGTCTTGGGCGGTTGATCCAGTTTGCGAATCACACGGGGGGCATATTTGGAACCATCGGACCATTCGTCACCAGTGGGTCTGATGATCGGATCCAACTCCTCGAAGGAAGGAGCAGCCGGTTCTTCCACTTCGACTTCCGGGGCTGCTTCCGCTGGCTTGACACAGGCGGCGCTGCCGGTGTCGGGTTCACGCCCTGACACTGGAGAGGCCGGCTTCATGCCGGTGCTGCCCGCCGGTGCTACTGTAGCGGCAGGGGAGGCAGCGGTGCTGCCTGTCTGACTTTCGGTTTTGGGACCGGCCGCAGCGCCCTGGCTCTGAGAGCCGCCGGGCTGGTTCGCAGCTTGGGGAGCCGAGACTGGGTTGGCTTGGGTTTCGGCGGCGGTTGACGCCGGCGCGGTCTGTTCGCTGCCACTGTGGGCCGGGGCCTGGCTCTGCAAGTTGCTCTGAGCAGTGGTGGGCGCGGCCGCATTGCTTGCGGCGGGGCTGGTGGCTGCAGCGGTGGAGGCGGGTTGGTTCGGGGTGTTTACGTTTGTAACAGCTCCTGATTGCGGATGACCGGCTTCCGTACCGGCAGTTTCAGAGAGGGGGCGCTCGGGACGATAGCGAGACAGGACTCTGGGCTTGACTACTACCGGCTCTGGCGGAGGCGGTAATTTGGTCTGACCCTTGGCGCTGCCGCCGATAGTGGTTTTGGCAGCTGGTTTGCCTGCCGGGGCGGTCACCGGGGCTTTTGCCACGTTTTTACTTCCTTTAGCTTTTGCTTCTTCTGCGCCTTTCTTCTTCTTGTCGATGGCGGCGATTAGTTGCCCCACTGCTTGTTTGTCAATGGTGCTGGAGTGGCTCTTGATGTCGTAGCCCAATTCACGCAAGGTCGTGATGATATCTTGGTTTGCGAGATTCATCTTGCGTGCCAATTCGTAGATTCGAACTCTGTCGTCCATTCAGCCCTCTCCGTATCTCTCAGTATTTTGGCACGTTTTTCGCCTATTTGAGCATTCTTGAGTGAGTGCCTCGATAAGTTGTGCTTCAAGCGGCCAAGCCATTCGTCTATGGCTTGCTACGCCCTTCTTTCGGCGACCCTCAAGGGCCGCCTTCAGCTTCGTAGTGGTTAACACCTGATGCAAACAGGCCTCAGAAGGGCAAAAATATGCTGATCTGCCAAGTTTGACGACGTTTCTACCCGCCACTGGCCCGAAATCCTTCGGGCCAGTGGGCGGGTTGAAGCCCGGACAACCGCTTCTGAAGTCGAATGTGACGCGCACAAGCTCTTGCTGCGGTCGTTTGACGCGGCAGGCCACACAGAGTCTCAGATGCGGATGTGACAGGTTAAAGGTCGTTCTCCTCGGTCAATTGGTTGTTGTCATAGTTCAGCTGGTTAAATCGTCAAGGGCTTGTGCCTGGCTCATGCTTCTGAACGAACCGCCGGCTTGGCTTTCGGACTTGATGTCGATTTTCCAGCCGGTGAGCTTGGCGGCCAGGCGTACGTTTTGACCGCCTCTGCCGATGGCCAGGCTGAGCTGATCGTCGGGCACAATCACTTCTGCTCTGCGACCGCCGGACTCCGGAACATCGTCGTAGAGCGCTACGGTGGTGATGCGAGCCGGGGAGAGTGCGTTGGAAATGTAGTCGACCGGGTCGGTGGAGTAGCGAATGACGTCAATTTTCTCGTTGCGCAGTTCGGCTACGACGTTCTGGATACGTACGCCTCTGGTACCGATACAGGCGCCCACCGGATCCACATCGGCATCTTCGGAATGAACGGCAATTTTGGTGCGATAGCCGGCTTCCCGGGCAATGGATTTGATTTCCACGGTGCCATCTTCAATCTCCGGTACGTATAGTTCGAAGAGTTCCCGCACCAGTTCCTGGTGCGCCTGGGAGACGATAATCTGGGGTACTTTGCCGGTTTCACGCAGTTCCAGAACGTAGACTCGTACGCGGTTGCCGACGCGATAGGTTTCACCGGGCAGTTGCTCACGGCTCGGCATGCAGCCTTCTACACGACCCAGGTTGACGATGACGTTGTTTCTAGAATTACTGATTACTTCAATTCGCTCAATCTGACCGGTGGTGCAACTACCTTTGCGTGCGTCGAATTCTTTCTTGATTAATTCTTTCTCGGCTTCTCTCAGTCTTTGAGTGATGAGCTGTTTGGCTGTCTGAGCGGCAATACGACCGAATTCGGAGAAATCATGAGGGGTAACTTCGATTTCCAGAACTTCTCCGGCGGTAACGTCAGGAATGAGGTCCTGTGCATCTTTGAGCCCGATTTCGTGGTATTCGTTGGAGACTTTTTCCACTACTTCTTTGGGGGCGAAAATTCCGATTTCACCGGTTTCCGTATCGAAAATGGCTCTTACGCCTTCCACATCATGGTCCGGTACCTTTTTCTTGTAAGCGGCCACGATGGCATCGCAAACATAGGCAATGAACTCTTCCTGGGGAATATTTCTTTCTCTTTCCAGTTCCTCGGCTGCTTCGAGTAGTTGGCTGCCTATGTTTATCACTTTGTACCTCCCGGTATGGGCTCGTTTACTAGGGTTCTATCTGTTGGTTTGTTAGTGGTTGAAATGCCGAAAATTTGGTTCAACTCTCCAGTGAAGCTTCTGCTTCCAGAGCTTCGCATTCTTGATTGTCATGGGCCGCCTTACTCAGGTCGGCATAAAGTTTCAGGGTGGTGATCTGCTTGAGCGGAACGCTCAATTCGTGCACCGGCTCAATCTCGATCTTGTCTTTTTTGTTCTTGCCTGAGCCCTTGGCGGCGTTTTTAGCGCCATTTTTACCGGCAGAGCCCTTATCGTTGCCTTTGGGCAATTCTTTCAAGGCGGCCAATTTGACTCTGTCTCCTTCCAGCCCCACCAGGGTCGCCAGGAAGTGTTGACCGAAGCCGCCGGCACCTACATCAGCCTTGGCTTTCAGCTCGACCTGACTGCCGGCAAAAATTTTGTATTCCCGCTCGTGTTTCAGGACTCTTTCAATGCCGGGGCTGCATACATCCAGGACATAAGAGCCGTGTAGGAGAGCGGGTAGCTCGCTGAGGCTCTCCAGTTTGCTTTCCAGCTCACGACTGACCTTCTCGCAGTCTGCAAGACCTATGCGGCCGCCCGGTTTATAGATTGTGATTTCCAGGCTGGTTTTGCGTCCTTGCTGGCCAAAGTGTGCATCGACCAGTTGAAAACCAAGGCTCTGTGCGATTTCTTCCGCAGCCTGGGTGATGATTGCCAGTGCTTGTTCGGGTCCGTGGTTCTTACTTGTGGGCATTAAATTGAATTTCTACTCTGGTTGGTGTCGAAAAGCGAGCGGCTAGCTTCCTTTGTCCTGGTCGGTGCAGGGGGCGGTTCTCGAACTGTGAACGGTATCCCCTAGGTCAGGTTCAAGTTCCAGTTTGGCGTTGGAACGTAAACAAGTGTCGCCTGAGAGCGCAATTAAACACAAAAATGCCGTAGGCTAAGGTCTTGCCTACGACTAAAATGTCTCTAAGTGAAGGGATGATAGCACGAAGCAAGAGGGAGCAACAGGGGGATGGTTTGACTTGTGAAGATTGTTTTTCAAAATCGACAAAGGCGCTTCTCTCTTGATTTTGAGGAGCTTCAAACCGACTATTCCCTCCTCAGTCGCACCCTTGGTGAGGCTCTTTTGCAGTCGGCACCAGTGAAGCCTTACGGCGGCGGAATGCTGACTACTTCTTTAATTGAAGACTTGTTTTCCGAAAGCGCGGTTTCTGTGGTGTTTTTGTCCAATCGGGCTATTCGCAAGCTTAATAATGATTTTCGCGGTATCGATAAAGCCACTGATGTTCTCTCTTTTCCGCTGGATCTAGAAAGACCAGCCCTCGGCCTTTCTTTCCATGAAGAAGATGATACCGATTGTCCCTGGCTTCTGGGCGAGTTGTTTATTAGTATCGAGAAGGCCGCTAGGCAAGCCGATGAATATGGGCATTCGCTCAGGCGAGAGATGGCTTTTCTTTTTGTACACGGGCTTTTGCACCTGCTTGGTTTTGACCATGAGTCGAAGACCCAGGAAAAGCAGATGTTTGCTTATCAAAACAAAATTTTAGAGAAGGTAGGTATCAATCGTGAAGGTTGCCAAGTAAAATTGCGCTGAACTGGTGTGGTTCGTGTCATGATTGACTTAGCGACCATGTCTTTGCCGAAAATCTATAGACGCTAAACCGTTAACAGTTAGAGAAAACGAGAAATAGTTAACCGATAACGATTCCAGCCATGGTCTAGAGCAGTAAACAGTAACTTCGGACTCTTCCCTTGCTCCCAGAATCCCCATCCTTTGATAATAGCCTTCCACCTGCTGAAAGTGCGCGCGGGGAAAATCCAGTCGTCAGCACCGGTCTGGAGCCTGTCGGAGGCATGTCGAAAGACGACCGACCCATTCAACTTGAACCTGCCGGTAAGGCGGAGCGTACCGATTGGGACCACAAATGCTCGCGCTCCGCTTCCTTGCTTGAATCTTTTTATCATGCCGTGCACGGGGTGAAGGTTGCCTTGCAGGGGCAGCGCAATCTGCGCATTCATTTTTTGATTACGCCCTGCGTTCTGGTACTGGCTTACCTGCTTCAGGTGGAAGCCTGGGGTTATGCACTATTGCTTCTGTCTATTGGTCTTGTGATTACCGCTGAACTTATTAATACGGCCATTGAGCACATGGTGGACATTCAGGCCGGCTATCGTTATCACCTATCGGCACGCTATGCCAAGGATACGGCCGCTGCTGCCGTGATGCTTTCGGCCCTGACAGCTGTGCTGGTCGGTGTAGCGGTTTTCATGCCGCGCATAATTGCTCTGGTCTCTGCCGTTAAGTAGTTCGTTTCGGTTTCTCTGTTGACCGTTTCGTTCACAAAAGTTCTGGGATTTATACGAAGAGTAGTGCTTGAAACGCCCATGGGACGGGGACGGTGGGAATATTCCCATTGACAGTGGCCGCCCGCCGGGTGTTCTATTAATACATAGGCAGCAGCGGTGTGCCGAACCTGGTACCGCAAACGATTGGAGAATCCCCTATTATGACTTGGAAAGCAAGCCGTGAGCGCGACGAAAGCTATGCTGACAATTTCCCCGTTCACAGGAACGATGTTCCGCCCATGGTGGATATGTCAGACCGCAATGTCAATCAGCGATTTGAGAATCGGGGCTCTGCCGATAATATCCGTATTCAAGACGGCAACCGCGTAATTCACATTGGTCATGTCGAGAACCTCTATATAGGTGGCGGCAACTGCGACCGGGTCGGCTATGGTAGGAACAGCTATATGGCTGACCAGTCGGCCTTCGAGTCTCAGACTCGGGCTTATCGCCGGGCCTGTCAGGTGCAAGATTTCCGGCAGCAGTATGGCAATTATCGGGAAGACTATGACTATGGTCAGGGCGGTTGCTTCGGCAACGGTCGAATCGGCCGGGGTCCTGTTTACCGCCCCGTAGACGACGGTTACGGCTACGGCGAAGTGGGCGACTACGGTTATCACCGTCGTCGTGGACCTCTCTCCGATGTGGGTGATGGTCTCAGAAGCGTGAACAGAGACATCATCGGACCTGGTATTCAGCTTCTGGCTGGAATTTTTACAGGCAAGGCCCTGGTAGACGGCATGCGTAACGGTAATGGCGGTCGCTTGCTCTACAGTAACGGCGGCCTGCCCTTCTTCGGCAATGTGGGCTACGACCGTTGGAGCGATCCCTATTACGCCCAGCAACAGAGCTGGAACCAGCCCTGGAACCAGGCCTGGAACCAGCCGACATGGAACGACCCTCGCTTCTACGACCCCGGCTATGGCGGCTACTACCAGCAGCAGCGCCGCCATTACGGCAATAATCGCCCCGGTATAACTTTCCGCATCGGCTAAGCGGTTAAAAGCATAATTTGACGTGGACTGAGTCACTCAGTCCACGTTTTTGCATGGGGGCTTATGGTTTGTTGCTTGCACTGAACTTGCGCGAAGCTTCAGAAGGGTTGATTCTAACTATTCTCGTTTTCCGGCTTCAGGTAGAAAACGGTTTTGCCGTCGCCGGTTTCAATACTGTCAATGTCCACCTGAAAGACCGCCTTGCTTACGACTCCCCCGAGCACTTCAGACGGTACCCCCAGAGCCGCAAGACTGTTCGACGTTTCTGTCGGCTTTTGCAGGAGTGCCACTCTATTAGCGATATGGGCAGCGAAGTTGAGATCGTGCAAGACCAGAGCAATGGTCAGTCCATCCTTACGCAGGTCTTTCAAATACTCGAGGATTTCCAATTGATGGCGGAAGTCCAGCCCTGAAAGCGGTTCGTCCATTAGCAAGAGGCTCGGGCGCTGGCTGAGGGCCATGGCGATTATTGCCCTCTGTCTTTCCCCGCCTGAGAGGTGGGCTAGATTTCTGTCTTGCAGGTGTCCCAGATCCAGTTTCTCGATTACTTCCGCCAGATGCGCCTTCTCTTTGCCGTCCATCTGACTGGAGGGCTGCCACCACTTCTGGTGCGGGTTGCGTCCCAGATTTATCAGTTCTATGACCTTCATGTCATCGGGTATCTGAAGGCTCTGCGGCAGGTAGGCTACTTTTGAGGCGAACTGCTTGGGCGATAGAGCCCAGATATTTTCACCTTCAAATTCCACTTTGCCGCTGCTTGGTTTTAGAGCCCTGGCCATGCCTTTCAGAAGCGTGGACTTGCCGCAGCCGTTCGCTCCCATTATTGCCAGTATTTCACCCTCAAGGAGGCTGAGGCTGACTTCGTGCACGGCAAAGGGAAAGTCGGGTTTACCTCCTCCAATCTGCTTCCCAGCTCTTTGTGCGCTATTGAGATAACTCAAGGCGAGCGAAAATATCTGTAGCTTTACTCTTCTTTCGTCCTTATTTGTCTGGCTCTTGTCGGCTTTATCTCCGGGTAATGTTTGTCCGCTGGTCATCTTTCCACCACCCGGTCCAGGCTCTGAGCCAGTAGATAGATGAAAATCGGACCTCCGACTACAGCCATGAGGCTACCCAGCGGTAGTTCCTGTCCGGGTAGGATAATGCGGGCGCCGAGATCGGCCGTCAGAGTTAAAATGCAGCCACAGAGGGCTGCGGCCGCCAGTTGCAGCCGCTCTCCCTCTGGCACAAAGCGCCTGGCCAGGTGGGGACCGATCAAGCCGACAAAGCCCACCAGACCGCTGAGGGAGACTGCCCCGGCAGTCAAAGTGATGGCTGCCGAGAGAATCACCAGTTGGCTCTTTCTGACGTCCAGACCGAGGGAGGCTGCTGCTTCCTCTCCCAGGCTGAGGAGGCGTAACTGCTTGCTGCTCATAAGGGCTACCGCCAGAGCAGGTAGGGTATAGCAGGCGGCGGGCACAAGTTCCGACCAGTTCCGGCCGGAGAGACCACCAAGTAGCCAGAGGCTCAATCCCTGGGCCATGGTCTGAGTACCGAAGACAGGCATGACTAAATTTATGGCGGCACTGGCAATCGATGAAAGGGCTATGCCTGAAAGAAGTAATCTGGGTATGGACACTGAGGCGGTGCTGCCGCCGCCCCGACTGGAGAGGACGATGACCAGTAAGCTGGTTGCGGCACCGCCTATGAGGGCAATCAGGGGTACCAGACTCAAATCCAGCCCGATTAGAATGGCCGCTGCTACTCCCAGGGCGGCGCCACTGGAAACACCGGTCAAATACGGATCTGCCAGTTGGTTGCGGGAGAGTTTTTGCAATAGGTAGCCGGCCGTGGAAAGGGCCAGGCCAATCAGCGCTGCGCTCAGTAGCCGCGGCAGCCTGATCTCTCTTATTACTTGTAGATTAGCCTCATCCCCTTGCCCGTAAAGTAAGGGCCAGGCCTGGAGGGGGCTCAGGTTCACTTCTCCCAGGCAGAGATTGGCTGTAAATGCTGCCAGGAGCATAAGTAGTAAGATTGTCAGTCGCAGATACACTTAACTAATACTTGAATCACTTACATTACAAAGTAGAAATTGCTTTGTGAGGGGATGTTACCATGTTGCCAGCCGTGTTACTAAATGGTATCGGTTGATGGAAGCCTTGATTTATCTCGATAACAGTGCAACTACCCGTGTGCGTCCTGAAGTTCTGGAGGCCATGCTGCCCTATCTTTCGGAAAATTTCGGCAATCCCAGTTCGATTCACTCCCAGGGGCGCAAAGCGAGAGAGGCTGTGGAGCAGGCCAGGCAGGAAGTTGCCGATTTGCTCGGTTGCCAACCCCGGGAAGTTTATTTTTCAAGTTGTGGAACGCTGTCCAACAATGTAGCACTCCTGGGCCGGGCTCGCTTTGTGGAGGCTAACGGCTTAAACCGGCATCTTGTGGTTTCTCAGATAGAGCATCCTTCTGTAATGGGACCGGCGCAGTATCTTGAGAGTCAGGGCTTTCGCGTCACTTATCTTCCTGTCGACAGAGAAGGCCTGATCAATCTGGAGGCCCTGGAGACCGCTCTCAGGCAGGGGGCTTCCATGGTTTCAATTATGTGGGCCAACAATGAAATTGGCGTATTGCAGCCTATCGAGGCCATTACGGAACTGGTGGAGAAGGTGGCCTCAGAGCAGGGGCGTGAAATTTACCAACATTGCGATGCCGTGCAGGTAATCGGCAAACTGCCTGTTGATCTTGAAAAGTTGAAACTCTCCAGTCTCTCTTTCTCGGGGCATAAGTTCGGCGCTCCTAAAGGAATCGGTGCCTTATTTCTGCGGCGTCTCGTGAACGTCATGCCCATAATTTTTGGCGGTGGACAGGAGATGGGTTTGATGCCCGGTACCGAACCCCTGGCCAACATAGTGGCTCTTGGTGTTGCCTCCCGCCTGGCTCGGCTTGAGCAAGAGGAGCTACAAAAGCGCCTGCGCGGCTATCAGGAAAAGCTGATTGAGGCTCTCTTGCGGTTGCCCGGCGTAGAGCTGACCGGACCTAGTTCCGTGCAAATGCGCCTTCCCGGCCATGTCAGTTTTTGCACAGGCGGTATCGAAGGTGAAGCCCTGGTCTTAAAGAGTGATCTGAAGGGGTTGGCCATATCCAGTGGCAGCGCCTGCCATCAGGGCATCATCGAACCTTCGGCGGTATTGAGGGCCATCGGTCTTTCGCCTGAGAAAGCTTTAGGTTCGGTGCGCATTACCTTTGGTCGAGATTCAAGCGACGCCGATGTGGAAAAGGCTTGCGCAATCTTACAGAAGTTGCTGGCCCGTGCCGGCGCCAGTGGCTGAGAGCGGCGGTTAAGACTGCTGCTACTCAGGTTTGTCGGTAGGGGTGGCGTCTGTTTTAGTTGCTTCGCCCGCCGGTTTTTGTGCAGCCTTAGCGGCGGGAGGCTCTGTTTGCGGACCGACAAACATATTGCCGACAAAATGTACCAGACCAGCTGGTCTCTCTGTCATTTTCCCGTGCAGCATCTGGATGCCGCCTCTGGCCATTTTTACTTTCGCTTTGCCGTAAGGGTACCACCATACTCGGTGCGAACCACCGGCTGAATCAATGCTGATGTGTTTGATATTGACCAGGTCATACAAACCAAAGTATGAATGACTTCTTCCGAAGCCGCTTTTCTTGATGCCGCCCCAGGGGAGCTGTGGCGTGGCGTGACTGAATAGGCAGTCGTTGATGAGGGCAGTGCCTACGTTAAGATCTCTTGCCACGCATTCTGCCCGTTCCAGTTTTCCGGCCCAGATTGTGGCGCACAGTCCAAATTGACTGTCGTTAGCCAGTTCCACCGCTTTGTCTTCCGTTTCGACAACCATAATCGGTAAGAGCGGTCCGAAAGTTTCCTCGGTCATGACCTTCATGGTGTGGTCCACGTTGGTCAGAACGGTAGGCTCAAAGAAGAAGCCGCCCAGATCCTCTCTAGCTTTTCCACCGGTCAGTATGGTGGCACCTTTACTAAGGGCATCTTCCACCTGGTCTTTGACCTTAGCCAACTGCACTTCGTCCACCAGCGGACCGACATCGGTGCTGTCACTGGTCCCCGGTCCAAGTTTAAGTCCGGAAGCCAATTTTGTTAGTTTTGAGATGATTTTTTCTGTATTCTTGCCCTTGATCAAGTAGACTCTTTCGACCGATGCGCAGGCCTGTCCGGCATTGGTGAAGGCACCCCAGGTGATACCACGACAGGTCCAATCAATCGGTGCATCCGGCAGTACGATGGCCGCGTCTTTCCCGCCCAGCTCAAGCGTCAGCGGCGTGAGATTGTCGGCGCATTGCGCCATCACTTTCTGACCGCCCTGCACAGAGCCTGTGAATATCAATTTGCTTAATGCAGCTTCGCTCAGGTATTTTCCTGTTTCTCTATCGCCCGTGACTATTTCCACCACCCCTTGGGGTAAACCGGCTTCCTGGCAGAGTTCTCCAATTTTGATGCCAATCAAGGGCGACTTTTCAGAGGGCTTAATTATGACTGTATTGCCCACCATTATGGACATTATGGTGGCCATCATGGGAATCGAAAAGGGATAATTCCATGGGGCGATTATTCCTACTACTCCCAGGGGCTCGAAGGCCACCAGGCTTTGCTTGCTGGAAAGTAAGGGGTTGGATAGGGAGATGCTTTGATCGGCCAGAAGTTTTTCTGCATTCTCGACCATCCACACACAAGTGTCCAGTGGACCTGTGAGTTCTGAGAGATAGGCTTCAGCCAGGGGCTTACCCACTTCTTCGCTAATCAATTGCGCCAGTTCATCGGCGCGGGCAGCAATTACCTGACGTAGCTTGAGCACATATTTTGCTCTTTGCTTGTAGGAGGTGAGTTGCCAGATTTCATAGGCTTTTTGACTGGCCGCGACAATTTCGTCTACCTGGCTTTTCGACATAATCGGCACCCGCCCCAGCACTTCTTTGGTGGAGGGGTTTAACGATTCAAGAATTGCTTTGTGACTTGTGACCATATTTGCTCGGGCTATTTTAGCGTATTACTGAGGTCTTTCGCTTCACTGTCACCCGGCGCTACGGAAATTGCCTTTGTCAACAACTCTTTGGCCAGGCTCAGGTTTGCTTCTTGCTTGGCCAGGCGAGCCATTCCAATCATGGCATCCTCGCAGGCCGGGCAGGCCGTCAGTGCCTTCTCGAACTTTTCCCGGGCGCCGCTAAAGTCTTTGCTGTTCAAGTCAAGATAGCCTACCGCTACGTTCAACTCTGGGTCTGCCGGATTTTGCCGGTAGTGACTGTCGACCTTTGCGGCCAGTTCTTTCAGTCCCTCTCTACTGGCACCGTCGTCTCTTAATTTGGCCCGCAGCTCCAGGGCCTGTGCCCTGGGGGTCAAGTCTTTGATGCGGGCGCATTCCCTGGCCTGGCTCATGGCTTCGAGCAGGTCGCCGTCTTTGAAACTGGCTTTGGCGATGAAGATTCTTGCCCCGGCCAGTGCCGGTTCTGCCTTTATGGCGTCTTCCATTTTTTCAATGCACTCTTTGTATTTGCCTTCCGCCAGGGCTAACTTGCCCAGGGCCAGTAGAACTGCCGGGTCGGTGGGAGCTTTGCTGCTGACCTCCGATATTAGCTTTTGTGCTTCCTGGTAATTGCCGCTGTCCAGTTCTTTCAGACCTGTACAGGCTGTAGCGCGGATGGAAAATTTCTGACTACCTTTCAAATTGGCGATACTTTTCGAGAATTGCTGACTGCCTTCACTGCCTTCCAGATATAAGGCTACCGTCTTCAACCAGCGTGCTTCGGAAAGGGCCGGGCCATCCTTCTGGTTGGCGGAAAAGCGCTCCAGGCAGGCCAGACCTTCGGCAAAATAACCCATGGTGATGGCATCCCGACCCAGGCTCAGAAATAACTCCGCAGGCAGTTGCTCGTCCTGACAGAGCTTCTTGTATTCGGCTCTTACTTGACCGGCATTGCCTGCTTTGTCAAGAGTAGAGATGAGACGGGTGCGACTGGCTTGGGCAGTCGGATTGAGACTGCCGGCCTTCCTTTTAGCTTCCGCCTCCTTCTCCCGTTCGCCGCTGGCGCCATAGGCTTCAGCCAGGGCTTGCCAGGCTTCATAGCTGGTGGGATCGAGGCTTACCACTCTCTCGAATTCGGGCACCGCCTCCGATGCTTGCCCGAGCATGAGCAAGGTCATGGCTGTCTGCAGATGGGCCAGGCTGGAGTTCGGGTCTATCACACAAGCCTGCCTGGCAACCTTCAAAGCTTCTTCCTGCCCGTTCTTGGTGCGCAACAGGACCGTGTTGAGAAGCAAATGCAACTGCAGGTTCTTAGAGCACTTAGCCTGCCAGGCCCTGAGCGAAGCCAGGGCCCCGTCGTTGTCGCCGCGTGCAAACAGGGTGGCGGCGTTCTTGACGCACTCTTTGCAGCCGGGGTCCTCCGTGCCGGTATCAGGGGCTTCCGTTTCTGCTTTCGCCGCCGCCTTCGATCGTCCATCGGCAGGAGAGAGGGAGAAGCCCGTTAAAAGGACGAGGCTCAAGATTAGCCCGGTTTGGATAGCGCGTCTCAAAAGCTTGCTCCTTTGCTTCTTTGCCATTTAGCCTTAAGTTACTTAGCATTATACTGATGCATCATATGCTCAACTTCCCGCAACCCTGAATATGGTTATGCTCAATTTCCTGCAATCGTTATCTCCATCTCTCAGAGCAGTGTTTGCCGCAAGCGGTCGGCAGCGGACGGGGCGCAGCCTCATATCGGCTATTCTTGCCCCGGTCTTCTTATGTACCCTGACTTTCCCGCTGGGGCTTGCCGCCTCCGCTTACTCGGGCAATGACCCGCTTCTAGAGAAGGCCAACCGCTCTTACCGGTCGGGGCGCTATCAGGAGGCGGGCGGCTTGCTGAACCGTGTTCTGGCCGGCAGCCCCTCACCGGAGACTTCTGCCGGTGCGCACAATTTACTGGGCAAGGTTTACCACCGGCTTGGTAAGCAAGATGAGGCTCTCAAGCAATATCAGCAGGCATTGAAAGACGAGCCGGGCGTGAGCGAATATCTCTTCAATTGCGGGGTGGCCTACTTTGACAGCGGTAAGTTTGCTGAGGCGCGCTTGCAGTTTGAGGAAGCTTTGAAGCGCTCTCCCCAGGTCAGCGAATATCAGTACAACCTGGCTATCGCCAAAGAGCGTCTGGGAGACAAAAGCGGTGCCCTGGAGGGCTATGATAGAGCCATTCAGCTTGATGAGAAGAACGCCTTTGCTCACTACAGTCTGGGCCGCCTCTTGCAGCAGAACAACGAACTGGATAGAGCCATGCAGGAGTACAAGACTGCCCTCAGCATCGCTCCGGAGTACGGAGAGGCTTACAACAACCTGGGGGTTGTCTATAATTCGATGGGCAAGTACCCGGAGGCCATTTCATGCTTCCAGAAGGCCCTCAAACTCAAGCCGGATTGCGCTGAGGCGCAGCGTAACCTGGGTTACACCCAGGCCCACACCAGTCTTGGTATCACCTATTTAAATCAAGGTGACAGCCGCAAAGCTTACGATGAGTTCAAGAAGGCGCTCAGCATCGATCCTGAGTTTGCCGATGCCCACTATAATCTGGCCCTGCTCCTGCAGAAACAAAATCAAAGCGAGCAGGCAATTCGGCATTATCGAGCGGCAATCAGTCTGGACCCCGGTAATTTTCGCGCCCGCAATAATCTGGGTGTGGCTCTTATGCAAGGCGGCAAAGTAGACGAGGCCAGGGCGGAATTTGAAGCGGCGCTAAGTTTATCGCCTGATTTTAAGGATGCTAAAGTTAACTTGCAGAGCCTGAAGAAGTAAACCCGGCAAGTGTTACTGATTGCTTACCACCAGTTGGGGGCTGCCAGTCAGAACAAATTCCACGGCCAGTCCGCCGTCGAAGTAAGCCTTGCGTTCTTCGTCCTGGTGGCGGCTTTTGGGGGCGGAACCGTATATGGTGCCAAGCTTGCGAAAGCTGCCGTCGCACTCCATAAGCTGACCGGCATGTTTGCCGCCCTTCTGCTTGCCCAGATTTCTCACCTGGTCGCGAAAAGCCAGATTCCAACTACCGTTTGTTGCATTGATGGCATTCCAGGACATAGTGTAAATCTGATTTTCATGTACGACCTGGTTGCTCAGATCGCCAACTAGATAGCTATCGACTGCGATTTTGCCCTGGTTGTCCAGTCGGTAAACCAGGGATTCTCCCGGTCTGAAACTGCCCTGGCTGGGCTGGATGCGCATTCCGATCGTGTTGAGAACCGAAGCGAGGTGGAAGCGACCATGAGCGGTGCGCAACCAGTCGTAGAGCCCGATGGCAAAAAGTTTTGCGCTGCGGTTGTTTTCACCCAGGCTAGCTTCTCCCTGATAGGGGCTTAAGTAAGCGCAAGTCTCCAGTGGATAGTCACCACCAACGGCACTGTAGAGTTTGACTGCGGCTGCGGAGTTTCTATGATTATCACTGAGCAAATCTTGCAGGGAAGTGTAGCCTGCCGGTAGGCCTTGCGGTAGACCCAGCACGAGGGTGCCGCTCTCGCTCTTATCCTCCAGGGCAAAGGGCATGGCGCATGCGTCAGCTTGCACGCCGCTCAAACCCAGTCCAAGGTCTTGCTTGATTTTGACCGATACCCTGACCAGGCTGGCTCCTGCTGCTTTCGTCAGGCTCTCGTTGCGGAAGCCTGCGGCGCTGGTGAGGGCGGTCTGCTTGCCCACGGCGAAGAAGTGGAAGTTTTCCTCTCCCACCGGTGTGTTGACGAAAGCCTGGTAGTAGTCGGTACTTTTAGACTGAGCTGCGTTCTCGCCGACTAGACGCTGGGTAGTGGTAGAAATGGCTTTGTCGCTGGTTCCCAGT
This sequence comes from Candidatus Melainabacteria bacterium, assembly GCA_016212515.1. Lineage (GTDB taxonomy): Bacteria > Cyanobacteriota > Vampirovibrionia > Obscuribacterales > Obscuribacteraceae > Obscuribacter. Next base: position 36,143 of record JACRFZ010000097.1, read on the forward strand.
TCAATCTTGAAGTCATCGATGTTGCTTGCCTGAATGCCGGCATGGGCAGCTAAGTTCTTAAGCAAGACGGCTCTGGCATGATCTCTGGGACGCACGGGCTTGCCGTCTTTGTCCAGCGGCGCAGCGGCAGTCTGGCTGAGAGCCGCTGCCAGGCCTTGCTGCAATCTCCCGGCTGCCTCTCTGGCCCTCTTTGCGTCGAGCCGGGCAAGTTCAAGAAAGGTTTCGTTGTTCAGATGTCTGGCTACAATAAGATTTGCTCTGCTTGTAGAAAGCAGTGTATTGATACCGGTGACCGGCAAGGGCTTGCCGTCTTGACCAATAAGATGAGCACTGGTGGGGGCAAAGTCACTCAAGGCCAGATAGCCGAATTCCGGGTCGTCTATGACTACCGTGGAAAGGTCGGAAGCGGCGGCCAGCGCGGCCGCTTCCACTGCCAGATTGGTTCTCTGACGCAGGCTTACGAGCTTGATGAGGGAGGCGCCGGCCAGTAAGGAGGACGCGAAGGCTGCCACGCAGAGCACGGCAAAGAGAAGCAATGCCGCTCCTTGCCTGTTGCGCACTTTGTTGCGGCGAGCAGACTGCTTTGAATTTTGACTGGATGCAATCATGTTTTCTCTTTGCTTATTTGCTCTGAAATAGGTCTCACTGACTGGATTAATACGGTAGCTCGGATGAACTGCCTTTTGCTCAAGGGCACTAGGGTCCGCCTAAGGGCAGAATCGGACCTTTGGGACCATAAGGTGTGGTCAGTTGATTTACTGAAGTCAGTCTTGAGCCTTTACCCAGCGCCGGTGAACCGGGCAGGATGCTGTAATTGAGCAGGGCAAATTGATAGGGCTCGTAATTGCTCGGCATAGCGGCCACGGCGGCTTCATCTTGAAATTGAGGATCCACCTGGCTGGCCGAAAGGGCCGTGGTGTTGCCGAAGACCCGGAACTGGAAATTGCCGCCTCCGTTTATGTTCTGTGTGACAGGCACCCTGATGGTGCCGCCGTAGATAACGGAATTAGCGACTTTGAGGACGCCGTTGCCGTTTGATTCTATGGGGAGGCCCAGCATACCGTAGGGTGGCGTGCCCGGCTGGGACGGCGTTATGAAGCTACAGTAATTGATGCGCACGCTGGCGTTTGTCGCAGCACCGGCCGCAGCCACCGCTGGTTGGCAACTGACCCCGTAGAGCGGCGGCGCCAGGAAGAGGCTGTCGGAAACTCTCAGATTGCCTTTGTAATGAATTATGCCTGTCGTCACATGGGGACCGAAGGCGCAACGGTGCGCATAGACGGTCGAATTGTAGTTCGTAGCCGCTCCCGGCACTTGCGGGTTTGCTCCCAGAATAGCCGTGCCGCAACCTCTGGTGAAGTTGAGATAGTGCCTGGTGGAGCCGAAGGTGCAGTCGCGGAAGACTGCCATGTTGTTGGCTCCGGCCACGGCTATTTCTTTAGCGGCGGTTTGACATTCGCGGAAGTCGCAAGCAGCTACCTGGATGTTGAAACCGCTGAAGTTAAGACCTGTACACTGAATTAGACCGTAGGGACCAAGGTAGACGCGATTTTCCAATTCCAGGTTGCGTAAGTTTATATGGCTATTGCCCGGCACTATATTGACGCAACTTTCATTGTAGCTTTTGATTTTGATGCCGCCGCGTCTCGCCGCTACTACATTTATGTAGGAGCCCTGGATCTTGATACCGTTTGATAAGCCTGGGAAAGGTGGTCGTGGACTTGGTGAGCCGGTGGCGCCGCCGTAGAATAGCACCTGTCCATTGTGTCCTGCTTGATTGCTCTGTCTGATTGTGATTGGTGCACCGGCTTGCCCGCTTTTGGGCACCAGCAGCTCTGCCTCGTAGGTGATACCGGCGGTGCCCCCATCCAGCACTAGCTGATCACCGGCATTGACCGCATTCCAGTCTATTTGTCCAGGGCTTTTCCAGGCTTTGCTCCAGGTACTACCGGTGGTGCCATCCCCGCCGGGGGAAATGTAGAAAACTTTAGCCATTGCCTCCTGCTGGCTCAAGGCCAGTCCGGATAGTGCCAGGAAGGCTGAAAGCGCTAAGGTCTTGCAGGTTTGCATCCTCATGAATTTTTCTCCAGACTAAAGCCGACTGCAAAACCCGAGGGGAATTACCGTCTGCTCTAAGAGTTGGCGTGACACATTTTTTGAATCGACTGTTTTGTCGGTAGCCTTACTCTAACTAGGGAGCGTGAGGCATAGGTGAGGACTGTGTGAATTGACCGTGAAGTGGTGTATTTCTTTACACCGTTCTGAAACCGGCGGAGGCGTCGCTATAATTTACGGGACCGTCGGCTTCGCGTTGAGAGAAGGTAGTTTGTGATTATTACTGAGAATTTTCCATTGCCGCTGCAGGAACTGGCCGCCAGGTCCGGTGGCGCCCCGGCAATTGACGGCAATAGCATCCTGGTCCTGGCTGACTGGCCCGCTTCCTTCTGGCTGAAACTAGATGTCTCGACTCCTATTGTCAAAGGAACGCTGGAAGGGAAACTCCATCTTCCCGCCAAGTCCAACGGACGACTATTTCTATTTGAGCCGGGCTTTCCGGGCCGAGGTTCCGCCGACCTTGAAAAGTCCCATGTGAAGAACCTTACGGATGCAGGCTATACGGTATTTGCGCCCAGGCATAACGGCATGTTGCTCACCGGCAAGCATTCCGACTTCTATATAAGTTGTTCCGAGCGGCAAGCAAAGGCAGGGCAGGAAGGACAGGTTGTTCTCGGTGACGGACCCTACACGGAGTTGGATAAGTGGCTTCTGGAGCCGCTCATTGCTATTGAGGCCCTGAGCGCCTGTTTTGAAGAGACTGTGCTTCTGGGGCATTCGTTTGGCGGTCTGGCTGTGATGTATTCGTCCGTAAAATATTTTGCTGAAAGTCCGAGGCATAACATCAAGCGTCTCATATCCATGGCCGGGGCCACGGGGCGCATCCGTTCCGACGGCGATCGTATTGTGCAGATGTGGACCGAATACATTGATACCGAATACATCCGGCAACGTGTGGCAATCGGTCGGGCGGAAGACAATTTGCGGCATCTGCGCCGGGCATACGGTCTAATTCACGAGAAAATAAAAGTTCTGCCGGATGAAGTCGAGCTTTTCTGCCTGCATCCCTGGGGCGACAGTCATGACAGCATTGATGAGCTTATTGGTGTAAACGAGCCCCTGGAGCTAATCCTCAGTTTGGGGCGCGGTACTCTGGTGGTGGACAAGACCCAGAAAGCCGAGCCATCTCTGGAGCAACTGGCTCATGATATGTGCGGTCTCAGTTCAGAGGCCTTGCTGACACTGCTTGATACGACCTGGAAAAGCAATAAGCAAATTCTCCAACTCGATGATAGCGGCATACATTAGGCTCTCAGTGCCTTTCAAGGGGCTGTTTGTTTTGTACATCATGTAGATTGGTGCCGGTCAGGCGCTCAAGATCATGGGTGTCGATGGGAATGGATGAATAGGCTCGCCGACTTCTGCTTTCGGGGTTCTTTTCGTTGGAACCGCTCAGCACCACCACATAGTATTCGCTCTCGGCGGTTTGCCGCCCTTTCCCCTGTCGTTCACGGGCGATATAGCTCCTTACTCTTGCCGGGAAGTCTTCTTTCTCTATATTTTCCAGCACCGCTTGCGGTGCGGCCAGCGGCACTACAATACCGGGACGGATGGTTGTTACGCCAAGCTCTTTGGCCCGATACAAGGAGAGTCGCTGGTTTGGAATTTTGCTGATAAAGGAAAGCCCGCCGCCGGGTACGATTGTTTTCGAGGCAAGAAAGCCCGTCAGGGCCCCGACCGTGGCGCATATTCGGTTGGGCGCCTGAGGGTGAACGCTCTTTTGCTTGAGAAAGAAGCGGCGCAAAGGTTCGTTCAGCTTCTCCTGGCTGTAGGTTACATCTTCGGCGGAGGAAAAGTCGTAGCCCTCTCCGCCGTTGAAACTGTAATCGGTCATGCCGATTCTATAACTGGCGTTATCTTCCACCCTTTTCCAGTTGCCTTCTTTGTCTTTGACGAGAGCGAAGACGATGCGACTGCCGGGGGCTTTTTCTATGTCGTAGGCGAATTTGATACCACTCACATCGAGAAAGCGACCGCCCAGACTGCCGGCTACCGAATGTTCAAGATTACGCAGGAGGCACTGGCCTGAAACAGTAGCGCAGGCCAGATGATTGTCGAAAGGAAGAATTTCTTCGATTTTTTCCAGGGTGATAGGACCCCGATCTATGAAAGCTCTGATGCCGCCTCGATTCTCCATGGCTATCTGTACACCCTGGGCCTGACCGGCATCAAGAAAGGCGTCGGCAATCAAATCGCCCAGAGCCGAATCATGGCGGTACAGGCGCCAGCTATTGTCGAAATTGCCCTCAGCTCTGGTGAGCACTGTTTCCTTCAAGATTTTGAGCGGCTCTGCCATTTTGTCGATGTAGGCTTTGATGTCGGGCTCTTGAGGCAAGCGGTCGTTCACGGCCAGTAATCTATATTTGCTCTTTTGCGGCAGGACGGCACCGTTTTTGTCGAAGGTCAGTTGTAGTTGGCCGAGGCTGCGCCCGTATGAGCCTGTCTGTACTATAAGACAGGGTCCGGCTTCGCCCCGGTTTACCAGAACCGGCTGACTGAGCCTGGAGTGGCTGTGTCCACCGATGATGGCGTCTACCTCGGCAATGTTTTCGGCGATTACTTTGTCGTAGTCGACACCGCAATGAGTAACAAGGATTATCTTGTCGATGCCCTGGTCTTTTAGTTTGCGGACTTCTTCTTGGATGGGTGCAAGCCAGGCTGCTTCTTTGGCCTTTGTGGCATCTCGCTTCAAGCGGGCTCCGTCTCTGCGCATGGACAGGCTTTCGATATCGGGGGTGATGGCGCCGACAAAGCCGACCTTTACTTTAGAGTCTCCCAGTTCTTTGATTACAGAGGGCTTCATGACTCTGGCCAGGGCCGGTAATTGTGCGGCATCGAGATTGGCGCAAATTACATCGAAGCGTGCCCGGGCCAGTTTGTCGGCCAGATTAATGCCGCCTTCGTCGAATTCGTGATTGCCGATGGTATAGAGGTCGTAGCCCAGCTTATTGAGCAGTTCCACCTCAACCTCGCCTTTGTAGCGGGTGAAAAGAGGAGTGCCTTGAAAAATGTCGCCGGCGTCGATGGTCAGGCAATTTTTGTTTTCTTTTTTGAGCTTGCGAAGCAGATGAGCGATACGAGCCATACCGCCCACGTTTTTGCCCCGTTCTAGAAAAGGCTCAGCGTGGGAATGCAGATCATTTGTATGAAGTATGGTAAGAGTAAATTCAGTGGCCGGTATTTTATCGGCGCAGGCATGGGGAAGGCTTGCCGCAAGGAGGATGAGCATGGACAGGGTAAGGGCCGGTAGCGTTGACATGAGGAGACTCTTGAGCCTTGTGCTCTGGCCTCTGGTAGCTGTGCCCGTGGTCATGGTATTTCCCTTCCCCGATAGTTTTTTGTCTTGGAAACTTTTCCCCTCTCTATATGTATACGCTCAAACCGGGTCAAAAGTTCGATCTATAAACTGTGATTTTGTACCGGAAGAAAATTGCCCCGTTTCTGTGACGGCCAGGTGTAATTTGGACCTGGACCCCTTTGATGCCCCCATGTCGTCCAAGATTTACCTGGACTACAAAAATATAAGCGACCGTGCTATTTCGGCCGTTAAATTTAGAGTGCGCTTTGTGGACGGTGAAGGTAAAGATCGCGGCACCTTCCATGCCGTGGACTCAAGCTATCTAACTCCTCAAGCGGAGCGCTCTCAGAAATGGAAGCGGGACTTCACCCTCCATCCACAGGTGGTGGCCATGAAAATTAGAGTATTGCAGGTGAAATTTGCCGAAGGCGGCGATTGGCAGAGTGTGAAGATGCAGGAATTGGCAGGTTCAGGCTCAGGGGCTGCCCCAGGTTCGTCCGATGCCTCTCAGGGCGGGGCTGAACCAGGTGCGGAAGCACCTTGATATTTCACTGTTTTCAAGGCAAGGACAGATAATAGAATTGCCTGAAAATTTTTCAAAAATCTAAAAGGCGGCAGGGACGGCGGTTTCTGCCGTTTTTTATCGATCGTATCGACGATTGATATTGTTTGCATGTTGTATTGTATATCCACTTCTGAAAATTGAATAACTGTCTCCTTGGGAGGATCGGATATGGCTCATGCCCGAGAGCCGATTACGACGATCATCTCATTGGTTGGCGTGGCGTTGACTTGTTTTGTCATCGCCAAGGCCAGCTGGTGGATGTTGCTTGTGGCAATTGTCGTCGTATGCTTCGGTTGTTGTCTCTATAAACTCATCGATAAGAAAGATAAGCCCGGCCGTCTTGTGCGTGAGCGAGTTTAATTTGCTGCGGCATTTTGTGCGCTTTGTTCTGTTTCTCTAGCCCCGGCGAGCGAGCCTGTTGGCAATCTGTTTCACCTCATCCAGTTTGAAGAGGTAGCAAATTGCCATATAAACCAGACCGCCTATACCAGCCGCAAAAGCAAGCGGTATTGCCAGCTCCAGAATGTGGGGCAGGGGTAGCTTCAGTGAGGTTTTTATGGCGGTGCCGGCCTGGGCTAGATAGCCATAGCCGAAGCCGGCACTGAGACCGCAACAGCAGGCGGCTGTTAGCATGATGCCTACCGGCTTGATCAAATTGCCGGCGCCCAGCCTGCCGATTTTCTTGCGTAAGAGAATAGATAACAGGCTCAAATTGAAGACAGTAATAATTGATGTGGAAAGGGCGATGCCCCCTAGTCCCATGGCCAGCGGACCGGCTAAGAACCAGGTGATGAAGAGTTTGACGCCGATAGCGGCCAATCCCACATAGTAGGGAGTTTTAGAATCCTTGTGGGCATAGAAAACCCGCGTCACCAGATCTCTTGCCACGTAGAAGAATATGCTCGGCACCAGGAAGAACAGTACCGTCGTTACCAGCTCCGTGGAATGTTGATTGAAAGCGCCTCTCTGGAACAGGAGCTGCACGATTGGCTGCGGCAGAGCTAAGAGCAGAGCCGACATGGGCAGGGCCAGGAACCAGAGCAGGGTCAGGGCGCGCCGCAATTCGCTCTTTAAATCATCAATCTTGCCTTCAGTCACTTGCATGGTGAAGCGGGGCAAGATCGGTACCAACATGGCTGTGAGCAAAACCCCCAGCGGTAGTTGCACCAGTCTGTTGGCCGTTACCAGTGCCGTCCAGCCACCCTCGCCCATCTGCGAGGTGAAAAAGACATCGACGTAGCTGTATATGTAACCGATGGAAGTAGAAATGGTGGCCGGCCAGAGCATGTGCAGGTATTCTTTCATGCCCGGTTCCATCTTACTGAAGAGTTTTAAGTCTCGAAAGGTTGGATGGGCTTTGAGCATGCCCGGCATTTGCACGAGGAACTGTCCGATGGCTCCTGCCAGAGTACCGGCCGCCAGGCAGAGACCGGTTTCGCCGCTGCCTTTGAAACCCAGGCAAGAAATGATGATGCACAGTGATGCTACGGCTGGTGCCATGGACGGCCAGAAAAATTGGTTGTAGGTATTAGATATGCCGCAGCCAATGCCTACTAATCCCGCAATTAGGATGAGCGGCGACATAATTCTCAGCTGCATAGTTGTCTCGTGCCAGAGTTTTAGTTTCTCTGCTTCACTGCCGCTGCCGGGTGCTACTAGCGGTACTATATGCGGTGCCAGGGCAAAGACAATTAGAGCCAGAAGCCCTGTAATCAGTCCTGTCCAGACAAGCAATTGCACCGTGAGCCTGCCGCAGTCGCCGGAGTCTTTGCGGGGAGTCAAGACGGCTACGGCCGAAGAATGAAAGGGACCTCCCAGACCGCCGAAAAGCACCAGAATATTGCCGGTGAAGAGAGTGGCAATATTGTAGGCATCAGCGATCAGGGTGGTGCCAAAGGCGCTTGCCACCACCATATCCCGCAAGAGACCGGCGAACTTCGAGAGAACTGTAAAGAGTGCTACCAGAGAAAACGTCTTGCCCAGGCTCGGCTGCTTTTTTACTTGACTGCTACTGCCGGCGGCCGCCGGTTTCGGAGCCTCAGTGTTGTCCACTTTCTGCGCCGCTGGCTGCGTCTCCGCTTCCCTGGTGTGCCAGTTCAGCCGCGTATTTAACCGAGGGGGCTTCAACCGGCTTGATTTTCTGTGTTTTGTCATTGGCGTTATAGATGTAGTCCGGTGAAATATTGAGGTACCGGGCTGCTTCCAATGCTACCGCATTAAAGACCGGACCAGCCACTGTATTGCCCCAGCGTCCGTCGGTTTGAGGGCTGTCGATAACGGCCAGACACAGAAGCTGAGGATTGGAGGCCGGTAAGAAGCCGATAAAGGAAGCAATGGTCTGACCCGCCATATAACCTCTGCCGCTGGCCGTAACTTTCTGCGCCGTACCGGTTTTACCGGCGACGCGATAACCAGGCACTTGTCCGGCTATCTGAGTGCCTTCGGCGATGTTCTGGGCCAGAAGGGAGGAAACCAATTTTGCTACATCGGGAGCGATAACTTTGCGTTTTTTCGGCTCAATCCATTTTTCCGTGACGCCGGTGCGAGGGTCATAAACGCGCCGGATCAGATGGGGCTGCACCCAGGTGCCGTTGTTGGCCAGGACACCCACTGCTGCCACTAACTGTAGTGGCGTAACGGCGATCGCTCCCTGTCCGAAACCGGTTGTGGCCTGGTCAATTGGAGTCCAGCGCTTGTAGTTAAGGAGGATACCGCCGGATTCTCCAGGCAGATCAATGCCCGTGGGCTTGCCCAGTCCGAAGTCGGAAAGCTTGTCGTAGAACTGTTTGGGCGTCATGGCCATGCCGATCATGGCCGAGGCGATGTTGGACGAGTGAATAAAGAGACCCTTGAGGTTGATTGTGCCGTGCCCGCCGTCGTGGTTGTGGATGGTGCGATTGCCCACGGTCAGGGAACCACCGTCGTAGAAGGTCTGATTGGGCTTGATGGCGCCGGTTTCCAGACCGGAGGCCACGGTAACGATCTTGAAGGTGGAACCGGGCTGATAGACATCGACCATGGACCAGTTCTTCATGTGTTCGTATTTGAACTTGGTGTAGTTGTTCGGGTCAAAAGTCGGATAGTTGGCCCAGGCTAGAATTTCCCCGTTAGTGGGATCCGCCAGAATGACGGAGCCGCGCAGGGCGTGGGAGTGGCGGCACATGGCATAGAGTTCTTTTTCGGCCAGATGCTGCAGGTAGTTGTCGAGAGTCAGCTCTACGTGGCGCCCCAGGGGCGGTGTAATATCCCAGGAGGGTTGTTTGCTTGGTACTAGAATAGTTCGGCCATGTCCGTCAAGTTGAGGCTTGGGAATGTTGCCGGTGTCCGTCAGGGTCTCTTGCAGGGCTTGTTCCACGCCGCCCTGTCCTTTTGTATCCATATCGGTATAGCCCAGGAGGGTAGCGGCAAGCTTACCTTCCGGATACTGTCTGAAGGGGCGGGAAACGATGTCTACGCCGGTCCAGTTCAGCTCCTGTAGCTGATCTATGCACTCCCTGTCCAGATGGCGTGCCAGGGTGATAATGGGATAGCCGGAGTTGAATAGCTTGAGAATTTTGCTTTCAGGCTCTTTCACTATGGGAGAAAGAATGCGGGCCGCTTCTTCTTTCTCTTTCTTGAGCAGCTTGACATGCACGAAGACATCGTAACGGGTTGTGTCCACAGCCAAAGGCAAACCGCGGCGGTCTGTGATGGCGCCCCGATGAACCAGCATGTGGTGTTGCTGCCTCTGGGTTTTAGCTTTTTCCGTGAGAGTGGGTCCCTGGTATATCTGCAAGTAATAGAGCCTGCCGATAATGGACAGTGCTCCCAGACTCAAAAGAATTTGCCAGATGCGCAGGCGCCAGAGGGGTGAGCGTGGATGCCGCTTGATTACACCGCGGTCCCTTATCTGCTGCTGTTCCCTTACTCTCGCCACCTTTCACCCTTTGGATTTTGAACTTATTTAGAAAGATAGTTTAAATCACTGCCTTTATCAAAATGATTCAAGCAGTTTCATCTATATATTGAATCTGATTCTTTAGTAGCCGCTCATCAAAGGCAGGTGATGCCTGGCTGCTTTTACCATGCTCAGCTTGGGCGCCGGCACTTCTTTGCAGATTTTGACAACTTCTGGAACTACCAGACCTTTGTGCTTGGAAACGTTTTCGGAGATTCCCTGATAGGAGACTTCCTTCAAAACGCGGTTGGAAAGTTCGGAATTCTGCTCGCTGAGGCGGCGCACTTGCTCTTGCAACTTGCCAACATTGTGGGAGTCGTTGACGTTCATGCCGTAGGCGAAGATAGCCAGACCGCAAAGGGCAATCAGACCAGCCTGCAAAGTACGATTGACACGTACCAGGACGGGCACACGCCGTCCTTTCTTCGGGCTCTCCAGGGGAACCAGGTAAGGTCTGGCTTCTTGCTGCTGTTGACGACCGGGGGCGTTCTTGACTACTCTGGCTGAGTCAGTTCTTGGCTCGGAATAATCAAAGGCGATGGGGGCGACGGGCGCGGACTCGCGACGGGTTTCTGTCACGAGGGAGACTCGCGCTACTCTGGCTGCCGAGCTTCTTGTGTCGTACGACAGGCTGACGGGCTCGTCGTTTACTCGGCGTCTTTGAGTGCTTACCATATATACTCCCTAATTCAGCTTTTGGCCTGCACGTAGTTTAGCACTACGACTGCGGATGTTGGCAAGTAATTCTTGCGAAGAAGCTGTTACAGGTTTACGTGTGATTATCAGAAATTCCACTTCTTTTTGGCACTGGCAAAGAGGCAGTTTCGGAGGGCAAACGCAAGACTGGGCGCCCATTTTGAAAAATTGCTTTACGATTCTATCTTCCAGAGAGTGAAAGGTGATGACCACCAGTCTCGCTCCCGGGCTGAGCATTTGTTTGGCTTGTTCCAGAAAATCTTCAATACTCTCAAGTTCGGCATTTACAGCCATTCTGAGGGCCTGGAAAGTACGCGTGGCCGGGTGAATATTTTGACCGCTGCCACCACCGGCAAAACCAGGCGAATTTTTATTTCTGCGAATTTTTTTATTTTGTTTATCGGAAGCCCGACCGCCCGTGTAGTTGCATTTTGCCACTATGGAAGCCAGTTCTAAAGTTGTATTAATTGGCCTGCTTTCCACTATGCGTTTGGCTATCTTGCGGCTATTTCTTTCTTCGCCGTATTTGTAAATGATGTCCGCGATATCTGTTTCCGGCCACTGGTTGACTATATCGTGGGCGGTGAGGCTCTGCTTCGAGTTCATGCGCATATCCAGCGGGCCGTCTTTCTGAAAACTGAAGCCTCTCTCTTTCTCGTCGATTTGCATGGAAGAGACGCCGAGGTCGGCGATGATGCCACCGTCAATAGTATTGATACCGTATTTGGATAGCGCTTCTTTTAGATATCTAAAATTGGAGTGGATGAAGGTAACCCGCTTGCCGAGACTTTCTTGCAGTGCATCGATGGCCTGCGGATCCTGGTCAAAAGCAAAGATTTTCGTTCTCTCTCCGACCCGATTTACCAGTTCCTGCAAATGCCCGCCGGCACCGGCCGTGACATCAACATAAATAAGACCGTCCCGGGGCTCTAAAAGGTCAATAGCCTCTTTCAGCATGACCGGAAAATGTCGTTCTTGATTGCTCATGGTCTTTGCCGGCTTGTCGTCGGAGGCGCAGGCTGCGCCCTCTTCCTCCTGGCTGACTGAATTGTTCTCGACGTCTATGCTGCACCGCCTGCTTGGCTTGGAGGTCACTAATTCTGTTTAGTTCTGGTTAGGATTATTCCATAATACTGATTCCATAATTCTGAAGGAAAAGTGACGGGGCTTGGCTCGGCGCCGGAGTCTTTGACTTTTGCCGGTTTTTACGGCAATAAAAGACCCCACGGTCCGGCTCTTCAACCAGCTTCCGTGGGGTCGCTCACTTTAAATTTTTCGGCTGCGCTCGGCAGACTCAGCCGCGTCAGTTCTGGTACGGGCGATCCGGCAGCGGGGTGCGCTTTTCTTTGTCCTTCTGTCTGGCTACAAAGTCGAAGTCCCAGCACAGGAAATAAATCGTCTGAATCGAGAAGAGTCCAATCACCGCTGAGGCCAGGGCCGGAGAGAGCCACTCGGGGCGATCCTGAAAGAGATTGAGGGAGAAGGCGATATGACTGGCCACAATGGGCAGGAAGAAGAGAAAAACCAGGGTGAGAAGCTGGCGGCTGCTGGCTGTGGTGCCGGCCCAGTGCCATCTCAAGCCGTCCCACCAGAAAGTAGGGGCAATCTTGAAGCCCAGGCGGTTGGCCGGTGTGAGTAAACGTCCGCCTCTCAGAGCCACAAATGAACGCTCACAGGAGCTACAGTTGAGGCATTCACTCAGACCATGGGGTTCGATGAGCCCGGTACTGCAACGGGGGCAGGGGTAAGACTGGCTCGGGCTGATGATTTGTTGTCTGAACGAAAGGTTCTGGTAGGAAGAATTGAACATCTCTTGCTTCTCCGCGAAAGCTGTAGAGGGACGTGACAGAGCCATATAGCCCTGTGCCGCAGCAAAAGAGACTCAATGCCCCAGTGCCGTTGCGTTGTCCTGAAAATCTGCTGTACTTGTTTGATACCCGCTATTCAACTCCTACTCAACAAGTCAAGAGGAAGATTTAGCAAATTTAATAAAGCTCGAGATTCTCAGTGCTCGCCGCTCTTTGCCCTCAGCTGAAGTAGGGGTCTCGACGGCTTGCACCGAGGGCGCCTACGGCCAGCATGAGGCGAAAGGCTACCGAGTAGTCGCTGTGTTTGATGGCGATATCCCGGGCTGAAAGTCGTTCGATGCCTGGAATCAGTTCTGCGGCATCGGCCATGGACGGGTCGAACATGGTGATTTCAATGTTGCAGGGTTGCTTGGCCTGGAAGAGCTGCCAGTGTTTTTTGTTCCGGGCCGCTGTCCGGGCTGTTTCTTTCAATTTGCCCAGGTTTTCCTTCTGGCAGGGAAAAACTGCCGAATATCTCGAGACCGCCTCTTTCACCTGGGCACAGGCGATATCCCCCAGCCAGTCCCGGGCTTCCTCGATGACTGTGTCGTCTCCGCTGAGCATGGCTACGGGTACTCCAAAGTGCCCTGCCAGAGCGGCATTGAGTCCGGTTTCTCCCACAGGTTTCCCGTCCAGGCGCACCTCGAAGAAGATCTGGGCTCTGTAGGTATGGCTGAGCACGCCGCGGGCATGACCGGCCCGGGCATGGTATCCGAGAAACACGGCAAAGTCGGGTCGCCTCTCAGCCTCGTTCAAGCCCGAAACCATAGAAAAAGGCTTTTGCCAGCCGCTTCTAAGAAAGATACCGGGGTGATTGATTAACTCTTCTATATGGAGATTGCGCGCGTCCCAGTGGGAATCGTTCACCACGATTTCCTTGACGCCTCCTTCCAGAAGTCCCTCGATTACGGCGTTGGTTTCTTCGTGGAGAAGTCTTATGGCCCGTCCATAGCCGGGCTCATTCGGTTGGGTCTGGCTGCTGTGCAAAATTCCGTTTATGCCTTCCAGATCCACGGATATATATGCTTTCACTGACCACTCCCCTGCGCTTTGGATTGATTTTCTAATTGCCGGAATTTATTTCAAGATTACCGACAACTTGCCTTGAATTGCTTATATTGATTTAGCACAAAGTGGTCGGAATAAGGTAAGCATGAGAGGCATGTCAAGTACGAAGCTTTGTTTTGTCGTATTATCTGGCCATGGCTCTTTTATCAATGCATCCGCAACAAACACTCAGTCTTACCGCCCCACCCCTCGCCTTTTCTAAGGTGCACGGCCTGGGCAACGATTTTATTCTGGTGACTGAGGAAAATCTTTGCCTGCATCTGGTTTCGCAGGGGTTGGCTCTGGCTGCTTCCGACTCTGCCAGGACGAGTTATGGCGCCGTTCATACTGAGCCTGTGACGGCCTCTCTTTTGCCTGCCCTTAAGTCTATTTTATCGAACCTGGCGGTTTTTCTCTGTGACCGGCGCCGGGGTATCGGCGGCGACGGTCTGATTGTGGCCGTTCGCAGCAGTTATCTGGCTCAAAACCATAATGAGCGAGGTCCGCTGGCCGTTGCCGCCCTGGTTGACAGTTACAGCAGCGAAAGGGATGGCGTCAGCGCCCTGGAGGCGCCCTTCTCCTGGATATACGTCAATTCCGACGGCTCCTATTCTTCGATGTGTGGAAACGGGCTGCGCACCTTGGCCCTCTTTATGGCCAGGCAGGGCTGGCTCAAGGAGCACTTGCCCGTTCGTACCGACTCTGGCGGTGCTTCTGCTGCTGCTTCAGTTTTTCAGGTGCGCTGTGCAGACTATCCAGTTCATATCAGCATCCAGTCTATTGACGGCGACTCCACAGGTAGTGGCGCCAGCCGGGCCGTGGTCAGCACTCGCCTGGCCAGACCGTTGTTTTCCGCCGCGGACATTCCGCTGGATCTGTCCGACCGGGCAAATCCTGAGTCACAGTGCGAGTTTATCGCTGCTCCCATCACTCTCAAGAGTGGTCAGGTGAAGGCTACGGCTGTGAGCATGGGAAATCCCCATTGTGTGATTTTTGAGCGTCAGGAAGCCGGCACTTTGCCCTGGCTTGAATATGCACTGGATATGCAGGGCGGGCAGCCGGAAAATACTCTTTCCGGATTACCGGCGACAAATTCTAATTCTCCTACTTTACGCGCCCTGTCGGAGGAGATTCAGAGTTCAAGCCTTTTCCCGCAGGGGGCAAATGTGGAGTGGGTGAAAATTCTCAGTCCTGAAAAAGTGCGGGTTTATGTGGTGGAACGAGGTTGTGGTCCCACTCTTGCTTGTGCCAGTGGGGCGGCGGCGGTGGTGGCGGCCGGTGTGAGAGAAGGGCTGCTCAAACGGCAATGCTGTGTTATTCTTCCAGGGGGAGAGTTGGCTGTTTCGTATCTGGATGGTGGCATGCAAGAGCAGATTGAACTGACTGGACCGGCCGAGTTTGTCTTCGACGGAGTGGTATCAGTTCACTCGCATCTTTTTTCTGAGCCGGGTCGTGGTCTCCTCATCCCGGCACAGGCGTCGGCTAATCAGGGCTTGCAGGAGTAAGGCTTTTGGAAGCGAACCAGAGAAGGGAATGGATGCGCAGTCGCCGCAAGATGCGGAAGGCGGCTCGCCGTGCTCGTTTGCGTCGCCAGGCCTTGCGTTATATGTTCCTGTGCGGCTTGCTGGTTTGTGGTGCCGCTTGCTTTACGCACCTTCCCTGGAGTCTGAACAACGAAAAAACTCAGATCGAAGTGAAGGGCAATTACGTAGCCAGTCGTGAACAAGTGCTCAGTCTTTTGAGCAGTGTTATCGATGTGCCGATCTATCGCATTGATCCCAAGCAACTGGAGCGCCAGCTCACTTCTTTGAAGGCGGTGCGTTACGCCTTTGTGCGTCGTTATGCTTTGCCCAATCCCCGCATCGTCGTAGAAATTCTGGAGGAATACCCCTGGGCTTCCTTCTCCTGCGATCCGAAGCAGCCACCGCAATCAGTGATTGCGCAGTCCGGTCGATTTATTCCTGTCAGTGAATTTCCCAATGTGGTCAAGCCGAAGATGGTCATTTACGGACCGGCCAACCTCAAACTAACTGCCCGTGAGGTAACGCAATGGGCTAGCTGGGCTAATTACATCAGCGAACAGACCGGCAGACCGGTTTCTTCCATCGACTTGCGCCAGCCCTTCGACGTGCATGTGCAGAACGGCGATCTGCATTTGAAATTGGGTATGCCCGACGCTACATTGACCAGACGCCTTGGTCGTCTTGTTTCCATCCTGCCCACCGTGGAAACCATGAAAGACAGAGTCGAGTATATAGACCTCGGGCTGGACAACTCCATCCCCTTGAAGATTTCCAAAAAACCGCTCAAGCAGTTGAACGGACACGGGGAAGACGGCAAGGTTTTGCCTGACGGCCAGGGCGGCACTGCCGCTAACGTGGTGGAGCCGCAGGTGCAGACCGCCAACGCCGGTCAAGCGCTCTAATAATCAGTCTTTAGCCGCCGCTGGAAGCGCCTTAGCGGGCCGTATTCAACTTCGCCTCTTCCCAGAGATCGTTCCAGTCATCTTTGCTCAAATCCTTGAGGGGGCGCATGGCCCTGGCTTCCATGTCGGAAAAACGGCGGCGAAACTTTTCCATAGTGAGAAGCAGGCATTCCTCAGGATTGAGATTGTGCCAGCGGGCCACATTTACCATACAAAACAAGACATCGCCAAATTCCAGCGCTACTTCTTCCTTTGCCTGGCTCTCTTTCTCCGGCTCGGTCAAGTCAGGATTGGAAATGGCATCTTTCAGCTCGCTAATTTCGGAGTCCAGTTTCTCCCAGACGTCACCCTCTTTTTTCCACTCGAAACCTTCGTTGACGGCAGCTTCCGATATCTTCAGAGCCTGGAGAAGAGCGGGCATGGCCCTGGGAATACTGTCCAGGGTGCCGCTTTTTTCTTTCTTCTGGGCCTTTTCCCTGGCTTTAATGTCCTGCCACTGGCTCACCACATCCTCGGCAGTGCTTACGGTGCTGTCGGCGAAGACATGGGGATGGCGGCGGATCATCTTTTCATTGATGCCCCTGGCTACATCTTCGATGTCAAAGGTGCCCTCATCCTTCGCTACCTGGGCATTGAGCACGATTTGCAGGAGCAAGTCGCCCAGCTCTTCCTGTAACTTCTCCGGGTCGTCTTTCTGAATGGCCTCCAACACTTCGTAGGCTTCCTCCAGCAGATAGCGAGCCAGGCTCTTATGGGTCTGCTCCCGGTCCCAGGGGCAGCCGTCCGGGGCTCTCAGCCGGGCTATGGTTTCTACAAAGCGGTCCAGTTGGGAAGTCTCTTTTGAAGGCATTTAGGTCTTTTATCCTGAAACCGGCTCCAAGGGGGCCGGGGAGCTAAAGTTTTTCCGAGCCGTAAAGTCTAAATATTTAGATATGGCTTTCAAGGTGATAAAACTTAAGAGCTAGTATAAGAGCGCTGCTTCAAAGGTAACACCCCACTGTAGCCAAGGTTAACACTTGGGACGGAAAAGCAGTCAGCCGCTGGCAGAACGCCAGGCCAGGCAGGGCATAGGCAGCGTATAAGCAGTTTATATCCCGCCGGCGGCAAAAACAGTCGTGACTCAGGCTCCAGGCCCTTCTTTAGTAGGTAGTTAGTGTGGATATTTGTGTTATAGGTGCCGGTTATGTTGGTCTTGTAACCAGTGCTTGTCTTGCTTATCTTGGCAATCATGTCACGGCGGTGGAAGCCAGCAGTGAAAGATTGGGCTCTTTGAAAAAGGGAATTGTGCCGTTCTTCGAGCCCGGTCTGCAGGAATTTGTTAAAGAAACCATAGAGTCCGGTTTCCTTACTTTCACCGACAGCCTGGAAGGGGCAGTGAAGAAAGCCGACGTGATCTTTATCGCAGTGGGTACGCCTTCCCTCCCCAACGGTGAGCCAGACCTCTCCCAGGTGATGGTGGTGGCTAGAGCCATCGGCGGCGCCCTCGACGGCAGCAAACGCCGCATCATAGTCAATAAGTCCACAGTCCCGGTAGGCTCAGGCAACTGGGTGGAAATGCTGGTCAGTCAGGGGGTACAGAATGCCCAGCCGGTGCCGGCTCGTTCCGCTCGACCCGAGAGCCCCAGTTTTACCGTCGTCTCTAATCCGGAGTTCCTGCGGGAAGGCAGTGCCATCACCGATTCCTTTTATCCCGACCGCATCGTAGTTGGTGCTTCCGACGACAATGCTGTTGATGTAATGAAGAACCTCTACAAACCGATCATCAATCAAACCTTCGAACCGCCCTCGTTTGCTCCGCGTCCGGCCGCTTTTCAGACCGTGCCTTTTGTGGTGACGGATCTGGCCTCTGCCGAACTGATCAAGTATTCCGCCAATGCCTTTCTAGCTATGAAAATCAGTTTTGCCAACGAAATCGCCGGGCTTTGCGAGAAAGTTGGTGCCGATGTGCGACAGGTGGCACAGGGTATCGGACTTGATTATCGGATCGGCAAGGCTTTCTTGAATGCCGGTGTAGGCTGGGGCGGGAGCTGTTTCGGCAAAGACGTCAGTGCTCTCATGCAGGTGGCGAAAGAATACAGCTATCCCACCTCACTTTTGGAAGCCACTGTTTCCGTCAATGAAAGACAGCGTCTGGTGGTGATCAAAAAACTACAGGAAGAGCTGAAGATTCTCAAAGGCAGAACTGTAGGTTTGCTTGGTCTTTCATTCAAACCTGATACCGATGACCTGCGCGATGCACCGGCCATCACCATTGCCTATCAGCTTTTGAAGATGGGCGCCTCCGTTAAAGCCTTTGATCCGGTGGCCAATGAGCGCTGCGAACAGCTGCATCCCAATTTGGAAATTACCTATTGCGATAGTGCTTTGACGCTGGCCCAGGATTGTGATGCCGTGGTGCTTGTTACCGAGTGGGCACTCTTTAGAAACCTGGACTGGAAAGGGCTCAGCAAAGTGATGCGCTGGCCTCTGGTTATAGACGGTCGCAACGTTCTCAGTGAGCAAGATGTGGTAGATGCCGGTATGACATATAGAGGAATAGGACATTGAGAATTCTCATCACAGGTGGTGCTGGTTTCATTGGCTCCCATCTGACTGACCGCTTGATGGACGAAGGCCATGAGGTTGTGGTCATGGACAACCTCATCACGGGCAATTATCAAAATATCGCCAGGCATCAAAGCAATGTGCGTTTCGAGTTCATTCATCACAATGTTTCCAATCACATTCATATAGTCGGACCTCTCGACTGGGTGATTCACTTTGCCTCGCCGGCTTCGCCGGTAGACTATCTCACCTTGCCCATCGAGACACTGAAGGTGAACAGCTTGGGTACCCACAATACCCTCGGTCTGGCCCTTGCTAAAGGAGCCAAGTATTTTCTGGCCAGTACATCGGAAGTTTATGGTGATCCGGAAATTCATCCCCAGGTGGAAACCTACTGGGGTAATGTCAATCCTATCGGTCCCCGCGGAGTTTATGACGAGTCCAAGCGCTTTGCCGAAGCGATTACCATGGCTTATCACCACAAGCATAAGCTCGATACTCGCATAATTCGTATTTTCAACTGTTACGGACCAAGACTGCGCCTCGATGACGGTCGCGTTGTCTCCAACTTCATCGGCCAGGCCCTTACTGGTAAGCCAATCACGATATACGGTGAGGGACAGCAGACTCGAAGCTTCCAGTTCGTTTCCGACCTGGTGGACGGCATTGTTCGACTGATGGGAGTGGAACATCATCTGCCCGTCAATCTCGGTAATCCCCAGGAGAAGACCGTACGCGAACTGGCTGAAATAATAAAAGAGCTGACCGGTTCCGCTAGCGAGATTACAGCCAGACCACTACCGGTGGATGATCCCAGGCGGCGGCTGCCCGATATTTCCAAAGCCAAGAGCCTTCTTGGCTGGACTCCCAAAAAAGATCTCGTGGAAGGCCTGACCGAAACCATTGAGTGGTACAGGAAGGAACTGGAGAGCAAGCAAGTCCTGGCTCCCAGCAAGAGCTAGAGCTAGAGACGTTTTTGTAAATTCTGCTTGGGGCGGTTAAAAACGGCATCCTGTCTTGTTTTGTCTTAGAATGACTGGCGGTTTTAACTTTGTGACAACCCTGTGACACAGTCCCCATGGGGAAAACCGCACTTGACAGGGTCTCGCCGTCGTCATAAACTCCTGTCATCCCCCCCACAATTAGTTTTCTAGAGGTTCTTGCCATGGCTGGTGATAAGGCTACTGCTGTAGTGCAGAAAAAAGGCGATGCTCATGTTCCGGCCGAGGAACAACAGTCCTCAGGCGGGCTGGCTGATTTCGCTTCCAGAGTATGGGGCAAGACCCGGGAGTTGGGACGAGATGCTGTGAATGTGGCCAAGCCGGTGGTCAATGATGTAGTGGATGCCGCCAAGCCGGTAGTGAAAGATGTGACTGATGCCGGTAAGAAAGGCGTACAGGAGATCAAGAAGAAGGACCAGGAATACGGCGTTTCCGCTGATGTGAAAGCGGCCGCCAAGGAAACTGCAGAAGAGTACAAGCGCAATCCGCGCAAGGCTCTAACGGATGCCGCCCGGGTCGCCGCCGGCGATCCCACGATAATAATCGAGAAAGGCGCCAAGGTAGTCGATCGGCAGGTAGACAGGAATGGTAGCGCCGATACCAAGAAACACTATAAAGACGGCAAGCAGGTTGCTGAACAAGTGGCGCCTATCGGACGTCTGGCCACCGGTGGTCTGGGTGGAGTAACCGATATTGCTGCCGACGGAGTCAAGAAGAAAGCCATCGATTCGGTGGTTAAAGATCCCGAAGGCACGGCTGATGCTGCCGCCGGCGCCGGAAAGAAAGCCTTGAGCTGGTTGGGTAGTTTGAAAGATAAGGTGGTCGGCGGCGAAAAATCAGCCGAAAAACCTGGCAGCCAAGCCGGTATCGGTGAAGTGCGCCAGGATGATGCAAAGAAAACTGCTCCTGCTGCCGACGGAGTGGCGGAAGTGCGCAAAAAGCCTAAGTGGTAGGCACAAACTGGAACCTCAAACCCGACAGAAGCACAAAGTTGGCTCTGGCTGCGCTATGATTTGAGATGGGAAAGTTGAGGTATTCATCTCTATGTTCAGTCGTCGTATTGGCTCTATCTGGGCACTAATTCTGGTCGTGTTTCTCAGCACTTTTTCTCTCTCTGGTTGCGGCAACAAAGAGCAACCCACCGGGGTGAAAATTCCCGAAGGCTTCAAAATCAATTGTTATCCCAAGTCCGAATGTACTCGTGCCGACTCCACACCTCTGGGAGACAATAAGTTTAGTTACGTGGTCATTCTCAAGAGCAAGGATGACCGCTTCAAAATTCAGACCTTTTATAAAACCGAAATCGCCATGAGTGGTTACAAACTCTTGAATGATGCCAGTCAGGGCACCGAGATCTTGATGAATGCCGTTAACGATCAATATCGTCTGGATATCAGCATCCTTACGGTGGCAGATCAAAGTATCGTCAGCCTTTCCTGGCGTCCGCGCTAAGGAAGGCACCTCCCGTGGTGGCGCCTTTCAGACCAGACCGGCGCTCAGCCGGTGCCAAACTCTTCCGGGCGGGGACGGTTGCTCTTGCTTGTCTCATTGCTCTTTCAACCCTGGGGGCTTACAGTCTGCCTGCCCCGGCCATGGAAGCACCGGTCTCAGCGCCACCTCTCAATTCCTTCTTGCAGAAGTTGGAATTCCCCGGTTGGCAACCAGCCTCTTTCAAAAGCTGGTGCAGTCAGGGCGAGACCCTTGCTGGAGACGCTCAGAGCGATGTGCTGGTGGGCGAAGAACTGAACGGTGTCTTGCAGGAGTTCAAGATTGTTTACCAGGCTCGAAAAACTCTCAGCCGCGGTCAGCGAAATATCTATATAGATGTATATCAGTTCGAGAACAGTGATTTTGCCCTGGCGGCTTACTACTACTTGCGTAAGGGTGCCAGCACTATTGTCAAGCGGGGGGATGCTACTTCCGAGGATGACGCCAGTATTTCCTTTGCCCAGGGGAGTAGTTTTGTCTCCGTAAGCGCCAGTGAAGACGATGACGAGAGCAAGGATCTGGTCAGGCGCATTGCCGACAGCATCGGGGCGAGGTTGGCCCAGACCGCACCTTCGGCACCTCCGAAAGTACTGCAGCAGCTACCGCCTCTTGAAAAGCTGTCCGGCAGCGAGAAACTTATATATGGAATAAAGTCTTGTCGTCGTTATTGTTCAGTGCCTTATATAGAAGCACTTCTAGGCACCGGCGGCGAGGCTAAAGAACTGATAGCCGGTTGTAGTGCCGACTATCAGTTTCGGGAGCCTTTTAAAGAGCGGCTCCGGCTGACGATTCTGGAGTTTTCCGATCGCTCTGCCGCTTTGAAACACTACCAGGCTTTCCTGACCGAGTTCCTGGCTAATCGCAAGATAAAGGCTGAGGATCAGGGTTTCAGCCCGATAACATCTTTTCGCAGCGGCGATACCTACATATTAGTAGAACTGCGCGGTGCCGCGGTTGCCCTTGTCAGTGGCGCCAGGAAACGCTTTAGCCCACCTTTGCTGCTGAGGCAGTGGCGCGCCAGATAGCAAATTTTGCATAAGAGAATTTCCTGCACCCGGATTTTTTGACTCCAGGTGGGGGTTTTGATGTGAATTACTCAAGGAAGTCGAATCAATATCGATCTGGCCTTTTTCTCATACTTTTCCACCTCTTGGGCAAGAACCGCATCAATAGCTGCTTTCAATAGAAAATAAAGGAAAAATATATGCGCCGAATTGCTAAGTTATGTGTTCAAATGCCATGTTTGGCGGGTTTCAGACATTTGACAGTCCTTGGGTAGCTTGGTATGATTCTCTAGTCGATTGGATGACGACGCGATTCGCGCTGAGCGCGAACGAACTGAAGTCCTCCGACCACGAACCCTGATAACTGAATAGCCTTGAACAAAGGCGCCTGTCAAAACTTTTGAGTAGGCAAACAAAACGTTTTTAAATCATCAGTACTCCTGATGGTTTTTGACAACGGAGAGTTTGATCCTGGCTCAGGACGAACGCTGGCGGTGTGCTTCACACATGCAAGTCGAACGAGGTAGCAATACCTAGTGGCGGACGGGTGAGTAACGCGTGGGAATCTGCCTTAAGATGGGGGATAACGGGCCGAAAGGCTCGCTAATACCGCATATGCCGAAAGGTGAAAGGAGTAATCCGTCTTAAGATGAGCCCGCGTCCGATTAGCTAGTTGGTAGGGTAAAGGCCTACCAAGGCGACGATCGGTAGCTGGTCTGAGAGGATGATCAGCCACAATGGGACTGAGACACGGCCCATACTCCTACGGGAGGCAGCAGTGGGGAATTTTACGCAATGGGGGAAACCCTGACGTAGCGACACCGCGTGAGCGAAGAAGCCCCTTGGGGTGTAAAGCTCTGTCAGCTGGAACTAAAAAAATGACTGTACCAGCAGAGGAAGCATCGGCTAACTACGTGCCAGCAGCCGCGGTAAGACGTAGGATGCGAGCGTTGTCCGGATTTATTGGGCGTA
>JACRFZ010000098.1 GCA_016212515.1 Candidatus Melainabacteria bacterium
ACCATAGTAATCGTCAACTGTGTCGAAAAGCAGGCAATGCTGTGGCAATACTGTGACAATAGCCGCTACACATGCACCTTACAGAAGCCCTACTAAATTCCTGTCACCCATAGACTTAACCCGAAGACGAAAGCACGCCGCCGCCGGCAAGAAGACACTCAAGGGTTTCATTGAAGGAACCAAGCACAGCCAGACACTGCCCGGTGGCGCCATCAATTCGCCTGACCAGCTGCTTTCCAGCCCTTTCATAACCGGTTTCAATTGCCAGATAGCTACCGTCGGCAAAATCGAAATAGCGAAGCATCGGCTTCTCACCGGCTTTAGCAAGGGGGGCAAACCTCTCAGCCAGACCACCGCCAGAAGCCTTGTGAGCAGAACTGTTCTCACCATCCACAAAGACTCTCACCACGGCTAGATCAGCAAAAGATCGAAACTTACCGGCACCAGGTCTGGAAAACTCGATGCCGTCATGGCGCAAATAAAAAGTATTCATTTCACCGGGAACGGTAGTCGGCTGAGAGGAATTTGCTTCTTCCAGTCTTTTGCAGCCGGCACTGAAATCAGCGGGCAATAGGGGCGGCAAGAGGCGGCAACCTTCAGGCACTGACTGCAGTGCCTTACCAAGCCCCGCCTCTCTTCTTACAGCCAGACCAAGTTTGGGACGCAAGGCCCCCTCACCGTTTTGCTCGATGCCGACAAAGCCGCCTATCAACTGTAAATAATCGGTTCTATCCAGACACACCACTTTAAAAGGCACCGATGACAAACCGGAGGGTAAATCGCGGCTATTAACAGAAGGCCCTTCTGCGTCACCGTAGAAGGAACCAGGATCAATTCCGATAGTGCTCGGCGGCAACTGCGGCTCCCAGTATAGATCTACGGCAAGCATCGGATTGCGAACGCTATATACACCGGTAAAGTGATTGCGAACATAAGGCACCAGCCTGGTGATCCAGCCGTTCATTTTATCCCAGCCATAAGCCTTTCGATTTTTGTAAATATGTTGCCAGTGCTTCAGATCAACATCACCCCTGGAAGCCCGCTCGAACTGATCAAGAATGGGACGCAAAGAACTGAGCCACCAGTCAAGATCGAAAGCAGCCAGAACCTCTACCTTCTGCCGAAGCCTCTGCCAGTCGGCAGTACTGCCTTCCAGAGTGATAGACGGAATACCGCATACACACATCATCTGATATTCAAAATAGGGCTCAAAGGCATCAAGAATAGTCAGGGCGCTTACAGTTCGTTCGAGGTCTCCGGTGGTGGAGAAATCTGCCACAAGCGCATCATATATGGTGCCGACTTCAGCTCGCAAAGAGCCGGCCATAGCATCGACCATGCCTGACCACTCATTCTCGGGAGAGCCGGGGAAATAGCCATCAAAAGTCACGACCAGAGTTTTTCGACCACTGTGTGAGACCAGGCGCGAACGGAGCGCCTCATGGTTATTGCGCACGTGCATGGCAAAACCCTGCAAAATCGTGGTCCAGATCATATCGGGAGAAAGGCAAAGAGGGCGATGCTCGGCAAAAGCAGTATGCACGGCGGCAATGAGCGGATGATAGGTTATAGCCCGCATGCAACTGCTGTTATAGCCGGTGCATGAAAGTATGGGCTCCCGAGGATGGGACTCGACTTCATTAAGCAAGGCGTTAATGCCTTCATAAGTCTTCCAGAGACCGACGGGCGCTGTCACCGGCTCCACTTCATCAACTTGAAAGGTTACCGAGTTTCCCAGCCTGGATACAGCCATTAGCCACCCTCCCCACCAGAGCATAGGCAATATACCCGCAACCGCCATCTGTAATCCCCAGGGCACAGCCGCACCGAAATTCTAAGGGGTCGGTGGGCTTCCTGTGGGGTGGCCTAATCCATAATTTCTCCATAATCACCTGGCAAACTGTTCTACATAGACAGCCACGTCGCCGGTAAAGGACGTAGTTACAATTTAGAGGAGTTCTCCGACCATGAAATTGCCAATCTGGATCATTCTCTTTCTCGCCTTTCTCATGGCAAAAGGTGCTTCCGCCGCCGAAACGGCCCGGGCCATCGGCTGGATACCAACCTGGCAACAGGGACTGGAAGAAGCCAGGCTGAGCGGCAAGCCCATCATGCTCTATGCCGGTGCACCCAGTTGCAGCGGCGTGCCGGGCATCTGGTGACCGGGCAAACAACGTACAGACGGGAGTTACCTGTCTCAGCCCGAGGTTATTGACGCCTCCAGAAACTTTGTCTGCATAAGGCTTATGACCTATGAAAGCGAGAGCGAAGCCAAGGTTTTAAAGTCATACTGGCGCCCCGGTGCCGACCTGGAAAATACCCTTTTCACATTCTTAGATCCCTACGGCAGGCCCTTGATGCCCGGCACCCGCAGCCCCGGTTTCGTCTTCCAAGACCCTCGCCAGATGGCACTCAGTATGGATGAACTGGCCAGACGCTTCGGCGCGAGGGGCAAGACCGGCGAGACGCAAAACCTACCGGTGGTAGCTTCCGTGCGCCTGGCTTTAAATGTGGCGGCCGCCGACAAACAGCCCCTGGCTGTGGTGGTAAGCAATAGCTCCGCAGAGAGGCGCACGCTTGAGAAAAAGCTTTCACCCCTGGCCTGGAAGCAGGACTTGATGGGTCGCCTCACCTACGCATCCGGCAGCCTGAGCGAACTGAGAAATATAGCCGGCATCAGCCTGACCAAAGGCTATGTCTTTGTGCTGCCGGATGAATTCGGCACAAGTGGGCAGGTACTGGGGCAACTGACCGATACGGCCTCCCCGGCGGATCTGGAGCGGGCCCTCAAGTACACGCTCGACCAGCACAAACCCTCAACCCTCAGCCATCACGAGCACGTGCAGCTCGGTCACAGACAGGGTCTCAAATGGACTTCCGCCATACCCGTAACCGACCCAGGCTCCCTGCGCCATGAGCAGGAAATGCGCCTGAGACCGCCACCGGGACGGAACTAATTTCAAAAACATCCTGTTTCCCATACCGCCGACCGACGGTAACATTACCCTCAGCCATAGCGCCTCACGCCCCGTTTCTGTAAATCCTCAAGCAACTGCTTAGATTGCTTGTCGGCATCGTCAGCGGCCGCGGTCTGACCGCTCTTGCGCAATAAACCGGCATACTGACCAAGGGCATCGGCAAAATTATAGGTATCCTTGCCGCCATACTTCTGAGCCACGAGCAGGGAGCGCTGCACCAGTGACAGTGCTTTATCCAAATTTCCCAACTGCTCGTGATGGGATGCCAGCGCCGTAAAGCCATTGGCCACGCTGACCTGAATATCACGGTTAAAACCATAGGCAACCATGTTGTTGACTAGCTGCTGCGCATCTTGATAGCGCTTCTCGGTTATATAAGCATCAAGCACTGTACGCACCTCGGCGCCGATATCACGGCAATCTTCCGGCACATTTTTCTCAAGCACGGTGGTAATCTCAAACCACTGACTCTTAGCCTCACCAGTGCGGCCGCTCTGCACATACATCTGCGCTAGCTTGTTGCGATAATTTACCAGTTGAAGACGATCTCGGGCACTTGAGGCCTCGCCGGCAATCAAGAGCAAGTACAACTTCTCGCGTGCAGGCACACTTCCCGACTGTTCCACCGCAGACTGCAAGTTTCGCAAATTGTGCGTCTGGTGCACACTATCAAAAGCAGCCAGTCTCGTCATTACCTTCTCGAGCTTATCAAACTGCCCGCTCTCAATGAAAAAGCGAG
The DNA here is from genome assembly GCA_016212515.1 of Candidatus Melainabacteria bacterium. GTDB lineage: Bacteria > Cyanobacteriota > Vampirovibrionia > Obscuribacterales > Obscuribacteraceae > Obscuribacter. The sequence continues at coordinate 3,718 of JACRFZ010000098.1, forward strand.
CCTGCATGGAAATAACGTTAGCCAAATAACCGGCATCGGCGTTGGTCCCCGGGCGCTCCGCCCACTGCAATAGCTGCCCATAGAGAGCTTCGGCTCTGGAACTATTGCCGGAGGCGATTAAATACCTGGAAATCTCACGCAAGCCATTATCGTAATATGAATAGCTATACTGATCGGCAAAAGAAAGTGAGCGCCCAAATAGCAATGCCACAGACTGGCTATCATTGACCTGGGCGAACTGTTTGCCAAGCTCAAGTAAGGAACGAAAAACACTGCCCCGATCACATACCACAGCCTTAGCAAGAGCGCTATCAAGCTTGACTGCCGACTTGGCGGCCGACTCTGTCTTACCGCTTGCCAGCTCAAGGTAGGTCAACAAACTGAGAGTCGGAACCATGCTACTCAGTCCTGCCGTTCCCGCCTTCTCCTGTTCGGCAAGAGCCAGCACAGCCAGTTCCATAGCGGTAGAGGTATTGCCCGTCTCTTTCAAAACCTCGGCTAGCTGTGTACGGGCATCGGCAAGAGAAACCTGGTTGACCGGCTGCTTATTCTCAACTGCAAACAAGAGAGCGCGGTAGATAGGCTCGCAGGAGGCGAACTCTCGACGGCTCTTAAGGCTCTGGGCAAGGGAAGTCAGCCTGCTCAAGAAGGCTTGATCATCAAGCTGAGCCCTGTCAGTTTTGAGATTCTCAAGCACCGGCGTAAGCAATAAATTAGCTTCCTTCACCTTATTGCGATTGACAAGATCGCAAGCAGCCTCAAGCAGTGAACCGGAAAACGGCCGCCGGGCCGCCTGGGGCAACTTCTCGTAAATAGCTACCGCTCTTGGCAGCAAGAGCTTCAATTCACCATAGCGAGACTGCATGCGATAAAGCCTGGCAAGCTCAAGGGTGGCTTGCAGCACCTCTTCGGAATTAGCACCATATAAGACACCACTTTTCTCAATGGCGGCCTTGAGCATAATCTCAACCTCGGAAGCATCGTCGGTGTTGAGCATGTTCGACTGCACATATATCTGATTGAGCCGCGACCACATGGAATTAAGCTCGGGCGCGGCGGCACCGGCCTGCCCCAGAGCAGAAGGTACGGCAACCCCGATCAAGACCGATGCTGCCAGTAAAACGCTCAAACACCGTGTGCTTCTGCTGGTTCGAGGCATAAATTCACCCACATAGACAGTTTAATATTGCATCTACATAAAAGTATCGATAACACCAGTTTTACCACAGCCCATGGCCGTGCACACCCATGTTTTCCCTGGAACTTCTCCCATCGGCAACGGTAGAAATCTAAAGCCTGGAGGTAGCCCGCCCCCCGCTCTCCAACCAGCGCCTCGCCCCCTGCCCGGCGCAATAACCAGAGGCAAAACACCCCGAGAGCAGATACCCGCCGGTAGGAGCTTCCCAATCAAGCATCTCCCCGGCCACAAAGATGCCGGGAAGAGCTTTGAGCATGAGATTCTCATCCAGATTGCCGAATGCCACACCACCGGCGGTGCTAATTGACTCAGCCAGAGGTCTGGCCGAAAGCAACTTTATAGGCAAAGCTTTTACCGCTCTAGCAAGAGCAGCACTATCATTCATCTCTTCCCGACTCAACACTTCATAGAGCAGCGCCGCCTTCAGACCGCTTATACCAAGGCTACTTTGCAAATGGCGAGAAAGAGAGCGCGACCCCCGCGGACGCGCAAGATCTGCCTTAACACGCTCGCCACTGCGGGAAGGCAAGAGATCAAGAGTAAAAGTAGCCTGCCCGTGTACATTTATATAATCACGCAGCCGCCTGGAGAAAGTATAAATGAGACTGCCTTCAATGCCATAATCGCTGACAAGCAGCTCCCCCTCTTTCGTCTCCTTGCGACCATTAACATCAACAAAAGTGAGAGCCACCGACTTGAGCGGCGCACCGGCAAATTTCTCGCGCAGATGCGCGCTCCAGGCCACATCAAAGCCGCAGTTAGCACTCTGCCAGGGTGCAATCTCCACCCCCCGCTCCGCAAGCCATGGCACCCAGGCGCCGGTAGAGCCCAGTTGGGGCCAACTGGCACCGCCCAGGGCCAAAATGGTAGCCGCCGGTCTAAGGGAAAATTCGCCACTAGAGTTAGCCATACGCAGAGAGCCATCGTCATTAAAACCGAGCCAGGGAGTGCTCACATGCAAACGCACCGAACCATTTTCACTATGACGCAGGCGCTGCAACCAGGCCCGCAAAAGCGGTGCCGCTTTCATCTCTGAGGGAAAAACCCGACCGGAACTACCCACAAAAGTCTTGATGCCCAGACCGTGCACCCACTCTCGCAAAGCATCAGGCGGCAGCCGATCGAGCAGAGACTGCATTTCTTTGCGCCTGTCGCCGTAGCGACTGACAAAGGAACCATAAGGTTCGCTATGGGTGATATTCAAGCCCCCAAGTCCGGCCCGCAAGAACTTACGCCCCAAAGTGGGCATGGCATCATAGACATCAACTTCGAAGCCGCCGTCGGCAAGCACCTCGGCCGCCATCAGACCGGCGGGTCCGCCGCCGATAACGGCAATGGCCTTTTGTCGGCTCTCGCCTGCACTGGCTGAAATGGGCTGGTTACTAAGTTCACACTCTGGCATCGTTACATTCTAACTCTTCCTCTTAGAAGACAAAAGAGATCCGCTCTAAGTCATGATTGATAAAAGGTTGGCAACCAACATATGCGAAAGTGAAATTGCGTGCTATCCTGAAATGACTGTCGCGTGGAGGGTATGACCATGCTTAACCAGAAATTCTTCACAGGTTGCCTTTAGCAACTCACTACTTATCATTCAGCAACCACTTGTCCTTGAGCGACAAAGGGTACTGAAGGCACAGCAGCGCCTGCATCTGTCAGAAGTGCAGCTCTTGCCGAGCGTGCCTTAGCTCTTTGCGCCCGTCATAAACAAGTGTCAACTAACTTGCGCGCGATGTTCATCTGCGCGCCATGGAGTATTGCTGATGAAACCTAGAAAATTAACAAGGCGCCAGTTCGCTCGCGCCCTCAGACAGGGGCGCGGTGCCGCCTTCCTGCACGTGAAAGAATACGGAGACAAAGACAAAGGCATAAAAGAAGAGCTCTTAAATGCTTGCTTGAATAATTTGGTCTATGACCGTCAATGCGAGACCGAGAGGAGCGCCTGGCTGGCAAACATTATCGACCGCACGGGCTTCACCTCGGAATATGTGACGGCTCTGCTTGCAGCTCTCGGGCAGGGAGAACACTCTGGAAAGGACCTGGAACAACAAATAAATCTCAGTCGACAGTTATTCGAGCGCGGATACTTTGAGTTCGCCGACATAATCGCGCCACTAACAAGGCAAAAGCCCCTGCCCTTCACCGCTCTGGAGGTAAGGTGCAGTCTCGTTGAAATGTTCGGTTTGCCTGGCTTTGCAAGAGCCGCTGAGCTTATGCTCGATGAGCAGGGCAGCCAGTGGGGCATCCACGATCTCTACGAATACACAGCCAATGCACTGGACTCTGAAGATTCGGTGCGCGAATACCTGGAAGCAAATGCCTCGAACAATTCAATGTTGACTGCCGTCATTAAGATCATTGACGAGGAAAAAGCTCGAAGCACTCACGTCCATAGCAATGTTGAAGAGAATAAACCTGATCTAGCTGAGGTTCTGGAACAGATAGACAAGGAAACCACACTAGTCAGGTACCCGGGTTATTGTGTTAGATTCGGGAAAAGTGCAAGCCAGGAAGATCTCGAAACAATCCTGAACAGAATTGAGACAACAAGCAACGGAATCAAGCTAAATTGTTACCTGGCCGTTTTCTGGTGTCGAGCCCTGCCACGCCTACCGGAGAACAGCAGGGACCTGCTCAAGACAGACAACAAAACTCTCCACAGGGCATTGTGTCGGGCTCTAGGCAATACCGGTTCGCTCCAGGTGAGAGAACTGGCACTGTCGATTCTCTTGGCGGGTGGTGCCGAGAACATCATTACGGCCATTAGAATTCTCGAAAAATCATGCACAGAGGATATCTGGCTAAGTTTATCGGCTCATCTAAGTAGTTTTAAAACACCGGAGCAAATTCACTCGGCAGGCTTAGCCATACGGAACATCTACTGGGACATGGATACCCATGTAGATCCCGGCCCACTGCTCTGGATATGCGAGCACACACCTTGCAGCTTCTGTCGTCAATCTGCTCTCACAAAATTGATGACTGAAGGGCTGGCACCAGAGTCAATTGTCTTTGAAGCACAATGGGATGCCAACTACGAAATGAGGTTTGCTGCTCGCGCCCATCTAGCCAACCAAACCCTGAACTGCTCTGCAAACTAAATTGCAGCACCCTGGAGAATTTAACCATGTCTGAACAAGAAACAACTACAGCGCAAGCTGAACTGCCCGAGTCTAAAACAACCTCAGATGCCATTCCATTTGAAGAAATAAGCCAGTCCCAGGACCGCGCCTGGTCTTTTCGCCTTTTGCAAACGCTGAAGGAGGGCGCGGACCTCACTGAAGATTGCCTGGACAAGCTGAGCAAGACTCTAGCCGCCATCGACGATCCAAGACTACTTCAACCACTGACTGAAATGGTGCTAGACAGAACCCTGCCGGATGTGGTGCGCCGGGCGGCAAGTGACGCCCTCTCTAGCTGCACCACACTCGAGACCGCCGAAGAACGAAGGCAATGGTGGAAGCATGGTGATGAAATCATCCAGCGACATGCCGTGACAATGGCGGAAAGAGAGGAAGAAGATCTGATTGTATCCCTGGCCGAGAATCCGGACCACCCCCTTCACGGTGCAGCCATAGACAAGTTGGGCTTCTGGGAGGAGTCACGCTTCCAAAAACTGGTTATAGCAGCACTCAATCACAAAGATGCGGATATCCGCGAAACAGCAGCTGAAGCACTTCTCTGGGAGCAACCGGTAGAAGCCGAAAGGCGCCTCCTGGAGCTTGCAGCAGAACCTGAATGCGGGGCAGCCCTGGCAGCACTCGGCACTCTCAACTATTGTGCCAGCTTAGAGATTCTGTTGACCATGGCTGACCTAGCTAGTAGCGACGTCGATGAGGAAATGAAGGCAGAGTATAAACACACCTTCCATAACGTTGCTGACGAGTTCAAGCGCTATCTCATCGATCAACCATGGGACAGCGAAGCAGCACGCGCGCACTTTGAGAAATGGGTACAGCCGGCAAGAGAACTTCTGGAAAAAGAAGATCTACTGAGAGCCCCAGAGGCAGAGCCTGCAAAGCAGTCAACCGCTCAAGTCAGCCATCAGGAACAAGACAACTTGGACTTCGAAGTAGACAAGATTATTTCAGATCTCAGTGAGGAAGATGGAAAATGGCGAGATAAGCCCTACAAATACAGACCCTTCGATGTCGGTAAATTCGAAACTTTCAGCGCCGCCGAACGAGAGAAACTGCTGCACTTTCTCACAACGCATCAAGATCCAAAAGTAAGAGAGTTAGCCGTCGACGCCTGTCGACTCTGGCAGCGCAGCGATTTCATGCTCGTTCTTTTAAGGGACCACACCTGCATAATCAAAAAACTAAGCGCCTATTACTGCCAATTCCTGCCGCCAGATCAAAAGCTGGCGGATGAACTGCTACTAATTCTTAAGAACAAGAACAGCAGTAGCACAATGGCGCGGGAAGTAATGGAAAGCTATCTGGTCCACAGCCCGGAAAGCGACCACCGAGACTGGCTCTTAGAGCTGTCCCTGCAGGACGAACGCCCCTCGGTCCGAGATAAGGCAATCAGGGAACTAAAATTGGCCGACGCCAAAGAGCACATAGAAAAACTGCTGCCTATCTTGGCAGAGCCACCGTGCAACACCTGGAGTCTACATATAGGAATCATAGAGTCCTGCACAGCGCTGAAGATACCTATTCCAGCATCTTACCTGGAGCCCCTCTTCAGTGTAGACAACCTCTATCTGCAAGAAGCCCTTGCCAATACCCTGTGCGACTGAAGTACGCCCAATGCCAGCCGACAACTAGCCACGCCTTAGCCAGTGCTTTCCTGTTGTCCAGCCAAGGAAGCGCCTCCCCCCTGAGGGGAGGCTGCCGTCTTCGCCAAAACTAGAGCCTGCCGCTACTTCACGCAAACCCAGTAAAGCCGGTTCAAACCTGGCTTTGAACTCGCCGCCCCGTGTCTCGAAATGCTCCTCAACGAGTTTGAGGGTAGATTTTACCGTATCACCTTCACCAAGCTTTTCAATTAAAGCAAGATAGAAAAGCATCTGCCGAAATGCGTAGGCTGAGTTTTTAATTGAATGCAAATCATTGCGCCAACTGTCGCATTTCATCTCCAGCCTGCGACAGATCCAGGTAAAGCATTTCAAGGCAAGGTTCTGCAACTGCGGCTTGAGCGCCTCTGCCAGCGAGAGCGCGTCCACAAGAGCGGCCAGATTGTGGGTGGTTAGAATCTGCGCCTGCTCGATAATGGCACCGTTGCGCGCTGCCGACCAGCTCTGCTTGCCAGCTTTGGACGTACCGGCAAGCTCATGACACATATTATCGAAAGCAGCGGATCTGCCAGGACCGCGCTCGGGAGTAATCACATCATCGATTGCCAGCACTGCCTCATAATCAAGCCCATAGTAGCGCTCGTAAATAGTGCCGCGCAAAACTCCGGCAGCAGCTTTGGCTGCATTTAGAAAGTTTACCGAGAAGGTACCCATAAAAATATCGGCGGCAAGCTCATCTACCAGAGCAAGCCGAAGTTCGGAAGCGGAAGCCAGGGCTCTCAACTCACGCACCAACTTATTAGGCAAAATGGTCTGGGGAAAATTAGCCAGGGCTAGTTCGGTCACTTGCTCCATCGCCCGGCGCGCTGCCTCAACGGAAGCTTGACTATTACCAACCCAGGGTTCCAGAGCAGCTATCCAGGGCAGCTCTTCAAATCGCACCTGACTTTCCAGATTGAGCAGCAAAAGAGAACGGCGCTTGCGAAAGGCCTGATAGGTTGACTGGAAGAGGCAAGCCAGGGCTCGATCTTCAATAGATGAAACTCTAATGGCCGCCGTCAACGCAGGCAGAAGCGCTGCCATTACCTCACCCGACTTGACCAGCCGGCGACTGAGCAGCACCGGCAGTGGTGCCTCAAGACAGCATTCCACCTTAGCGGCCAGCGACACGGGCAATTTAAGGCCGGGTCTGCCGCCAACACCGGCAATCTCCTCTTCTGCAAGAGGTAGCAAGACGGCAGCAGGTGTCTTGAGACCACCTTCGCCAGGATGAAGAGCCAGCCTGTCAGCCAGAACACGAGCCAGTTTCGAGTGCAGCGGTAGCGCCGCAATATCCTCCTGAGTACGCCTGAGAGACTGCAAGCGCTCGCTGCCTGGTGCACCATGAGCGGTGACATAGGCAGCCAGAATTTTGCGAATCATCCCGACATCATAGCCGGTTAACTTAGCAGGTTCATCGCAGATGGTGGCAAGATAGCTTCGCAGCCTGGCAAAGTTTTCTTTCTTCTTCTCGGGCTTGCCGCAAAGAGAGTGCTTGTCGCGGGCTTCCTTATAATCAATAAGCAATTGGCGCCCCCGCTCCTGCCAGCCATGGGGGTAATGCTTGCAGGGCCAGCCTCCGCGCACCAGAGGCTGTCCGTTCTCAGCTCTCAAGAGCTTTCCATCATCGTCTTTCTGAAATTCGGGCAGCTCACCTTCGACAGTTTGCATAAACAATTCAACGCATCTGTCATATAGAGGAGCCCAGACGCTAATTGCTTCATTCATGGTCGAAACAGCCACATTATCAGGCTTAGAGCGCAAGCCCCTCATCACCTCGCCCACCGAGCGCACAAACACGGAAGGTTCCGAGTTAGGCCGCTCTGCGGCGGCGGAAACAGGCACGGAGAGGTCGGAACAACGCAGCGGATAAAAACGTAAGCGCTCGAAAAACGGCAAAATTTCTTGCACAACCTGCTCGGCACGCTGGTCTTCGCCCCGGCTCTGGAGCCAGGCCAGCACTAAAAGCGCCGACTCTTCGGGCACATCGATGCGGTAAGTACGCCTGGCTAGAAGCTCTTGCAGTTCCGCCAGCCCGGGGTCACTGAGATAATACAAATTGAGCAGACGGCGATCCTTCTTGAACGCCGCCAGGGCACCGGCAGAGGCATCGGAGGAGGCCTCAAGAGCCTGACTGACCGAGGATATCTTCTTCAGTTCGTAGGGCTGCAATTTGCCACCGGCCAGATAGCCGCCGGTGGCAAATCCACCGTGAACAACTTCCAGAGTCACCCAGGGCGGTGTATCGAGCACCGGCGTGCGAGAACCAACCTGCAGATTACCGCTCAGTATGCCCCTGATCACCTTACGCCACTTGCCGACCCTGGTTTCGGAGGCTTCACCCTCACCAGCCAGAGCCTTCACCAGCATAGTCAGGGGATAACCGATGCCGACCGGCGGTCTTTCATTGTCAGTCATTGCTTCATTGCTCACCGAAAATGACGCCGGCCAATCCGGCAGAAAATTTACCTGAAGGCAGGAATCGAACCTGCGCCCTACCGGTCTGAAGCCGGTCGCTCAACCACAGAGCCTCTTCAGGGAATCAAAGTCTTAAAGCGGAGCCACCTTCAGCAATCTACCTCCCCCCAAGCTCAGTTAAACTCATAAAACCCAATGACAAGACACAAGCTCCGGTTAGCTCATATAATCGGAAGCGGCGTACTTAGACCGGGGAATTATGAAACACCCGCCATCTTCATCGACCACAGAACCTCAACCGGAGACAATCGGCGGTTCGGTGGAGCGTGTCACTTTTCACAGCGAAGAGAGCGGCTTCTGCGTGCTGCGCGTTAAGGTCAAGGGGCACAAAGACCTGGTGACCGTTACCGGCTCCGCCGCCTCCATTTCACCTGGAGAATTTGTAGAGTGCCACGGACACTGGTTTAACGACAAAACCTATGGCATGCAGTTCAAATCCCAGCGCCTCACCGTGGTACCGCCCAGCACCCTGGCCGGCATAGAGAAATATCTGGGCTCGGGCATGATCAAAGGCATCGGCCCGCATTTTGCCAAGAAACTGGTAAAGTCCTTTGGAGAAGCGGTCTTTGAAATTATCGAGGAGACGCCGGAACGCCTCTTGGAATTACCGGGCATCGGCAGTAAACGCAAAGAACAGGTAGAGCGCGGCTGGGCCGATCAAAAGGCCATTCGAGAAATCATGGTCTTCCTGCAATCTTACGGTGTGGGCACCTCAAGAGCCGTGCGCATCTACAAGACTTACGGCAAAGAAGCCATTGCCAAAGTATCGGAGAATCCCTACCGACTGGCCCTCGATATTCATGGTATAGGTTTCAAAACTGCCGACACCATCGCCCAGAAACTAGGCATTCCCAAAGATTCTCTGATAAGAGCCCAGGCCGGAGTTCGGCATGTTTTGCAGGAACTCTCAGGTGAGGGTCACTGCGCCTGCGAGATAAACAATCTAGTTGAACATGCCGAAAAATTACTGGAGATAGATGCCGCACTGGCAGCCCAGGCCATAGAACATGAGGTGAAAGAGGGCAATCTAGTAGAAGATACTATCGAAGAGAAACGAGTGCTCTATCTAACCGCCTTACACAAAGCGGAAGTAGGCGTAGCGGCAAGCCTCATGCGCATTGCCGCAGGCAGCGCCGCCTGGAGCAATATCGATATAGAAACGGCGCTGCCCTGGGTGGAAGAGCAAGCCAAGATAAAGCTTTCCGATTCACAAAAGAAAGCCGTAGCCCTTGCCCTTACCAATAAGCTGCTGGTGATCACGGGCGGGCCGGGGGTGGGAAAAACCACTCTCGTCAATAGCATTTTGCGTATAATCGCCGCCAAAGAAGCCCGCATTCTGCTCTGCGCCCCCACCGGTCGCGCCGCCAAAAGACTCTCGGAATCGACTTCTCTTACAGCCAAGACAATTCACCGCCTGCTCGAATTTGATCCTAAGATCTTCGGCTTCAAGCGCAACGCCGAAAATCAACTGGAAGCAGACATCGTCGTTATTGACGAATCGTCCATGATTGATATCGTACTCATGAATCAACTGCTGAAAGCCATTCCCGACAATGCCGCCCTGCTTTTAGTCGGCGATGTGGACCAGTTGCCCTCGGTGGGGCCGGGAGCGGTGCTCGCCGACATTATCGCCTCGGAAGCTGTACCGGTGGTGAGGCTGACGGAAATTTTCAGACAGGCCGCCACCTCAAAGATTATTGTCAACGCCCACAGAATCAACCAGGGCGAGTTGCCCGTCAAAGAAGCACCGCCTCAAGACGGCAAACAAGCGGAGTTGTCGGACTTCTATTTTGTGGCGGCGGAAACAGCGGAAGAGATAAGTCAGAAGCTCATGCAAATTGTGGCAGAGCGTATTCCCAAACGCTTCGGGCTCGATGCCATCAAGGACGTGCAGGTACTGACGCCCATGAACCGGGGCGGGCTGGGCAGCCGCTCCCTCAATGCGGAATTGCAGAAGCTTCTCAACCCCAATAGCGGCCCGCAACTGACTAAGTTCGGCTGGAATTATGGAGTGGGCGACAAAGTCTTGCAAATCATCAACAACTACGACAAAGAAGTTTTCAACGGCGATATCGGCACTATATCCAGTATCGACATGGAAGAGGCGGAGCTTTTGATTGACTTTGACGGCCGCGAGGTCAAGTATGACGCCTCCGAATTAGACGAAGTATCGCTTGCCTATGCCGCCTCCATTCATAAGTCCCAGGGCTCGGAATATCCGGCAGTTGTAATACCGCTGGCTACGCAACACTATATGATGCTGGAGCGCAATCTGCTCTACACCGGGGTCACCCGGGGCAAAAAACTGGTGGTCATTGTCGGGCAACCGCGAGCCCTGGCCATGGCCGTCAAAAACAAACGAGCGGCAAGCAGGCTGACGGCCCTCGCCCAGCGACTGCGCAATAAGGCTCTGGCCCTGGAAGTGATTACAAAATAGGCAAGGCAAGCCGGCCGTCCAGGGACAAAGCGGCAAGAGTCGGCTCTTCCAGGTCATGGACCCAGGGCAAGGCGGGCAGGGTACAATAATAGGCAATTGCCCCCAAAACCATGCCATAGGTCTGACCGTGTCGGATACACAGAAAGTCAATATAGAGCAACGCTACTGCCCAACTTGCTATAAGCAATTTGAAGGTCTGGAAACCTGCCCCCAGGACGGCACTACCCTGAGAGGTCCCAGCAACGATCCGCTCATCGGCAAGGTTTTTGCCGATCGCTACGACATCGAATCGGTGCTCGGGCTGGGCGGCATGAGCATCGTCTATAAAGCCAAGCATCGCCTCATGAATCGCACCGTGGCCATCAAGATGCTGCATAACAAGCTGAAAGAAGATGTGGTATCACTGGAAAGATTCAGGCTGGAAGCACAGGCAGCCAGCACCCTCAACCATCAAAATATCATCACAGTCTATGACTTTGGTGTCACCAATGATGGTGAACTATTCTTCGTCATGGACTTCCTCCATGGTGAGAGCCTGGAAAATCTAATCGAGCGCAAAGGCAGAGTGCCTTACGAAAGAGCCCTGCCCATCTTCAAGCAGATTTGCGCCGGACTCTCGGCCGCACATAAAAAAGGCATCGTGCACCGGGATTTGAAGCCCGCCAATATTGTGCTCACCAAAGAGGATGATGGCTCGGAAACAGTCAAAATCGTTGATTTCGGAATCGCCAAGATGCTCGTGGGCGGCAATCAACAACATTTGACCCAGACCGGAGAAGTCTTCGGCAGCCCTATCTATATGAGCCCTGAGCAATGCCTGGGCAAAGATCTGGATATCAGATCCGACATATATTCTCTAGGCTGCCTCATGTACGACACCCTGGCCGGTGGGCCGCCTTTCCGGGGCGATAGCGTGCTCGAAACCATGAACATGCACTGCAAAGATGAGCCGCCATCCTTGAATAGACCGGAAGGTGGTGCTGCAGTGCCGCCGGAGTTGGAAGAAGTTATCCTCAAGTGTATGGCCAAAGATCCAAAAGATCGTTTCCAAAATGCCGCAGAGATTCAAGACATACTGGGAGCCATTTCCACTACTTTACTGGGGAACAGCGGACGTTACTCGAGCCCCAGCGGAGCTTCACCAACTCTCAGAACCACCGCCACCACACTGGGCACCACGGCCGTAGCCCCGGCTGTGCACCATCAAAACAAAGCGCTGATGGCCATTTCAACTCTATTGACAGTGGTACTTCTGGGAGTACTTGGCTTCATCACCTTATGGCCCGGTCCCGATGAAGACCGCGGCACCATACTCAACAAAATGCTCTGGCAGATTACCGTCTCCCTGGCGGAAGGCGACATAAAGAGTCAGAATTTTCCCTCAGCCGAGAGCAAACTAAATTGGGCGGAGGGAACCGCTAGAACTTTCAATGATGGCAAAAGGCGTTTGGAAGGCACTCTCAAATTGAAGTCGGAGCTTTACGACAGTTGGGAAGGACATGCCGAACAGTTGGAAAAGGTCAATTCCGACCTGTCTGCCCTTCAGACAGAAGAAATTAAACGAGAACTGGCGGCCAGGATGAAAATGCTTAGCTCGTTTGATGACAAATCCAGTTCACCGGTGCAACAGACCAGCGACAAACTGAACGGGGCGGCACAGATTCCCGCAATTATTCTTACGGCTAAGAATCTCTACGGAGCAGGCATGTACGGCGAAGAAGAAGACTTGCTCAGAAAGGCCCTGGCGGTAGAGAGAAAACTACTGGGTAACGACCTGGTGGCCATTGCGCAACTAGAAGCACAGCTTGCCGACTGCCTTGTGGCCAGAAGGAAGTATGCGGAAGTAAGAGCCTTACTGGCTCACGCTGTGGCCGTCTACGAAAAATCAGATGCGGAAAGTCCGGAAGATTATGTGCTGGCGCTGAACAGGCTTGGACAATTCGATCTTGACCAGAGCAACATGAAAGACGCGGAAGAAGAGCTAAGCAAGGGCTTGCAACAGGCCCGGGAGTTGGACAGCAAGAAGGGCGCCGGCAGCCATAAGCGCGTGCTCTTGCTTTGCATGCGCAGCTACGGTGATCTGCTCAGACAAACCAAGCGGCAGGAAGAAGCAAGAAAACTCTTGCAAGAAGCTGACGCACTAGAGAAAAGCGGCGTCGGGCACTAAATTTGGTGCGGCGTAGTTTGCGACCAGTAAGATCGGTGCGAGAGAACCTCTAAACCAGAAGATTTGCCCCACTGCCGGCTGCATCTTGTTGGGCTATTGCCGCAGTGCCACTATGAACGGTGTGGGTATATTCTTCAAAAGCATCAAGCAATTTGGTGCGGAATTTCTCCATAGCTGAAATCTGCATGCGCAACTCGGAAGCTCCTTCCTTACCAGGACTCATGGAGGAAGCCTGCTGATAGAGTTTCTTCAATTCACGCTCAATCAGTCCGTCCACAACGTCACAGGCATCAAATACATCCATGCCGTCAAGGTTGGGAGCATGCTGCCGCGCCACTGCTTCAGAAGAAGTATCGCCGGCAGTTTTGCCTTCAAAGCCCACAGCGGCAGTTTCTCCCAGCTTGGGCGCGCCGCCCGAAAAAAGCTCAGCCTCTGACATGACGCCGCTTGAAACTCTCACAAGATCACCAAGAAGCTCTTTGGCCAGAGCACCGATCGCCTCCCAGGGAGTCACCTCACCACCGAGGGTGAAGACTTGCAGCCCATCGACAGTTGTACGGGTCAATTCCATCAAGGGCGGATAGTCTTTCTCATCTATCTCTTCCATGGTGTAGGCCAGTACCAGACTGGCAGGCAAAATTGTAATCAAGATCTTGCCGTCGAGACCTTTGACAAAAAGGGAAAACTCACGAGTGGTGAGCCGCCCTAAATAGCTCTTCACGACCGGCTTGTACCAGACATCGTCAGACTTTTTCTCACGCAGTCTGGCATTTTCGCAACTGAGCATGAGTTCGGTGCCCACGGCAGTTTTATTGAACTCGTAGCTTAGTTCGGTAAACTCTTTAAATAGTGCATCAATGAAAGCAGTTGTAGCTTGAAAGGCCGGCAGATTAGACATGTCGACAGCCCGCTTGTCGGCCACTGACTTGGGCTCGACCTTAGAACTGGGAGCCGGTGCGGCATTTTCCCCCAGAGCCATGCCTTTTAGCCAGCGGCCGGTTTCCTGACCGCGGCGCGATTGCAATGCCGCCAGAATTTGCGCCGACGCGCCGGAAAGGGCGCTAGCCGGGCTCAAATCTTCCATAGCTGAAACAGCGTCTTCAACCCGCCGGGCCGCCTGTTCCGCCTGCTCACGCTTGATAATCTTGCCGGAAGCCCACAAATCACCAAATCTGCCCATTTTAACCACCAACCCGCTTGAAAACACCAATATCTATCGGACATAATGATACAACCTGAGCAGACGGAATGTGTCCGAAGGAAGAACAGCAAACTTACTACACTACCCCCTAACCGCAAAACAAGAGCCACCCCAAGAGTGAGCCAGGGTCTCAGGCCTGCAATTCAACAAAATAGAGCTTCACTGACCGAATATGACTAACTTTCTCTTGATAGGCTATATGACTGTCTACCTGGCAATTGCAGCAGGAGGTATCTGGTCAGATCTGCGCAGCAAATATGCCTGGTGGTTGATATTGACCGACCTTTTCAACAGCATTTTTTCCCTTGTAGGCATGGCACTCTTCCTGGCAGACTACAAGACTCCTGAAATAGTCAGCGCCGCACAATACTTGTTTCCGGTGCTTGTGCTTACCTACTTTTATGTAGCAGCCATTGACCTTTACGACGAGCTGAAAGAAGATCCTGAGGATAAAATGAGCACGTATTTTGGTGGACTACTTGCCGTAGCTTTTGAACTACCGTGCCTTTTCATATTGTTCCAATACAGTTACAAGTAGCTACTGGAAGAGACCATTGAGCAAGCGTTGAAGCCAAACCATAAGGACGCCTGTATGACCGCAACATTCCAAACCATCGTGCTCGGTCTTGGCGCCATGGGCAGCGCCGCCCTCTATCAACTGGCAAAGAGGGGCAACCGCGTACTGGGCATCGACCGCTACAATCCGCCCCATACCTATGGTTCCAGCCATGGAGGCAGCCGCATTACCAGGCAAGCTATAGGGGAAGGTATGGAGTATACGCCTCTGTCTTTGCGCTCCTACGAAATAGTAAGAGAAATTGAAAAGCAAACCGGCGAAAAGCTGCTTCTTACTTGCGGCGGGCTCATGATCTCAAACAAGGAAGGGCTCGGCACGCACCACATTCAAAACTTCTTTGATAACACTGTCGATGCCGCCAGGAAATACAATATCGCTCACGACATTCTGGAAGCTAAAGAAATCAAGAAGCGCTTTCCGGTCTTCAATGTCGGTAGCCATGAATACGGCTACTACGAGCCGGAAGCAGGGCTGCTCTACCCGGAAAACTGCCTGCGCACCCAGCTCGATTTAGCAAAATCCCTGGGCGCGACTGTACACACAAATGAAACCGTGCTGGCTTTTAATACTACCACGAGTGGTGTCACAGTCAAAACCGACAGTGGCCAATACCAGGCCGAACAACTAATAGTCTCAGCCGGTCCCTGGCTGTCGGAACTCCTTAAAGATTCGCACAAAGCCCTGGCTGCTCACTTCACCGTAGTTCGCCAGGTGATGTACTGGTTCGACATCAAAGACAAATACGAAAGCTTCAAACCCGGTAATTTCCCAATCTTTATTTGGGAAGGCCGGGGCGATTTCGCTACGCGCTACGGTATGCCGGCCATCGACGGACCAGAGGGAGGCTTCAAAATCGCCAGCCCCAGCTTTAACGAGGTAGTCACTCCCGCCACGGTCAATCGCACCGCCAGCGGTGCGGAAGCCGAGGCTCTCTTTCAAGAACAAGTTTCGCGCTGCTTTCCCTCGGTAAAAAACAAATGCCTGCGCTCGGCCGTTTGCATGTACACCGACACCCACGACTCGCGTTTTGTTATTGGGCGACTGCCGGGTTTGAGTTCTATGCTGATAGCTTCGCCCTGCTCCGGTCACGGCTTCAAACATTCCCCGGCAATAGGCGAATGCCTGGCTGAATTAGCCACGACTGGAACCAGCAGTATTGACCTATCCGGCTTTGCCATTGAAAAGGCCATAGCGGCAGCGTAAATGCAAGCCGACTAAATCCGACCACAGACCTTAATAGGGTTTGTAGTCACCACCCCGGGCTAGAGACCGGACGCCAGGCACATTTTGCAGGGAACCGTAGCGATGCTCGGAATACTTAATGCCGGCCACCAGGTTGGCCAGTGGATCTTTGATTGTGTTGCTGTGTCCGGCCGCTTCCACCTGTCCGCTTCTATCTTTATGAGCATTGAAAGTAGGCGGAATGGTCTGCATCAAGCCCTGGGAAGGAATACCGCGCTGGGCGTTGATATCCCAGTTATTTGTAACGCCCGGATTCCAGCTACTTTCGTGCTGCACAATGGTGTTGACGGCACGAATATTGGCATCTGTGACTGGCTGTCCGGCAATTTCCAGGGCTTTCTCGACCAACTCACGGCGCTCTCCCTTGGGCAGTTGACCGACCGAATTGCTTTCCACTCGCTGCCTCTGGGTAGCCACATCGAAGAGGGTCTTACCGGCGGAAGATAGCTCCTGGGCTTCGGGCGAGGACATGAAGGCTTGATCCATGGTCTGCGCCGTCTTACCGGAAACCAGACCGGCGGCGGACATACCGGCATTGTCGCCGGTGGCCTTGTTCATATCATCGAGCAACTTACCGGCGATGGTTTCTTGCGCTTCCTTGGGCAAGAACTGCTTCATCTCGGCAGGCGTAGGCTGTTCACCGTTCTTGAGCTTGGCGGCAAATTCCTTGAACTTGGCCAGGAATTCGGGATTGGCGAAAGACTTGGGCAATTTGCCCTCGGCAATGAGCTTATCAATCATCTCAGGAGTGAGAGAACTGAGCCAGGACTCAAGCTGGTTGCCGTTGAAGCCATAACGACCGACACGGTGTTCGCCTTCCGGAGTCTTACGCACGGTTTCATAAGGATGGTCTTTGTCGGGCTTGAACAATCCGGCCCAGGCCTCTTTACCGGCGGCAACCTTGTCGGTTTCACCCTTCTGCCTGGGCACGTCTCTGGTTTCGAAGGAACCCATGCCTTCAGTGGCGGCCCGGGGCATATCCACACCGCCGGAGCGCTGCAGACGCTTGGTCTGGTCGACGGATTCTCTAGTCTCGGGGCTCAACTTAGACTGCTCGGCCGGCGGCTTCAAGCCTGTGGCTTGCTCGGTCTTGCGGGAGACAACGTCGCCCTGGTCATCCAGTACGACTTTGTCGGCCTGATCGGGGAAAGCCTTTTGCAAGTCGGCGTTGACCTGGGCCACTAGCTTGTCGGTGGCAGCTTGCTGCTCAGCGCTGGGATTGACCTCACCGGGCTCGCGCTCTACTTCTACCCGCACATCTTTGGCACCCAGCTTGACCGGATCGCCGTGCATTTCCACTTTGCCGTCACGCTTCACCACATAGTGCGGTTCTTTGCGCTCGGCAGGCTCGCCGCTATTGTCCTTGAGCGACACGGTGATCTTGGGCGGAGCATCGGCTTTCTCTTTCGCCTTCGCCTCCACCTCGGCCGCGTCCTTAAACTTATGGGCGTACTCGGCAGTTTTATCGACAATCTCGAGGGGCTTTCCTTCGGGAGCGGCTGCACCGCTCGCTTCCGGCTTGGGCTGGCTGTCAGTGCCTGCCTGGCCGCCGCTCTTTTCAGCAACAATGGCTTCGGCGCTGGCAGGCTTATGTGCCCCCTTGTGCACCACATGATGCTCGGCTGCATTGTGTGCCGGCTTGTGCTCGGCAGCCCCGTCAACGGCGCCGCCCTTAGCAACGGGCTTGCCGTTATCGACTATGGTCACATCGTGGCCGGCGCTGGAAACTTCTTTCGCCTGAGCGGCTTTATGGGCCTCGTTACCGCCCTGACTGGAAAGCACCTTGGCCGCCTCATGCTGCAGACCGGCGCCCTGGTGACCTTCACCACTATTATGATCGCCGACCTTGGCGACTTCCGGAACTTTCTTGGCAGGAGCATCTGCCGACTTTTCAGACATGACCATTCCTCGTGGTTTAGCAAACGATTCAGGTGCAGGGGGTTGGTAATTCTGCGGCATGCCGCAGGGTACCTGAGAAGACCTTAGGGGACCTGAACATAACCACGGGGTATTTCAAAGATAAGGCCAGACAAGCCCCCGGTCAATGCGGCGATTACGAAAGAAGCGGAGGCAGCTAAGAACTGGTTGCCGCTGAAAAACGCCGGGCGGGCAGGTTCGCCGGCGGCAGGTAAGTTTAATCCACTCTTACGATGGATTAAATGTAACCACATACACGGCAGAAGCTCGCTAATAAATGGAATACGGAAGAGGAAGGATAAAATCCTGAAGAAACTGAAGGGCTCATACTAGACAGACAACCTCGCACCTCTGCTCATGATCAAGCTGCGAGCGTTCCGCGTTTCACCTTCAGACCAGCAGTTGGCGAGAGCAAGCCGGGCAATCTGATATACGGCATGGGTGCAGTCAAGATGATGCACTGCTGGAAGTATGGTGCTCTGCCTGTCTTCAACCCGCTTGAGAGCGGCAACAATCGGCACAATATCGTAAGGATTATAGATTGCCTGCCCCAGCCCGGCCTCAATTAGCAGACGGGCTGTACCCGACTCCTGCGGCATCAGGTCGGAAGTCATATCTAAGGCCATAGGCAAGCGCCGGGCCACCGCCTCGAATGTTGTAAGTCCGCCCGCCTTGGTTATGAGCAAGTCGCAAGCGGCCATGGCATCGGACATCGAATCGAGACGCCTGACAATGGCAGTGGGAAGAGAAATCTCCCCGGCCAGAGCCTGCAACTCCCCAAACAATTCCTCGTTACTGCCGCAGATTGCTAGTACCTGAATGTTCCGACGAACATTAGTGAGGGCCTTATAAATTTCCACCACCTTGCTACCCCCGGCCAGACCGGCAGTGAGGCAAATGGTCAAGCGCTCCGGTTCAAGCCCGAGTTCTTTGAGAAATTGCTGCCGTGCCACCAGCGGCGGTTTCAGATATATAGGGTGCACCGGCATGCCGATAACTGCGATCTTGTCCGGATTAACACCCAGTTCGACCAGGCGCTTCTGCACTAATTGGTTGGGCGCAACTGTGATGTAAGCATCGAGGCTGGCCCAACCTTTCCACAATTCAGCGTTAGGATCGGTCACCACAATCATCAGCTTGGGCCGCTTAGCCAGCTTGGCAGACTTCATGGCACGAGCCAGGTAGTGATTGGCCATTGGATGCACCGACAGCACAAGTACCGGATCTACCTGACGAAGCAGCTTGCGCAAATAACTCGAAGCCAACCAATAGCCGAACCAGGAATTATCAGGCTTGAAGTATTCAATTGCCCGGTAGTAATACTGCATCCACTCCGGTTTGTGCCTGAGTAAATAATTGTAGAAACGCACAAACTGCCGGTGCAGCCCGCTACTCTCTTCCACCACATCGGCCACGACAAATTCGTAAGGAGTGCCGCAAAAATGAAGACTCTTGACTAGTTCCGCCACGGCGCTCTGAATTGCTTCCGCCGCACTTACATGCCCACCGCCGGTGCGTGATACGCAAAGTAGAATCTTGTTGCTCATTGAAACTTTCCTGGTTAACAGTAAAGAGAGGCTGGGTCTGCGGCTGTTAATTGAGCAAAGCCAAAATCCGCAACGCTCCCAGTCCAACCAACCAACCTACCTACCAACCTACCTACCTGCGGTCAAAGACTCCGACGCAGGCGTTTAGTTCCATTTTCCGAATAATACTTCTCGGTCTACTGCCGGGTGAGCCGTATCTACCCGCCTGTCGGCACCTGACGCCGCAGCGGGGGTACCAGTTCTTTCAACTTGGAAAGGGCCAGGCGCACATGAGCCGGCTCTACAAAAGTGAAGAGCGTAAAAATAAAAGCCCATTCGAAAACCGGCAGATTAATCATGTAGTCGATGCCCAGGTGCAAGAAGACCAGGCCCACCACCACATAGTAGCGAAACTCCTTGATAAAAATGGCGTTCCAGCCAAGAAATTCGATGATCAAAGTAAACCAGTTCAGCACCTGCAACACAAACATATTGTCGGAAATCCAGGGCGCCGGGAAGCGCAGCATATCATCAAGCCTGGTGGCGTAGTAAACAGCCGTTCCATCCAGCCATTGATTACCGGAGATTTTGCACCAGAAAGTCTGCCAGTAAGCTAGAGCAATTGATACTTGAATGAGGCGCTGGGCCCAGGGCATCTTCAACTCAGGCAGAGTTTCGCCGCGGCGCTTGCGCAACCAGGCATCGATCGAATAATGATCGGCGCAGGGGGAAAGTGCCAGGAATGGTGCCACTACCCTCAAGAAGGCATCACCACCATTAATATTGTAAGGATTGTGATGATGCATGGAAAGGAGCATAAGCCAGACCATCATGGCGCTAAAGCGACCGTGAAAGCCAAAGGTAAGAGCCAGGGCAAAAAAGACAAGCACATAATAGAAGATGGTGAAAGTCGGCTCTTGCTGAGGGAAGAGCAGCATCAAATCAAAACGCGGTTCCCTGAACCAGAAGTGATTAATGACCGTGGGCAAGGTAATCATCGCCTTATCCGAATACCATTCACTGAAGCGTCCGGATAAATGAACGATGCTGGTCTGCATCACCAGTAGACCAAAGAGAATGCGGTAGACACTGATGGTTTCAGTGCCGGTAGGCTCAAACCAGAAACCGCGCCAGATGCGCCAGAGATTGCTAACATTCATGGCAGATCCTCCGGCTTGTACTGGTAGTAAAAAACAGTATTCATTTTGCTATGCTCGGGCAAAGCCGCCACCGGCGTAAACCTGGTTTTGGGGTCGGGGATCTCAATCCAGTAGAGAAGCAGGGTGAGAGAGGCCGGCTTATTGGCTGGGTTATAGAATTTGCGACCCACGTACCTGGCAAAATCAGGATAGAACTCTTTGTAGTCAGGCCAGGGAAGGGAATCAACACACCACTTGCGATACTTTTCATCTTTGAAGCGCTCAATATAATTCAAGCGCTTCATGCGGGGCAGTTCCCAGAGCTTTTTACTGCCGTCTTCAAAGGTGATAACGGCGAGAGTATGAAAGTTTATATCTTTGATGACCGGAGAAAAAAGTCGCCAATTCTCATCAAGCCCCCAGAACAACCAGGTCTGCCGCACCGGCTCAAGAATGCGCTTCTTAAGTTCACTGTCTTCACAGAGCCAGGTAATCTGATAGAAAAGATAAGTGAGAATAGCGAGACTGAGTGCCACCTCGGTGGAGAAGCCTCGGGGCAGCCGCCCCAATAGGCGCCTGAGACCCTGCTTGCACTCCGCCAACCGGCCGCTGATGTCCTCGCCGAGTGGCTCACCAGGCTGTTCTTTGAAATAGCTATGGCCGGCGGCCGACTTCATGTTCATCCTTGTGTGTCCTGCAATACGCTACTGCCGTCATTAGCACCGCGCGCTCTCTCCTTTTCGGCAAGCAGCGACTGGTAAAGGTTTTTGATCTGAACCAGAGCCTGCTCCGAGCCTTTCCCACCGTCTATGGCCTGGCGGCAAAGTTTCATGGCCTCATCCTTTCTGTCCGAAGCAGCGTATATTTTAGCCAATTCCGCCGTCAGTTCGCCGTTTGCTCTGTCAAGTTTATGTTGTTCAATCAAAATGGCGATGGCTTGTTCATGTTTCTGCATGGCACTGAGAGCCCGTGCCATCTTGAGCTTGTCAGCAGCGGTCGGACTCTCGAGGGCAGTCAGACTGCCGAAGGCATCGATTGCTTCCTGATTGCGGCTGCATTCCTGCAGGGTGTGGGCAAGCAGGCGCCAGGCGCCGCTATGGTTAGGCTCGCGACCGGTCAATTCGTAGCATGCGGCAATACACAGGTCGGAATCGTTCTGCTTATAGGCTTTCAAGGCTTTATCAAAAAGAGCCGTGGCGTCCAGAGATTTAAAATTGAAAGTGCGGCTCCTGGGCAAATCAATGACAATGTGAGCTTGCTTCTTCAAAACAGACTGGCAAAGAAGCAAGTTATCCACCGTCTTCTTATCACCGCGCCCCTCCTCTACGGCCAGACTGAGGTCGGCCTGGGCACTGGCATACTGCTTGCGGGCCAGGTAGCAGTCGGCACGGCCAACCAGGGCTTCCACCTGGCGGGGCTTACGGAGCAGCACCCGACTGTAGAAATCGATTGCAGAAAGTTCCTGGCCTAGCACTTGCTCCACTCGAGCGGCCGCCAGTAAGGTCTGGGCAGAAGGTGAATCAGATTTGAGATTGTGCGCAAGAAGCTCCCGGGCAGCTCCGGCTTTACCGAGGTGAGCATAGTTTAGAGCCAGTAGCTCCCGGGCGGCATCGTTTTGCTTCTGCTTCAAGGCCGCTTCCAGATCGCGCACTGATTCTTGATAATCACCGGCGGCAAAAGAGCACTGAGCCCGCAGGAACTGTGCCTGAAAGGACTTGCGGAAACCAGGCAAAGCGGAGGCTGCTTTCAGGTTGTCGGAAGCCTGGCTGTAGAGACCGGCATTGATCAGCTTGGAGGCAGCCAGAATCTGTGTATCAAGGTTGAATTTATCGAGACCGGCCGCTTTCTTGTAGTCGGCAAGAGCTTCTTTGCTCTGGCCAAGCTGCTCGTAGAGCCCGGCTCTGTATTTGTAGTAAGTGGGATTGGTGGGCTCTCCTTCCAGGGCCAGGCAAAAGTCGCGCATGGCACCGGCGGTATCGTTCAGTTGCTGACGGCAATAACCGCGCAGAGCGATGGCATCACCATCATCAGGAAATTGAGAAACCAGGCTCTGGCAGAGGGCAAGGGCACCTTCAAATTTGGACATAGCCATAAGACAATAGGCCCGGCCGACGTAGAGGCGCACATTGGTGGGTTCTACCTCGATAGCCTTTTCATAAGTTCCCATGGCGTCTTTGTACTGACCGACGGTGTACTGGGCAGCAGCCAGATTACCTATTTGATAGGGTTTGAGTTCAGTGCCCAGGAGCGACATCAATTTGCGACTGTCATCAATGGTTTGCTGAGGCTTGTTTACCTTAAGAGACAGGGCTGCTCTGGCATCCAGAGCACCAATGTGTTCGGGATTGAAGCGAAGCACATTACTCAAATACTGCTCGGCTTCCTGGTAACACTTGTTGAATGCCAGGGCGCGACCCTTTTCATACTGAGCTTCAAGTGAGAGCGGATTGAAGGCAATAGCTTTATTGCTGGCGGCAATCGCGGACTGAAAGTCTCCCGCTTCAAGAGCAAGGCGGGCCTCAGCCACACACTTACTGGAATAGTTGTTGCACTCGACACCACTTACGGCCAGCGCCACCACCACCGCCGCCGCCCCAATTGTGATACCAACCTTCTGCAAGAAGGTAAGCTGAACCCGGGGCAGCACGACAGACTTCTCTTCCAGAGGAATGAAGGGCAGATCTTGCCTGGTGGTAGACCTTCTTTCTCGCGCGACGGAGGAAGCGACGCTGCCACCACCGGTACCACCAGCAAGAGCCGGCTCACGCCTGGTGTAATCGATGCAATACGGTTGCACCACCGGCGCCGTACCCAAATTATACTGGGTCGTCTTGGTCTGACGCTTCTGGTAATCGCTGCAATAAGACTCATTCTTTATAGCGGCAGGAGCGGCATCGGCTTCATTTAATACGGCTCGCAGTTCCTTCAATACCGAATTTACTTCTTCGCAACCGGAACTGGTAGTAACTTCATGAAGACTGCCGAAACCTGCCAGCACCTGCTCTCGCTCGAATTTCTCGGTCACGTCTGCCAGACTCGAATCTTCATGACGGCTTTCGCGGCATCTGATCGGACCCAGGGAGGGAACACCATTTTGAGGAGCACCGTTGGTAGGACCTTTTATAATCGGTCTTTGTCCGGTAGTTCTTCCGGCGTCTTCACTACTAACTGAATTACTGTTCATAGAAAATCCGTCCCAAAACATTTAAATAGTAAGCTGTACCATGAACACCGAATTGCGCCTTCGTGCCCCTATCATCTGTTTTTAGCGTGAAGCCTGGGTGAAAAGCGCAGATTAAACCATAGTGAAACCAACGTGAAGTCGCGCAACTACAAGCTTCTAGCCCGGCAGAGAAAACACACCGCATCGCATTCATATTATTGAATACAATGCGAACTCGCATAAACAGCGATTCTTACGTGAAGCGTAAGTGAACCGCACAGATTAAACCATGGTGAAATCAACGTGAAGTCGCATCAATACAAGCTTCTGTGTGAAAGCAATGTGAAGTAGCTATTGACTTTCGCCGTGCGGAAAACTAACTTTGAAATCAAGCGCACTTACTACCGGGGAGGCAAGCAATGTCTAGCCGTCTCAAGACAATCGAATCATATAAGAAGGAAAGCAACAGCTTCTCCTCCCCAGTCCGAACCAATTCCATATACAGGAAAACCGCATACGGAAAGGCTGCCGGGAAACGCGGCTATTCCATGGCGGAACTGCCGGCGGCACTCTTCTTACTATTTATCGGACTGATGTTTCCGCTGATGATTATGGCCAGCCTCGGCTACCGTGCATCAATCTTATATTTTGCCTGTGATGCCAGTGCTCGCAAAGCCGCCAAATCACCTACATATACAGACGGTGTCACCAATGCCGATACCACTCTCAAAAACTCACTGAAAGACTTCAGCGGCATCAAGACAGTCGCACCGGTCTGCACCATCTTAGTAAAACCACTGACAGGCGGTAAAGCAACCGAGTCCAAAACGAAGTTGGCTGCCGGTTCCATCGACACTTCCAAAAACCTCTATTTTGTTCGCACTTATGTTGACGCCGACTTAGATCCGCTGGTTCACTTTGATCCCACCTGGATGAAAATGAACATTCCCGGACTGACCGGACCTTACCACTTGCAACTTAACATTGAGTCCTACTCGGAAAACCCCAACGGGCTCAGTGAGTAACTCAATTTTTCTGGAGAAGAGAACATGCAATCTTACCGACTGCGCAGAAGAAAAGGTATGACCACGGTAGCACTGATCCTGGTGGTGGCCTTCTTCGTTATACTGCCGCTAGGACTTCTGGGTTTTGAATTTGCACGCTATACCTTACTATGCAACCAGCTCAGATCAGTCACCGATGCCGCCACCCTCTCAGGCACGGCAGCCCTGGCCAGTTCGCCACCCGGCTACACCTACACGCAGTTGCACGATCTGGCTATGGATGTAGCCATTCAGACCTTCGAACAAAACAGCGTACTGACCACTTCTTTCGGCAAGAAAAATGTCATCGCCAACAGAAACACCGGTAAAGCGCTGGGCACTCCCGCCCTGAACACAGCCCATCTCAATTTCACCCTCCTCGACCAGAACGGTAAGGAAGTGGCAAACGGTAGCAAAGATGCGGTCACCTTGAGACTGCAAGCCATTTACTCAGACAAACCGGTATTCTCTTCCGCTATCTTGAACATCGGTCCCATCGAAACAGCCTCTGCCGTATCCGACGGCGGTCTGCCTCAACTAGACCTCTTCCTCTGCTTCGACGTCTCCGGCTCCATGGACGACCAGACCCCTATCAACCTGGTCAAACGATACTGGAATCCTGGCACCAACACCGTTGAATACGGACTGGTCTCTACAGGCAAATCCATCTACGACACTTTCAAACCGGTAGATACCGGCACCGGCTTAAACGCCGTGCCTCCGCAAAACCTCTATTACGGAGCCTATGGCGGTGCCACCGGCAATGCCACCCCTTATATATTCTCCGAATCACCCTATCCGGCCGGCAACAAAATGCAGTTCCTGAGGGGCAATCAATTCCCCTATGCCGCCGGCAGTATACCAGGCTTACCGGCAGCCACAGTCTATCCGCCCGGCGCCCTGGTACCGGAGCAAGGCTGGCCGCCGGGCAATTACGACCCCAACAACCCGCTCAATCTCAAAGGCAACGGCGTCGACCCCAATGCCCAGGCCAATGGCTTCACCGACCTGGTGGTACCGGTGCCCAGTGTCGGCACCTACGATTTCAGCAAATACGAAACCTGCGTAGAGGCCTCAAGAGGCAATATGGAAAGTGACGCCATCTGCTTGCAAAGCCAGGGCGGCAAGAAAATAAATCCCAAACTACCACCCAGACAAGCCGGCTATTACAACGCCTACTGGAGCCAGGTGGAGAAAGTAGTAGACCCCATTGCCGCAGCCAGACTGGCCGCTACCAACTTCTTCTACACCATGAATGTCTCCAGTAACGCCCACTTTGGCTTGAGTGCTTTCTCGGACGCACCCGGCTCCACTCCCACCTCAGCCTGGGCCACCACCGACGCCAAGTGCGATCCCCAGTGGAAAGCAGCCGGCACTGCCAATTTTCCCGTGCCCTTGATTGCCCTGGATCAAAGCAAGTCCAACTTTGACGAAGCCAACGACGCCATCAATGGCAAAGGAGTGGTGCTGCCCTTGAGACCCACGGGCAAAACTAATATTGCCGATTCCCTGCACTCAGCCATTCTCGAACTTACAGACAAGAGCAAATATCGCCCCCGGGCCAAGAAAGCAATTATCCTCTTCACCGATGGCGTACCCAACCTGCCCGTGGACCCGGCGACGGCAGAGGCGGCCGCCTTCAAAGAGGCAAATCTGGCCAACAGCAAATCAATTCCGATTTATACTATCGGACTATCCCAGAACGCCGTTATCAAACCCAAGGAAGATAAGTTTCTTGGCGACAATAAAGGAGGTTCGGGCAAAGGTATTGCCTATATTTCAGGCAATAACGCCATATACGTAGCCGTCACCAAGTCCGCCGACTTGAACAAAGCCTTCCAGACCATTGCTCGCAGCCTGGTGGTGCTCCAATGAACATGCAAGCTCCCCGCAAAGACCAGAACAAACCCATGAGTAAAGCAAAGAGAAAAGAGAACAAACGCAGATTGGCAGGGAACCGGCGAGGAAGCGTTTCCATCGAGGTAGCCATATCCTGCATCCTCTTCATTATATTTGTCATTCTCGGCTTCGATTTGCTGATTGTGATCTGGGGCTATTCCGTAGTCGATTCGGCAGCGCGAGATGCCGCCCGGGCCGCGGCTTCCACTTCCAGTGCCGCCGCCGGGTTGCAGGCCGCCCAACAAACCGCCCTGGCCCACCGCACCGACGGCTACTTCGTCTCCCAGCCCACCGTGGCCAACACGCCCACCGACTTTATCTATGTCACACCGGCTACCGGTGCGCCTTATGTGGCTGTCACCACAAGGGCTAATGTGCGGCTGCCCGTACCAATTTCATTTTTCGGAGCGCAGTTGCAAAACGGGCTCTATCCCTATGCCAGAACCTATACCTTCCCCATCCTGGGCGTACCTTTCGTACCGGCTCCCGCTAACGGAGCCGCACCGCCGCCGGTCGTAGCACCGCCGCCGGCTCCCGCCCCGGCCCCAGCTCCGGCACCGGCTCCCGCTCCGGCACCGGCTCCTGCTCCAGCGCCTAAACCGGCTCCTGCTCCAGCGCCTAAACCGGCTCCTGCTCCAGCGCCTAAACCGGCTCCTGCGCCCGCACCCACACCGGCTCCTGCACCCGCACCCAAACCGGCTCCCGCGCCCGCACCCAAACCGGCTCCCGCTCCAGCGCCTAAACCGGCTCCTGCACCCGCACCCAAACCGGCTCCCGCTCCAGCGCCTAAACCGGCACCGCCGCCACCGCCGCCGCCGCCACCACCTGCACCTCCGGGGGGCTAATGAACAAGTTCACCATCAAACCGGTCAAGACAACGGCGATGCTTGCCGCTCTGGTTCTCGGTCTGGGCACTCTCGCCAGCATGACCTATGTGGCTCAATCCAATTCCGCCTTGAATGAGCCAAACTACTGGCAAAGCCTGGAAGGAGAGATTGCACCGCTGAAGGAAAGTGCCTCAACCGTTAACCAGGATCGTAAGGCTGCCCGCAAACTGGCCGCCCTGCTCAGGCAAAACAACGAACAGGACAAGGCCGCCGAAATTCTTCGCGCCCTCTGGCTCAAACCGGCTGAGCCGGAAGAATTCGTTGTGGACGCCCTGGAGTTGGCTTCCATATATACAGAAATGGGAGCCTTCGACAGTGCCATTGAAAGCTACGAAAAAATTCTGGACTTCGACCGCGGTCGACTCAAAAGCCAAGACCCACAACTGGTTAGAGATTACACCAATCTGGCCCAGTGCTATTACATCAAGGCCTGCGCTTGTGGCGACCCGCAAGAGAGAAGCAGCTATTTGGAGAAAGCTCGCCGGACCTATGTAACCGCAAACGACAAACTGGCCCTCACCGATTTCGAAAGTGCCGCCAGAAAGGAGCAGGTGAAAGCCACCATTGCCGAGAATCTGGCGCTCATTGCCATGGACTGCAAGCAACCGATAAACTGAAATCTCAATCTTTGATCACAACTTAGCCACATTCTCGACATTCCTTTGTCACACAAAATATTGAAAATTAGATGTAGACGCCCCTTACTAATGAGACGCTACATACTATGTTTAACAACAAAACCTCCGGGTCTGCTGAACAAGCAAGCCACTTTTCACCCGGCGCTAGCAAGCTCAGGCAGGTTTATGGCGCCGCCCAGTGGGCCGGCACCAAATATAGAAATAGAGACGGCAGCTTCCGTCAGGAAGATAGTCACTATGTCTCCCCTGACGGCCGCCTGGCCATGGTCGCCGACGGAATCGGCGGCAACGGTGCCGGAGAAGTAGCCAGCCGCATTCTCGCCGATGTCTTCCAAGAAAGATATAAGAACCTGCCTGAGAATATCAGCTATGAGCAAGCTGAACAGTGGCTGAAAGAAACTATTGAAGCAGCATCCCAAACCGTCGTGGAAGCCCAAAAACGGGAAATCTACCTGGCCGGCGACGGCACCATGATGACCGCCAGAGCGCAGATGGGCTCCACTGTTGTGGCTTGCCTGAGAATGCCGGAAAAAATGCTTATCGCCTGGGCCGGCGACTCTCGCGCTTACAGACTGAGAGGCGGCAAACTGGAACAACTTACTAGAGACCACAGCCTGGAAAACGAACTGGTGGACAAGCACCTGCTCAGCGAAGGCCAGGCTAAAGAAAAGGAAATCGGCCACATCATTGTCTCCGCCGTAGGCAGACAGCTCAAGATAAGCCAAATAGCGGTAGACCTTGCTTTCGGCGATCGCTACTTACTGGCCACCGATGGTCTGGAGGTCCTGGAAGTTGCAGAAATCGAAACTCTCCTTACTAAAGCCATTCGTCCCAGCCAGGCCGCCAGCAGTCTCATTCAGGCCGTCAAAGACAAACAAACCAATATCATCGATGCCCAGGACAACACCACGGTTGTAGTAATCGCACCGGTGGTGGACCCGATTATCGCAAGCCCGGCCATTACCTCCAGAGCCGCCATTTCTTCACAGGCATGCGACAGCAGATCTCAGAATTTCTCTCAGAGAGTAGCAGCCCAGAGCAGTTCTTGCCCGGAACAAGCGGAAAATCAGCAAATGGGTTTCCGTGGCTGGCCGCTATACAGCGCCCAGGATACAGTCAAGTCGTGGTTCTAAGTCTCAACGGCAAGATGCATCATCAAGGCAAAATAGACCGTATACCATAACGAATGGCATGATTGACTGTGGTCCGTCCCAGACTTTTGCCGGTTCTTGTGAAGGCCGATTTGACGGCATTGCCTTTGTTCTGATTGCCTGAGGAAGGTGCAGCAGCGGGAGCATCACCCTGCACCAGAAGCGACAGCGGTCGACCGAAATCGGCAAAGGCCGCAGCATCAAAATCCTGGTAGAGTACAAAGGGCTGCCGGGCAAGCCTTTCATGCATAACAATGTCGATGGTTTTGACATTTCTCAAAGGTGTCTTGCCCGTATTGGGATTGACGGCGCGCTGCTGGTAGAAAAACTCGGAATTCTCCAGATTTCGACCCTCCCATTGCAGATCAGCCTCAGGCAAGTGGCTGCGATTTTTCATAGCCTGACTATGGGTGGAAATATGGGCCAGATGCAGAGAAGAATACTGCGCCCGTTTCTCATCAACGGTGAGGGCCGCATTCTTCCATAGCTGGTAAAGATCTCTAGCGAAAGCCAACTCATAAGCCAGGTCGGGGCCGCTCCAGTAACCAGGCAAACAGGTAAGCACGGTGCCATCGGGGGCCAGCACAAAGAGCTGCAAGTTATGGGCGCCCACACCATTGGTAGTATCACCAACGTTTTCATCGGGACCGTGTTGGTGCGGAATGCCGGCAAACGGTTTGCCGTCGATATTTTTATAGCCCACCACAAAGTCGTCTTTCAGTATGGAATAAACAGGATTTTTGGAAAGAGAGACCGCTCTCAGGGCACTGGCAGCCGCACAGGTATTGCCGTCTATCTGCCCAAGCATGTGCACCCAGAAAATGGGTTTGCCGCTGCGCTCAGCCTCGGCCCTGGCCCGGGAGAGCGACTTGTACCAGACCAATTCGCTGGTAAGGACTTCTACCCGCTCTTTGCAGGTAGCATGTGCTAAGGGCGGTACCTCACCGCCGCTCTCGTGTTTAGGCGGCTGAGACTGCGGACGGCTAAGGCGAACGCCGCGTTCGGAACCGGTTCTCTGGGGACTGAGCAAAGGTCCGTAAGCTTCACCGCTATCGCCAGACTGCGCTACGGCAGCACCGGCATTAAATGCTATGGTCAGAGCGGTCACAAACAGGGCCGAGTCCGCAATCTTGGCCATGGGCAAATCTCCATCGACCAGTACATCCTAACAAACTCCTGCAATAAAGCAAACCAAAACAATGTTTGTCAGGACAGGATTGTACTTAGCGACTGCCGCTAAAATTACCGCGATGGTTACTTTCCAGATCTGTAAAACTACCGGAAAAGCTCTTACCGTCTGGTGCAAGAACAAAGGAACCGCTGCGCCCGGAACCATAGGTGAAGGAAAAGGTAGAACCGACCACCTTACCCTTGAGGGGAATCCCTCCGGCAGTGACTACAGTTGTACCGTCATTCAGGGTCTTGAATGTGTAGTCTTCATCGGCAGAATACGAACAACAGCCCTGGTGCTGGCGCCGTGTATGCCAGGTGCCGTCAAAGGCGCTGCCGGCAGCCACCGCTGTCGGAACTGTGGTTTTGGCGCTGCCGGCGGTCGAAGCGATCACGCCGACGCCTCCCAACGGCTCAATTTTGAACCGTACGTAATCAAAGCGACTTTCTTCATTGAGAATATGCAAAACACATTCCCCTCTGGTGGGCTTACTGAGCGATGCTCGCTCTTCCTCCGTGGTGGCAACTCTGGCAGGAACCTCGCGGCCGGAAAAGAAATCCGGATAGGTGGTACGGTAAATTTTTCCGGCTCGCAACAAACCGCATTGAAACGCCCGCCACCCCTTACCCTCATTGACGAGTATGCGATAACGGCCTTCCTTCAAGACCACCCGGTCTTGCACATGCTTCTTGATAGTTAAAAGCGGCACATTAAGCTGGGCCATGGCCGGCAAGCCAGACCCGCAATAGGCGACAGAACCCAATACAAACCCACTGATCGACAATCCCAGACAGACTTGCTTGCAATCTTTCCACATGGCTGGCTCGCTCCACGAACCGACTGCGTCATCATAGAATCAATGCCACATAGTCGTATCATCCGAAAGGGTGGTCCGGACCTAGTCAATTTGGTTCAATCTGGCACACTTTACCGGCTATACTTACCCCTCAGTAACTCAAACTTGCGGCACGCAGGGCAATTGAACAATGGGTCGGTCATAAACGATATGGATACAAATTTACTACTGGATGGCGAAGTCTGGGCAGCTCTGGCGTCGCTCACCTCGATGGAAATAATCCTTGGCATCGACAATATTATCTTCATATCGATTCTTTCCTCCAAGCTTCCGCTGCAGCAACAGAACACAGCCCGGATTGCCGGTCTGGCCCTGGCCATGCTCTCAAGAATTGCCCTGCTTGCTTCTTTGAGTTGGGTGATGAGCCTCAAAGAGCCGCTCTTTACTCTGGCTTCACATGCGTTCTCAGGCAGAGACCTGCTCTTATTGGCCGGTGGTGCCTTTCTGATAGCAAAAGCTACCAAAGAAATACACGGACGAATCGAAGGTGACGCCGAAACTGCAGACAAGAAGGCAAGTCCGTCCCTGTGGAGCACACTTATTCAAATCGCCATTCTAGACATGGTCTTTTCCCTGGATTCAGTTATAACCGCTGTGGGCATGGTTGATCAGATCTGGATAATGATAGTAGCCGTAATCATCGCCGTCATAATCATGATGATCTTCTCTCAGCCGGTCAGTCAATTCATTCACAAGTTTCCCACGGTTAAAATGCTTGCCTTGAGCTTTCTCCTGCTAATCGGCGTGGTTCTGACCGCCGAAGGCTGTGGACAGCACATAAACAAAGCCTATATCTATGCAGCCATGGGCTTTTCCATATTCGTGGAAGCTCTCAATCTAACAGCCAGCGCCAAAAGGAAGAAGTCAATTGAAGGCTGAGAAGCAGAAATACATTCCATTGATTTTCTGCGGCAGTTTCCTACTGGCCGGTCTTTTCTTCTGGCAACAACTGTTGCTTGCCAGTCCTCTCTTCTTCGGCTACCGGGGTCCTGACATGTTCGGTATTTATACTGCCGACCTGGATGGGAAGAACTTTCACCCCCTTCTGCTTGATGCAAAAAGAGAAATGACCCATGCCAGAATTTCCCCGGATGGTAAGAAAATCACCTTTACCCGCTATAACCCTAGCAAAAGAGCAATTTTGCCGACCGGCTTTGCCGAAGAAAACGGCAGCAATTATCTCAATACCGAAATAGTTGTAGCCGACCTGAGCGGCTCGGCCCATAACCGCACCCTCACCTGTACCAATCAAAAAGATGTGGAACCCTGGGGAGAGGAAATTATGAATGCCAATAGCTCATGGATAGACAATGACGCCATCATCTACATCCACCGGGGCAAGCTCACATCCCTGCCTCAGCTCAAAATCTACCACCTGGCAAGCCGCCGCAGCGAAGTGGTGAACACCCCCTCCGGCCTGGCAGCGGCCGATCCCCACTGCATCAAGGGGCAACTTATTTTTCCGGTGGTGCCGCTCTCCCAGGACAAAAATGCCGCCTGCCGGCTTTATACGATGAAACTCGACGGCACCGACGTCAAACAATTGCCGCAAGGTCAAATTGTCAGTACTTCCGACCTGCGGGCTTTTAAGTTGGGTGACTACGATCCCTGGCTGGCCCCGGATGGTAAAACGGCAGTTTTCATGCGCCATTTCGGTGGTGAAGACTGGCGTGTATTCAAAATCGATCTGGTCAAGGGCGAAGAGCAGCAACTCACCGCCACCGGTGTCACCAGCGGCATTCCCAAATGGTCGCCGGACGGCAAGGAAATTATCTACGTCTCCTGGGACAAGTCGAAACTGGAGAACCTGGGTCTCAATACCATGGGCGCCACAGGCGGAGCCTCTAAAAAGATTCCGCTGCCCAAAGGCTACCTCTTCACTCATCCCTCCTACCTGCCCCCGGGCACAAGCGGTGCAACCGATGCCAAAACAAATATGATCATATTCAGCGCCAGAAAAGTACCAGGACTACCGCAATAGAAAGAGTACAAACAGCCCTATGGAAGCAATGGTCTTTGAGAAATACGGATTGCCACTGAAAATGGTATCACTCCCGATGCCGCAGCTAAAACCCGGTCAACTGCTCCTGAAGGTCTCGGCTTGCGGCGTCTGTCGCACTGATCTTCATATTATCGAAGGCGATCTAAAAGAGGCCAAACTACCCTTAGTGCTCGGTCATGAGATCGTAGGCACGGTGGCAGCCCTGGCAGCAGATGAAAACGACAAGCCCTCTCCCTTTAGAATAGGCGAGCGCGTGGGCGTGCCCTGGCTCGGTCAGACCTGCAGCGACTGTCGCTTCT
Organism: Candidatus Melainabacteria bacterium; assembly: GCA_016212515.1. Taxonomy (GTDB): domain Bacteria; phylum Cyanobacteriota; class Vampirovibrionia; order Obscuribacterales; family Obscuribacteraceae; genus Obscuribacter. Next base: position 37,489 of record JACRFZ010000098.1, read on the forward strand.
GTCTTTCCGAGCGGGAGAACCTCTGCGATCATCCATCTTTCACAGGCTACAACTTAGACGGCGGTTATGCCAGCCATACCGTAGCCGACCGCAACTACTGCTTCAGGTTGCCTGATGCCATTTCAGACCAGGAAGCAGCCCCGCTACTATGCGCCGGGCTGATAGGCTGGCGCACTCTCAAACTGGCGGGAGAAGGTAAGCGACTGGGCATTTACGGCTTTGGCGCCGCCGCCCATATCATCACTCAGGTAGCCCTCTTTCAGGGGCGAGAGGTGTATGCATTTACCAGACCGGGCGATCTGAGCGGTCAAGACTATGCCAGAAGTCTGGGAGCAATCTGGGCCGGAGACTGCGATCGGATGCCGCCCCAAAAGCTAGATACCGCCCTCATATTTGCACCGGCGGGAGAACTTGTGCCCCTGGCTCTGAAAGCTTCCGACAAGGGGGCCAGCATCGTCTGTGGTGGCATTCACATGAGCGATATTCCCTCTTTCCCCTATGCCGATCTCTGGCAAGAACGCTCCATAAAGTCGGTGGCCAACCTGACCAGGCAGGATGCCGTGGAATTTCTAGAAATAGCAGGTCGGATACCGGTGCGCACAAAAGTCAACCTCTATCCACTGAAGGAAGCCAACCTGGCTTTAAGCGATCTCAAGCATGGGCGCTTCCACGGTGCCGCCGTACTGACTATGCCGGGTCCTTCTCTTTAACTTCCAGTGTAAAACCAGGCATCAAAGTCTCAACAGGCTCGCACGGGTTTTCGAAACTGGGAAAGCGATAACAGAGTTCACCCTGCTCAGTGACGTCGATCTGACAGACACTCAGTTTCGAGAGTCTTTCAAAAGCCTGTTTGGCATCAAGAATGCTGAGCCGACAATCCAGGGCTGCCTCCGATACCGTCAAAACACCGTGCTTACTCTTGGCGCGATTTAGCAAAGCCTGTTCTTCATACAATTCTTTCACTGCCCGGCGTTCCTTCAATTGCCCGGACACCAACCGAAAGCCAAGGTAAACAAGACCGGTCAGAAATGCAATCAAACCAACTTGCGAGGGCACGCCGTGCCTGGTAGTACCGGCAATTATCTCGCCGATATAGGTAACGATAAGACCACCCGGTAAAAGCATGAGAAAACTGCCGCCCCACATGGAAAGCCCGGCAGCAAAAGGAGAGCGAGAAGAAATTTTACGCCCGGAGGCGGCACTTTCACCCACAGTTGCAAACTCAAGAGA